>CAXTBB010000034.1:0-49911 GCA_964242305.1 uncultured Solirubrobacteraceae bacterium
CTGCGACCGCCCGGCCCCCAGCCGGGTGCGCTACCAGACTGCGCCACTCCCCGTGACGGGGCCACTCTATCGCTAGCTTTCGCGCCCATGGCCGACGCGAGCACCGTCCGCCGCCTCGCCCTCGCGCTGCCGGAGGCGACGGAGCAGGACCATCACGGCCGGCCGTCGTTCCGCGTCGGCGGGAAGATCTTCGCGACGCTCTGGGACGCCGAGCACGTCAACGTCATGCTCGACGAAGGCGGCATCCGCACCGCGGTCGAGGCCCACCCGGATCTCTGCTCAGAGGTGTGGTGGGGCAAGCGGCTGTCCGCCGTCCGCGTGGAGTTGCCGCTCGCCTCCGACGACGTTCTCACCGTCCTCCTTGCCGACGCCTGGGAGGGCAAGGCGCCGGCCCGCCTGCGCCCCTGATTGCGTCCGAAACCCTATGAGAACATGTGTTCGTGGATCTGGACGACTTCAAACGGTGCAACCACTGCCGAACCTACCGGCTACTCGAGGCCTTCGCCTGGCGCAACAAGAGCAAGGGCAAGCGCGCTCCGTTCTGCCGGCCCTGCCAGAAGGAGTACATGCGTAAGCATGATCTGGCGAACAAGGACCTGTACATACGGCGGGCGGAGGAGAGCAATCGGAGGATGCACCTCGACCGGACGAAGAAGTTTCTTGTTCCTGTATGCGCACCCGTGCGTCGACTGCGGCGAGGCCGATCCGATCGTGCTCGAAGTTTGACCACCGTGCGAGGTGGTATGTGCGAACTGCCACCGCAGGCGTACCGCGCGCCGGCGTTCGACCACAAAGATGCTTCTTATTGAGGAAGCGGGCGACGGGACTCGAACCCGTTCTCTCAGCTTGGAAGGCTGATGTGCAACCAGTGACACCTCGCCCGCGCGAAGCCCGAGGATAGGCCTGTCTAGAATGTCGCGGCCGTCCTGGGGGATTGGCTCAGTCCGGTAGAGCAGCGGTCTCCAAAACCGAAGGTCGCAGGTTCGAATCCTGCATCCCCCGCCTATCAGGGCCGTCCGGACGGGCGGTCCTCGGCCGTCTGGCAGGATCCGAGGCATGGGATCGCTGGTGGCCGGCCTCGGACTCGGGTTCTTCGTGGCGGCGCAGCTCGGTCCGTTGTCGCTGTTCCTGATCCGGAGCACGCTGCGCGGGCGGCTGGCCACCGGGCTGGCGATCGGCGCTGGGATCGCGGTCATCGACGGGACGTACGCGGCGCTCGGTGCGGCCGGGGCGGCGCCGCTGCTGACCGTGGACGGGCTGCGGACGGTGCTCGGGATCCTGGGCGCGGTGGTGCTGGTCTATCTCGGGACGAAGACGGTGATGAGCGCGTTCCGCGTACGGGCCGGACTGGAGGCGGCGGAGGAGGTCGCGTCACCGAAGCGGGCCTTCTTCACCTCGCTGGCCGCCACGGCGAGCAACCCGCTGACGATCGCGAGCTGGGCGGCGGTGTTCGCGGCGGCGTCGACGGCCGAGGTCGCCGAGCACAGCGTCCTGCTCGTCGTCGGCGTCGGGCTCGGGAGCCTCGCCTGGTGCAGCCTGCTCGCCTGCGTGTGCGCGGCCGCGCGGGCCAGAGTCGGCCCGCGGCTGTTGCAGGTGATCGACCTCGGCGCCGGCGGGGCGATCGTCGGCTTCGGCGGCCTGCTCGCCATTCGGACGCTCCGCGACTAGGCCGGAACGGGCTCGTGCACGACGCCGCGCGGGATGCGGAGGGCGATGACCGCGGCGGCGATGGCGATCAGCGCGCAGACCATGAAGGCGGTCGTGTAGCCGGCGTCAGTGGGACCGGACGCCACGGCGGTGCCGGCCAGGATCGCGGCCGAGACCTGTGAGCCCAGCGACGCGCCGACGTTGCGCAGCAGCGTGTTGAAGCCGGTCGCCTCACCCGTCTGCGCGTGCGGCACCGCCTCGACGATCAGGTTCGGCATGGCCGCGAAGGCGAAGCCGACGCCGATCGACAGCAGCAGCGAGCCGAGGATGATCTCCGCCTGTGACCCGTGCAGCAGCGACAGGACCAGCAGACCGCACGCGGTGATGCCGCCGCCGATGGCCAGCGGGATCCGTGAGCCGAGGCGGTGGCCCAGTGACCCGGAGGCGGGACCGGTGAAGAGCATCGCCAGCGACCCCGGCAACATCAGCAGCCCGGCGCCGGTCGCCCCCAACCCGAAGCCGAACCCGGACGACACCGGCGACTCGGCCAGCTGCGGGATGAGCAGGAAGGACCCGAACATGCCGAAGCCGACGAACATGGTCGCCAGATTGGTCATGGCCACGGACGGCTGCGCGAGCGTGTGCACGTTGGCCAGCGGGCTCTTGGTGCGCTCCTCGAGCTTGTACCAGCCGACCAGCACGACGACGCCGAACGCGATCAGGCCGAGCGTCCGCACGTCTCCCCACCCCCACGTCTGTGCCTGAGAGATCGCCAGCAACGGCCCGACGAGCCCGACGGCGAGCACGACAGCGCCGCGGATGTCGACGCGGCCTGGCGTGCGGACCGGCGATTCGTGGATGAACATCTGGGTGGCCACGGCGGCGATGGCCGCCATGCCCGCGCCGATCCAGAACAGCACGTGGTAGGACGCCTGGTCGGCGATCACGCCGCCGAGGATCAGGCCGGCGCCGCCGCCGATGCCGAGGATGGACGAGATCAGCCCGATGCTGGAGGCGACCCGGTCACGCGGGAACTCGTCCCGGATGATCCCGAAGCACAGCGGGAACAGGCCGCCGCCGAGGCCCTGCAGGACGCGACCCATCACGACCACGCCGAGGGTGTTGCCCAGCGCCGAGACCACGGATCCGCCGCCGAAGAAGGCCAGCGAGATGACCAGCATGCGCCGCTTGCCGAACATGTCGCCGAGCCGGCCGAACACCGGCGTGGCGATCGCCGCCGACAGAAGGAAGCCGGTCAGCGTCCACGCGACCCCGCTGGCGTCCGTGTGCAGGCGCTCCTTGAGGTCGCCCAGGGCCGGGATGAGCATGGTCTGGGCAAGCGAATAGGCCAGGCCGCTGAGGGAGAGCACGGCCAGGGAGCGCATCGGATGCGGACGGGGAGGCGGAGGCACCTCCTCCACTTTAGAGGCAGGCGACGGCGAGATCCGGGTTGTCCGAGAAGACGCCGTCCACACCGACCGACGCCGCCCATGCGTACTCCGCCCGCCAGTCCGCGCAGCCCTCCAGCAGGAACTGCGGCTCACGGCGGAACGTGAAGGGATGGACCTCGAGCCCGGCGGCGTGGGCGTCGCGCACCAACCTGGCGTCCACCCGCTGCTTGGGCGGCCCGATCGCGTCCGCGTACGTCGCGATCTCGTCGAGGTCGATCGGCTCGTCCCCACGCAGCAGCTTGACCTTCGGCCAGTCGCCCAGCGCGCGCAGGGAGTCCGCCGAGAACGACTGCAGGAAGACGGGACCGGTGAAGTCCGCCAGCGCGGCGTCGACCAGGGGCTCAAGGGCGAGACCGCGCGCCGCGTGCTCGTCGGGCCACTTCGTCTCGGGGTAGACGCCCCGCCCGAGGCGCGCCGCCAACTCCAGCATCTCGACGAAGGTCGGGATCTCGAACCGACCGTCCCAGGCGGTGCTGCGCAGGTCCGGGAGACGTTCGCGCGCCCGCAGCGCCTTGACCTCGGCGAGCGTGTAGTCCCACACGTTGCCGGTGCCGTCCGTCGTGTCGTCGAGGCCGACGTCGTGCCGGCAGACGAGCACGCCGTCGCGCGTGCAGACCAGGTCGGGCTCCAGGTAGTCCGCCCCCATCGCGGCGGCGAGCGCGTAGGACTCCAGGGTGTGCTCGGGGCGGTAGCCGCAGGCGCCCCGGTGCCCGATGACCGAGATCGAACGGGGGCCCGCCTCCGCCCGGCCAGGGCTCAGACGATGGGGCTCCGGCACCCCTAGGGCAGCTGGGCCTCGATGGCGCCGACGACGTCCGGGTCCTCCGGCGTCACCTTCGTCGCCCAGCGCGCGACCAGCTTGCCGTCGCCGTCGACGAGGTACTTGGAGAAGTTCCACACGGGCGGGGCGCTGCCGGGCTGGCGCGCGAGGTCCTCCCACAGCGGATCGGGATCGGCGCGGACAGACATCTTCGCCGTCATCGGGAACGAGACGCCGTAGTTGCGCTGGCAGAACTCGCCGATCGCCTCGGCCTCGTCGAGCTCCTGGCCGGCGAAGTCCGCCGACGGGCAGCCGAGGATCTGCAGGCCGCGGTCCCCGTAGGTGTCATAGAGCTTCTGGAGCCCCTCGAACTGCGGGGTGTACCCGCACTTGGACGCGGTGTTGACGATCAGCGTCGGCTTGCCGCGCAGCGTCGCGAGGTCGAGCGTGCCGCCTTCGAGCATCTCCACGGAATGCGCGTAGAGGTCCGTCGGCTCGTCGAGCTTCTTCGTCCGCTTGGCGTACATCTTCACAGTCGAGAACATCCCCATGCCCGCACCTTACGCACCGGCGCGCCGTTCGGATGCGGGCGGAGGGACTTGAACCCCCACGTCGTTGCCGACACGAGGACCTAAACCTCGCGCGTCTACCAATTCCGCCACGCCCGCATTGAGCCATCGTTAGAACGGATGCACGAACGGCCAGTAGACGGTAGCTTTCCCGGTATGGCGGAGGAGGAGCGCAAGGGGCCCCGCGAGGGCTACGTGATCGAGCATCCCAACCGGGAGAAGGGCGCCTCGAAGGCGACCAAAGCCGTCGTCGTCCTGCTGCTGCTGGTCACGACGGGCCTGATGGTCATCATCACCATCGGCGGATGGGATGCGCTACAGGGCGCGAAGCCCATCCAGATCGCCTACCCGCTGCTGTTCGCGTTCTTCGCGTTCTTGGTCCTGCGCTGGAACCGCGGGATCCTGCCGGTGGTCGCCGCGCTGTCGATCATCCTGCTCATCTTCGCCGCCGTGTCCGGCAACGCGTGGTTCGAGCGCGACAAGCCCGGCTTCTCCAGCCCCGCGCTCAACGAGGACATCATCGGGTTGCTGACCTTCATCCTCGTGCCGGTGCAGGTGCTGCTGATCGCCTTCTCGATGCGCGGGTTCGCGCAGGCCTGGAACGTCGAGGTCGAGCGCCCCGCCGACGGGCAGCGCGAGCGCGACGGCGAACTGCAGCCCGCGTAAATAGAATCCCCCTGCGGGCATCCAGCCCGCAGAGAATTCAAACGGCCCCGTCCGGGGGCCGTCTGGCCTGCGGCGGTAGCCCAACTGGCAGAGGCACCGGATTCAAGTCCCGGTCAGTGCGGGTTCGAATCCCGCCCGCCGCATGAGCCGTTGCACGAACGAGGAACGGCGCCGCCCGCCGCGAACGTGCACGACATGGTCGCCCTCGCCACCGTGATCCCCGTCGGGCTCGTCCTCGGCCTGCTCATGTTCGGCTCCTACGGGACGCACCAGCCGCCGGAGATCACGCCCGGCCGCGTGCTGCCCGTGGCTGCGCTGGCGGTGCTGCTCGGCCCGGTCGTGACCGCCGCGTTCGGGCTCGTGGGCTGGCTGATCGGCATCGTCCTCATCGTGGGTGGCATCCTCATGGCCGCCATGCTGCGGACGCCGCCCATCCAACATTGAGCCAGGCCGCCGCCGACCTGCTGGCCCGCCTCCCGCGCGAGCCGCTGCTGCACGTCAAGCGCACGCTCGGCATCCAAGCGCTCGAGTTGCTCCAGGCCGAGGGGGACGACCCGGCCGCGCTCGCGGTGATGCGCGAGCGCCACGCCATCGAGCTGCCCGAGCGCTCCTTCACCCTCTCGCCCGAGCAGGACCCGCCCGCGCGCGACCCGTTCGTCGAGATCGAGTCCGGCGCACGCAGCGCGCTCAACGACGCGCTGATCGAGGCCGAGGTCGCCGCCGCCACCGCCGCCGAGGTCGACGCCGAGACCCGCCTGCGCCTCGCCCGCTTCGTCGTGCAGCGCCTCGACGACACGCTGGCCGACGACGCCCGCTGGGGCACCGAGCCGGTCGACGTCTCCCGCTACGCGCAGCTGATGGCGCTACCGGCCGGCGACCGCGTCGAGCAGCTCGTCGGCGAAGGCCGCGGGGGCGACGAGGATCCCGCCGTCTGAGGGCGGGACCGGGTCCAGCGTCCGGACCTCGAGGCCGGCACAGCGGCACAGCAGGCCGCCCGCGGCGATGTCCCACGGCTTGACCCCGCGCTCGAAGTAGGCGTCGTAGCGACCGCCGGCGGTCCAGGCGAGATCCAAGGCTGCCGACCCGAGCCGGCGGATGTCGCGCACCCGCGGGAGCAGTCGCGCGGCGATCTCCCCCTGCACCCGGCGGACCTCGGCGTCGTAGCCGAAGCCGGTGGCCACCATCGCCTCGTCCATCGACGTCCGCGCCGTCGCCCGCACGACCCCGCCGTTGCAGAGCGGCGCCTCACCCGCGACCGCCGTCCAGCATTCGTCGCGCATCGCGTCGTAGACGACGCCGACCTCGTCCTCCAGCGCGACCGACACGCACCACTGCGGGATCCCGAACAGGTAGTTGACCGTCCCGTCGAGCGGGTCGACGATCCAGCGGCGCCCGGAGGTGCCGGCCAGGTCGTCCCCCTCCTCCCCCATGACCGCGTCGTCGGGCCGCGCGTCGGCGAGCCGGGAGCGGATCAGCTCCTCCGTGGCGACGTCGACTTCCGAGACGAGGTCGGTCGGCGTCGACTTCGAGCTGACGCGCACCACGTCGCCGAAGCGCTCCCGCAGGAACGCCCCGGCTTCGCGGGCGATGGCTTCCGCTAGCTCGAGATCTCGGACGGGATCTCCACTTCGCGCTTGAGGATCTTGCCCGTCGGGCCCTTGGGCAGCTCGTCGACGAACCAGATCTTGCGCGGGTACTTGTAGGCGGCGACCTCGTTCTTGACGTAGTCGCGCAGCTCGTCCTCGGTGACGTCCTCGCCCTCCTTGAGCACGACGGCGGCGCCGACCTCCTCGCCGAGGTCGTCGTGCGGGACGCCGACGACGGCGACCTCGCGGATGGCCTCGTGCTCGTAGAGGACCTCCTCGATCTCGCGCGGGTAGACGTTGTAGCCGCCGCGGATGATGAGCTCCTTCTTGCGGTCGACGATGAAGTAGTAGCCCTCGTCGTCGCGCTTGGCCATGTCGCCCGTGTAGAACCAGCCGTCCTCGTCGATGGCCTCCTTGGTGTCCTCTTCGCGGTCGTAGTAGCCCTTCATGACGTTGTGGCCGCGGATGGCGATCTCGCCGACCTCGTCCTCGCCGGAGACCTCGTTGCGGTCGTCGTCGACGAGGCGCATCTCGACGCCCTCGATCGGCGTCCCGATGGAGCCGATCTTGCGCTCCTTGTCGGGATGGTTGAACGAGGCGACGGGCGACGTCTCGGACAGCCCGTAGCCCTCCAGCACCTTGCACTTGAACTTGTCCTCGAAGGACCGCAGCACCTCGCCCGGCATCGCGCTGCCGCCGGACGCGCACACCTTCAGGCAGGAGACGTCGACCTCTTTGTCGGAGTGCAGCATCGCGCTGAACATGGTGGGGACGCCCTCGAAGATCGTCACCTTGTCGCGCTCGATGATCTCCAGCGCCTTGTCGGGATCGAAGCGCGGGATCATCGTGATCGTCCCGCCGCCGGCCATGGTCGCGTTCAGCCCGCACGTCTGCCCGAAGGAGTGGAACAGGGGCAGCGCGCCGAGGACGATGTCGTCGGGTCCCGTGTCGAACAGGTTGCGCGACGCGTTCGCGTTCTCGATCAGGTTGGAGTGGGTGAGCTCGGCGCCCTTGGGCTTGCCGGTCGTGCCGCTCGTGTAGAGCAGGACGGCGGTGTCGGACTCGTCGCGGTCGACGATCTCCTCGGCGGGGTCGGCGGCGCCGACCGTCTTCTCGAACTCGCCGGGCTCGACCAGGTAGAGCGTGGCGCCCTCCTCGTCGGCGCCCTTCTTCGCCGGCTCCTCGAAGCCGTGCCAGGCGAACAGGAACTTGGCCCCGTTGTCGCTCAAGTAGAAGGCGACCTCGCGGCCCTTGAGCAGCGGGTTCATGGGGACGACGACGCCGCCCGCGCGCAGCACGCCGTAGTAGATCGGTCCGAAGTACGGGACGTTGGGCAGCATGATCCCGACGCGGTCCCCAACCTCGAAGCCGTCGGCCTTGAGCAGGCCGGCAACGAGGGCGCTCGCCCCGTCGAGCATCTCGTACGTCAGTTCGGCGTCATCGAGCTTGAGCGCGACGCGGTCGCCGTGCTCCTTCGCCGTGTCCAACATCAGGTTCGCCAGATTCATATCCCGCTCCTAGTCTCCTCGCTTGACGATGGCTCTTCCCATCATCGTGCTCGCGTATGCGGTGCCGTACCTCGTGCGCGTCCGTCATCTTGCCGGGATCGGCCGGCCCGTGCCGCGCTGGAACGTCGGCTGCTACCTCGCCGGGATCCTGACGCTCGCCGGCGCGGAGCTGATCCCGAGCAGCCGGCGCTTCTCCCTGCACATGGCCGAGCACCTGCTGATCGGGGACGTCGCGGCCCTGCTGCTCGTCCTCGGATTGACGGGACCGGTGCTGGCGCCGGTGCTGCGCCGCACGGCGTTCCTGCGCTTCATGGCCCATCCGCTCGTCGCGCTGCCGGCGTGGGCGGTCGACCTCTACGTCTGGCATCTGCCCGTCCTGTACGAGGGCGCGGTGCGGCACCCGTGGCTGCACGGGATCGAGCACGCCTGCTTCCTGTTCTTCTCCGTCAACCTGTGGATGGCGCTGCTCGGGCCGCTCCCGAAGCCGGCCTGGTTCGGCAACCTCGCGCGCCTCGGGTACATCGTCGTCGCGCGCTTGACGGGCGCGGTCCTCGGCAACGTCTTCCTGTGGGCGAACCACCCGTTCTACGACCACGTCTACCCGCGGCTGGGCGATCAGTCCACGGCCGGCGCCGTGATGATGGTCGAGGAGAGCGTCCTCACCATCGGCCTGTTCTGCTGGCTGTTCCTGCGAGCCGCGCGGCAGACGGAGGAGCGCGACCGGCTGGTCGAGATGGGCGCCGATCCTGAGCGCGCGACCCGTGCCG
The DNA here is from genome assembly GCA_964242305.1 of uncultured Solirubrobacteraceae bacterium. Classification (GTDB taxonomy): domain Bacteria; phylum Actinomycetota; class Thermoleophilia; order Solirubrobacterales; family Solirubrobacteraceae; genus DATLGB01. Next base: position 8,955 of record CAXTBB010000034.1, read on the forward strand.
TGGCGGCCGGTCGCGGCGCGCTGCTGCGCGACCGCCTAGAAGCCGGGCGGGATCCGGTCAGCGAAGCCGAGCTCCTCCTCGAGCTGGACGGCGAGCGCGAGCAGCAGCGGCTCTGACCCGGTCCGGCCGACGAACTGCACCGCACGCGGGAACCCGTCGTTGCCCGGAGTCGGGACGGCGATGGCCGGCAGTCCCGTGTGGTTGAGCAGGCCGGGGAACGGCGTGTAGCGGAAGGCCTTGTCGAGCGACCGGACGCCGCCGAGGCCCTCGTACTCGCCGATCCGCGGCGGCAGGGTGTTGACGACGGGGAGCAGGAGGACCTCGTCGAGCTGGGCCTCCACCTTGCGCCGGTCGGCCTCGGCGGCGTTGAGCGCGGCGTCGAAGCCGGGCGCGAGGCGGCCCAGGCGGGCGAGGCCGCGGCTGCGGCGGTCGAGGCGCTCGGGGTGCGGGAACGCGGCTGCGTCGTCGGCGATGCCGCGCAGGTAGCGGGCGACGACGCGCAAGCCGGCGGCGCCCCAGGCCGGGTCCTGATGCGTGACGGTGTGGCCGAGGTCGCGCAGCACGGCGAGCATGTCGTCGATCGCCTTGGTCGTGGCCTCGTCGGGACCGACCAGCGCACCGGGCGGCGGCTTGATCGACCACGTGATCCGCAGCGGGCGCCGGGGCGCGGGCTCGATGCGGTTCAGCAGCGCGGCGTCGGCGGTGCGGCGGCTGAGGAAGCCGAACGTCGACAGGCCGTTCCAGCTCAGCGGGGTCGGGATCACGCCCGCGCCGCACTTGAGGCCGACGAGGCCGGTGCAGGCGGCCGGGATGCGGATCGAGCCGGCACCGTCCGAGGCCGTCGCGGCACCGACCAGCCCGGCCGCCACCGCCGCCGCGCTGCCGCCGCTGGAGCCGCCCGGCGTGCGGTCGAGGTCCCACGGGTTGCGCGTCGCGCCGTACCAGACGGTCTCCGTGAAGGCCATCGTCATCAGCTCGGGGACGTTGGTCTTGCCGACGATCACCGCGCCGTCGTCCCGCAGGCGGCGGACGAGCTCGGCGTCCTCCGTGGCGGGCCCGCCGTGGGCGATCGAGCCCTTCGCCGTCACCTCGCCCTTGACGTCCATGTCGTCCTTGATGGCGACGGGGACGCCCAGGAGCGGGCGGTCGTCGCCGGCCTTGCGGCGGGCGTCGGCCTGGTCGGCCTCCGTGAGCGCGCGCTCGGCGAAGACGAGGCGGAAGGCGTTGAGGACCGGGTCGTGGGTGGCGATCCGGTCCAGGCTCAGCTGCGTGAGCTCGCGGGAGGAGAGGGCACCGTCGCGAACCAGCTTCGCTTGCGCGGCGGCACCCGCGAAGGCGACGTCTGCGTCCGACATATCGTGCGCAACCTACATGCGGGACGTCGTGGAGGCACTGACGCAGTTCGAGGACCGGGGCGCGTGCACGGACGCCGAGCGCCGTGCTGCCGTATGGGTGCACGACGATCTGCGGCGGCGCGGCTACGAGGCGTGGGTGGAGACGGTGTGGGTGCGACCGCAGTGGGCGGGGTCGCTGTTCTGGCACGCGGCGGTCGGCGTCGCGGTGTCGCTGGCGGCGACGGCGGTCCCCGCGATCGCCATCGCCGCGTTCGCTCTGGCGCTGTCCTACGGCGCCGAGCTGCTCGGCGTCCCCGTGCTGGCGCGGCTGTTCTACCGGCGCGCGACGCAGACCGTGGTGGTCGAGCCTCCCGGGGACGGGATCCAGCTGTGGCTGGTGGCGCGGACGGACGCCGAGCGCAGCGGGGCGGCCTTCCGGGAGCGGTGGCGGCGCCTGGCTCGGCGCGTCCCGGTCGCCTGGCTCGTCGTCGTTGCGCTGCTGTGGGTCCTCGCGGTGGGGGCGGTCCGTGCTTCAGGCGCTGAGGGAGGGTGGGTCGGCGGGGTGCAGCTGATCCCAACCGTCATCCTGCTCGGGGCCGCCGCGGTGGCGCTCGATCACGTGTTGAGCGACTGGTCGCCGGGCGCGGCGTCCGCCGGCGGGGTTGCGGTGGCGCTCGCGCTGCACGAGGAGCTGACCCGCCGCGCTCCGGAGCGTCTGTCGGTCGGGCTCCTCCTGGCGCCGCCGCTGGCCTTCCGCGTGTGGCGGCGCGCGGAGAAGCCGGCTCCGGCGGACACCGTGATCGTCGAGCTCGGCGCGGCCGGCTCCGGCGAGGTGGGCTGGTCGACGCGCCACCCGCAGCTGGTCCAAGCGGCCGGTGACCGCGGCCGGCGGCTTCCCCGCCCGCCCCGCGGCCTGCCGACGCTGACGGTCCGCGCCGTCTCCCCCGGTGGTGTTCCGCCGCGCGTGTTCTCGTCGCACGACACCGCGGCGGCGGTCGACGAGGCGACCCTCGACGCTGTCTACGACTTCGTGCTGGAGACCGTCGACAGCCTCGACGCCGCACTCTCCAAGTCGGCGACGACGGCGTCCGCTGCCCACTGAACGTCCTCCCAGGTGAAGCGCAGCGTCTCGTAGCCCCGCCGTGTGTTCGCGCGATCGCGGGCGCGATCCTCGCGGAAGGCGATCCGGCCGCGGTGGGCGTCGTAGCCGTCGACCTCGACGATGAGCCTCAGTGCTTCGAAGACGAAGTCCGCGCGTCCTCCCGGGACGTGGCCCTGAAGGAGCGGCTTCGGGAGGCCGGCTCGGTGGGCGAGCTCGTAGAAGTCGGCTTCGAGCTCGGAGTCGGTCATGCCCTGGCCGGGGACGTAGAGCTTCAGGACGGCTCTCAGTCGTCGCGAGCGGGCGTCGTCTTCGAGGCGGGCGAGGTCGAGCGCGTGGTGGTACTCGGCCTGGCGGAGCAGGGACTTGATCGCGGCGGGGGTCATGGTTCGGGCGCAGTCGTCGACGTGCGCGGCAGGGTCGTCACCGGGACCAGGCGCCGTTCGACCCGCACCGCCTCCCTGGTCGTCTCGTGAAGGCGGATGCCGTTCACCTTCCGCATCGAATCCCGGGGCACCGTCACGTGTGGCCAGCCCGCGTCGCCCTTCGTCAGCAGCCAGAGCGCCGCCGCCGAGAAATGGCTCAGCAGCGCGCGGTCGCCGCAGCGCGCCACCGCCGCAGTCCAGACGGCGAGGCGGGACGGATGGGCACTGAGGAAGTAGACGCCGGCGTAGGCGGGGAAGAGCAGCTCGCGTCGCACGAGCGACCTCACCTCACTGCGGGTCCACTCCACGGCGTCCATCCTCCGCGCGGTAAGGACGTCGTTCCGGGCCAGCCGGTGGACTTCTGCGGACGTTTTGGTCGCCATAGCGACCAGACGGTCCGCACGAACGAAATCGGACCCCCTAAGTGCGCTTGTCCCGGGCGAACTCGGCGAACCAGTCGAGGGCCTCGGGGTTGGCGAGGGACTCGCGGGCGGCGACGGTGGTGGGGTCGGCGCCCTGGAAGAGCTTCTTGACGGGGACCTCGAGGACCTTGCCGGAGAGGGTGCGGGGGACGGCGTCGACGCGGATGATCTCCGAGGGGACGTGGCGGGGGGAGCAGTGCTCGCGGATGGCGGCCTTGATCGCGTCGACGTCGGGGTCGCCGTCGGTGACGACGAAGAGCGGCATCCAGTCGTCGACGTCGACGACGAGCGCGTCGGTGACGGCGTCGACGGAGAGGGCGGCGGCGTAGATCTCGGCGGTGCCCATGCGGACGCCGCCGCGGTTGATGGTCGAGTCCGAGCGGCCGGAGATGACGGCGGTGCCGCGATCGGTGATGCGGATCCAGTCGCCGTGGCGCCAGACGCCCTCGAAGGTGTCGAAGTACGACTCGTGCAACCGGGAGCCGTCGTCATCCCCCCACAGGAACAAGGGCATCGACGGCATGGGCTGCGTGATGACCAGCTCACCCACCTCCTCGATGACGCTGTTCCCGTCTTCCGAGAACGCCCGCACGTCGCAGCCCAAGGCCCGGCCCTGGAGCTCTCCCTCCCACACCGGCTTCCACGGGACCCCGCCCACGAACGCCGTGCAGACGTCCGTCCCGCCCGACGTCGAGAACAGCCACACGTCGCCGAGCTCCTCATACACCCACTCGAAGCCCTCGCTGCTGAGCGGAGAGCCGGTCGATCCCACCGACTTCAGCGCGAGCGAGCGGCCCTCGGCGGGATGCACGCCCGCCTTCATGCACCCGTGGAGGTACGCCGCGCCCGTTCCGAAGACGGTCATCCCGGACTCCTCGGCGAGGTCCCAGAGACGGTCCATCGACGGGTAGCCCGGGTTGCCGTCGAACAGCACGATGGACGCCGGCGTCAGCAGCACGCCCACGAGGAAGTTCCACATCATCCACCCGGTGGTGGTGAACCAGAAGACGCGGTCGCCCTCCTGCGCGTTGAGGTGCAGGTGCATCTTCTTGAGGTGCTCGAGCAGGATCCCGCCCTGGCCCTGGACGATCGCCTTGGGCAGCCCGGTCGTGCCCGACGAGTAGAGGACCCACAGCGGGTGGTCGAACGGCACCCGCTCGAACGAAAGCTCAGCGTCCGTCTCCGGGAACCACTCGCTGAGCAGGACCACGTGCTCGGCGCCAAGCTCCGCGCGCAGGCGCTCGACGACCGGCGTCTTGTCGTAGCTCTTGCCGCCGTACTCGTAGCTGTCCGTGGCGAGGAGGACCTTCGGCTCGATCTGGGCGAAGCGGTCGATCACCGACTGCGCGCCGAAGTCGGGAGAGCACGACGACCAGATCGCGCCGAGCGACGCGGTCGCCAGGAACGCGGCGACGGTCTCCGGGACGTTCCCGAGGTACGCGACCACGCGGTCCCCGACCTCGACGCCACACGAGACCAACCCCTCCCTCACCCGAGCCGTCTCGGCGCGAAGACGCGCCCAGTCCCACGATTGCACGGGACGCGATTCGGACGCGAAGAAGATGGCCGGATCCGACGGCTCGCGTCCGCGGAAGATGTGTTCCGGATACGACAACCGGGTCCCGGGGAACCACTGCGTCCCCGGCATCTCGGACGATCCCAGCACCCGCTCGGGCACGGCGTCCGCCTGCACGTCGAAGTAGTCCCACACGTGCCGCCAGAAGCGCGGCAGGTCCTCCACCGACCACGCCCACAGCTCCTCGTAGTCGTCGAAGCCGAGGTCGCAGGCCCAGCGGGCGAAGCGGGTCATGGTGCAGGACGCGAGCAGATCCTCAGATGGCGTCCAGAGGGTCTTCGGAGCAGTCAAGATGCGCAGCCTATGAGCACTGCCGTCGTCTGGTTCCGCCGCGACCTGCGCGTCCACGATCACCCGCCCCTGGTGGCGGCGCTCGAGGAGCACGACACGGTGGTGCCGCTGTTCGTGCTCGATGACCGCCTCGTGCACGGGCGCTTCCCCTCCGCCAACCGGACGCAGTACCTGCTCGAGTGCCTCCAGGCGCTCGACGAGCGGCTCGAGCGACGCCTGATCGTGCGCCGCGGCAGGTTCGAGGATGTCGTCCCGCAGGTCGTCAAAGAGGCCGGCGCAGCCTGTGTCTACGCCGCCGGCGACGTCACTCCGTACGCGCGCACTCGCGACAGGCGCGTGGCCCAGCACGTCGACCTGCGCCTCGGTCCCGGCAACTTCATCGCCCGCCTCGGCGAGCTCGAGACCAAGGCGGGCGGCCCGTTCAAGGTCTACTCGCCGTTCCGCCGGGCGTGGACCGAGCAGCCGCGGCGAGCCGTGCACAACACGCCGTCGGAGATCCCGACCGCCCGGCTCGACCGCGAGAAGCTGCCGACCCTCAGGGACCTCGGCCTCGGCGACCCGCCCGAGCTCGAGGACCGGCCCGAGCCCGGCGAGGCCGCCGCGCTGAAGGCCCTCGACGCGTGGGTGCGCAAGGTCGGCGACTACGAGCACAAGCGCACGACGCTGTCCGAGCAGACCTCACGCATGAGCCAGTACCTGCACTTCGGCTGCCTCTCCCCCCTGCGCCTCGAGCAGCGCGTGCTCGGCGCGCGGGTCTACCGCCAGGAGCTCGCGTGGCGCGACTTCTACGCCTATGTCCAGCTCTTCGGGCCGGTCCAGCGCCCGGAGCCCCGCTGGGACGACGACCCGGAGCGGCTCGCCGCCTGGGCAGAGGGTCGCACCGGGTATCCCGTCGTCGACGCCGGGATGCGCCAGCTGCGCGCCTGCGGCTGGATGCACAACCGCGCCCGCATGATCACCGCGTCCTTCCTCACCAAGGACCTCCACATCGACTGGCGCGAGGGCGAGCGCGTGTTCATGGAGCACCTCATCGACGGCGACATGGGCAACAACAACGGCGGCTGGCAGTGGGTCGCCGGCACGGGCACCGACCCGCAGGACTACACGCGCGTCTTCAACCCGACGCTGCAGGAGGAGCGCTTCGACCCCGACGGCGCCTACGTTCGCCGCTGGGTCCCCGAGGCGGGGACGGACGACTACCCGGACCCGATCGTCGACCACAAGCAGGAGCGCGTCCGGGCGATCCAGGACTTCCGCGACGCGCGCGGCTAGCGGAGGCGCGCGGCGGGCACGGCGGGCGCTGCGGGGCGCACGGCTAGCTACGGCGCACCCGCACGGTCAGCGGCGTGTCGTCGGGGTGGGTGGACGAGTCCGGCTCCGGCGGCAGCGGGCGGCGCGGGCGCAGGCCGACGGCGACCATGACGCCGCCGATCACGAGCAGCAGAAGCGGCCACAGCCAGAACCCGCCCTCGGACTCGGCGACGAGGAACGCGGCCAGGTTCGCCGCCCCGAGGTAGGCGGCGCCGGCAGCGCGGTCGGCCGCCGCGTAGGCGGCCAGGGACACCCCCGCGACGAAGACGACGGCCGGCCACGCCGCCGGCAGGTCGAGCAGCGCGGCCGGCCGGACGAAGCCGATCGCCAGCGTGGCCAGCCCGGCCGCGTTGACCATCTGCGCGGCGTGACGCAGGCTCGTCGCGCGCAGCGGCAGCGACACGAGCCCGTAGACGACGGCGAGCACCAGCAGCAGCCAGCGCAGCACGGCCGGCGACGGGTCCGCGACCTCGATCAGCGCGAACACGACCGCCACCCCGCCGGCCACGGCCGCGACCAGCGCTGCGAACGCGGACTGGCGGCGGACGGAGACCGGGACGGCCAGCGCACCGAGCGCTGCGCTCGTCCACGCCACCGTCCCCGACCCCGGCGGGAAGGCCTCTAGCACGTCGGCGAGCCGCAGCAGCGCGCCCCCCGACGCGGCCAGCGCGAGCACGATCAGCACCGACTGGTGCGGGTACGGCGCCGCGCCGGCCGGCGGCGCCTGCAACCCCAGCCACAGCAGCGCCACGGCCAGCGCCACGACGATCGCGAACTGCACGCCCGCGCCCCAGTCCAGACGCACCTGCAACAGCGCCACGGCGACCGTCAGGACCAGTGCCCCGGCCGCGATCAACGGCCCCCGGTGCGCCGGCGGATGGAGGAGGCCGTGCATGTGACTGTTGTAGCTACCGTCGGTGCACATGGACCGCAAGCGGCTCGCCCTGATCGCCGCCGTGCTGGGGTCCTTCGTCGCCGGGCTGGACGCGACGGTCGTCAACGTCGCCCTCCCCTCCATCAAGGACGACCTCGGCGGCGGGCTGGCCGGGCAGCAGTGGATCTCGAACGCCTATCTGCTCACGCTCGGGTCGTTGATCCTGATCGGCGGGTCGCTGGGCGACCTCTTCGGCGAGCGGCGCATCTTCAGCCTCGGCGTGGCTGGGTTCGGCCTCGCCTCCCTGCTCTGCGCCGCGGCGCCGTCGGTGGAGCTGCTGGTCGCGGCCCGCGCGCTGCAGGGCGTCTTCGGCGCGCTGCTCACCCCCAGCGCCCTCGCGGTCATCATCGCCGCCTATCCGCCGGAGGAGCGCGGCAGCGCGATCGGGTCCTGGACGGCGTGGACCGGCATCGCCTTCGTGGTCGGTCCGCTGGCCGGCGGCGTGCTGGTCGACGCGACGTCGTGGCGCTGGATCTTCCTGATCAACGTGCCGTTCGTCGTGCTCACGCTGTTCGTGGTCGCCGCCGCGGTGGAGGCGCGCCCGCGCCCCGACCACCGGCCCCACGTGGACATCGTCGGCGCCGTGCTGTGCGCGCTCGGTCTCGGCGGCCCGGTCTACGCGCTCACCCGCCAGCCCGACGCCGGCTGGGGCGCCCCGGAGGTCGTCGTCCCGCTGCTGGCCGGCCTTGCGCTGTTCGCCGCCTTCCTCAGCTGGGAGCGCCGGTCGCCGAAGCCGATGCTGCCCCTGGCGCTGTTCCGCCGCCGCAACTTCGCCGTCGGCAACCTCCAGACGGTGGCCATGTACGGCGGGCTGAGCCTGAACCTGTTCACCGTGGTCCTGTTCCTCCAGCAGGTCGCGGGCTACTCGGCGCTCGAGTCCGGCCTCGCGACCATGCCCACGACCATCGTCATGTTCGCCCTGTCCAAGCGCATGGGCGCGCTCGCCGACCGCTTCGGCCCGCGGCTGTTCATGGGCGCCGGCCCGCTGCTGGCCGCGTGCGGGCTGCTGCTGTATCTGCGCGTGAGCCGCGACGCCGCCTACGCGAGCCAGTTGCTCCCCGCCCTGGTCGTCTTCTCCCTCGGCCTGAGCATGACCGTGGCGCCGCTGACTGCCACCGTGCTCGCCGACGCCGACGACTCCAACGCCGGCATCGCGTCGGGCGTCAACAACGCGCTCGCGCGGATGGCCGGCCTGCTCGCCGTCGCCGCGCTCGGGATCATCGTCTCCGGCGCCATCACCGCCGACTCGTTCCACCGCGTGATGGCGATCGCCGCCGGCCTCGTCGCGCTCGGCGGCGTGCTCGGCCTGGTCGGGATCGTCAACCCGCCCCGCGACTGCGCGGACAGACTAGGGGTGCCGGAGGCGACCCTTGCCCGGGGCCACGCCGGGTTGTCGTAACGGGTCGCCGCAGGCGGGCCCCTAGCGATTTCGCCATAGGGTCCCGGCATGACCGAGCTCGTGCTGACGGAGGACGCCGGCCACGTCCGCCACATCGTCCTCAATCGCCCCGAGAAGCGCAACGCCTTCAACTCCGAGCTGATCGCCGCGCTCGCCGGCGCCGTCCGCGAGACGGCCGGCGCGCCCGACGTCCACGTCGTCGTCCTGCGCGGCAACGGCCCCATGTTCTCCTCCGGCGTCGACCTCAAGGAGCTGGCCGGGCAGCTCGGCGGCGACGGCGACGGCCTCTCGCTGCTGCGGACGTTCCGGACCGCGTGGCTGGCCGCGGCCAACGCGCTCGAGGAGATGGCCAAGCCGGTCGTCTGCTCGATCCGGGGCGGCTGCATCGGTGGCGCACTGGAGACGGCGCTGGCCTGCGACCTGCGGGTGACGGCCGACGACGCGGTGATCGGGCTGCCCGAGACGCGCGTCGGCCTGATCCCCGACGTCGGCGGCTCCTCGCGGCTGCCGCAGGTCGTCGGCCTCGGGCGCGCCAAGGAGCTGATCCTGACCGGCGCGCTGATCGGCGCCGAGCGCGCGGAGGCGATCGGCCTGGTCAACCGCGTCGCGCCGGCCGCCGACCTCGACGCGGCCACGCAGGCGCTGGTGGACGAGCTGCTGGTGTGCGCACCGATCGCCGTCGGCCTGGCCAAGCGCGTCATCGACGCCAGCGCGCGGCCGGCGCTGAGCACGACGCTGGAGCTCGAGATCGCCCTGCAGACGGTCTGCGCGGCGACGGAGGACTTCGCGACTGGCGCGCAGGCGTTCGCCGCCAAGCAACAGCCCAGCTTCCGTGGGCGTTAGCTCCCAACCGTCGTGCGGTTCCGCTGACGTCGAGTCGATAGGACCAGTGCGGTGAGTTCCCGAACCGACGCCGAACTGGCCGCTCGCAGCATCAAGCGAACCGACCACAGCGTGACCCTGCGCCGGCGTCATTCGGAGCGCGAGCTGGTGCAGCTCTACCAGCGCGACCCCAGCACCCACCACACCGTGATCGAGGCCTTCCGCCCGCTGGCCAGGAGCGTCGCGCGCCGCTACCACCGGGGCGAGGAGCCGTTCGAGGACCTCGAGCAGGTCGCGCTGCTCGGGCTGGTCAAGGCCCTGGAGCGCTTCGACCCCGACCGCGGATCGCCCTTCGCCACCTACGCCATGCCGACCATGACGGGCGAGGTGCGCCGCCACTACCGCGACACCGGCTGGGCCGTCCACGTCAGCCGCGGCAAGCAGGAGCTGGCGCAGAAGGTCGCTGCGATCGAACGCGCCAGCACCGAGCGCCTCACCGCCGAGCAGGTCGCCGAGCGGCTGGACATCTCGGTGGAGGACGTCGTCGCGGGCCGGCTCGCCCAGCACGCCATGCGCGCCGACTCGCTCGACCGCCCGCGCAACGCCGACGACGGCGAGACCGCCGAGCCCGCCATCACCCCCGCCGCCAACGACGAGGGCTACGCGGCCGCCGAGTTCCGCGCCACCATCGCCGGGATGACGAAGGACCTCCCCGAGCGCGAGCGCCAGATCCTCGCCCTGCGCTTCGCCGGGGACCTGTCCCAGGCCGAGATCGGCCGCGAGGTCGGGATCTCGCAGATGCACGTCAGCCGCATCCTGCGGCGCACGCTGGAGGACCTGAACGCCAAGGACGCGGGTCCGGCGCTCGAGCGGCCCGCCTGATCCGATTGACTGCGGCGGGATGTCGATCGTCCTCCTCGCCGGCGGGACCGGCGGTGCGAAGCTCGCCCGTGGCCTGCGCGACCTCACCCCGCTGACCGTCGTCGCCAACACCGGCGACGACGTGGAGATCCACGGCGCCCACGTCTCCCCCGACCCCGATCTGGTGCTGTTCTGGCTCGCCGACCGCATCGACGAGCGCGGCTGGGGGCTGGACGGCGACACCTTCCACGCCATGGACCGGCTGCGCGCCGGTGGTGAGGAGGTGTGGTTCAACCTCGGCGACGAGGACCTCGAGATCGGCCGCGACCGGCTGCGGCGCCTGCGCGCCGGCGAACGGCTCACGGACGCCATCGACGCGCTGCGGGCCACGCTCGGGGTGCCCACCCCGGTGCTCCCGATGTGCGACGAGCCGGCGCCGACCTTCGTCGCCGGCGTCCCCTTCCAGGAGTGGATGATCCGGCTCGGCGCGCCGCCCGGCGAGGTGGCGCTGGCCGGCGGGACGATCACCCCGGAGGTGGCGGCGGCCGTCGCGGCCGCCGACGTGGTCGTGATCGGCCCGAGCAACCCGATCGTCTCGATCGACCCGATCCTGGCCGTGGACGGGGTGCGCGACGCGCTGGCCGCCAAGCGCGTGATCGCCGTCAGCCCCTTCGTGGGCGGCCAGGTGCTCAAGGGCCCGACCGCGACCTTCCTGCCGACCCTCGCCGACGCCGCCGCCCACTACGGCGACCTCGTCGACGCCTGGATCGCCGACGAGCCGGTGGACGGGTACCCGACGCACGTCCGTGACGTCCTCATGGACGGCCCGGAGGGGCGCGAGCGCCTGGCCCGCGAGGTACTAGCTTTCGCGGAATGAGCGACCTCGCGGGCAAGACCCTCTTCATCTCCGGCGCCAGCCGCGGCATCGGCCTGGCCATCGCCAAGCGGGCCGCGCAGGACGGCGCCAACGTCTGCCTGGTCGCCAAGACGGCCGAGCCGCACCCCAAGCTCGAGGGCACGATCTACACGGCGGCGGAGGAGATCGAGGCGGCCGGCGGCCAGGCGCTCCCGATCGTCGGCGACGTCCGCGACGAGGACTCGGTGCTCGGCGCCGTGGCCAAGTGCGTCGAGCAGTTCGGCGGCCTCGACATCTGCGTCAACAACGCGTCGGCGATCAACCTGGCCGGGACCGAGGCGCTCGAGATGAAGCGCTACGACCTCATGCAGGACATCAACACGCGCGGCACGTTTCTGTTTTCAAAGGCCTGCATCCCTCATCTGAGAGCTTCCGACAACGCGCACGTGCTGACGCTGTCGCCGCCGCTGAACCTGGAGCCCAAGTGGTTCGGCGCGCACGTCGGCTACACGATCGCCAAGTTCGGCATGAGCATGTGCACGCTGGGGATGGCCGAGGAGTTCAAGGAGGACGGCATCGCCTTCAACTCGCTGTGGCCGCGGACGATCATCGCGACCGCCGCCGTCCAGAACCTGCTCGGCGGTGACGAGTCGATGGCCAAGGCGCGCAAGCCGGAGATCATGGGCGACGCCGCGCACGCCATCTTCGTCCGGGACGCGAAGGAGTGCACGGGCAACTTCTTCATCGACGACGAGGTGCTGGACGGCCCGTTCGACAGCTATCGCGCGGGCGACGGCGGGTCCGAGGACGACCTCATCATGGACTTGTTCATCTGAGCAACTACCGTCCGACGTGATGCGCAGGCGCGTCACCTTCAGCCGCAACGTCACCCTGTCGCTGTCGCGCACGTGCCGCTGTTTTTGCAAGTACTGCGCGTTCGCGACGCACAAGCCGCACCTGCACGAGCCCGACGAGGTCCTCAAGCTCATCGACGGCGCCGCGCGGCGGCAGGTCAAGGAGCTGCTCGTCCTCACCGGCGAGGCGCCCGACGACCACCCCGGCGTGCAGGCCAAGCTCACCGAGCTCGGCTTCTCCGACTTCGTCGACTACGTGGTGTGGGCGTGCGGTCAGGCGCTCGACCGCGGGCTGCTGCCGCACACCAACCTCGGGGTGATGGAGGCTGCCGATCTCGCGCGGCTGCGCGCGGTGACCGCCTCGCAGGGCCTGATGCTCGAGTCGGTCAACCCGGACCTGGTCGCCCACCAGGGGTCGCCGACCAAGCACCCGGAGGAGCGGCTGAAGACGATCCGCGCCGCGGGCGAGCTGCGCATCCCGTTCACGTCCGGGATCCTGGTCGGCATCGGGGAGTCCGAGGACGAGCAGGTCGCCGCGCTGGAGGCACTCAGCGGGATGGACCACATCCAGGAGGTCATCCTCCAGAACTTCGTCCCGCACCAGTCCTACTACGGGCAGGAGCCGGCCGACATCGCCGACGCCGCCGCGGCGCAGCTGTGGCGGACGGGGATCCTCGACCGCCCCCACGAGTCGCTGCCCAAGTGGGCCAACCCGATCTCGGTGGGTGACCTCGTGCGGCTGATCGGCGAGGCGCGGCGGCTGCTCCCGGGCGTCGGCATCCAGGTCCCGCCGAACCTGAGCGAGTGGTGGCCGGAGCTGGTCGCGGCGGGCGCGACCGACCTCGGCGGCCTGAGCGCCAACGGCGACCACATCTCCCCCGAGCATCCCTTCCCGTCCCCGCGCCAGGTCCGGTCGCGGCTGCAGGAGGACGGCGTGGCGCTGGCCGAGCGGCTGTGTGTCTACCCGCGCTTCATGGACGCCGAGTGGCAGTCGGAGCGGGTCCTGGAGGTCATCGACCGCGTCTACCCCACCTTCAAGCCGCGCCGCGCCGTCCCCACCCTGAACGGCTCGCTGGCCGGGGTCGTGTCCCGCGCGTACGCGGGAGCCGCGCTCACGCCCGACGAGATCACGGGCCTGTTCGCCGAGTCCCGGCCGGAGGCGGTCGAGGACATCCGCCAGGCCGCCGACGCGCTGCGCGCCGAGCTGGCCGGCGACGAGGTCACCTTCGTCGTCAACCGCAACGTCAACGTCTCCAACGTGTGCGTGGTCGGGTGCGCGTTCTGCGGGTTCGGGGTCGGCAAGCGCAACCCGGACGCCTACGAGCACGACGCCGAGGAGTTCGTCCGGCGCCTGCACGCCGCGCTCGACTACGGCGCCACGGAGGTCTGCATCCAGTCCGGCATCCATCCCGACTGGGGCTTCGAGGACTACCTGGGCTGGCTGCGGCTGGCCAAGGAGACCGCGCCGCAGCTGCACCTCCACGCGTACTCGCCGATGGAGGTCGACCACATGTGCACGACCTCGGGGCTGTCCCCGCAGGTCGTTTTCGAGCGGCTGCGCGCGGCCGGCCTGGGCTCCGTTCCCGGGACCGCCGCGGAGGTGCTCGAGGACGGCGTCCGCCAGCGCATCTCCCCCAACAAGCTGCCCGCGGCGCGCTGGCTGGAGATCATCGGCGCCGCCCACGAGATCGGCCTGCGGTCGACCGTCACGGTGATGTTCGGCCACGTCGAGCAGCCGCACGAGCTGGCCGAGCACATGCGCGTCGTGCGCGCCCTGCAGGAGCGCACGGGCGGCTTCACGGAGTTCGTGCCGTTGAGCTTCATCCCGTACCAGACGCTGCTCGGCCGCACCCACGGCATCGAGCCGATCTCGCGGGAGGACAACCTGCGCCACACCGCCGTTTTCCGGCTCGCGCTCGGCCGCACGGTGCGCAACCTGCAGGCGAGCTGGGTGAAGATGGGGCTCGACGCCGCCACCGAGTCCCTGCGCTGGGGCGTCAACGACCTCGGCGGGACGCTGATGGAGGAGTCCATCTCGCGGATGGCCGGGAGCGAGTACGGGGTCAAGCTCGACCCCGACCAGTTGGTGGGCGCCGCCCACGCGGCGAACCGCCCGGCCGCCGAGCGCACCACCCTGTACGAGATCCGGCGCCGCTACCCGGTCGCCGTGGCGGCATGACGACCATCGCGGTGCTGCCGGTGAAGTCGTTCGCGCGGGCCAAGACCCGGACGGTGTTGGATGAGGAGGCCCGGGTCGAGCTTGCCGAGCGGATGGCGACGGGCGTGCTGCAGACGCTGACCGAGGTGCGCTCGCTGGAACGGGTGCTGGTGGTCACGCGCGAGCCGCGCATCGCCGCGCTGGCCGAGCACGTGGTGCCGGATCCCGAGGAGGCCGGGCACTCGGAGGCCGCCCTGCTGGGCGTCGAGGCGGCCGTCGCCGCCGGCGCGCGCCGGGTCCTGCTCGTTCCCGGCGACTGCCCGCTGATCGACGCCGACGAGGTCGACGCGCTGCTGGACTTCGCCGACGCCGGCGTGACGATCGTCCCCGACCGCCACGGCACCGGCACCAACGCGCTCGTGCTCGACCCGCCGCGGGTGATGGCGCCGTCCTTCGGACCGGGGTCGTTCGCGCGCCACGCTGCGCTGGCCCGGGCGGCCGGCGCGACCGTGCGCGTCCGGCACGTCCCGACGCTGGCCTTCGACGTCGACACTCCGGACGACGTCGCCGCCCTGCGCCAGACCGCGTGATCGAGGCCCTCGCGCTCGAGGGCCTTCCGGAGGTCAGGCCGGGCGACGATCTCGCCGCGCTGCTATCCGGCGATCTTCAGGCCACGGACGTCCTCGTGGTCGCCCACAAGGTGGTGTCGAAGGCGGAGGGGCGCGTGGTCGACCTCGCCTCGGTGTCGCCGGGAGCGTGGGCGCAGGATTGGGCCGCGCAGTGGGACAAGGACCCGCGCGCGGTGCAGGTCGTGCTCGACGAGGCGGCCGAGGTCGTCCGCGCCGACGGCGGCCGGCTGATCTGCCGGACCCGCCACGGCTTCGTGTGCGCCAACGCGGGGGTCGACCGCTCCAACGCCGGCGGCGAGGACCGCGCCGTCCTGCTCCCGCTCGACCCCGACGCCTCCGCCCGCGGGCTGCGCGCCGCGCTCGGATGTGCGGTCGTCATCTCTGACTCCTTCGGCCGGCCGTGGCGGATCGGTCAGATGGAGGTCGCGGTCGGCTGCGCCGGCCTCGAGCCGCTCGCCGATTACCGCGGCGAGCTGGACCGCGACGGCCGCGTGATGGTCGCGTCGCACGTCGCCGTCGCCGACCAGGCCGCGGCGGCGGCCGACCTCGCGCGCGGGAAGGCGGCCGGGCAGCCGGCGGTGCGGCTGCGCGGGCTCGAGCGCTACGTCCTCGACCACGACGGCCCGGGGGCGGTCGCGCTGGTCCGCGCCCGCGACGGCGACCTGTTTACATGACTCCATGACGTTCACCGGAGTCATCCCAGCGCTGATGACGCCCTTCACTCAGCCGACTTCGTCGGCTAGTACAGGCACCGACGACCTCGCGCTGGCGCTCGAGCACCTCACCGCACAGGCCGAGCGGCTGCGGGAGGCGGGCATCGCGCACGTGGTCGTGTGCGGGACGATGGGCGAGGCGGCGTCGCTGTCGACCGGCGAGCGGCGGGCGGTCATCGACGCCGCGCTGGCCACCGGGCTGACCGTCACCGTCGGCGTCTCCGCGGCGACGACCGCCGCGGTGGTGGCCAACGTCGAGCAGTCCGCCGACGCCGGTGCTCACGGAGTCATGTGCCTGCCGCCGACGACCTACGCGGCCACCGAGCGCGAGCTGCGCGCCTTCTACGAGACGATCACCGGCGCCCTTCCCGTCATGGCCTACAACAACCCGGAGGCGTCCCGGCTGGACATGCCCGCGGCGCTGATCGCCTCGCTGCCGGGGATCGTGGCGGTCAAGGAGTGCTCGGGCGACGCCCGCCGGATCGCCCAGCTGCTCGAGCTGCGCGACGACCTCGAGATCCTGGTCGGAGGCGACGACTGGGCGCTGGAGGGCTACGCGGCCGGCGCGGTCGGCTGGGTCTCCGGCGTGGCCAACGTCCTGCCGGAGGAGTGCCTCGCGCTCGAACGGGCCGTCCTCGCGGGCGACCTCACCGAGGCCCGGTCGCTCTGGCCGCGCCTGGCGTCCCTGTCGCGCCTGGACATGGACCCGCGCCTAGTCCAGTCCTTCAAGGCCGCGCTCGACCTCACCGGCCACTACGGCGGCCCCGTCCGCCCGCCCCGGCTCGCCCTGGACGAGGACGACCTGGCGCGCGTCAAGGCGGCCCTGCCCGCCCAGGTCGCGCGGTGACGCGCGCGGCCGGCGGCGCGGCGCGCCGCGAGGCGGCCGGCGTGGCGCGCGCCTCGGGAGCGGCACGGTGAGCGCGATCCTCGCCCCGTTCACGGGCGCGCCCCTCTACGAGGTCGTCCCGGACGAGGACCCCGGCGGCGCGCTGGTCCGCGCCCGCGCGGCGCAGCCCGGCTGGGCGGCGCTGGGCGCGCACGGTCGCGGCGCGCGGCTCGCGCACGCCGCCAAGCGGGTCGCCGCCGACACCGAGCTGGTCGATCTGATCGTCACCGACGTCGGCAAGCCGGTGGTCGAGGCGCGCGCCGAGGTCGCCCGGGCCGCTGCGATCCTGCGCTATCAGGCGGGACAGGCGTACGCCTCCGCCGGCGAGCTCTACGAGGACGCCACCGGCGCGACCGTGCGGGTGCTCCGGGTCCCGCGCGGCGTGGCCCTGCTCATCACACCGTGGAACTTCCCCATCGCGATCCCGGCCTGGAAGCTCGCCCCCGCGCTGCAGGCCGGCAACGCCGTCGTCATCAAGCCGGCCTCGCAGGCGCTGCGGGTCGCTCGCCGGCTGGTCGAGCACCTCG
The DNA here is from genome assembly GCA_964242305.1 of uncultured Solirubrobacteraceae bacterium. Classification (GTDB taxonomy): domain Bacteria; phylum Actinomycetota; class Thermoleophilia; order Solirubrobacterales; family Solirubrobacteraceae; genus DATLGB01. Next base: position 26,052 of record CAXTBB010000034.1, read on the forward strand.
ACCTCGGGGACGTCGTCCAGGTCGCCGAGGGCGGCGGCGCGGTCGCCCAAGCGCTGCTGGACGCCCGCCCGGACGCCGTCTCCTTCACCGGCTCGACCGCGACGGGCCGCTCGATCGCGGAGCGCCTGGCGGGCTCGTTCGTCCCCCTCCAGCTCGAGATGGGCGGCAAGAACGGCGTCTACGTGTCCGAGGCCGCCGACCCCGCGCTCGCGGCGAAGGTGATCCTGGGCGGCGCCATGGGCTACGCGGGCCAGAAGTGCACGGCGACGTCGCTGGCCTTCGTGCACGAGCGGGTGGCTGACGCCGTCACCGCGGCGCTGATCGAGCAGGTGGCGGCGCTCGGCGTCGGCGATCCGGCCGACGAGGCCACCGTGGTCGGGCCGCTGATCGACGCGGCCAAGCGCGACGAGGTCGCCGGGCAGATCGCCGGGGCCGAGATCCTGGCCGGCGGGCAGGCCCGCGACCACGGCCTGCTCGAGCCGACGCTGCTCACCGGCGAGCACTGGACGAACGCGGCGGAGCTGTTCGCGCCCGTCGTCTCCGTCCAGCCGGTGACCGGCATGGACGCCGCGCTCGGTCGCCTGCACGCCCTCGAGTACGGGCTCGTGGCCGGCATCGTCTCCCCGCTGCGCGACGAGATCGAGGCGTTCGCGCGCGGTGCCGAGGCGGGCATCATCCGCGTCAACGCGCCGACCGCGGGCGTCGAGCCGCACGTCCCCTTCGGCGGGACCAAGGCGTCGAGCTTCGGACCGCGCGAGCAGGGCCGCGCCGGCCTCGAGTTCTTCTCCGAGACGCGCACCGTCTACGGATGACGGGCCTCGCCCCCCGACGCGCGCCGGCGGCGCGCCCGTAAGGCGCGTGCGGGCGCGGCGCGTCTTCACGGCCGTCGACTCCCACACGGAGGGGATGCCGACGCGGGTGGTCACCGGCGGCGTCGGCGTCCTGCCGGGGAGCACCATGGCCGAGCGGCGGCTCACCGTCCCCGACGACCTGCGCACGCTGCTCATGCACGAGCCGCGCGGGCACGGCGCCATGTCGGGCGCGCTGCTGCAGCCGCCGGTCCGGCCCGACGCCGACTGGGGCGTCGTCTTCATCGAGGTCTCCGGCTGCCTGCCCATGTGCGGCCACGGGACGATCGGCGTGGCCACGGTGCTGGTGGAGACCGGGATGGTCGAGGTGACCGAGCCGGAGACGGTCGTCCGCCTCGACGTCCCCGCCGGCCTCGTCGAGGCGCGCGTGGCAGTCAGCGACGGGCGCGCCACGGCCGTGACGATCCGCAACGTCCCGTCCTTCTCCGTCGGGTCCTTCGACGGCTACGACCTCGCGTTCGGCGGCAACTTCTACGCGATCGCCGACGCCGCGCAGCACGGCCTGACCGTTGGCCCCGAGCACGCCGACCGGCTGATCGCCGCCGGCCTCGAGCTGATGGCCACGGTCCCCGAGCCCGTCCACCCCCGCGACCCCGCCATCCGCGGCCTCAAGCACGTCGTCTGGATCGGCGCGGACCGCAGCGCCGTCGCCATCCACCCCGGCTGGCTGGACCGCTCACCGTGCGGGACGGGCACCAGTGCGCGCATGGCTCAGCTGCACGCCCGCGGCGAGCTGGCGATCGGGGAGACCTTCGTCCACCGCTCCGTGATCGGTACCTCCTTCACCGGCCGCCTGGTCGAGGAGACCGCCGACGGCGTCATCCCCGAGATCACCGGCCGCGCCTGGATCACCGGGATGGGCCAGTACCTGCTCGACCCCGACGACCCCTTCCCGGCCGGATTCCGCCTGTAGTCGTCGTCGGGAGCGGCATCTGCGGCGCCGCCACCGCGCTGTTCCTGCAGGACCTCGGCGCCGACGTCCTCCTGCTCGACCGGGGCGAGCTCAGCGGCGGGACGACGGGCCTCGGCGAGGGCAACGTGCTCGCGGCCGACGCTCCCGGCGGCCACGCCGTCTGGCACGAGCTCGCCGCCCGCTTCCCGGACGCGGTCAAGCTCCGCGCCAAGGGCTCGCTCACCATCGCGGATTGTTCAGAACACTTGAGACTGAGGGGACTGTCCCCTGAGTCGCGAGTGTTCAGAACACCGGAGGCGGTGGAGCCGGCGTTGCGGCCTGGCCTGGTGGCGGTCCTTGCGAAAGAGGACCTGCAGGTCGACCCGCGGGCGACCGCGCGGGCGATGGGCGCGTCGGTGCCGCACCGGACGGGTGCGGAGGTCGTGACCGTCGAGGCCGGTGGCATCACGCTTGCCGGCGGCGAGCGGATCGCCGCGGACGCCGTGGTGCTCGCCCGCGGGCCGTGGGAGACCGAGCTCGAGGTGAGGCCCCGCCGCGGGCAGCTGCTCGCGCTCGGGCCGGCGCCGGGCCTCGTCCGCCACAAGGTCATCGACGCCGCCTACCCTGCCCCCGTCGCCGCGGTCATCGAGGAGGCGATCAGCGGCGAGGTCTATGTCGGCTCCACCCGCGACGACGCCGGCTTCGATCCCGCTGCGCCCCACCAGGCCGCGCTCCTCGCCCGCGCGGCGCACTTCATGCCGGTGCTCGCGGAGCTACCGGTGCTGCGCACCTGGGTCGGGTTCCGGCCCTACCGGCCGGGCGGCCCGTTCGTGGGCCGACTGGACTCAGGCGTCTACGCGATCAACGGGCATGAGGGCGCCGGCGTCGGGCTCGGCCCGCTGCACGCGCGTCAGTTGGCGCGCGAGATCGCCGAGTCGTAGTGCTCGCGGGCGGTCTCCACCGACTCGGCGTTGGCGACCGCCCAGTTGCCGAGCGCCTTCATCGGGCCCGCCATCGACGCGCCCAGCCGGGTCAGCTCGTAGTCGACGCGTGGCGGGACCTCCGGGTGGACGTGGCGGGCGATCAGGCCGTCGCGCTCCATCGTGCGCAGCGTCTGCGTGAGCACCTTCTCGGAGATCGGGTGAAGCTCGGACAGGACCTGGTGGTAGCGGCGCGCGCCGTCGCCGAGGGCCAGCAGGACGCCGACCGACCACTTCGAGCTGAGGACGCCCAGGGACTCCCGGATCAGCGACCCGAGCCGTGCCCGCTCGACGACGCGGGAGTCGTCCACGAGCACGCTCACCGCAGCGCCCGCCGCAGCGTGGTGTCGTCGTAGAGGACGTCGTCGTTGGGGCGCTCATAGCCGCGCAGCAACCGCGGCGGGGAGTCGAAGCCCTTGTGCCCGAAGCTCGGCGGGCTGGAGACGACCGCGGCCGGCGCCGCCACCGGGGCGCGCGTCGTCGCCACCGTGGTGGCGACCAGCGGCACGGCCACGACCGCGCTGGCGAGGGCGTTGAGCACCATCTGCCGCCGCGCTCGCCGCTGACCGAGCTGGCGGCGCGTCGCCGACTCCAGGTGGTCGCCGAGCGTCAGCAGCTCGGGCGGCAGCGGTCGCCGCACTAGACGCTCCCCCGCAGGTCGGCCGTCAGCGCCCGCAGCGCCCGCGACACGCGCAGCCTGGCGGCGTTGATCGAGCAGTCCAGCTTGGCCGAGATCTCGTCGTAGCCGAGCTGATCGATGACGCGCAGCTCGAGCGCGGCGCGCTGGTCGTCGGGCAGCGCGTCGACGGCGCTGCGCAGGCGCGGGCGCAGCCCGTGGGCGTGCAGGCGCTCGTCGACGGCGTCGTAGGCCTCGGTCCCCTCCCAGTCGATCGGCATGCCCAGGCGCGCCCGGGCCGCCGTCTCGATCCGGTTGTGCTTGTGGTACTGGCGCAGCAGGTTGCGCCCGATGCCGAACAGCCACGGCGCCGCCGATCCGCCGGCCATGTCGCGGAAGCGGCGCAGGCCGCGCCACGCCTGCGCGAAGGTCTCCGCGGTCAGGTCCAGCGCGACGATCTCCGAGCCGGTCTGGCGCGCGAACCAGGAGCGCATCCAGACGGCGTAGCGCTCGTAGATCTCGCGGAACGCCTGCGGGTCGGTCCGTGCGGCGTGGAGGAGCTCTGCGTCTGTGCGGGTGTCGGTGAGCATCGACTGACCATTCATGGCCGAAGCGGCCGGAACATGTCGGCTACGCACCCTAAAGGGTGGTGGTCCTGACCTCCTCCAGCCTGGCGTGCCGACCGGACTCGTCGGGACGGGCGCGCCACAGCGTCACCTCGGCGTCGCGGCCGTCGAGGCGCAGGGTGGCGACGACGTTGTCGAAGATCGGCTCGCGCTCCAGCTCCCAGGTGATCGACGGGTCTTTGACGCCGGCTCGCCTGGCCAGCGCGTGGGTGATGCGGGCGAACGGCTTTGACGCGGCCGCCTTCATGATCCGCCGCTCGCGCTTGTCGAGCGGGTTGCGAAACGGGGACGCGGTGGCCTGGTAGACACGGGACCGGACGCCGTCGGCGTAGGTGACCTTGGCCAGGTAGGCGTGGTGGACGTCGCCGGAGAGCGCCACGATCGTCGCGGGCGCGCGCTCGCCGGATCCGACCCGGCCGAACAGGTCGCACATCTTGGTGAAGGAGCGGTTGAAGGCGGCCCAGTGCTCGAGGTCGAGCGCCTGGCGCAGCTTCTCGCCGAGGCGCTTGGCGGGTCCCGTTCCCCACGCGCCCTCGGCGACGGCCTCGTCCCACGCCTCCAGGTGGTGCAGTCCGGGCGAGAGCAGCCACGGCAGGGAGGTCCCGATCAGGAGGTGGTCGACGTCGGCGCCCTCCGCGGCGTCCTCCACCCACGCCCACTCCTCGTCGTCGACCATCGCGCGGTCGTCGGGGTCGAGCTGGCGGGCGGCCCGCGAGTCGATCATGACCAGCCGGGTCGTGCCGAGGTCGCGGCAGAAGCTCCAGCGGGCCAGGCTCGGGTCGCGGTCGGCGCGATAGCCGAAGTCGCGCAGCATCTCCTCCGCGTCGTCGAGCTCGTGGACGCGCTGGAAGAGGGGGTCCTCGGCGAGCTGCGCCGGGCTGAGGTTGCCGAGGTGCTGATAGACCCAGTAGGAGACGAACGCGCCGATGATGCGCTCGTCCCACCAGGTCGTCGCGCGGATCTGCTCCAGCCACTCCTTGGAGGTGTTCCAGTCGTCGATGACGTCGTGGTCGTCCCAGATCATCGAGTTGGGGACGGTTGACATCAGCCAGCGGATGGCCGGCTCGCTCCAGGACAGCTTGTAGGCGAGCGTGTACTCCTCGAAGTTGGCGATCTCCTCGCCTTCGATGAGCTCGAGCGTGCGGGGGTCGACCTCGTCGGCGTAGATCTGGTCGCCGAGGTGGAAGAGGGCGTTCGGCCAGGTCTCGGGCGGCTGCTCGCGCAGGCGCTGGGCCAGCGCGCGCAGGGCGCACACCTCGCGGCCCTCCGGGTGCTCGTCCTTGCGCTTCGTGTAGGGCGGCTCGTGGGGATAGTGCGTGCGGCAGGAGCCGAAGATGATGTCGACCGGCTTCCCACGCGTGGCGGTGCGGATGACGCTGTGCGGCCACTCGTCGTCGATCGGCCACACCGTCACGCCGTCGAGGGCGACGTCGTACGGGGTGGCGACCCCTGGCTCGAGTCCGGTGACGTGGACGAGCGCGTAGTGATGGTGGCCGACGGTGAACGTGCGGGCCTCGCAGCCGAGCACGGCGACGGTGCAGGGCGCGTTGACCTCGACCCAGACGGTCGCCTCGGCGTCGGAGGCGTGTCGCAGGACCGGGCCGAGCATCAGCGACGCCATGGGCGGAAAGCTAGCGTTGCGAGCTCGTGGTGCGCACCCTCCTCGTCGCGTTGGCACTGACCGTTTGCGGGTGCGGTGGGGTCACCGGTGCGGAGCGCCCCGATTCCGACGTCACGCTGCTGCTCGGGACGAAGCCGACCGGGGTCAACGCGGGCATCTACCTCGCTGTCGAGCGCGGCTTCGACGAGGCGGACGGCATCCACCTCACCGTCCGGCGTCGCGGTGACGCACGGCGGCTGCTGCGCGACCAGCGCGTGTTCGCGGCCATCCTCGACCGCCCGCTGCCCGGGACGGTGTGCGTCATGGCGATCACCCAGGAGCCGCGGCCGGGCCACTTCGTCTGCGTGCTCAAGACGCAGCTCGAGGACGACCGGGCCACCGTCCTCGCGCTGGTGCAGACGCTGCAGCGCGGCTACACGGAGACGATCGCCGACCCCGAGAGCGCCGTGCAGGCGATGCTGTCCCAGACGGCCGGCCTCGACCCCACCACGCTGGCCGCGCAGCTGGACCGCGTCTCGCCGTCCTTCGCCGCCGGGGTGCCCGCCGTCGGCTACCTGCGCCGCGGGACGCTCCCCTCCGGCGCGTTCGACCGCACGCTCGTCGGGCCCAGCAGCCGTGACTGACGCGATCCGGGCCTTCCACCGGTCGCTGCCGGGGTACGCGCCGACGCCGCTGGTCGCGCTGGACGGCGCCTGCTGGGTGAAGGACGAGACCCGGCGGCTGGGGCTGCCGGCGTTCAAGATCCTCGGCGCGTCGTGGGCGGTCGAGCGCGCGGTGACGCCCGACACCGCGTTGCTCGTCGCGGCCAGCGCCGGCAATCACGGGCGGGCGGTGGCTCGTGTGGCGCGGTGGCGGGGCCTTGCGTGCCGGGTGTACCTGCCGGCGCGGTCCTTGGAGGCGCGCCGGACGGCGATCACCGAGGAAGGGGCTGACGTGGTGGTCGTCGACGGCTCCTACGAGGATGCCGTGGCGGCAGCGGAAGCCGAGGGCGGCCTGCTGATCGCCGACGTCGGATCGGGGCCGTCGGCGCACGACGTCATCGACGGCTACTCGACGCTGTTCGCGGAGATCGACGTGGACTGCGACGCGGTGGTCGTGCCGGTCGGGGTCGGGTCGCTGGCGGCGGCCGCGGTGCGGTGGGCGCGGCCCCGCGGGGTGCGGGTGGTGGCCGTCGAGCCGGCGCGGGCGGCGTGCCTGCGAGCGGCACTGGAGGCGGGCGAGCCGGTGCGGATCGACACGCCGGGGACCGTCATGGCGGGGATGGACTGCGCGATCGTGTCCGAGGCGGCGTGGCCGGATCTGCAGGCGGTCGACGAGGTCATCACCGTTCACGACGACGAATTGGCGGCGGGCTCGGCCGCGCTGCGGGACGTGGGCATCGAAGGCGGGGAGTGCTCGGCCGCGGCGGTGGTCGCGGCCCGGCGGGTGCGGGGGCGGGTGGTCGCCATCGCCACCGAAGGCAAGACGGCGGGATTTGCGAATTAGACCCCCTATGCGGGGTGTTATTCGGAGAGGCCGAGGACGCGGGCGACGAGGGTCGCGCCCTCGCGGGCCATGCGTGAACGTGGGACGGCGAGGTCGAAGCCGGCGTCGAGGGCCCGCTGGCGCTGGTCGGCCTGAACGTGGGAGTAGACGCCGATGCGCTTGGCCGCCGGCGCGTCGGCGGCCAGCCGCTCGAGGTCGGCGCCGCTGCCGAGATCGACGATCAGGACGTCGGCGCCGTAGGGCTTGGCGCGCTCGGCACTGACCAGCTCGGCCTCGTGGCCGGCCGCACGCACCATTCCGAGCACGTTGGACCCGAGCAGCAGGTCGTCGAACACCGCGACCACGTAGGCCACGTCTACTGCGAGCGGATGCGGCGGAACTCCTTGCGCCACGACTCAGGCCGGCCCCAATCCTGGTACTGCTCGACGCGGCCCTCGCGCAGCTCGCGCAGGACGAGCTCGCCGCGGATGCCGGCCTTGTCCATCGAGACGAAGGTGCCGTGGACGGCGGGCTCGGCGGCGGCGTGGCCGAACTGGTGCGCGACGAGCACGCGCCAGTGCCAGTCGTGGTGGGAGTAGGGCTGGGCGTTGCAGACCACCATCAGGGTGGCCGCCTCGAGGTACTGGCTCTCGTCGACGCGGACGTCGAGCTCGAGATCGGTCCAGTCCGACGGCAGCGAGTCGATGATCTCCTGGAAGTCGTCGGCGAGGGCCACCGGATGATCGTACCCTCGGTCGGGATATGGCGTCCCTGTTGTTCGATCGCTCGGAGCGCGGCAAGCTCCTGCTGACCGGCAGCGAGGTCAAGGACTTCCTGCAGGGCCAGGTGACCAACGACGTCCTCGCGCTCACCCCCGGCGAGGGCTGCTACGCCGCCTTCCTGACCCCCAAGGGCAAGATGCTCGGCGACCTGCGCATCTTCGACGCGGGCGAGGCCGGCGTGTTCTTGGACTGCGAGCGCGTCGTCCTGCAGGACCTCTTCAACCTGATCCGCCGCTTCAAGCTGGGCCGCGACGTGGAGGTCCACAAGCGCACGCTCGAGCGCGGTCTGCTCTCCATCGTGGGCGAGCACCGCGTCGACGGGCCCGAGTACAGCCACCGCCTCGAGGACGGGATGCGGCTGATCGCGACCGACCTGGGCACGGACGTCGTCTGCGACGCCGAGGACGTGCCACGCGTGAAGGCGGCACTCGGCCTCCCGGAGGGGACCGAGGAGGACGCCGAGATCGCCCGCGTCGAGTCCGGCCGCCCCCGTTACGGCATCGACCTCGACGACACCGTCATCCCGCAGGAGGCCGGCCTCAACGAGCGCGCCGTCAACTTCGAGAAGGGCTGCTACGTCGGGCAGGAGACCGTTGCGCGCCTCTTCTACCGCGGCAAGCCCAACCGCAGGCTGCTCGGACTCAAGCTGTCCGCGCCGCTGCCCACCGGCACCGAGCTCGCGAGGAACGGCAAGGTGGTCGCCGTCGTGCGGTCCAGCGTCGTGTCCCCGGACCTCGGCCCGATCGCGCTCGCGTTCGTGCGCCGCGAGGTCGAGGTCGGCGAGGCGCTCGACGGCGCCACGGTGGTCGCGCTGCCCTTCACCACGCGCGAGACCCAGCCGGCGACGTCGCTGTCCGGCAGCTCCAGGACCGCCACCTCCATCCGCGCCACGTAGGCGCCGACCAGCCGCACCTCGTCGATTTCGTCGGCGGGCAGCCAGCCACCGAGGTCGCGGGACGAGGGGGCGGCGCGGACCGCCGCCGCGCAGCGCGCGTCGACGTCGTCCAGCGGCAGCGGCGAGCTGTCGACGATGCGCCCGCCGGCGACGAACAGGGCGTCGCCGCGCCCGCCGTCCTTCGGGTGCGCGGCCACGATCAGCCGGGCGCCGGAGTGCACGGCGCGCAGGACGCCGCCGAGGCGGGAGACCAGCGCGTCGAGCCGCTTGTGGCGCCGCCGCAGCGACGCCGCCCGCTCGTACTGGTGGGCGGCCGCCGCCGCGCGCATCTGGGCCTCGACGTGGCGCAACAGCGCGCCGCCCCCGCCGGCTGTCGCAAGAAGCGCCTCGCTGGGCGCCGCCGCGCCGGGCGCGGACGCGGCGGCGGCGACCGCCGCCGCCGGGTTCGTGAACAGGCGCAGGGCGGCCTCGAGGCGCTCGCGGTAGAGGTTGGGGTCGAGGTCGCCGAGGCAGGGCGACAGGCAGCGCCCCATCTGCCCGTAGGCGGACGGGTGGTAGCGGCGCGGCAGCGTCCGCCCGCAGTGGCGCAGCCCGAACAGCGAGTTGAGCTGCTCGACCAGCTCGGCCGCCGCGGCGCGCCCGCGGACCGGGCCGATGCAGACGGCGTGGCCGGCGGCCGGCTCGCGCGCGACCTCGAGGATCGGGAACGGGATGTCCAGCCGGCAGCGGATGTAGACCTGCCCGTCGGGCTCGCGGACGCTCCTGACGTTCGCCGGCGGCTTCAGCGCGCGGATGAGCCGGTGCTCGAGCAGCAGGGCCCCGAGCTCGGACTCCGTCGCCTCGCAGTCCACCGACTCCGCGTGCGCGGTCCAGGCGGCGCCGCCCGTGAAGTGCGAGCGCGCCCGTGTCCGCACGTTGACCGACTTGCCGACGTACAGCGGGCGCCCGTCCGCGTCGCGGAACACGTAGACGCCGGGCCCGGTGGTGAGCGCGCGCAGGTCCGGCCGGCGCTCGACGGGCATGCGCACCTTCGGCGGCCGGCCCGGTCGTGGCTTGGAGGCGCGCGAGCGCAGCAGCGCCACGGCCTCCCCCACGGTGCCCGCGTTCGCGCACAGCCGCTTGAAGAGCGCGCAGAAGACCTGGGCGCACAGCTCCGCGTCGGGCAGCGCACGGTGCGTCGTCCCCACGTCGATCCCCAGCGCGTCGGCCAGCGTGGCCAGCCCGCGGCGGCGCTGCAAGGGCGCCAGCCGCCGGGCCATGGCGACGGTGCAGAGCACGGGCGGCGCCGGCCAGTCCAACCCCGTGCGGTGAAACGCCCCGCGCAACACGCGCGCGTCGAACCCCGCGTTGTGGGCGACCAGTACCCGGCCCCTCATCCGGTTCGCCAGCGCGGGCAGCACCGCCTCGGGCGGCGGCGCGCGGTCGACCATCGCCTGCGAGATGCCCGTGAAGCGCTGGATGCCCGGTGACAGCGGCGCGCTGACGCCGACCAGCGAGGACCAGCGGTCGTGCAGCTCACCGCCGCCGACCAGCACCACGCCGACCTCCGTGAGCTCGCAGCGCTCGCGCGCCAGGCCGTTCGTCTCCGTGTCCACGGCCAGGAACTCGGCGGTCATCAGGGGCGTCTCCAGCATGCGAACACCTGTTCTTACGGGACGGCCCGGACGACATGCAAGAAACCATCCGACGCCGGACCGCCGGAATTGTGGTTAGGGTTCCGCTCCGGAGTGAGGGCTGTGAAGATCGCAACAGGCTTGGTGGTGCTCGCGCTAGCGGGGTGCGGCGCCGACTCCGATTACGCCAACGACCCGCGGCCGCCGACGCCCATCACCGTGTCCGCCGCGATCTCGCCGGACAAGATCACCGTCTCCCCGACCTCGTTCGGCGCCGGCCCGGTCACCTTCCTGATCGCCAACCTCACCGGCGACACCCAGCAGGTCACGGTCGAGACGCGCGACCTGTCCGACAAGGCCGGCATCAAGCAGAGCTCCTCGACCATCAACCCGCAGGGCACCGCCACCCTCAAGGTGGACATCGCGGAGGGCGACTACGTCGTCCACGTCAAGAAGAGCTCGATCCGCGAGGCGCATCTCAAAGTGGGCGCCGAACGCGCCTCCTCGCAGGATCAGCTGCTGCAGCCGTAGAACCCCACCTCCGATGGAGGTGCTGACCGAGGTCGACGACGGGCGAATCCGGAAGCTGCTGGAGGCCGACACCTTCTTCTGGCTCGACCTGCTCGAGACCAACAACGACCACACGCAGCTCGACAAGCTGTCGCCACTGCTCGGCCTGCACCCCGCCGCGATCGAGGACACCCGGGAGTGGGGCCAGCTCCCGCGCCTGGACGACTACGGCGATCACGTCCTGCTCATCTTCTTCACGGCCCGCGAGGTCGACGGCCGCGTCGAGCCCGTCGAGGTCCACGTCTACGTGTCCGGGCGCTGGATCGTCACCGCGCGCCGCTGCGACACCAAGCTCGACCGCAAGCGCGACTGGCTCGCCCAGACCGACTACGACGACGAGGACGAGATCCTCTACCACGTCCTGGACGCCCTCGCCGACGGCTGGGACCCGATCATCGACGTGATCGACCAGCGCGTCGACAAGGTCGAGGTCCAGGTCCTCGAGCGGCCGGCCCAGGGCCAGTTGACCACCATCTACCGGCTCAAGCAGGAGGTCGGGGACCTGCTCCGGCGCGCGCACCCGATGGCGGCGCTGTTCCCCGCGGCGATCGACACCATCCACCAGCTCGAGGGCCTCACCCACGGGTCGCGCGAGTGGCTGCGCGACGTCGACGCCCACCTCGACAGCGTCCACTCCGACCTGCGCCGGCTCTCGAGCGACCTCACCGCCCTCACGGACACCTTCTTCAACGCGAACGCCAACCGCCTCAACCGGCTCGCCACGCTGATCGCGGTCGGCTCGATGTTCTTCCTGATCTGGACGCTCGTGACCGGGTTCTTCGGCCAGAACTTCGGCTACCTGACCGAGCACATCGACTCGAAGGGCGCGTTCTTCGCGTACGAGCTCGGCGCCCTGCTCCTGCCCACGGTGATCCTCGCGATCGTGCTGTACCGCAGACGCCGAGACTGGTGGCAATAGGCTTTTCGCGCGAAATGAGCCTAGACACGGAAGCGGTCAGCCACATCGACGTCGAGCCGGGCCAGCTGCCCGAGAAGATGGCCGCCTGGGTCATCCGCGAGGAGCGCCAGGGCGAGCCGATCGACGCCTTCCAGCTCGAGGAGATCGAGGTCCCCGAGCCGGGCGCCTTCGAGGTCATCGTCCGCGTGATGGCCGCAGGCGTCAACTACAACAACGTCTGGGCCGCGCTGGGCGAGCCGGTCGGCGTCTGGCGCTACGGCGACCACCCCGAGTACGGCCACCACATCGGCGGCTCGGACGCCAGCGGCGTCGTCTGGAAGGTCGGCGAGGGCATCACCCGCTGGCAGGAGGGCGACGAGGTCATCATCCACTGCAACCAGGCCTCCTACGAGGACGTCGAGGTCCACGGGCTGGACCCGATGGCCGCCCCCTCGCAGAAGATCTGGGGCTACGAGACGACCTGGGGCTCCTTCGCGCAGTTCACCAAGGTCCAGGCCCAGCAGCTCATCCCCAAGCCCAAGAACCTGACCTGGGAGGAGGCCGCCTCGTACGGCCTCGTCTACTTCACCGCCTACCGCATGCTGATCACGCGCTGCAACATCCAGGCGGGCGCCAAGGTCCTCATCTGGGGCGCGGCGGGCGGCCTGGGCGTCTTCGCCAGCCAGATCTGCAAGGCCGTCGGCGCGCAGGCCGTGGGCGTCGTCTCCAACGCCGAGAAGGGCGAGCTGGTCAAACAGCTCGGCTGCGTGGACTCCATCGACCGCGCCGAGTTCAAGGGCATGATGCGCACCGGCACGGAGACCGAGGAGGAGGAGAAGGAGCGCTTCAAGGTCACGCGCGCCTTCGACAAGCGCGTCAAGGAGATCCTCGGCGACAAGCCCGACATCGTCTTCGAGCACGTCGGCAAGGCCACCTTCCCCACGTCGGTGTTCACCGTCAAGCCGTTCGGCAAGGTCGTCATCTGCGCCGGCACGACGGGCTACACCCTCGACTTCGACGTCCGCTACCTGTGGATGCGCCAGAAGGAGATCATCGGCTCGCACTTCGCCAATGCGTACGAGTGCTACAAGGCCAACGAGCTGATCGCCAACGGCCTCATCCGCCCCGTGATCTGGCGCACGATGCCGTGGGAGGGCGTCGGCGAGGCGCACCAGCTCATGCGCGACAACAAGCACTCAGGCAAGATCTCCATCCTCGTCGGGGCCGAGAAGGAGGGCCTCGGGAAGACGGAGGACGGCCCGGGCGCGGTGTACGCCGAGATAGGCTGAAGCGCATGGCCGCCGGCTCCGTTCACATCCCCTGGTACGCGACGCTCTTCCGCGCGGAGAAGTTCGCGCTGGCGCTGGAGGAGATCGCGCCGCTGGCACTGCGCTACGGCGCCAAGAGCTACGCGGTCTACCAGTCGCGCGACGACTGGTACAAGTTCATGCACACGGTCGAGTTCGACGAGAAGCTCCAGTGGGAGCGCTACTGGAACGGCCCCGAGTTCTCGGACTGGCGCGCCAAGTACACGAGCTGGTACCAGGTGCCGGTGCTCTACGTGTGGCACGACGTCGTGGCCCAGGGCGCGACGGAACTCGTTACGGAGTCTTAGCGCGCCAGCATCCGGGGTAGTTCGCGCCTGATGACGCCAGAACGGAAGCTGGAGTACGTCGTCTTCGCGTTCATGCTGGTCGCGCTGATCGCCGGCCTGATCGGATACATCCGTGCCCGGGACAAGCTCGCCCGGCTCGAGGCGGGCGAGACTACGGACCCACCCGCCCACGACGTCCGCCGCAAGCTGCGCCAGAAGATGGGCACCATCGGCCACGGCGGCGGCACGCTGCACGACCCGTCGGACACGAAGTCGCTGGTGCTGGAGGCGGCGATGTCGATGCTGGACGCCGATCGCGGTCTGTTGCTCGGTCGCGACGACGGCAACGGGGACGGCAACCTCGACGTGATCTGCGCGATCGGCTTCAAGGACAGCGATCCCGAGCAGGACCCGTTCGTCCAGCAGATCGGCGGTCGCACGCTCGACCAGGACGAGACGGTGCGCGAGGCCAACGCGGTGGCGATGCCCGTCTACATCGCCGACGAGTTCGACGGCGCGATGATCTGCGCCAAGGACGACGGGGACTTCGCCGACTTCGACGACGAGGTGCTGCTCGCGCTGGGCGACCACGCGGGCGCCGTGCTGGACACCTCGCGCCTGCAGGGCGAGCTGCGGACCGCCTACCTGGGCACCGTCCGCTCCCTGGCCGACGCGATCGAGGCCAAGGATCCCGGCGTGCGCACGCACTCCGAGGAGGTCGCCCGCTACGCGACCGCCGTGGCCGCCCGGCTGGACCTCGACGGCCGCCGCCGCGAGGAGCTGCAGTTCGGCTCGCTGCTCCATGACGTCGGCAAGATCGGCATCTCCGAGCGCATCCTGCTCAAGCCTGGCCGCCTCACCGACGACGAGTTCAACGTCGTCAAGCTGCACCCGCGCATCGGGCACCGCATCGTGGCCGGGATCCCCGCCCTCTCCGGCATCGCGCCGGCGATCCTGCACCACCACGAGCGCTACGACGGCAACGGCTACCCGGCGGGCCTGAGCGGCGAGCGCATCCCGCTCGAGGCGCGCATCGTCGGCGTGGCGGACTCCTTCAGCGCCATGATCGCCGACCGTCCGTACTCGTCCGGCCGCAGCCCCGAGGAGGCCTGCGCCGAGCTCGAGCGCTGCGCGGGGACGCAGTTCGACCCCGAGGTGGTGCGGCTGTTCGTGGAGGAGGTCCGCGCCCACCCGCCCGGCCCGGTGCCCGAACCCGACCCCGTCCTGGACTCCGAGCTCGAGGTCCACCGCGAGGACGAGCGCGGGCCGCTGGGCAAGCCCGCCTACGCGCTGGTGGACAACCTCACGCTGCTGCACTCGGCGCCGTACCTGTTCGAGCGCGCCTCCGCCGAGGCGCGCGGCGGCCGCGGCTGCTGCCTGGTGGTGGTCTCCGTCACCGGACTGGAGGACGTCAACGAGCGCGACGGGTTCGCCGCCGGCGACCGCCTGCTCGTGCGGACGGCGGCCGCGCTGCGCCGCGCCGAGGCCGCCACCGCTGGCGCCGCCTGCCGCCTCAGCGGCCGCCGGCTGGCCCTGCTCGTCCCCGGCGCGCACCCGGGCGCGGAGGACCTCGTCAGCGCCGAGGTCGGCGACGGCCCCCTGGTGACCGGCGTCGTCTGGGAGGAGGGCGAGAGCGGCTTCGAGCTGATCGCCCGCGCTCAGCGGACGGTGAAGGCCACCCGGGCGACCGGCACCGGCGGCAGGCCCTGACCCGGGTCCCGGACGACGGCGAGGCGCGCCGTCCCCGGGCACCAGCCGCCGAGCGGGTACGGGATCGCGAACGTGCGACCCGTGGTCTGGGCCAGCGTCTCCCCCGGCGCCCGGCAGCTGTCGACGTAGATGGCGCGGTAGGCACCGCGCTTGGGGACGCTGAAGCGCGCGGTCGTGACGGAGTCGCCCCGCTCGGGTCGCGTGCGGACGCGCAGCAGCGGCTTGCCGGCCAGGTTGGTCGACTCGCAGCCGATCAGCACATCGCTGCGGTCGGCCTTGACGGCGTCGGCCCCCGGCCCGCAGTCGATGACCTCCGGGTGGCCGTCGCGGGTGACCAGCTTGTCGTCCCCGCCGCCGGCCAGGACCGCGTCCGAGTCACGGCCGGGGTCGATCACGTCGCCGAGGTTCGAGCCGAAGATGAGGTCGCGGCCGCGGTTGCCGTGGGCCACCCCGCCGCCGCCGTTGAGGGTCAGGACGTCGTTGCCCGGCCCGCCGAGCAGGCAGGACGCCCGGGTGGCCGAGCCGAACAGGCGGTCCGCGCCGCCGAGGCCCCAGACCCGCGTGGCCCGGGTGTACGCGAGCAGGGTGTCGGGACCCTGCGTGCCGACGATGTCCACGAACACCGACCCCTGGCAGATGGCCGGCGGGGGCGCCGGGGGTGGCGCATAGACGGGGCTCATCCCTTCTCGAGCGGAGCCATGGTCAGCCCCGCGTCCTTGAGCTGCTCCCAGTAGAGCTCCGCCGGCTCCTGCTGGCCGCTCCAGACGATCGCGCGCCCGGAGGCGTGGATGCGCTCGGCCATGGAGTAGCCCTGTTCGACGGTGACACCGGGGATGAAGCGGGCGAGGGTCGTGGCGACATGGTCGAAGGTGTTGTGGTCGTCGTTGAGCACGATGACGCGCCACGCCCCTCCTAACCCGGATCCCGGCCCATCGATGCGCGGCCGCTCGATCGTCTGACTCAAGTCCCTAGGCCTCGCTGCGCTCGTCACCGCGGCCGCCTTCGGCGGCGCTGCGCTTCCGCCAGCGGTCCAGGCCGAGCCAGACGTGATGGTGCGGGACGGCCTGCCCGTAGGTCTCCGCCGTCCCCAGGTCGACGTTCTCCTCGTAGAAGGCGATCTGGCTGGCCACGAACTCGTCCTCGGTGAGGCGGCCGACGCGCTCGATCTCCTCGTCGAGGGCGGCTCGGCAGCGGTCCAGGTGGGCGGGGACGTCGTCGTCGTGCAGCCCGAAGTGCGTGATCGCGAGGGTGTGCGGGTTCCAGGCGGCGACCGTGTCGAGCGACGTCTTCCACGCCTCCACGTCGACATCGGGCGGCGGGGTGGGCGCGACGACAAGGTCAGCGGGCGGGATGCGCACGCCGGCGACGTCCCCGGTGAACGCCACCCCGTCGTGGAGGTAGGAGACGTGGTGGGACGCGTGGCCGGGGGTGTAGGCGACCTCCCAGTCCCCGAGCACCGTCTCGCCGCCCTTGAGCACGTTGACGTTGGCCTCCGGCACGGGGACGACCTCGCCCCACAGGCGCCGCATGCCGTCCTCCCCGTAGAGCCGGGTGGCGGACCGGACCAGCCGGACGGGGTCGATCACGTGCGGCGCGCCGACCTGATGCACGTAGACGGGGACGTCCGGCCAGCGCTTGATGAGCGCCCCGGTGCCGCCGGCGTGGTCGAAGTGGATGTGGGTGAGCAGGATCGCGCGCGGCGCGAAGTCCTCCCCCAGCCCGGCCAGCAGCGTCGCGACCGTCGACTCCGGTCCGGGATCGACCAGGACCCCGTCGACCTCGAAGCAGGCGATCACGCGCGGGTTGCCGAGGTGCTCGGTGTCGATGACCCGCATCAGCCTGCGAAGATAGTGGTCATGACCCCGCGACTGGAGCGGCCGGACCGGCCCTGGATGATGCGCACCTACGCCGGTCACTCGACGGCGAAGAAGTCCAACGAGCTGTACCGGTCCAACCTCGCCAAGGGTCAGACCGGGCTCTCGATCGCCTTCGACCTGCCCACCCAGACCGGCTACGACGCCGACCACGAGCTGGCCCGCGGCGAGGTCGGCAAGGTCGGCGTGCCCGTCGCCCACCGCGGGGACATGCACGCGCTGCTGGACGGCATCCCGCTCGACGAGATGAACACGTCGATGACGATCAACGCGACGGCGGCCTGGCTGCTGGCGCTCTACATCGTCACCGCGGAGGAGAACGGGGTCGATCGCAAGGACCTCCAGGGCACGACCCAGAACGACATCATCAAGGAGTACCTCAGCCGCGGCACCTACGCGTTCCCGCCCGGCCCGTCGATGCGCCTGATCGCCGACATGATCGCCTTCACCGTCGACGAGGTCCCCAAGTGGAACCCGATCAACATCTGCTCTTACCACCTGCAGGAGGCGGGCGCGACGCCCGTGCAGGAGATCGCCTTCGCGATGTCGACCGCCATCGCCGTGCTCGACGGGGCGCGCGAGCGGGTCGCCGAGGACCGCATGGGGGACGTCTTCGGGCGCATCTCGTTCTTCGTCAACGCCGGCGTGCGCTTCGTCGAGGAGCACGCCAAGCTGCGCGCGATGGGCCGGCTGTGGGAGGAGCTCGGCCGCGAGCGCTACGGCGTCACCGACGCCAAGTCGCTGCGCTTCCGCTACGGCGTGCAGGTCAACTCGCTCGGGCTCACCGAGGCCCAGCCGGAGAACAACGTCCAGCGCATCGTGCTGGAGGCGCTGGCGGTCACCCTCGGTCGCAACGCCCGCGCCCGCGCGCTGCAGCTGCCGGCCTGGAACGAGGCGCTCGGCCTCCCCCGGCCGTGGGACCAGCAGTGGTCGCTGCGCATCCAGCAGATCCTCGCCTACGAGACCGATCTGCTCGAGTACGGCGACATCTTCGAGGGCTCGCACGTGATGGAGGCGTTGACCGACGAGCTCGCCGACGGCGCCCGCGACGAGATGGCGCGCGTGTCCGAGGAGGGCGGCGCCGTCCAGGCGGTCGACTACATGAAGGCCGCGCTGGTCGAGTCGCACCGGGAGCGCATCGGGCGCATCGAGCGCGGTGAGCAGATCGTGGTCGGCGTCAACAAGTTCACCGAGACCGCGGACTCCCCGCTCGCCGCGGGCGAGGACGGCGGCATCATGACCGTCGACCCGGGGGTCGAGGAGGACGCCAAGCGGGCGCTGGACGCCTGGCGCGAGCAGCGCGACCAGGCTGCGGTCGACGCCGCGCTGGACGAGCTGCGCCGGGTCGCCGAGTCCGACGAGAACGTCATGGAGGCGACGCTCACCGCCGCCCGCGCCGGCGTCACCACGGGCGAGTGGTCGCAGGTGCTGCGCGACGTCTTCACCTCCTACCGCGGCCCCACGGGGATCGGCGAAGCGGCCGCCGCGCCGCCCACCGACGACATGGCCCAGTTGCGCGACGAGGTCGCCCGCGCCGGCGAGGCGCTCGGGCGGACCATGAAGATCCTGGTCGGAAAGCCCGGCCTTGACGGGCACTCCAACGGCGCCGAGCAGATCGCCGTCCGCGCCCGCGACGTCGGCATGGACGTCGTCTACGACGGCATCCGCCTGACCGGCGAGCAGATCGCCCGCTCCGCGGTCGACGAGGGCGTCCACGTGATCGGCCTCTCGATCCTGTCCGGGTCGCACCGGGAGCTGATCCCGTCGATCCTGGACGCGCTGCGCGAGGCCGGCGGCGGGGACATCCCGGTCGTCGTCGGCGGCATCATCCCGGCGGCCGACGTCGAGCCGCTCAAGGACGCCGGCGTGGCCGCGGTCTACACGCCGAAGGACTTCGACCTCTCGCGGATCATGCGCGACATCGTCCACCTCGTCGAGGAGCGCAACAACATCACCGCGGAGGCGTGAGCGACGACCTCGCCGCGCGCCTGCGCGACGGCGACCTGACGGTCGCCCCGGCCGTCCTGAACCTGATGGAGAGCCGGCTCGAGCGGGCGGCGGCGGCGCGGCTGCTGACGGCGCTGGGCACGGACGCGCCGGGACACGTGGTCGGGGTCACCGGCCCGCCCGGCGCGGGGAAGTCGACGCTGCTCTCGGCCCTGACCCAGGCGTGGCGGGCGCGGGGCCGTTCCGTGGCCGTGCTCGCCGTGGACCCCTCCTCCAAGCGTTCGGGCGGCGCGCTGCTGGGCGACCGCGCGCGCATCGACCACGACCCGAAGGACCGCGCCGTCTTCATCCGCTCGATGGCGGCGGGGGAGCGCCTCGGCGGACTCGCGCCGGCCACCCGGGCGTCCGCGCAGGCGCTCGCGCACGCCTTCGACGTGGTCGTGATCGAGACGGTCGGCGTCGGGCAGTCAGAGACGGACGTCGCGGACGCGGCGGACACGGTGGCGGTCGTCGTCCAGCCGGGATCGGGCGACGCGCTCCAGTTCCTGAAGTCGGGCATCATGGAGATCCCCGACGTCCTGGTCGTCACCAAGGCCGACCTCGGCCACATCGCCCTCCGCGCGCGGCGGGACCTGCACGCGGCGCTGCGCTCGATCGGGGCGCGCCAGACGCCGGTGGTCGCCGTCTCCTCCGTCCCCCCCGTGACGGGCGTCGACGCGCTGGTGGACGCCCTCGACGCGCACCGGGCGGGTCTCGACCTCGACGCGCGGCGCGCCGCCGCGCGTCGGGCGGGCGCGTTGAGCGATTTCCTGGCCGAACGAGGTGACGCGGGGCTGCGCGCCCTGGGCGGCCGCCGCGCCGCGCTGCGACTGCTCGACGGACTGGATGTCGGCGCATCCGAGCCGCAATTGGTCAAGGCGCTCGAGGCCGCCGCCGATGCTTGACCGATGGGGGGTAAGCGCAACCTCGTGCTCGGGCGCATCGCAGCGCTCCTGTTCCTGTGCGGCGCGTTCGCGTCGCTGCCCACCAATCTGATCCTCGGCGCCGGCCGGCTGCCCTGGGCCGTCGACGCCCTCGCCTTCGTCAGCGCCTTCATCACGCTCGCGATCCCGTGGCAGCGCCTGGACCGCCGCTGGCTGCACGTGCTCGTGATGGTCGCGACCGCTGAGGTGGTGCTGGTGGTGCTGGTCCACGCCGAGCACGCCATCGTCTTCGAGTGGTACTTCGTCCTCACCGCCGTCTTCGCGGCCTACGCCTTCCGCCGCCGCCGCGAGGCGCTCGCCCAGGTGTCGCTCACCGTGATCGGCATGATCGCCGCGGCCGTCTACGCCTCCTCCTTCGAGCCGGACGCGCTGGCCAACGCGATCGTCGGCATCCCCACGGTGTGCGTCGCCGCCGGCGTGGTCGTATGGCTGCGGGAGAACCTCGAGCGCCGCGAGCGCACGGACCCGCTGACCAACCTCGGCAACCGCCGCGCGCTGATGGAGGCGCTCGACGAGATCGTCGAATGCCGCCATGTGCGCCTGCTCGTCCTGTTCGACCTCGACGGCTTCAAGCACTACAACGACCGGCTCGGCCACGCGGCCGGCGACGCCCTGCTGACCCGGTTCGGCCAGCGCCTCAACGCCGCCGTCGCCGGCCGGGGCACGGCGTTCCGCCTCGGCGGCGACGAGATGTGCGTGCTGCTCGAGGACGCCGCGGTCGTGGCCGACTGCGAGGCGGCGCTGCGCGAGGACGGCATCGGCGCCTCGCACGGCACGGCCTGGCTGCCCGAGGAGGCCACCACCCCCAGCGCCGCGCTCAGCCTGGCCGACGACCGCATGTACGCGGCCAAGCGGGCTGCGCGCGAGGTCCCCTTCGTGCTCTCTACGGAGTCCCGGTCGGCGTCGCCGTCGGCGTCGCCGACGCCGACGGAGCGCCACCAAGTGCGCTGACCCGCCAGCGCGCCTTGATGCGCTGGAGGCGGATGGTGTCCGTCGACGGCGCCTGACCCGTGGCGGCGGTCTTGATCTCCGCGCTGGCCGTCTTCCCGGTCACCGTCACCGTGCCCACGGTCAGCTGCGGGTCCTTGACCTCCCCCAGCGACGTGCGCATCGCGATCTCGCACGGCAGCCCGATCGACTGCAGCCCCTGCAGGAGCTTCGGGGCGAAGATGCGGTCGCACAGCGTCTGGTAGTCGCGCTTCTCGACCGCGGACGCGAACGACTCCAGCGTGGCGCGCACCTGCGCCTCGGCGGTGGGCTTCTTCGTGCCGCCGCACCCGGCGAGGGCGACGGTGGCGGCGAGCAGGGCGATCACGGGTCTCATGGCTAGGATCGTCCCTATGGAAGCAGGCCCGGCTCTCGGCGCCTGGTTGCGGTGCTACCGCTGCTGGTCGACCAACCTCGAAGTCCAGGTGCATTACGAGGGCATCCACCGCATCGACCCCACGACGGGCGAGAAGGCGGAGGCCGTCGACGAGCTCCAGGAAGCCGTCGTCCAGTGCCTGGACTGCATGCACGACCAGCCGCACCTGGGCTTCCTCGACGACCGCGTCCAGCCCATCGAGGACCGCTGGGAGCGCATGGTCGCCGGCCAGCCCTGGGTCGCCTCCTGCGAGGTCCGCGTGGACGCCGACACGGTCGAGTCCTGCTCGGGCCCCGACGCCGCCGACCACCTGTCCTTCGCCGCCTTCGGCGACCACGGCACGCGCGAGTTCTTCACCCACGTCCGCTTCCACAAGCACGACGACGAACGCATCGTCATCTTCCTGCTCGTGGAGCTCTACGCTCGCTCCCAGGAGGAGGCGATGGAGACGCTCTCCACCGCCGCCCAGGGCCGCCTCGTGATCTCCTCGCTGGCCGAGGAGTCCCGCCCTCCCGCCGCCACCGGCACCGACCCCCACTGACCCGGGCCGGCGCATGAAGGAGGTCGCCGACGACGTCTGGGTGCTGCCGAGCTTCCCGCCGAACTCGATCAACGCGTGGGTGGCCGGCGACGTCCTCTTCGACGCGCAGACGCGGCTCGACGGCAAGCGGATCGTGAAGCAGATCGGGTCGCGGACACTGACCGCGCACGCGCTCACGCACGCCCACCCCGACCATCAGGGCGCGTCGCACCACGTCTGCACGGAGCTCGGGATCCCGTACTGGGTGCCCGAGAAGGACGTCGACGCCGCCGAGGACCCGAAGCTGATCGGGGAGCGCCAACCGGGGCACCCCATCGCGCAGTTCATGGCGTGGGCGTTCACCGGTCCGCCCCACCCCGTCGACCGCGCGCTGAAGGAGGGCGACACGGTCGGGGACTTCCGGGTCATCGACGCGCCGGGCCACTCCCTCGGCCACGTCGTCTACTGGCGCGAGGCCGACCGGGTGCTGATCGTCGGGGACGTGCTGAACTCGGCCAACTCGCTGCTGCCGCTGCAGCGGGGCCTGCGCCTGCCGTTCGACTTCTTCACGCCCGACCCGGCGCGCAACCGCGAGAGCGCGCGCAAGCTGGCCGACCTCGGCGAGCCGTCCGTCGCCCTCTTCGGGCACGGTCCGCCCGTCCGCGACGGCGCGAAGTTCCGAGCCTTCTGCCTGTCCCTGTAGGCCTCAGTAGACGGCGAACCCCGTCAGCGCCCCGCCGCCGGTGATCCGGATCACGTTCCCCGCGGCCTCCTGGCCCGTGAGGTCCGAGCGCCACAGCGCCCTGGGGGACTCGTAGAGACCGGGCGGGAGCCGGCCGCCGCCGACCGCCGTGCACTGGAAGAGCTCGAAGGCGCGATCGTCCCGATCGAAGCGCTGCGTGTCGCACGTCATCGGGATGTCGCCCCACCCGGAGGCGACGGTCTCGCGGGTGTACGCGGTGCGGCCCGTGACGATCGCCGCCGCCAGCATGAGCGTGAGCACCGCCATGAGCGCGATCGCCAGCGTGAACGCGGCTGACGCCGGCTCCTGGACGTCCTCCGGCCCGCCGGCGGGCGCCGGCGGGTCGAACCGCTCGTCGCGCACCGGAACGGGCTGATGCGCCAGGCCGCTCGCCCACAGGGGCTCGCGCTGACGATCATCAGCCATGTCCCGCGCGGGCTACGCGGTGGTGGCGCCGAGGCGCTGCTCGAGCGCCTCGAACTGCGACCACAGCTCCTGCGGGAGGTCGTCCCCGAAGCTCTCGAGGTGCTCGCGGACCTGCGGGAGCTCCTCGCGCAGGGCATCGAGGTCGACGGTGCGGACCTCCTCGAAGGCGGCGGGGTCGATCTCGAGCCCGTCCAGGGAGATGCCATCGGCGGTCGGGATGATGCCGACGGGCGTCTCCTCGCCCTCCGCGCTGCCCTCGCAGCGATTGAAGACCCACTCGAGCACGCGCGAGTTCTCGCCGAAGCCCGGCCACAGGAACCGGCCCGTCTCCTGGTCCTTGCGGAACCAGTTGACGAAGAAGATCCTGGGCAGCGCGGCGCCGTCCTTCTGGCCGACCTTCAGCCAGTGGCCGAAGTAGTCGCCCATGTTGTACCCGCAGAAGGGCAGCATCGCCATCGGGTCGAAGCGCAGCTCGCCGACGACGCCGGCCGCGGCGGCGGTCTTCTCCGAGCCCATGGTCGCGCCCAGGAAGGTGCCGTGCTCCCAGTCGAACGCCTCGCGCACGAGCGGGACGACGGTCGAGCGGCGCCCCCCGAACAGGAAGGCGTCGATCGGCACGCCGGCGGGGTCGTCCCAGTTGGGGGCGATCGACGGCGTCTGGTCGGCGGGGACGGTGAAGCGCGCGTTGGGGTGCGCGGCCGTCGTCTCGGACTCGGGGGTCCACTCGTTGCCGTGCCAGTCGGTCAGGGTCTCGGGCGCCGGGTCGGACATGCCCTCCCACCAGACGTCGCCGTCGGGCGTCTTGGCGACGTTGGTGAAGATCGCGTTCTTCTCGACCGCGTCCATCGCGTTGGGCGTGTTGGCGTAGCCGGTGC
>CAXTBB010000035.1:0-9466 GCA_964242305.1 uncultured Solirubrobacteraceae bacterium
CGTGGTCGCCTACTCGCCCCTTGTCAAGTACGTCGCCGGCCGTATGTCCTCCGGACTGCCCGCGCACGTCGAGGAGGCCGACCTCATCTCCTACGGGCTCATCGGGCTCATCAACGCGATCGAGCGCTTCGACATCTCGCGCGAGATCAAGTTCGAGACGTACGCGATTACCCGCATCAAGGGCGCGATCATCGACGAGCTCCGCGCGCTGGACTGGGTCCCGCGCTCCGTGCGCGCCCGCGCCCGCGAGATCGAGCGCACCCACGGCAAGCTCGAGCACAAGCTCCACCGCACGCCGACCGACGAGGAGATGGCGACGGAGATGGAGATCTCCGTGGACGAGTTCCAGGAGGCGCTGGTCAAGATCTCCAACTCGACCGTCGTCGCCCTCGACGAGCTGTGGGCGGTCAGCGACGCGTCCGGCGACCAGGTCTCCCTGCTCGACACGCTCCACGACCCCGACGCGCCCGACCCCCAGCAGGTCCTCGACGCCTCCGAGCTCAAGGACCGCCTGGCCGACGCGATCAGCGCGCTGCCCGAACGCGAGAAGCTCGTCATCGCCCTCTACTACTACGAGAACCTGACCCTCCGGGAGATCGGCGAGGTGCTCGGCGTGACCGAGTCGCGCATCTCCCAGCTGCACACCAAGGCGGTGCTGCGGCTGAAGTCCCGTCTGCAGGGCGACAACCTCAGAGATTGAGCACGGACGACGGCGGCACCTGGGCACCCTTCGGCCCGTCCGGGGACGACGAGGAGCCCGCGCCGCGCCCCGCGACGCCCCAGCCCGAGCCGCCGCCCGTCCAGGAGCCCGAGGTCCAGCCTGCGGCCCCGCCGGTGGAGGACCTGCCCCCTGCGGCCTTCGCGCCGCCGGTGGCTCCGGCGCCGCCGCCCACGTCGCTGAACTGGCCGGCCCCCGAGCCGCCCGCCCCCGCGCCTCCGCCGATCAGCACCTGGCCCGGCGCCGCGCCGACGCCCTACGGGACGCCCAAGCGCACCGCCGGCAACGCCACCGCCTCGCTGGTCCTCGGCATCGTCGGCCTGGTCATGTGCCCGCTGATCGCCTCCGCCGCCGCGATCGGCCTCGGCACCTCGGCCAAGCGCGAGATCCGCGAGAACCCCGAGCAGCTCACCGGGGAGTCGATCGCCAAGTGGGGCGTGGCGCTCGGCTGGGTCGGCGTCGCCTTCGGCGTCCTCGGGATCATCGCCGTGATCGCCGGCGCCGCCAGCGTCTAGGCGATCGTGGAGGCGTGGGCGAGCGCCCAGGCCCAGGCGACCACGAACGTCGCCGTCACCGGCAGCGCGCGCAGGAAGCGGCGCCCCGTGACGAGCAGGACGGCGAACGCGAGCACCCACACCGCGCCGTACTCGAGCCAGCGCGCGTCGAGGTGACCGGCGAGCACGAACGCCCGGGTCGCCCCGCACAGCGGGCACGGCAGCCCTGTCAGCGCCTGGAACGGGCACAACTGCGGGCCATCCAGCACCGCGTGCACGGGCAGCAGCGCGCCGGCGGCGAAGGGGGCGAGCGCGGCGGTGGTGACGGGCGCGTCCAAGCGCGATAGTTTGCCACGCATGCCACATGCAGCCGCCGACAGCATCCGGAACGTCGCCCTCGTCGGACACCGCGGGAGCGGGAAGACCTCCCTGCACGAGGCGCTGTTGTTCGAGGCGGGCGTCACCAACCGGCTCGGGTCGGTCACCGACGGCACCACGGTCTCCGACGCCGACGAGGACGAGAAGGCACGCGGGATGTCGATCAGCGCCGCGCTGTCCTCCTTCAACTGGCAGGGCACCAAGGTCAACCTGATCGACACGCCCGGCGAGCCGTCCTTCATCGCCGACGCGCTCGGCGCCCTGCGCGTGTGCGAGTCCGCCGTCTTCGTCATCAACGCGGTGATGGGCGTCGAGGTCTCCACCCAGCGGCTGTGGGACCGGGCGTCGGAGCTCGGCGTCGCCCGCCTCCTCTACGTGAACATGCTCGACCGCGAGCGCGCCGACTTCTTCCGGACGCTGGAGGCGCTCAAACAGGCCTTCGGCGCCCACGTCGTCGCCACGGAGATCCCGATCGGCGCCGAGCACGAGATCCGCGGGCTGATCGACCTCGTCGACATGAAGGCCTACGAATACGAGGGCGCGGGCAAGGACAACGGCCACGAGATCCCCATCCCGGAGGACCTGCAGGCGCTGGCCGACGAGTACCGCGAGAAGCTGATGGACGAGGTCGCCGAGAACTCCGAGGCGTTGATGGAGCGCTACCTCGACGGCGACCCGGTCAGCCACGAGGAGATCGTCCACGCGCTCGAGGAGGGCACGGAGCACGGCATCGTCTTCCCGGTCACCTGCGGCGTGGCCACCGCGCACCTCGGCGCCGACCGCCTGCTCGACGCGATCGTCGAGGACCTGCCATCCCCCGCGCAGCGGGGCGCGGTCGAGGCGGACGAGATGACGCTCGTGCCCGAGGAGGACCAGGAGACGTTCGCCTACGTCTGGAAGACCCGCGCCGACGCGTTCACCGGCCGCGTCAACCTGTTCCGCGTCTACCAGGGCGTGCTGGACGGCACGACGACCGTGATGAACACCCGCACCCATCACAAGGAGCGCGTGTCGCTGACGGAAGCGTTCGGGCCGGGGGACATCGGCGCGGTGTCCAAGCTCAAGGAGACCAAGGCGGGGGACTGGCTCGCCGCGCGCGACCTGCCGATTCACATGCCCTCGATCACGCTGCCCGCGCCCGGCATGGCGTTCGCGCTCGAGCCCGCCCACAAGGGCGACGAGGAGAAGGTCTTCACCTCCCTGCACCGCCTGCAGGAGGAGGATCCGACCATCGACCTGCACCGCGACCCGCAGACGGGCGAGCAGATCGTGGCGGGCCTCAGCCAGCTCCACGTCGAGGTGATCATGGAGCGCATGCGCGAGCGCTTCGGCGTGGAGGTGACCCTGAAGCCGCCGCGCGTCCCCTACCAGGAGACGATCCGCGGGACCGCCACCGCCCACGGACGCCACAAGAAGCAGACGGGCGGGCGCGGCCAGTTCGGCGACTGCCACATCACGATCGAGCCGTGCGAGCAGGACTTCGAGTTCGTCAACGAGATCAAGGGCGGCGTCATCCCCAACGGGTTCATCCCGGCGGTCGAGAAGGGGGTCCACGAGGCGATGGCGAGCGGCAGCATCGCCGGTTTCCCGCTGCGCGGGGTGCGGGTCCGGCTCTTCGACGGCAGCTACCACACGGTCGACTCCTCCGAGATGGCCTTCAAGCTGGCCGGCTCGCTGGCAATGAAGGAGGCGATGGCGGCGGCGCAGCCCGTCCTGCTCGAGCCGATCATGCTCGTGGCGGTGTCCACGCCGGAGGACCACGTCGGCGACGTGATGGGCGACCTGTCGTCGCGGCGCGGGCGCCCGCTGGGCACGGAGGCGGCCGGCCCGATGACCGAGGTCAAGGCGGAGGTGCCGATGGCGGAGATGCTCACCTACGCCCCCGACCTGCGCTCGCTGACGCAGGGCCAGGGGGAGTACACGATGGAGTTCGCCCGCTACGAGGAGATCCCGCAGCACCTGGCCGCAAAGGTGATTGCGAAGGCCGACGAAGTGCCTGCGTAGCACTAACGTGCGGCATCCTGTGCCGCTGCGCTCCCGGGAGATCAAAACCAACCGTCGCGACGTCCTCTGCGACGTCTGCGGCCGCACGCTCCTGCGCGGAGAGCGGGCCGAGCCGTTCCTGCACGCCGGCCAGCGCCGCCTGGTCTGCGAGCTGTGCACCGTGCGCGCCACGCACGAGGGCTGGATCCGCGAATCGGGGGCCGACCAGCTCTCGTCCGTCCTCCCGCCCGAGCGCGGCCGGTCGCTGATCGGGCGCTTCCGCAACCGCCGCCCGGGCACGGAGGGGGTCGAGTCCGAGGAGGAGCAGATCGACCTCGACCCCGCGCTGGCCGCCGAGCTCGAGGACCATCCCGTCGTCACCGAGCGTGCGCCGCGCCGGGAGCCGGAGCCGATGCCCGACTTCTCCCGCGAGGTCCGCCACGTCCACGCCGTGCCGACCAACGCCGAGCTCAAGATGGAGCGCGCAGTCGACGTCTTCAACGCCTCCCAGCACGCCCGCACCGTCGCCGGGGTCTCCCGGTCGCTGGGGGCGCCGGAGATCGCCGTCCACACCTCGGAGGTCGAGCCCAGCGTGGTCTCCATCTTCGTCATGTGGGAACTGAGCTGGTATCGCTTCGAGGTCGACCTCTCCGACGAGGCCGGCGGGGCCCGGCGGGTCGCCCAGGGCGCCGAGCTGTCCGAGCTCGAGCCAGACGAGCGCACCGTCAACGCGGCCGCCGACGATCGCGGCCGCATCGCGCTCGCGAGCGGGTAGGGTTCACGGGCCGATGATCTACTGCGTGGTCCCCGAGGAGATGGCCGACGAGCTGTACGACCGGCTCAAGGGCTATTACGAGGACGACCCGAACGTCACGGTCATCGTCGACCGCCGCAAGAGCGAGCGGCGCACCCCGGGTGCGAACGACGGCGGCGAGCAGCGCGAGGTCCGCGACCGGCGGCGCGCGCGCGTGGCCGGCGAGTTCCCCGCCATCGACGCACCTGAGTGAGAGTCACCGTCCACGTGGACGGGGGTGCGCGCGGCAACCCCGGCCCGGCGGCGGCCGCGGCGGTCGTCTCGAGCGCCGACGGCGACGTCCTCGACGAGGCCTCCGTCTTCCTGGGCCGGGCGACCAACAACGTGGCCGAGTACCGCGGGCTGCTGCTCGGCCTCGAGCGCGCGCGGGCGGTCGGCGCCACAGAGGTCGACGTCGTCAACGACTCCGAGCTGATCGCCTACCAGGTCACCGGCCGCTACAAGGTCAAGCATCCCGACATGAAGCCGTTGCACGCGGAGGCGGTCGCCGCGCTGGGGCGGTTCGAGCGCTGGACCGTCAAGCCGGTCAAGCGGGCGCTCAACAAGGACGCCGACGCGCTCGTCAATCAGTGCCTCGACGCGCACCGCTGACCGTGTTGCCGTAGCGGTCACGCGTCTTGCCGTCGCCGCCGATGGCGAGCGTCGGCCGGGCGGTGAGGTCCTCGTTGACGACCGCCTCCGGGTAGCGCAGCTGCCCGTCGACCAGCTTGAGCCGCGTCGAGGGCGACACCTGGAAGGAGCCCGTCGTGAGCGCGTAGCGGCGCGCGGTCACCCGGAAGCGGTACCGGCCGAGCTTCGCCCTGAGCGGCACCTCCCACTGCACCGTGTAGACGCCGTCCTCGCCCGAGCGCCACAGGAAGCCGACCCCGAGGTCCGTCGCCGCCTTGCGCCACTTCCCGCGCACCTTGCGCTGGGCGGTGATGAAGGCGCGGTCCGTCGGCAGGTCGCCGCCGCTGGGCGCCCCGCTGAAGGTGAACGTGGCGCGCTGCAGGCGTTCCACGTTCGCGGGCTGCTGCGTGATCGAGCCGCTCGCGGCGCCGTCGCCGTAGGCCGGCCCGTCGGGCTTGACGCCGTAGGACGGGTCGAGGTCGTAGGGCGCTTCGGCCGGCTTGCCGGTCGCGATGTCCGTGGCCAGCTCGCCGAGGCGCTCGGTGAGGAACGTCCCCTCGTTCTCCCCGTAGAGGGTCGACGCCCCCTCGTAGGACTGCTGCCCGTACTCCTCCGGCGTGGTCACGTACTGGACGTAGTCGTCGGCGAGGCCGGCGATGACGACGCCGTGGACGCCCTTGGCCTTCAGCGCGTCGCCGACGGCCGTCTTGATGCGCACGCCGACCTCCTTGGTCGGCTCGCCGGGAACGGAGGCGATCGCGTGGTCGCCGACCCGCCACACGCTGATCGGGACCGCCGGCGGCGGGCTGCCGACCGGGATCGTGCACTTGACGCCCTGGGGCGGCCCCTGGTCCGCGCACGTCTTGCCCTCGAAGGGGACGTGCGTGATGTCGAACAGCGGGCCGCGGCCCTCCTCCGAGCCGGTCAGGAAGCCAAGGCCCTCGACGCCCTTGGTGTCCACTGGGCCGGTCGCGGTGTCGCGCCCGCAGAAGCACGTCCGCGTCCAGCGGCCGGCGAGGGCGGGCCGCCGCTTGAGGTGCTTGCCGGCCACGCGCCAGGCGCGGAACATGGCGCCGGCCTCGGCGGTCCCGACCGCGTCCGCCGCGGCCGGGCCGACGTTGACGATGCCCGCCGTCTGGTCCCCCTCGTCGGAGTTGGGGTAGACGTTGACGACGGTCTGGCGCTTGGGGACGTGACCGGCCTTGCGCACGCGCGCGGCGAAGCGCCGCCAGGCCGACGCGTGGTGGTCGCCCGAGTAGGCCTCGAACTCCGAGTGGACGACGGTCCCGTGGTCGGCGAAGTTCGACCACGCGCCGATGGGAATACGGCGGTGCTTGCGCACCTTGTCGACGCGCAGGACGTCGACGCTCGGGTCGATGGTGTGGTTGACGCCGTCGGGATCCATCTGCGGCGTGCCCTGTCCGTAGGCGAGGCCGGTGATGCCGTGGTCGGCCAGGTGCGCTTCGATGGAGCGGTTCTGCGTGAGCCCGGTCAGCTGCGTCGAGCCCCACGCCGCCGCTGCCGGCGCGCGATCGGCGTCCGCCCGCCGGACCGCCTGCGCGATCTGGCCGACGAGGAACGTGTAGAGCTGGCGGTCGGCCGGGCTCGGATTGAAGAACTTGTAGAAGCTGAGCGGATCGGTGACCGTCTCCGGGGACGGTGCCGCCGTGTTGAAGGTCGGGTTGTTCGCGTAGCCGCCGGGGCCCGAGTGCGTGTGCGAGGCGGCCAGCAGCACCGTGGTCTTGTCGTAGCCGAGGTCGCCGACCGCCTTGGCGACGTCCTCCTGCAGGCCGGCGGGGATCGCGAACAGCTCGACCGCCACCAGCGCGACCTTGCGCTTGCCGCGCTGCAGGGTCAGCGCGTTGGCGTACAGACGGGTGCTCACGCCCGTCCCCACCCGGTCGGCGCGCGTCCAGCCGCCGAGGAAGTAGCCCGTGTGCGGAGGCGTGATGTCGGCCTGACCGGCGCCGGCCTTCAGCCGCGGCGCCGCCTGAGCGGGCGCAGCGAGGGCGAGCAGCAGCAGGACGGCGAGCAGAGAGCGGCGCATGCGGGCAGTATCGCGGCTGCGGGGAACAGCCGCCTCGGTTCCGGGCCTGACGCGATACGGGTTCCCCTTTGCAATCGTTCGTCCCCTCACCGATACTTGCCGGTGACGATGGCGCTCGGAGTCCTCGCAACGTCGCTGGCCGCCGCCGACGATCACGCTCATGTCTGCGCCGCCATCGCCGACCATCTGGCCGCGACCCCGGCCTACAAGCCCAGCGTCTATCTCGAGCGTGGCGGGCGGCTGCGCTGCGTCGCCGCCCGGACCTACCTGCAGGTCTTCGACGGGATGCCGCAGGGAGCCGGGATGATCGGCCGGACGTTCGTGAGCGGCGAGACCATGCTGGTCGCCGACGTGCGCGAGTACGGGCCCTACCTGGAGATCAGCCCTGGCGTGCGGGCGGAGATCTGCGCGCCGATCCGCGTCGGCGGCGAGGTCGTGGGCGTGGTCAGCGTCGAGTCCTTCTCCACCCTCGACGGCGACGACGTCCGGCACGTCGAGGCGTGCACGGAGGCGCTCGCCGAACGCCTGGCCGAGCTCGGCGGGGGCCTCCACGAGACGCCCGCGCAGCGCCTCGTCCGCCACGCGACCCGGCTCACCGACACCAAGTCGCGCCGGCGCATCGAGCGCGAGGTGCTCGAAGCGGCCGCCGAGGTGGCCCGTATGGACTCAGCCGCGCTGCTGGCTCCCGACGGCGACGAGGTCGTCGGCGTGCTCGACGCGATCGGCCCGCTCGGGCTGGAGATCGGCGCGCTGCCCCAGGAGGCGCTGGCCACCGTCCTGCGCTTCGTGGAGGGCGGGACGTCGTGCTTCACGGTCGGCGAGGCCGGCGGGCAGGACTTCAGCGGCATCGCCCAGCTGCGCGACGCGGGCGCCGGGGCGATCGCGATGCTGGAGCTGTCGGCGAGCCCGCAACGCGTCCTCGTGGTGGCAGACTCGGCGTCCCACGAGATCGCCACGGAGACGATCGAGCTGCTCGAGCTGCTGTGCGCGCACGCCGCCAGCGCGCTGCGCGTCTCCGACCTCGTGCGCGACCTGCGCGTCCAGGCCGCCACCGACCCGCTGACCGGCCTCGGCCATCACCGTGCCTTCCACGCGCGCCTGAACGGGCCCGCGCCGTCCGGCCGGATCGCCGTCCTCGTCATCGACCTCGACCGCTTCAAGTCCGTCAACGACGGCGAGGGGCACGTGGCGGGGGACCGGATCCTGCGCGAGGTGGCGGCGGTGATGCAGGCGGCGGTCCGCGACGCGGACGAGATCTTCCGGATCGGCGGGGACGAGTTCGCTGTGCTCGCCGACGCCGTCGACACCGACGAGGCGATCGAGATGGCCGACCGGATCGTCACCGCGGTGCGCGAGCGGACCGCCGTGACCGTCTCCATCGGCGTCTGCCTGTCCAGCGATCATGAGCGTCTCGACCAGACGCTGCTGCGGGCGGACTCGGCGCTCTACGAGGCGAAGACGGCGGGCCGCGACCGGTTCCGCGTGGCCACCAACTAGGTCCGGGGTCCGGCACCCCGTAGCCTGCGCGCAGTGCCGCGCCGCCGCTTCCTGAGCTCGCTGGCCCGGGGCGGCGACATCGCGATCGACCTCGGGACGGCCAACACGGTCGTGTTCGTCCGCGGGCGCGGGATCGTCATGTCCGAGCCGTCGGTGGTCGCGATCGACCAGCGCACGGGCGAGGTGCACGCCGTCGGCGCCGACGCGCAGCAGATGATCGGCCGCACGCCCGCGTCGATCTCCGCCGACCGGCCGCTGCGCCACGGGGTGATCGCGGACTTCGAGGTCACCGAGGCGATGCTGCGCTCGTTCATGAGCAAGGTGATGGGCGGGCGCTTCAACCGCCCGCGCGTGGTCGTGTGCGCCCCGTCAGGCATCACGGAGGTCGAGCGCCGCGCCGTCGAGGAGGCTTCGCTGAGCGCGGGCGCCCGCCACGTCGAGCTGATCGAGGAGTCGCTGGCGGCCGCGATCGGCGCCGGACTGGAGATCGCCGAACCGATCGGCCGCATGGTCGTCGACGTCGGCGGCGGCACCAGCGAGGTGGCGATCATCTCGCTCGGCGGCCTCGTCGTCAGCCGCTCCCAGAAAGTCGGTGGGTACGACCTCGACGACGCCATCACCGGCTACCTGCGCACGGCGCACCGCATGGCCGTCGGCACGCAGACGGCTGAGGAGATCAAGCTGCAGATCGGCAGCGCGCTGGCGATCGGCAACGAGCGCTCGACCCGCGTGCGCGGCCGCGACCTCACCTCGGGGCTGCCCCAGGAGGTCACGCTGACCTCCGCGGAGGTGCGCGACGCGCTGGCGCCGCCCGTCGCCGAGATGCTCGCCGCCGTCCACTCCGCGCTGGAGGAGTCCCCGCCCGAGCTGGCCGCCGACATCACCCGCCACGGCATCGTGCTGACCGGCGGCGGCGCGCTGCTGGA
>CAXTBB010000035.1:9476-48573 GCA_964242305.1 uncultured Solirubrobacteraceae bacterium
GCATGGAGGTCACCGTCGCCCAGGGCCCGCTGCTGTGCGTCGCCCTCGGCGCGGGCGCCACCCTCGAGGAGCTCGACCGGATGCGCTAGGTGGTGAGCATGCCGCCGTCGACGGGGAGCAGGGCGCCGGTGATGTACGAAGACGCATCGGAGGCGAGGAAGATGGCGGCGGCGGCCAGCTCGGCCGGGTCGCCGGTGCGGCCGGAGGGGATGCGCCACTGCATCTGCTCGAGGTAGCCGTCGGGGTACTGGCCGGTCATCTCGGAGGGGAAGAACCCGGGGGCGAGGGCGTTGACGCGGATGCCCTTGCGGCCGGTCCACTGCTGGGCGAGGTCCCGGGTGAGGCCGATGATGGCCGCCTTGGACGCGGCGTAGGCGGCCTGGGGGAGGCCGGCGGTGGTGGAGCCGAGCACGCTGCCGATGTTGACGATCGCCGAGCCCGGCTCCATCACGCGCCCGCAGGCCTGGGCCATCCAGTAGGAGCCGTTGAGGTTGATGTCGATGACCTCGCGGAACTGGTCGGGCGTCTCGCGCGTCGCGGGGACGGCGGTCCCGATGCCGGCGTTGTTGATCAGGATGTCGACCCGGCCGAGCTCGGCGACCGTCGCCTCGACCACGTGCGTGCACTCCTCGGGCGAGGTGACGTCGGCGCGGACGGCGAGGCAGCGGCGGCCGTGGCCCTCGACGATCGCCTTGGTCGCCTCGAGCTTCTCCACCCGCCGCGCGCAGACGGCCACGTCCGCGCCCGCCTGCGCGAAGGCGTCGGCGAACGCCACCCCGAGACCGGAGGAGGCGCCGGTGACGATCGCCACCTTGTCGTCGAGGCGGAAGCGGTCCAGGATGGTCATCCCGTCGAGACTAACTCGACGCCGCGGACGTCGCCGTCCTCGTCGTGGAGCACGTCGACGTCGGTGTAGCCGCCGAGGTCGAGCGCCTCGACCTGGTCGCCGCCGAGCTCCAGCAGCAGCCGGCCGCCGGGCCGCAACCGCCCGTGCGCGCCGTCGACCACACGCTGGAGGAGCCGCGTGCCGTCCGGGCCGCCGTCGTAGGAGAGCGGCGACTCGAAGGTGAGCGTGTCGCGGTGCAGCAGCCGCAGCTCGTCCGTCGGGACGTAGGGGACGACGGCGGTGATGACGTCGACCCGCACCTCGGGCAGCGGCGCGAAGAGGTCGCCGAGCCGCGCGTCGACGCCGTTGGCGCGCGCGCAGGCGACCGCTGCGTCGCTGGCGTCGCCGGCCAGGACGCGCGCGCCGGCGCGCATGAGGACCGCCGCGACCGCGCCGCACCCCGTGCACAGGTCGATCGCGGAGCGCGGCTCCAGCGCGGCGGCGCGCTCGGCCAGCCGCTCCGTCTGCCAGCGGGGGACGTAGACGCCGGGGTGCACGAGTAGGGTCAGCCCGCAGAAGACGGTGGTGCCGGTGATCCAGGCCAGCGGCTCGCCGGTGAGCCGGCGGGCCAGCGCCGCGCCCACGTCACCCCCGGCGGCGAGCAGCTCGTCGGCCTCCTCCTCCGGGGCCACGAACCCGCCGCGCGCCAGCGCCTCGATCATCTCGGTTCGCGTCACGGTAGGTTCAGATGATGCTGCGTGTGGCCATCGTCGGTGCTGGCCCGGCCGGGTTCTACGCCGCCGGGCACCTCCTCAACCAGCGCGCGCACCCCGACCTCGAGGCGTTCGTCGACGTCTACGACCGCCTGCCGACGCCGTGGGGGCTCGTCCGCGCCGGCGTCGCGCCCGACCACCCGAACATCAAGGCCGTCTCGCGCGTGTTCGAGAAGACCGCGCGCAACGAGCGCTTCCGCTTCTTCGGCAACGTCGAGCTCGGCACCGACATCACCGCGGAGGACCTGGCCGAACGCTACCACGCCGTCGTCTACGCGGTCGGGGCGCAGACCGACAAGCCGCTCGGCATCCCCGGCGACGACCTCGCCGGCAGCTGGGCGGCCACCGAGTTCGTGGCCTGGTACAACGGCCACCCCGACTATCGCGACCTCGCCTTCGACCTGTCCGCGAAGACGGCGGTCGTGATCGGCAACGGCAACGTCGCGCTCGACGTCGCCCGGATGCTGGCCGTCGGGGTCGACGAGCTGGCCCGCACCGATACCGCCGACCACGCGCTCGACGCCCTGCGCGCGTCGCAGGTCGAGGAGATCGTCGTGCTCGGCCGCCGCGGCCCGGCGCAGGCCGCGTTCACCAACCCGGAGCTGCGCGAGCTCGGCGAGCTGGCCGAGGCGGACGTGCTCGTCGACCCCGCCGACGTGGAGATCGACGTGCACTCCCGGCAGGCGATCGAGCGCCAGGGCGAGGCGACGGAGCGCAAGAACGTCGAGATCCTGACCGACTACGCGCACCGGACCCCGGCGGGCAAGCCCAAGCGCGTCGTGCTGCGCTTCCTGGCCTCACCCGTGGCCATCCACGGCGAGGACCGCGTCGAGGGCATCGAGATCGTCCGCAACCAGCTCGAGCGCGACGCGTCCGGCGTCCTGCGCGCCCGCTCCACCGGCGAGCACGAGACGATCCCCTGCGGCCTCGTGTTCCGCTCCATCGGCTACCGCGGCGTGCCGCTGCCCGGCGTCCCCTTCGACCGCTCCGCCGGGATCATCCCCAACGAGGAGGGCCGGGTCATCGCCGATCCCGAGACCCGCGACCCGATTCCCGGCACCTACGCGGTCGGGTGGATCAAGCGCGGCCCCAGCGGCGTCATCGGGACCAACAAGCGCGACGCGCAGGAGACCGTCGAGCGCCTGCTCGAGGACCTCGCCGAGCGGCGGCTGCCCGAGCCGACGGCGGAGCCGGAGATCCCCGGCGGCGCGATCACCTACACGGGCTGGGAGGCGATCGACGCGGCGGAGAAGGCAGCCGGCGAGCCGCAGGACCGGCCGCGGGTCAAGCTCACCCGCATGGACGAGCTGCTGGCCGCGGCGCGGCGGTGATCTTCCTCGGTCTCGACATCGGGACGTCGGGGGCGCGGGCGATCGCGATCGAGGACGGCGCCATCGTCGCGGAGGCCACTGCCACGTACCCGCTGTCGACGCCGCACCCGGGCTGGGCCGAGCAGGACCCCGAGCACTGGTGGGCGGCGACCCGCGAGGTGCTCGCCCGGGTCGCGAACGGCCTCGACGGCGAGATCGGCGGCCTCGGGCTGACCGGCCAGATGCACGGCGCGGTCTTCCTCGACGGCGCCGGCGCCGTCATCCGCCCGGCGCTGCTGTGGAACGACCAGCGCACCGCCGAGCAGTGCGCGGCGATCGAGACCGCCCTCGGCGACCGCCTGAGCGCGATCGCCGGCAACCCCGCGCTGACCGGCTTCCAGGCGCCCAAGATCCTGTGGTTGCGTGACCACGAGCCGGACGCCTACGCGCGCGTCCACAGCGTCCTGCTGCCCAAGGACTTCGTCCGGCTGCGGCTCACCGGCGAGCGGGCGACGGACATGAGCGACGCGTCGGGGACGCTGCTGCTCGACGTCGGCGCGCGGGCGTGGTCGGACGAGATCCTCACCGCACTGGACATCGACCGGGCCTGGCTGCCGGAGGCGTTCGAGGGCCCGGAGGTCACCGGCGGGCTGCGGTCGCCGGTCGCGGCCGAGCTCGGGCTGCCCGCCGGGCTTCCGGTGGTGGCCGGCGGCGGCGACAACGCCGCCGCCGCGGTCGGCTCCGGCGTCACCCAGCCCGGCACGCTGCTCGCCTCCCTGGGCACGAGCGGCGTCCTGTTCGCGCCCGCCGAGGGCTTCCGGCCCGACCCCTCGGGCCGCGTCCACGCCTTCGCCCACGCCCTCCCCGGCGTCTGGCACCTGATGGCGGTGATCCTGTCGGCGGGCGGCTCGCTGCGCTGGTGGGCCGACGTCACCGGCGCCACGCCCGGCGCGCTGGCCGAGCAGGCCGCGCCCAGCTCCCGCGGCCTGGTCTTCCTCCCGTACCTGACCGGGGAGCGCACCCCGCACCTGGATCCGGAGGCCCGCGGCGGCTTCGTCGGCCTCACCGTCCGCCACGGCCGCCCCGAGATGACGCGCGCGGTGCTCGAGGGCGTCGCCTTCGCCCTGCGCGACGGCCTGGACATCATCGACGGCCTCGGCGCGGCCGCAGACACCGTCCGCGCCGTGGGCGGCGGCTCGCGCTCGCCGGTCTGGTGCCAGATCCTCGCCGACGTCCTCGGGCGCCCGATCGTGCGCGCGACGGTCGACGAGGGCCCGGCCTACGGTGCCGCCCTGCTCGCCGCCGGGACGCCCGACCACGCCTCGGCAGGCGCCGTCGTGGCGGAGCCGCAGGCCGACCTGTCGGAGGCCTACGGCGTCTTCCGCGACCTCTACGGTGCGCTCACTCCGGCGACGCGCCGTCTGACGGCGCTCGACCGCTGAACCGGGCTACCAGGAACAGCCCGAGCGGCAGCACGATCACCGGCGCGAAGAAGGCCAGCGAGGTGGTCCAGTGGCCGAGGTGCGCGAAGACGGTCACGCCTGCGTCAGCTCCCGGTCGAGTTCGGCTTCGACGTCGGCCGACCGCTCGCGGTACGTGATCGCGAGGAAGCGCTCGATCGCGCGCAGCACCCGGACGGTCCGCACGGTGGGGAGGACGTCGAAGGTGTGCTGGGCGCCCTTCATCTCCGCGTACAGCACGGGCGCGTCGGACGCCTCGCGCAGCTTGGCCACGAACTCGCGGCTCTCCTCGACCGGCACCAGGGTGCCGCGCTCGTGGCGGACGCCGCGGCGGCGGAAGGCCAGCAGCGGGAAGGCGACGTGGCTCCACGGGAAGCGCGGCGCGCCGTCGGCGATCACGCGAGCACGCGGTCGAGCACCCGGGCCCGTCCGATGCGCACCGACGTCACACCGACGAGCGCGAGCAGGGTCAGGTTCATGCTCATGACGAGCAGCATCGCCGGGGTCCACGCCCACAGCGGGCCGTCGTCCTTGCGCTCGATCTGCAGCAGCTTGGTGTCGCGCTGCAGCGGCCGGGTGACCTGCGGCTCGGCCGGGAAGCCGGCGAACCCGACCGCCCTGTCGGCCGGCATGCGGATCGGCGCGGCCGCCAGGACGCGCCCCTTGTGGAAGCGCACGAAGGACTTCCACTTGCCACCGATCGGCACCGGGCGCTCGGAGCGCAGGCTCCCGTCGGCCCGGCGGATGAGCTCGGTGTGGAAGCGCCCGCCGCCCTGCCAGCCGAGCACGTAGGCCCAGTTGCCGTCCTTGCCGAGGCTGGGGTCCGACAGCCGGACGCTCACGTCGGCGACCCCGTCGTGGCGATTGCTGAGCGTGATGGTCGCCGTGTCGGCGGGTGCCTTCGAGATGCCGGCGTTGACGCCGAGCCCGATCAGCGTCACGGTGGCCAGCAGCGCGACGGGCAGCGCCCGCCGCGGCGCGGTGCCGGTCAGCGCCGCCGCCATCAGCGCGGCCAGCGACCCGCCGGCGACCCCCGCCAGCGCCGCCGTCGGCAGGCCCTCGGCGAGCAGCGCCGGATGCCAGGGCAGCGGCTGCGCGAACTGCGACCAGCCGTACTCGGCG
Organism: uncultured Solirubrobacteraceae bacterium; assembly: GCA_964242305.1. Lineage (GTDB taxonomy): Bacteria > Actinomycetota > Thermoleophilia > Solirubrobacterales > Solirubrobacteraceae > DATLGB01. Next base: position 14,968 of record CAXTBB010000035.1, read on the forward strand.
GCGAAGCCGAGCGTCCCCACCCCGAGGCCGGCCACCGCGGCCGCCGTCAGGCCTGACCTCCGCCACATGAGCGCCTCGACGATCAGCGCCTCGGCGACGAACAGGATCGACGCCGGCCGGGTCGTCCCCAGCGCTCCGATCAGGACCACCTCGACCAGCTGCAGCGGCAGGTAGGCCAGCAGCGCGCCGATCGTCGCCCCGCGCCCGCCCAGCGAGCGCGCCAGGATCAGGCCGAAGGCGCCGAACCCGGCGAGCATCAGCGGCTGCCAGACCTGGCGGTACTGCGGCAGCCCCCAGTTGAACTCGTCCGTCGCGTGGGTGGCGACGAACAGGAAGACGCCGCCCAGCACCCCGATCAGCGGCTTGCGTGTCCAGCGGCCGAACGGCTCGCGGCCGACGCTGCGGGCCCCCTCGACCATGAGGATGACGGCTCCCGACACCGCGGTGATCAGCCCGCCGAAGAACATCGTGTGCGTCGGTCCCCACAGCGTCACGTCCTGACCGAAGACGCGGTGCCAGAGGTCGTCGAGCGGGAAGCCGAGCATCGCGTAGCCGCCGCCGGCCAGGATCAGCAGCGCGCCGACCGGCACCGGGCCGAGGCCGCGGATCTCGACCGCGGACCGGCTCGCGCGCCGCAGCGGCGCGAGGCCGACGGCGAGCACGCCGCACAGGTAGAGGCCGACCAGGCCGACCAGCATCGGGTAGTGGGCGGTCGTCCCGAACGGCCCGTTGTCGCGGCCCTTGTCGATGTGGACGCCGATGTCCCAGATAGCGCCCATGAAGGTGACGACCGCCGCGCCGATCGCCAGCAGGCCGGGGATCGCCGCCCAGCCGGGGATGCGGACGGCCCACTCGACGACGTCGCCGGCGATGCGCACCGGCTTCGCGCCACCCCGCCGGTAGGCGACCACGATGGCGAGCACCACCACCGTGGCCGTGGAGATGATGCCGCCGACGAGCGCGATGTCGCCCAGCGGGGCGCCATTGCCGGCGGGAGTCACGGCCAGCATCAGCGCACCGCCTCGAGCTCGCGGGCCGGTGCTGAGATCCCCAAGGTCGGGTCTTGCCCCGCGGCGTCGGCCTCGGCCTGGGCAAGTGCGGTCGGGAGGAGGCGGCTGCGCATTGTGCGCTGTTCCATCAGCGGCTGCATCCAGCCGCGCGAGGTCAGCGCGGCGCCGACGTAGCGCGGCGCCCACGTGCGGGCGGCGCGCTTGAGCACGGCGCGCTCGATCGCGTCGGCGGCGGCGGACACGGGGACCGGTTTGCGCACGAAGGCCGGCAGCAGGCGTTCCATCGTCTGGGAGGACTGGTGGGCCATCGCCCCCTTGACCAGGTCGGTGTCGATGAACCCGAAGTACGCGCAGCCGACCCGCGTGCCGGTCGGCCGCAGCTCCTGGCGCAGGCTGTTGGTCAGCGCCTCGACGCCGGCCTTCGACGCGGCGTAGGCGCCCATCAGCGGCGCGTGCGACGCGGCGGCCAGGGAGGCGACGTTGAGCAGGTAGCCGCGGCGCGCGATCACGTGCGGCGCACAGGCGCGAACCGTGTGCAGGACCCCGTGGAGGTTGACCGCGAGCACGCGGTCCAGCTGCTCGGCAGGCGCGTCGACGACGGACCCGGCGAAGTGCAGCCCGGCGTTGGCGATGGCGACGTCGAGGCCGCCGAAGCGCGCCACCGCCGCGTCGACCGCCTCCCGCAGCGCCTCCGCGTCGGTGACGTCGGCCTCGAAGGCGACGGCGCGGCCGCCCAAGCGGTCGGCCAGCGCCTCCAGGCGCTCGGGCTCGAGCCCGACCAGCGCGAGGTTGGCGCCCCGCGCGTACAGGCGTTCCGCGGTCTCGGCGCCGATGCCGCGCGCCGCGCCGGTGATGAGGACGGTGCGTCCGTCGATGGTCCAGGCCATGCAGATCAGCTCCCTTGTCACGGAGGTGTAGCTACGGCAGTGTTACACACTCCCCGGCCGGGCGTTTCACCACGTGTAGACGTGGGTGCCCGACTGGCGGGCGAGGACGGCGTAGTCGCCGTCGCGGACTGCGGTGACGGGGACGCCGTCGCGGGTCAGCGCGCGATCGCGGCCGCGCAGCGGGATCGACACCGTCCCGGACGTCCCGCGCGGCGCCGACACCTTCAGGCGGAAGCCCGTCGCGTCGCCGTCCCAGCGCACCCCCAGCGCGCCCCGTGGGGTGGGGACGCTGCCCTCGGCCCAGCCGACGTCCCCCGGATGCGGCTTGACCGCCCAGGTCCGCCAGCCCGCGCGCACCGGTGCGGCGCCGAGGACGTAGCGCGACAGCGCCGACGTCGCCCCGCTGCTCCACGCGTGCGCGGCGCTGGACGAGTGGCGCAGCTTGCCGTCCACGCGGATCTTCTCCCACAGCGTCGCGCCGGGGTCGTGGTCGAGCATCCAGCCCCACTCCGTGCGCATCAGGTCCAGCGCGGGCCCGTCGCGGCCGGCCTCGAACTCCGCCTGGAGCTGGAAGCCGGCCATGTAGGGGGAGACGATCTGGTGGAACTCCTTCGGGATGGGCGAGGACACGTTGCGCGGTCCGAACGGCGTCGCCAGCGCGGTCTCCAGGGCGGGGAGGACGCGCGCCGTTCGCTCCGGCGGGGCGACGCCGGACAGGATCGCCATCAGGTTCGCGTCCTGCGCGATCGGGTCGCGCAGCGTCGTGCTCACGTCATAGACGCCCTTCGTCTCGTCCCACAGGCGCGCGTTGACGGCGGCGCTCACGAAGGCGGCGCGCACCCGCAGCGAGCGCGCGTCGAGCCCGACGGCCTCCGCCAGCTCGGCGCCGTCGAGCAGCGCCTGGTGATAGACGCTGTTGACGGTGGTCAGCTCGCCGGAGAAGGACTCGAGGTTCCAGGTCCGCCCGCCCTTCGGGCCGACCGCGTACAGCCCGTCCGGGCCCACCTTCTGCGCGTCGCGGTCGAGCTCGGCGAAGACGGTCGGCAGCATCGAGCGGACGAAGGTGCGGTCGCCCGTGTAGCGCAGGTAGTCGCGCAGGGCGATCACGAAGTCCATCGAGTAGATCGCCGAGTAGAACTGGCAGTCGCGCCCGTCGGGCAGGCACTTCCCCGGCAGCGGGAGCTTGCCGGCGCCGCCGAGGGTCTGCAGCGACCCGCGCACGTAGTCGGGGTCGAGCGCGTAGTAGACCGTCGGCGCCGACGTCAGCAGGTCCCCTGACCACACCTTGCGATCGCGCTTGCCGCCGTCGATGAGGACCGGTGTCTTCCCGGGGACCTGGTTGAGGTTGACCGTGTAGACGCCGGCGTACCAGATCCGGTTGAGCTGCCGGTCGCTGGAGCGAAACCAGCCGCGCAGCCGCTTCGCGGTGCCGCGGAAGCCGCTGAAGACCAGGCCCGCGCGGGAGAGCTCGACGCGGCCGGGCCGGCTCAGCGTGACGCGGACGTAGCGCTCCCCGCCCTCGACCAGCCCGCTCGTCAGCTCGCCCGGCTGGCTGACCGGCTGGACCTGCACGCGCGTGAGCCGGTCGCGGCCGGCGTAGTCGCCGTCGGGGTAGAGCCCGGTCAACGTCTCCGAGTAAGACGAGCGCAGCGACGTATGTCCGCGCACGGACCGCACCGTGAACGTCGGGTAGCCGCCGACCTCCTTGCCGAAGTCGAGGACGACGACCGGAGCCGGCTGGCCGCTGCGGTAGCGCAGCCGCGCCACGCCGTCCCCCGTGACCAGCGCCTGGGCGCCGGTGACGTCGCCCACGGTGCGCACGATCGCGACCGGGCGCTGGAGGGCGGTGGGCGGGGCCTGGACGTACTCGGGCCACGCCGCGATCACGCGCCGGAGAGTAGGGTTCGTAGACGGTGAGGGGACGCACGATCGCGGTTGTCGTCGCGCTGGCGCTGGTGCCGGCCGCCGCGCATGCGCAGAGCGCCCCGCAGCTGCCCACGAACGACTTCGAGGGCGCGGTCGGCCTGCTGTACGGACAGACGCCGGCGCCGGCCCCGGTCCAGCGCAACGAGCCGCCGCTCGCGCCCGCTCCGCGCGCCGACTGCGACAAGGACTCGACGCCGCTGGCCGGCATGCAGGGCCGCGTCACGCAGGCCGACGTGCGCTCGCCGCAGGCCGCCAAGGGCTGGACGTGCAACCTGAGCGTCGTCAGTCACGTGACCACGCCGGGCGGGTTCCGCGTGTGGCGCTACACGGATCCCGCCGGCCACACGTGCGCGTACTACGACACGTCGCTGCTCGGCCCGCTCAACGTCGTCTCCCTCGCCGCCGCGCCGACGCAGGGCACGGTCGTCCTGGACATGGCCGACCCGGCGAAGCCGGTGGAGACCGCGCGGCTGACCGGCACCGCCATGCTGTCGCCGCACGAGTCGCTGAACCTCAGCCCGGAGCGCGGGCTGCTCGCCGCCGAGCTGGGGACGGCGGGGACCGCGCCCGGCGTTATGTCGATCTACGACGTCAAGACCGACTGCCGGCATCCGACCCTCCTGTCGGAGTACGCGGCGGGGCCGGTCGGGCACGAGAGCGGCTTCTCACCGGACGGCCGGACCTTCTGGATCGGCGGCGGCCAGGGCATCCTCGCCGTCGACGTCACCAACCCCCGCAACCCGTTCACGATCGCGACGATCAACATCCCGTCGCACGGCATCAACTTCTCCGACGACGGCAACACGCTGTACGAGACGAACGTCATCGACGGCGGGATGGCGTTCCTGGACGTCAGCGAGATCCAGGCGCGCAAGCCGAACCCGCAGGTCCGCGAGATCAGCCGGCTGACCTGGGACACCTCGTCGATCCCGCAGAACACGAACCCGATGACGATCGGCGGGCACCCGTACCTGCTCGAGTTCGACGAGTTCGCCTTCGGCTTCAACGGCGCGCGGACCAAGGCGGGCGCCGCGCGGCTGATCGACATCGCCGACCCCGCCACGCCGAAGGTGACCTCGAACCTGCGCCTCGAGGTCAACATGCCCGCCAACCAGCCGCAGGCGGCGAACGCGGACCCGAACTTCGTCCCGAACGCGGCGGTGTCCTACGGCGCGCACTACTGCAACGTCCCGCGCGAGGTCGACCCCGTGATCGCCGCCTGCGCGTTCCTGAACTCCGGGCTGCGGATCTTCAACATCCAGGACCCCAAGCACCCGCGCGAGGTCGCCTACTTCGTCTCGCCGCCCGGCACCGCCCAGGGCAACACGTCCGACGCCGACTTCAGCCAGCCCGCTTTCGACCCCGAGCGTCGCGAGGTGTATTTCACCGACGCGACGACCGGGTTCTGGAACGTCCGTCTGACCAAGGCCGCCTGGCCGCAGGCGACGGCCTCGGCGCCGGGGACCACGAAGCGCCGCTGCACCTCCCGCCGCCGCTTCCGGATCCGGATCCGCGAGCCGCGCCGGGGCCGCATCGCGCACGTGAAGGCGACGCTGCGCGGGAAGCGGCTGGCGGTCCGCCGCCGCGGAGGGCGCCGCGTCGCGATCGTGGACCTCCGCGGCCGGCCGCGGCGCACCTTCCGCGTGCGCATCGTCGTTCGCACCACCCGCGGGCGCACGTACTCGGACTCACGCACGTACCACCCCTGCCGCCGGCGCGCCTAGACACTCTCAGCCGCAGCTCAGGGTCGCCGGGCATCCTGGGGCCATGAAGAGGAAGCTCATCGCGGGATCCGTGGCCGCGCTCGCCGTCGCCGGCGGGACGGCCGGGGCGATCGCCGCCACCAGCGGAAAGCAGGACGAGCAGGCGGTGCTGGCCGACGCGGCCAAGCGCCTCGGCGTCGGCACGGACGCGCTGCGCTCCGCGCTCTCCGAGGCCGAGGACGCCCAGCTCGACGCCGCCGTCAAGGCCGGCAAGCTCACGCAGGCGCAGGCCGACGAGATCAAGAAGCACCGCCAGCAGGACGGCACGGTGCTCGGCTTCGGCCACCGGGGCGGTCCCGGCGGTCCCGGACCCGGCGGTCCCGGCTTCGGCCCCGGCGGCGGCGGCCCGGGCGTCCTGCTCGCCGACGCCGCCAAGGCGCTCGGGATCAGCGAGAGCGCGCTGCGGTCCCAGCTGCGCGCCGGCAAGACGCCGGCGGAGATCGCCAAGGCGGCCGGGAAGTCGCTCGACGACGTCAAGGCGGCCGTCAAGTCGGCGGCCACGGACCGGCTCGACGCCGACGTCAAGGCCGGCCGCATCACCAAGGCCCAGCGCGACGAGATCGTCGCCCGTCTCGACGACGCCCTGGACCGCCTCGGAGACTTCGGCCGCTTCCGTGGCCGAGGCGGGCCCGGCTTCGGCCACCCCTAGCCGACCCGGCCCGCCCAACCCGACGGCCCGCTCTTCCCCGGCGGGCCGTCGTCGTTAAGCCGGCTTAGGAACTGCCTCAGCGAGGTCTGACAGGCTTCCGCGGGTGCTGCGCCGGCATTGGGGGCTCCTGCTGCTCGTCATCATCGCCACCGCGCTGCGCGTGCTGGCGGTGGTGGCGATCCGGCCGGGCACGTGGTTCTCGGACTCCAACGTCTACGTCGAGACGGCGGCGACCGGGACGTTGTCGACGATCCGGCCAGTCGGCTACTCGCTCTTCGTCGCGCCGTTCTACTGGCTCGGCTCGGCGTCGGCGCTGATCGTCGTCCAGCACCTGCTCGGCGTCGGTCTGGTGGTGGCGCTGTACGCGCTGCTGATCCGCCGCGGCGCGCCACGCTGGGTGGCGCTGCTCGGCGCCCTACCGGCCGCCGTCGACCTCTACCTGGTCGTCGTCGAGCACGTGATCATGGCCGAGACGGTCTTCCACGCGGCGCTGCTGGGGACGTTCGCGCTGCTGCTCTGGAAGCCGGAGCCCGGACCGGTCGCGCTCGCGGCGGCCGGTGCGCTGCTCGCCTACGCCGGCCTGGTCCGCAGCGTCGGCGCGCCGGTGTTCGCCGTCTTCGTCGTCTATCTGGTCGCGCGGCGGGTCGGCTGGCGGCGGGTGGGGCTGTTCGTCGCCGGCGGCGCCGTCGTCACGCTCGGCTACATGACCGTGTTCGACGCCCAGCACGGCACGTTCGGCGTGAGCGCGTCGGGCGGCCAGTTCCTCTACGGCAAGGTGGCGCCGTTCGCCGACTGCGCGGGCGTGCCGGCCGGCGAGCGTTTCCTGTGCCCGGATCCCGACCACCGCCTGACGCCCAACGAGTACGTGTGGAGCAAGCGGTCGCCCGTCTACGGCCACGAGTCCGACCCGCGCGTGCGCGCCTTCGCGACCCGCACCGTGCGCCACCAGTTCGGCGACTACGTGGACCTCGTCGCGGCAGGCTTCGTGCACTACTTCCGGTCCGGCCACGACATCGGCCCCGACGACTACCCGATCGAGCCGTGGCAGTTCCCGGAGGACCCGCAGCTGGTCGACTACCCCGGCTACCGCGGCCCGATCCGGCCGGGGATCGCCGCGCGCCAGCGCAAGCACCCGATCACCGAGCCCAACCGCTACGTCGCGCGCATGGTCGGCACGCCGCGCTTCTCCGTGCGCACGTCGGCGTTCTTGCACCGGCTGCAGGGTCACCTCTATACGCCCGGACCGGTGTTCGCGTGCTGCGTCCTGCTCGTCCTCGTCGCGCTCGTCGTCCGCCGGGCGCGCGCCGCCGACGCCGCGCTGGTCGCCGCCACCGCGCTGACGGGCCTCGCCGTCTCCCAGGCGCTGTCGGTGTTCAGCTACCGCTACGGGTTCGGGCTGATCATCCTGCTGCCCTTCGCCGCGGCGCTCGCGCTCACGGCGCTGCTGACTCGAGGCGAACCGGCACCGCGTTGAGGGCAGCGTTGCCGGTCAGCTCGTCGCGGACGGTGGGATCGGTGATGTCGTTGACGCTGGCGCCGGGCAGGCCGGCGGCGTGCGTCCAGCCGACGCCCTCGCGGCCACCGTGGCCGTAGCCGTGGGGGACGGAGACGACGCCCGGGCGCATCTCCTCGGAGATCTCGACCGGCACCTCGATGGCGCCGATCCTGGAGACCACGCGCACGGCGGTGCCGTCGGCGAGGCCGCGACGCTCGGCGTCGTCCGGGTGCAGCAGGGCGGTGCAACGGTCGCGGCCCTTGGTCAGGCGCTGGCTGTTGTGCATCCAGGAGTTGTTGGAGCGCAGGTTGCGGCGGCCGATCAGGGTGAGGTCGAAGCCGTCGGCGGCGGCGGTCTCGCGCTCCGCGGCGATCGCGTCGAGGTCGGCGGCAGCGTCGACGAAGGCCGGCGGGGCGAGCGCGACCTTGCGGTCCTCGGTCAGCAGCGCACCGGGGAAGCGGCCGGGGCGCAGCGGGCCGAGGTCGATGCCGTGCTTGGCCCGCTTGACCTTGAACAGCGTCAACCCCTTCAGCGGGCCGCGGCGGAGCACGCCGTAGGGACCCGCGAGCAGTCCCGCCTCGATGATCCGGGCGGGACTGGACAGCCGCGCGACGGCACCGATGCCGCGGCCCTTGAGCCCGCGGCCGAGGCGCCGGGTCAGCCCGTTGAGGATCTCCCAGTCGGCCTTGCCACCGGCGCGCGCCGGCACCGCGGCGGGGCTGAAGCGGATGTGGTTGCGGACGCTCACGAGTGGCATGACCACGTCCATCTCGTCGCGCTCGAGCGGGGAGACCGGTGGCAGGATGACGTCCGCGTGGCGGGAGGTCTCCGTGACGTACTGGTCGACCGCGACCATGAAGTCGAGCTGCTCGAGCGCGGCGTCGAGCCGGCGCCCGCCCGGCGCCGAGAGGACCGGGTTGCCGGCGTGCACGAGCAGGCCGCGGACCTGGCCCTCGCCCGGCGTGGTGATCTCGTCGGCCAGGCCGGCGATCGGCAGCTCGCCGTTGAGCTCGGGCAGGCCGCTGACGCGCTGCGTGTAGCGCCCGATGCCATTGGCGCCGGTGCGGCCGGAGAGCCGCAGGGCGGGGGCGAGGTCGAGGAACGGCTCCGGGAACATCGCGCCGCCCTCGGCGTCCAGGTTGCCGGTGACGGCGTTGAGCGCGTTGATCAGCCAGTGGATGAGGGTGCCCGTGCGCTGCTGGCAGACGCCGACGCGGCCGTAGGCGACGGCGCGGGGCGCGGCGGCGAAGGCGTGGGCGAGGTCGGTGATCGTGGCGGGGTCGACGCCGGCCGCGGTGGCGGCGCGGTCGGGGTCCCATGCCTGTGCGAGCGCCTCGAGCGCCTCGGCGCCGGCGGCCCAGTCCGGCACGTCGGTGAGTCCCTCCGCGAACAGGACGTGGAGCAGACCGAGCAGCAGGAACGCGTCGCCGCCGGGCCGGACCGCGACGTGCTGGGACGCGAGCTTCGCCGTCTCCGTCTTGCGCGGGTCGACCACGACGACGCGGCCGCCGCGCGCGATCACGTCCCGCAACCGGTGCCGCGCGCCCGGCGCCGTCATGATCGAGCCGTTGGACACCGACGGGTTGGCGCCGAGCACGAGGATGAAGTCGGTGCGGTCGAGGTCGGGGATCGGGAACATCGTGAGGTTGCCGAACATCTCCGCCGACGTCCGGTGCTGGGGCAGCTGGTCGGTCGAGGTCGCCGAGTGGTGGTTGCGCGTGTCCATCGTCTCCCGCAGCGGGATCACGGAGAGCAGCGACCACGAGTGCGCGCTGGGGTTGCCGACGTAGCTGGCCAGCGCGTCACGGCCGTAGGTCTCGCGCACGCGCCGCAGCCCGTCGGCCGCGAAGTCCAGCGCGGCGTCCCACTCCATCTCCTCCCACCCGTCCGCGGTACGGCGGACCGGCTTGGCGAGGCGGTCGGGGTCCGTGTAGAGATCGGCCAGCGCCGCCGCCTTCGGGCAGATGTACCCCTTGGACTGGTGGTCCTCGGGGTCGCCCTCGATGCGCAGGACCGCGTCCCCCTCGACCGTGACCGCGATGCCGCAGTGGGCCTCGCACAGCGTGCACTGCCGGTGAACCACCTTGCTCATGCCTCAAGCCTGACAGAATCGCGGCGTGGCCCCCCTCACTCCCGGGCGCAAGCAGGCCTACGCCGTCATCAACTCGAGCTCGGCGCCGATCTGGCTGGCGATGATCCTCGCTCCACGATCGCGGCTGACGCGCTGGCTGGTCGACCGCGCCGGCGTCCTGTTCGTCGGGCTCGGCCTCGGCTACGACGTGCTGCTCGCGTCGGGCGTGGCGCGGGGCGGCAAGCTGGACTTCCGCGACCCCGACGCCGTGCGCAGCGCCTTGGGCGAGCCCGACGTCTTCCTGGCCGGGTGGGCGCATTACATCGCCTTCGACCTCTTCGTCGGCCGCTGGATCTGGCAGGACGGGCTGGCGCGCGGCCGTCCCGCGCGGCTCGCGCTCCTGCTGACCTGGATGGCGGGGCCGGCGGGCTTGTCCCTGCACCTGCTGCGCAACCGGTGACTGCGTCGTTGCATCTCGCGCGCTTCACGCCGGGCCGGGCGGCGCGCACCCTGGGGCGGATGTGGCGGGGGCGGTCGGCGTTGGCGACGATCCCCGGCCTGGCCACCGCGCACGTCTTCGTGCTCGCCGACCTCGAGCCCCGCACGGGATCGCTCGTGCGTCCGGCGCGGCTCGGCCTCTTCTGCGGGTGGGACAGCGCCGAGACGCGCGACGGCTTCGTGGCGGCGGGCGCACACCGCTTCACCCACGACGCGAGCGAGGTCTGGGGCGTCGCGCTCGACACCGTCCGCGTGCGCAAGGGCGGCCTCGGCGACTGGGTCCCGTCGTGCGTCGGGCGCGTCGGCAAGGACGAGCCGCTGCTGGTGATGACCTACGGGCGGCTGCGGCCGCGCTACCTGTGGCGGTTCACCGTCGACAACGCGCGCATCGTGCGCGAGATGATCGGCGGGCCGGGGCTGGAGATGATGGTCGGCGCCGCGGATCACCCGCTGACCCGGGCCACGTTCTCGGTCTGGCGCACGCAGGGCGACGCCGTCCGCTTCGCCTACGACCCCGCCGGCCGCCACGGTCCCGTGCAGCGCGCGTCGCTGGCCGCGCCTTGGATGAATGCGCTCTTCTTCGCCCGCTTCCGGCCCGTAGCCAGTACGGGGAGCTGGCTCGGGCGCGATCCGCTGGCGGTCGCGTGAGCGCCGTGCGGTCACGCCCGCGGCTGCGGCGGATCGCCTCGGGTCCGCCGGAGGAGGTGGCCGACGGCGTGTGGCTGCTGCGCGGCGGGCTGCTGCGCACGATGAACGTCTACCTCGTGCGCGACCCGGCCGGCGGTGTCGTCGTCTACGACGCGGGGGAGAAGGGCATGGCCGGCGCGATCGCGGCGGCCGGCGCGGCGCTCGGTGGGATCCGGCGCATCGTCTTGGGGCACGGCGACACCGACCACCGCGGGTCGGCGCCGGCACTGCGGGCCGTAGCGGAGGTGTGGTGCCATCCCGACGCGGTCGCGCAGGCCGAGGGCTCCGGCGGCCGCGACTACTGGCGTCCGGAGACGCTGCCGCTCGACGTCCGGCTGCTGCACGGGCTCTCGCACCGCTTCGTGTGGGACGGCGGGCCGGTCACGATCGACGGGACGGTCCGCGAGGGGGACGCCGTCGCCGACTTCGAGGTCGTCGACCTGCCGGGGCACGCGCCGGGCCTGATCGGGCTGTGGCGTGAGCGCGACCGCGTCGCCCTCGTCTCCGACTGCTTCTACATGACCGACATGCACGGTCGCCCGCAGCCGCCCGCGGTCCCCTTGGACGCGTACAACCTCGACACCGCGCAGGCCTGCGCGTCGATCGCGAAGCTGGCGGGGTTGCGGCCGGCGGTCGTCCTGCCGGGTCACCTCGGGCCGTTGAGCGGGCCCGACGTCGTCGAGCAGCTCCTACGTGCCGCAGAAGGTGACGTAGGGGGCTGAGCCCGGGCCGGGCTCGGCGTAGGCCTCGAGGCCGGGGCGCTCCGTGAACGGATCCTGCACGACGGCGAGCAGCTGCTGGAACGGCCCGAGGTCGCCTGCCGTCGCAGCCGTGAGCGCCGCCTCGACGAGGTGGTTGCGGGGGATGTAGATCGGGTTCTGGTCGCTGCGGGTGCGCAGGAAGGAGGTGAAGTCGACGCGCTCCGTCCGCATCAGCTCGAGCAGCTCGTTGACGCGCGGCTCGTCGCCGCTGTCGAGGCCGAGCCTTGGCCCCATGCCCGCGTAGAAGTGGTGGTTGAAGCGGGCCGGGAAGGTCTTGAGGACGTCGGTCGCCTTCGCGACGGCGGCGTCCGTGTCCTCGTCGATGAGGCCGAGCAGCGTCTCCGCGAGGCGGGTCAGGTTCCACTGCGCGATGTGCGGCTGGTTGCCGTAGGCGTAGCGGCCCGCGTGATCGATCGAGCTGAACACGGTGGCCGGGTCGAAGACGTCCATGAAGGCGCACGGGCCGTAGTCGATCGTCTCGCCTGAGATCGTCATGTTGTCCGTGTTCATGACGCCGTGGACGAACCCGACCTGCATCCACTGGGCGACCAGCGAGGCCTGCGCTTCCAGTACTGCTTCGAGCAGCTCGAGGGGCCCTTGTGCGTGCGGATGGTGGCGCGCGATGGCGTAGTCGGTGAGCCGGCGCACGAGGCCGAGGTCGCCGGTCGCCGACGCGTACTGGAAGGTGCCGACGCGGAGGTGGCTGGCGGCCACCCGCGCGAGCACGGCACCCGGCAGCCGCGTCTCCCGCATCAAGTCCTCACCGGTGGCGACGACCGCAAGCGACCGCGTCGTCGGGATGCCGAGCGCGTGCATCGCCTCGCTGATCAGGTATTCCCGCAGCATCGGCCCGATCGCCGCCTTGCCGTCTCCGCCGCGCGAGAACGGCGTCCGCCCGGAGCCCTTGAGGTGGATGTCGCGGCCGCGGACCTCGCCGAGCAGCAGCGCCCGCCCGTCACCCAGCCGCGGCGAGTAGCCGCCGAACTGATGGCCGGCGTACGCCTGCGCGATCCCGGGTCGCCCCGACCCCGCCAGCAGCGCGACGCCCTCCGGCGACCTCAGCCGCTCCGGATCGACGCCGAGCTCGTGGGCGAGCGGCTCGTTGAGCACCAGCAGCTTCGGGTCCGGCGCGGCGTCGCCTTGCCATCTGACGTACAGCTCCTCGAGCTCGCGTGCGTACGAGTCCTCGAAGGCGAACAGCGGATCGGCGGCGACGCTCACCCCTTCGAGGGTAGACCGACGTGTGTCAGAGTTCGCGGCATGAGCGACGACGACGCGGCCCAGACCATCGACGCCATCATCGAAGAGCTCGACGACTGGCGAGGCGAGCTGCTCTCCCGCCTGCGCGGGCTCATCCTGGCGACCGACTCCGACATCGTCGAGGAGATCAAGTGGCGCAAGCCGTCGAACCCGCTCGGCGTCCCGACCTGGACCCGTGACGGGATCATCTGCACCGGCGAGAGCTACAAGGACAAGCTCAAGCTCACGTTCGCCAAGGGCGCTTCCTTGGATGATCCGACCGGCATCTTCAACGCCAGCCTCGACGCCGGGACCCGGCGTGCCGTCGATCTCCACGAGGGCGCCGAGATCGACGACGACGCCTTCAAGGACCTCATCCGCTCCGCCGTGGCACTGAACGCGTCCTGACGGGTTTCAGACGACGTCGTCGACCTCCCGCGACGGCGGGGGCGGCCAGCCGGCCAGCAGGCCGTCGCACCGCGCGAGCCAGGCGGCCACCGCCGACCGCCCGCTGTCGGTCAACTGCCACCGTAATTCGGATTCGGAGGTGACAGACCGAACGAGATCCTGGTCCGCGAGGCGGGCGAACGTCTCCACGAGCGCCCCGGGCTCGACGGCGATGGCCGTCGCGAGGCCTTCGACCGATGGCGGCCTGTCCGCCCGCAATGGCTCGTGGCCGGCCAGGACGCCGAGCGCCTCCAGCTCCCCGGGCGCGAGCGCGAGCGCCTCACCGGCCTGGGCCGCCCGGCGCGCGAGCGCGCCCGCCCCCAGCAGCGCCGCGAGGACCGGCTTCGCCCGGTTCGGGTCAAGCGGTCCCTCGGGGCGAGGTGGGGGGTCCTCGTCGAAGATCTCGCGCAGCCGGCGGAGGACGGTGTCCTGCCGGAGCGCCGCGAGCTGAACCCGGACGGTGACCGCCTTTATCCCGGCCGCGTCGAGACGCTCGAGGCGCGCCTTCGTGTCGCGGTCGCGTCGCCCGTCGACGACGAGCGCCGCCACGGCGAGCGCGGGCCAGAAGGCGTCGACCGGCACATCGGCCACGAAGTGCCCGCGAAGCGAGCTCGACGCCAGCACCTCGTCGCAACGATCCAGCACCACGGCGACGTCCCGCGGATCCATCCCGTCACTGACCCCTGGCACGCTGAGCCGCTTCTCGAGCACCTGCCCGGTCCAGTCTCCGACGGCGTACGTCGAGGACCGCTCGAAGCCCTGCCGTTCGTACCAGCGGATCAGGCCGGGGGCTCCGGCCCAGCAGTCGACGCGGAGGAGGTTCGCGCCTGCCTCGCGCGCCAAGGACTCGGCCTGCTCGACCAACCGGGCACCGAGCCCTTCGCCCGCCCGGCGCCGGCTGGTGAGCAGGAGCATGATGTAGACCTCCGGCTCCGTCGCCGGCTCGACGTACGGGGGCGGGTCGGAGACGACGAGTGCCCCGACGGGCTCGCCGTCCGCCTCCGCCATCCACAGCCCCTCTCGAGCGAGATCTTCGACGCGGGCCACCGCCTCCGGCTGCCGCGACCACGGCTCGCTGCCCCACTGGCCCGACTGCCCGCGAGCCGTCAACCAGGCGACGGCATCGTCGAACAGGCTCAGGATCGCCCCGACGTCCTCGGCACCCCCTCGACGCATCTCCACCGTCGGTGATTATGGGCCCTGACCTAGCTTCACAGCCGGCCGCATGCGCAACCTCGTCAACCTCAAGGACGTCACGAAGGGCTACGGCAGCCGCACGGTGCTGCGCGACGTCACCCTCGGCATCAACGCCGGCGAGCGCATCGGGATCGTCGGCGGCAACGGGCAGGGCAAGTCGACTCTGATGCGGCTCATCAGCGGCGCGGAGACGCCCGATGCGGGGGCCGTGACCGTGACGGGCGGGGTCGGCGCCGCGCTGCTCAGCCAGGGTGACGACCTCGATCCCGGCCGGAGCATCCGCGAGGAGCTCGTCGGTGACCGCGCCGACCACGAGTGGGCGCGCGACGCCACCTTCCGCTCCGTGCTCGCCGGCCTGCTCGGCGGCATGGCGCTCACCCGCTTCCCCGAGGGGATGGACACGCGCATCGGCCCGCTGAGCGGCGGCGAGCGGCGACGAATCGCCCTCGCCCGGCTGCTGCTGGACGGGCCGGAGATCCTGCTGCTCGACGAGCCGACCAACCACCTCGACGTCGAAGGCATCGACTGGCTCGCCCGGCACCTGGCCGCCCGGCGCGGCGCGATGCTCGTCGTCACCCACGATCGCTGGTTCCTCGACGCCGTCGCCACCGCGACCTGGGAGGTCGTCGACGGCGGCGTCAACCAGTTCGAGGGCGGCTACGCGGCCTACGTCCTCGCCAGGGCCGAGCGTGACAAGCAGTCCGCCGCACGCGACGAGCGCCGCCGCAACCTGTTGCGCAAGGAGCTCGCCTGGCTGCGCCGCGGCCCGCCCGCCCGCACCTCCAAGCCGAAGTTCCGCATCGACGCGGCCAACATCCTGATCGCCGACGAGCCCGAGCCGCGCGACACCGCCGAGCTGCTGCGCTTCGCCGGCGCGCGGCTGGGCGACAAGGTGATCGATGCCGTCGACGTCTCCGTCTCCTTCGGCGACACGCCACTGCTGCGCGACGTGACCTGGCGGCTCGGGCCAGGCGACCGTGTCGCGCTGGTGGGCGTTAACGGCTCGGGGAAGACGACGCTGGTCAAGGTGCTCGCCGGCGAGCTCGAGCCGACCCGCGGCGTCGTCGAGACCGGCGCCACCGTCCGGCTCGCCCACCTCTCCCAGGACATGCAGGAGGTCCCGGGCCACCTGCGCGTGCTCGAGTCCCTGGAGGACGTACGCGGCCGCGCCGTGCTCGCCGACGGCTCGGAGATCACGGCTGGCCTGTTGTGTGACCGCTTCGGGTTCCGCGGCGAGAAGGCGCGCACGCTCGTCCGCGACCTCTCCGGCGGCGAGCGCCGCCGCCTGCAGCTCATGCGTCTGCTGATGGACGGCCCGAACGTCCTGCTGCTCGACGAGCCCACCAACGACCTCGACATCGACACCCTCACGGCGCTGGAGGACCTGCTCGACAGCTGGCCGGGCACCCTCGTCGTCGTCAGCCACGACCGCTACTTCGTCGAGCGCGTCTGCGACGACGTCCACGCGATCACCGAGACGGGCGGTCGCCGCCACCTTCCGGGCGGCATCGACGAGTACGTCACGCAACGTCGCGAGATCGAGGAGCGCCGCGAAGCCGCTGCCGTGGCGCCCACCCGTCCTTCCGGCCGGGGCGGCGACCAGCGCGCGGCGCGCAAGGAGGTGGCGCGAATCGAGCGCGCGCTCGAGCGGCTCGAGGAGCGCGCGGCGGCGCTGCAGGAGTCGATGGCTACCAGCGCTACCGACCACGAGCGCCTGCGCGGACTGCAGTCCGACCTCCAGGCGCTTCAAGCGGAACGCGAGGACCTCGAGGCCACCTGGCTGGAGACCTCGGAAGCACTGGAGGCCTGAAGCACACACCGTCGTCGCGGTTCTGTCACGTTGACCTCTCATGCCGCCACCACCAGTTGGCCGGGGCCGGCGCGCGCCGGGAGCGCGTGGACGGCGTGGCCGTGACGGTCGCGGAAGGTGAGGGTGCCGTCGCGACGACGGTGGATCTGCCAGCCGTCCTCGTGAACGAGGCGGTGATGCTGATCGCAGAGCAGGACGAGGTTATTGAGATCGGTCCGGCCGCCCCGGCTCCAATGACGGATGTGATGGGCGTGCAGCCCATGGGTGCGATCGCAGCCCGGCATCCCGCAGACCCGTCCGTCGCGGTGCTCGAGTGCCCGTCTCAGTCCGCTGGAGACGACGCGCTGGCTACGGCCCAGGTTGAGGCGGTCGTGGAGGGAGAGGTCAGCGTCGCAGGAAAGGCGGCGGGCGAGCTCGGACGGGATCGCCGGCCCGTCGCGCAGGAAGCAGACGTCCCCGCGTCGTGGCTGGTCACCCTCGGAGGTGCAGGCGAGTGCCTGCGGATCCGCGTGAAGCACGAGATGGGTGCGGGGAGCGCCGCTGCGCGCGATCTCCGCCAGCGCGTCCGCGCGGCGCGCCCCCAACGGCACCGGCGCGTCCACGATCTCCCCGGTGTGCGCGTCCACGAACGGCTCGCTCGCGATCAGCTGCGTCGCGGTCTCCACCGCTTCGACGAACGCCTGCCCGTCAGAAGCGGGGAGCCGGCCGAAGAACGCCAAAGAACCGTCGCGGTCGTCCCAGAACCACTTCAACGTCCGTCGTCCGTGGGCCGCCTGCGCGACTGCCGGATCCGCCGACGCCGCGGATCGCAATGAACGGACGTGCTGCTCGAGCGCAGCCACCGACGACGTCCGCGCCACGCGCAGCAGTTGCACCTCATCCTCATCGACGCTCGCCCGCGACAGCGCCCGCACCTGCGAGTAGGACACCAGGCCAGTTCCGAGCGCGTCCGCGACCCGCGGCCAGGCCGCCAACCGTCGGGCCACCCGAACATGATCACGCGCGGTCCTCGCCGTCAGCTGGCACTCGAAGGCCAGCCACTGCGCCGTCGAGCGAAACCGCGATCCCAACCAGCCCTCGCGACGGTCGAAGTCCTCCACCAACTCGAGCCACTCCGCCATCCGTGCGCGCTCCCGGAACTCGAGCCACACGATCCGCCGGCGCACCTCATCCAGATCCCGATCTCTTGACACGAACGTATGTTCTCATGGCGGTCGGACGGAAACTCGATGAACGCGGTTCACGTGAACCGCGCCGCCGCAAGGGCCACCGAAGGCCCGGCTCGACGCTCTCGCTGGCAGCCGCGGCCACGGACATACAGCGGCGACCGGCCGCGAGCTATTCGTTCCCTGCTCGTGAAGCGGCCGCTCTCCAGGGACGGGTGGTCGCCGGCCTCCTCGCACTCGATGTCGTCCTGACCATCGTGGGAGCGGCGACGACAGAATGGTGGCAGGCCTTCATCGGAGAGGATTCAGAAAGCGCGAAGCCGGCTCAATACGGCGACCGCTGCAACAGCGGTCGGGTCCTCTCAAACGCTGATAGGCACTTCAAAGTGACGGCGGGTGCTGGTGAACATGTTCGCGACGATCTGCTTGGTGACGGGACCCCCGAGCTTGCCGAGCGGGCTTAGCTCAAACGCCAGAGTCCAGGTGAAGGTGCAGTGACTCTCGCTGACGGGTTCGACGAGGTAGTCCTCGGCGGAACGACGGTAGGTCGGCGGCACGGCAGAGGTGACATAGAACGCCATCCGGTGGCCCTCCTCCCAGATGAAGTACTCCTCGCGCACAGTGACGAGGAGTCCGCCGAACAGCTTTGCCTGGCGAGTCGTTCCGACTCCGTATGGTCGCGGCGATGTCCATGTGATCCGGAGCCCGCGGCACCAGTCCAGCGTGTTGTCCCGGGTCAACTCCTGCCACACGGCAGCGGCCGGTTGGTCGATCTCGAACGTTTCCTGGAACCGCAATGGCGCTGAGTCGAAGAAAGTCTCGTCAACGGGAGCGAGCATCCCGGCATCGTGCCACACCGCCGGGCCCGTGATCGGTTCCACGAGGCGGCTGGGTTTGTCACGTCCAGACTCGCCGAAACATGAGCGCTCAAACGAAGCTATACCTAAGGAGCCAACGCTCGCGCGTTACGACGGCTGGGCAGAAAATCCTTGTTCCGTCCGACCCGCGTGTAATACATTTACCTCGTTGGACGCAGAATGAGCGGAGACCCTGCCAGGTCGCGAGCCTGACAAGGCCTCCTTGGTCGTCACGCCCGAAAGTCCCTTCCCGAAAACAAGACGGGGCGGGACCCCTCCCACTCGGCCGAGGTCGTCCTCCCTTACGACGGGGGCTCGATCTCGGTCGGGCGATTGGACCCAGATCAGTAGATACGGCATCGGGTAGACGGAACCACGCGTAAAGGCCCGGAATGGCCGCAAAATGCGAACAACTCGGACCGAAAAGATCATGGCCCGATCCGCGTCTGGGCGCATAGGCGCTCATAGGCCGCCGCTTTTTCCCTGCATAAGGCTTTGTCTCAATCTGGAGGGTGAGGGTTTCGGGTTCGAATCCTCAACTCGTTCCCAGAGGACTCAGACAAGTCTGCCCTGTCCTTAGATGAGTAGAATCCGGTAGACCTGATCCCTCGTGCGCGCGCACGCGCGACATTCCGAAGCCCTGCCATCGCGGACTGGCTTCGAACAGTGAAGTCCTCTGGGGGCCTTGACCTCTCCGCTAGTACACGGTTCGCACCCGGCGTTCGGTAGGAAATCGCCTGATTCGTGCGGTTCGTAGCGGTCCGTGGCGGTAGACCGACTCCAAGCACTCAGGGTCCCGTCTGGCTCTATTTAGAACGAGAAAGGCCCCTTCCCTGGGGCCTTTCGTGAGGAGCGGATGAAGGGACTCGAACCCTCGACCTTCTGCATGGCAAGCAGACGCTCTAGCCAACTGAGCTACATCCGCGCGAGTGCGCAAGTATAGCCGCGGTGGAGACGGTGGCTGGGGTTCG
Source organism: uncultured Solirubrobacteraceae bacterium (assembly GCA_964242305.1). Lineage (GTDB taxonomy): Bacteria > Actinomycetota > Thermoleophilia > Solirubrobacterales > Solirubrobacteraceae > DATLGB01. The sequence goes on from CAXTBB010000035.1 coordinate 34,402, forward strand.
GGAGGCGACGGGGGAGGAGGTCGGTCCGTTGGCGCGGGTGCTGGCGGCGGCGTTCGCGGATGACCCGGTGTGGCGGTGGCTGGTCCCGCCCGGCACGCAACGGGCGCGGCGGTTGCAACGGTTCTTCGCGCTCGAGATCGCTCACGTCGGCCTGCCCGACGGCGCGGTGTGGACGACGGAGCGCCTGGAAGGAGCGGCGCTGGCGATGCCGCCGGGGAAGTGGCGGATGCCGATCGCCCAACAGGTCCGGCACGGGCCGCGGTTCGCGAGTGTGTTCGGGAGCCGGCTGCCGCGGGCGCTCGGGCTGTTGACGAAGCTGGAGGCCAAGCACATGCGCGAGCCGCACGTGTACTTCCCGTACATCGGCGTGGCGCCGGCCGCGCAGGGGAGGGGGATCGGCCGCGCGCTTATGGAGCCTGCCCTGGCGGACGCCGACCGGCAACGGCTGCCCGCCTATCTGGAGGCCTCGAGTCCCGGCAGCGCGCAGCTGTACCGGCGTATCGGGTTCTTGGATCTGGAGGAGGTGCGCTTTGCGAGCAGCCCCCCACTGGCGCTGATGCGCAGGGATCCGGCGTAGCATTGCGCCGATGACCCGGGTCCTGCTGGTCGCGTTGGCCGCTGCGTTGTCGTTCGCGTCGACAGCGCACGCGTTCGACCCCGCGTACGAAGCGGCGAACTACAACAAGATCAACGAGCGGGCGGCGACGGACTACACGCCGGAGTTCAATGCGCAGCTCGCCCAGCAGGGATTGGAGAACCAGGCGGCGGCCGCGTCGATCGTCGCCAATGACGGCGCCGACACGGGCCATCAGTACGGGCGCGACTTCAGCGGCAACCTGTGCGCGAACCCCATGAACGGCTGTGCGGGGGACGTGCGGCTGTACGACTGGGGGGAGAAGGGGTACGGCATCGTGAAGCCGATCCTGTTCACCGCGAGAAACGGATCGACGCTGTCCGGGCACGTGTGGATGACCGCGCGCGGGCCGAAGACCCGGCCGGGCGTCGTCATCACGAACGGCAGCGTGCAGGCGCCGGAGACGCTGTACTGGTACGCCGCGCAGACGCTCGCGGAGGCGGGGTACGTGGTGATGACCTGGGACCCGCAGGGCCAGGGCTACAGCGACACGTACGGGGAGGGGGTGGACCGCAACGACGGCTTCCCGAGCCAGACCGGCGAGCCGTTCTACGACGGGACGGAGGACGCGCTGGACTTCTTCTTCTCGACGCCTGCGAAGCCCTACCTGCCGCGCCCGAGTTGCTCGAGCAACACCTCGCACGCGGACAAGCAGCAGGCCCGCGTCAAGGACGGCCGGTCGAGCGCGTACAACCCGTTCTTCGCCAGCCTGGACACCGAGCACGTCGGCATCGCCGGGCACAGCCTGGGCGCCGCGGCGGTGTCCTACGTCGGGCAGCTGGATCCGCGGGTGAAGGCGATCGTCGCGTGGGACAACCTCAACGACGTCACGAAGCCGGGCGCCGGCGCGGACTGCGCGTCCGGGTCGTCGCCGCGGCCGGACACGCTCAAGATCACCAAGCCTGCGCTGGGGATGTCCTCGGACTACTACCTGACCCCGATGCCCTACACCGCCGACCCGACCGCGGACCAGATCACCAGCAAGACGGGCGGCTCGAAGGCGGCGAGCAAGGCGGGCGTCGACACCGGCCAGATCATGATCCGCGGCGGCACCCACTACGAGTACTCCTACATCCCCAACCCGGGCTTCGGCGCCACCCGCCGCGGCATGGACATGGTCGCCTGGTACACACTCGCCTGGATGGACAAGGAGCTGCGCAACGACCCGACGGCGGGCGCGCGCCTGCTGACCACCCGCTGGCAGGACGACCGGCTCGAGAAGGCGGTCGACGCCCAGACGCCGCCGGACGGCAACCTGTTCTCGACCTACTTCCCGAGCCGCCTCGACATCAGTACCGCCGGCGGTCACTTCACCTGCGAGGATCTCCGCAAGGGCTGCGCGCCGATGGCGCCCGACGGCCTGCCCGCCGACTACTCCTTCCTCGCCGCCACGCAGGTCAAGGACACCGCCCCGGGCGGGTCGACCGCCCCGGCCGGCTCGACCGGCACGCCGCCCGCGGCCACCGGCCCGCAGGCGCTCCAAGCCCAGACGACACCCGGCTGCCGGCCCCGCTCGCACATCGACCGCATCACCCACAGGGGTCGCCGCTACACGTTCAAGGGCACGGCGCGGACCCGCTGCGAGCAGCCGGTGAAGACGGTGCGGCTGATCATCCGCCGCCACGGGCACCACCGGACCGTGACCGCGAAGGGGACGTCGAACTTCCGCCTCACTATCACGCTGCGCAAGGGCGTCTACCGCATCGCCGCCCGCACGATCACCGGGGTCGCGAACGAGCGCAAGAAGCGCGGGCACCGCGTCCGCGTCCGCTGACCGCTCGCAATTCCTCCTTCATGCAACGTCGCGTGCGGACTCGCGGACGCCGAGCGGGCATGCTCGCCAGCCGATGCGTCTCCGTCACGCCGCCGTCCTGCTGCTCGCATGCGCCCTGTCCGGGGCGAGCGTCGCCGCGGCTGACGTGCAGTCCCAGCTCGACCAGGCCACCAGCGGCGCCAACCGCTTGCGCGACCAGATCCACCAGGACGACCAGGGCATCCAGCGGTATCAACCGCGCCTGGACGACCTGCAGGAGCGCCTCAGCGGCCTCGAGTCCAGCCTCAGCGTCCAGCAGACCCAGCTCTCGGCGGTCCAGGGCGACCTGCGCGACGCCCGCGAGCGGCTGACCCGCCTGCGGTTGACCCTGAAGACCGACCGCGCGGCGCTGAGCCGCCAGCTCGTCGCCCAGTACAAGGACCCGTCGCCGAACCTGGTCACCGTCGTCCTCAACGCGCGGGGGTTCAAGGACCTGCTGGAGACGACACGCTCGCTGTCCAACGTCGCCCGCCAGAACGCCGAGATCACCAAGCGCGTCGGCGTGGCCCGCACGGACGTCGCCGCCCGCGAGCACGACCTCGAGGGCCTCGAGCGCCGGCAGGCGGCCCAGACCGCGGCGGTCCTGTCCGAGCGCGACCAGGTCGCCCAGATCCGCGAGACCGTCCTGCAGCGCCAGTCGAAGTTCGTGCAGTCCAAGACCGGCGCGAAGGCCAAGCTGGCCAAGCTCGAGCGCACCCGCCACGACCTCCAGCAGCGCCTCACCGACCTGCAGGCCCAGGCCGCCGGCTACAGCGGCCCGGTCCCGAACATCACCGGCGGCTACGAGGCCCACACCGGCACCTACGGCTTCTTCCCGGCCGCCGGGACGAACTACTCCGTCGGCGACGAGCCGACGCTGGCGGCCAAGCTCGACGTCCTCGGCCGCGCGCTGCACCTGCACCTGATCGGGCTGAGCGGCTACCGCAGCCCGTCGCACTCCGTCGAGGTGGGCGGCTTCCCGAACGACCCCCACACCCGCGGCGAGGCATCCGACACGCCCGGCGTGGAGGGCGTGCCGGAGGCGACGCTCAACAGGTTCGGCCTCACCCGGCCCTTCGGCGGCGCCGCGGAGGCCGACCACATCCAGCTGGTCTAGTTGAGCGTCAGGTAGAAGGGCTGGTTGGACGGAGCGGCGGCGGGGCCGACGGTGTCGATCTCGACCTGCGTCCCCGCCGGGCAGCTGGGCGGGTCGTGCAGGGTCGCCGCGGCGCTCGCCCCGGCCGCCGCGCCGGCGGCGTCCACGGTGGCGCTCACGTTGCTGACGGAGGCCGACAGCCCGGACAGGCAGTAGACGCCGGCCGACGGATGGCCGACGCTGAGGCCGCCGAGGTTGGACGCGCTGCCCGCGCGGATCCCGCCGTCCGCGGTGAAGGCGCCGTAGGCGAGCGCGGTCCCGCGCGTCCCCTGCGCGCCGGTCGGGCCCGTCGGCCCGGTCGGCCCGGTCGGCCCGGTCGGACCGGCCTTCGCCGCGAGCGACTTCTGCACGGACGTGCTGAGCTTGGACGGGCTGACGGCCCCGGCCCGGAGCCGGCTCTGGCTGACGGCGTGCGTCTTGATCTTGCTGAGCGTCACCGCGCCGGGCGCGAGCTTGGAGCCCGTGACGGAATGCGTGGCGAGGGAGACGGCGGCGTAGCTCGTGCCACCGAGGGCGACGATGAGCGCCGTCACCGCGACGGCCATGGAAGGCGTGGGGCGCAGGCGGCGGAAACGGTTGGACATGCCTGCCGGAACCCGGCGGGAGACCGTCCGGAGCGGGGCACGTCCGAGGACGGACCCCTAGCTCAGGGTGAAGCCCTCCGGCGCCGTCAGGGAGACGGCCCGGCCGATCGGGTCCTCGGCGTCGACGAGCGCGGCGAGCGTGTCGGGATCATGGGACTTGGCGACCGCGCGGCGCCCGTCCTGGAGGCGCGCGGCGACGATCCCCATCCCCGGTGAGCCGTCGCGCTCGTACAGCGCGGTGAAGGACTCCACCGTCCCCGCGCCTGAATAGCCCTCGACGACGGTGACCGAGGGCAGCGCGTCGACCTGCTCCTGGACGTCGAACGTCCGGTAGGCGCGCTCCGCCGGCCGGCTCGAGTAGACGCCGAGCGCGTGCTTGGTCGCGTACCAGCCGAGTGCGGTGGCGAGGCCGACTGCGTCCGGGTCCTCCCGCAGATGCCCCGCCAGCGTGGCGATCCCGTGCGTGGAGTAGTTGTTGCCCGGCCCGCCGCCGAAGGTCAGCCCGCCGGTGGTGGTCAGCGTTCCCGACAGCTCCAGCTCGCGCGCGGCGATCTGCACGGCCGACGGGAAGCACGAGTACAGGTCGACGTGCGCGTAGTCGGCCGCGCAGTGCTCCCGCAGCGCCTCGCCGGCCAGCCGGATGGCGGGGGAGCGGTGCAACTCGGCGCGCGTGGTGACGTGGAAGTGGTCGTGGCCGCGCGCGCCCGCCCACGGGAACACCCAGCGGTCGCGCGGGACGCCGGCCGCTTCCGCCGCCTCCGCCGAGCACAGGATCAGCGCCGCACCCATGTCCACGCCGATGTGCGAGTTGTGCAGCTTCAGGTAGGGATCGCTGACGCGGCGGTTGCCGTCCGACACCGTGGCGATCTCCTCGGCCGACGGCGCGGTCCGGCTCCACGCGTTCGGGTTGCCGGCCGCGACCGCCGCGAAGCCCGCCCACAGCGCGCTGATGTGCGCCACGTGCTCGTCGCGCGAGCGCCCCGCGTCGGCGCGGATCGCGTGCTCGATCAGCGGATAGAAGAAGATCGGCGCGATCAGCCCGGCCGCGTTCTCGGCGTCGCTGGCCCCGTCCGAAGGAGCGTCATGGGAGAGCTGCCGCGACGCGGCGGCGCCGTCCGTCGCCCACGGCGGCGCCTCGCCGGCCTTCAGGGCGCGGCTGAACGCGGTCATCGCCTCGGCGCCGGTGATCACGCCCACGTCGAGGGAGCCGTCCGCGATCGCGTCGCTCAGCTCGCAGACGAGCGCCTGCGGGCTGTTGCCGCCGAGCCCGCTGCGCCACAGCGTCCCGTGCGCGATGCCGGGGGTCGCGAGCGGCTGGGACATCGCGTCGACCACGGCGAGCACGCCGACCCGGTCCAGCAGACCGGGGGCGCCCGCGTCCGCGGCGGCGGCGCGCGCGGCCGCCTCCATCAGGGCCGCGGGCGACGGCGGGTTCCCGTCGCGCACGACGATCTGGCCGGCGCCGACGAGAACGGGGGTGCGCGGGTCCATGACCCGCCGGAGCTTACGAGTAGGCGCGCGTCGTCGGCCCCGTGAACGTCTGCCACTTCACGCGGTAGACGCGGCCCTTGCGGGCCGTGGTGCGCTTGCTCCAGTAGCCGCGGCTGTCGGTCGCAGCGGTGGTCAGATCCTTCCACGCGCCGCCGTCGCGGTACTGGACGGTGACCGTCGAATTGGCGCCGCCCAGCGGCCGCACGAGCCCCCACAGGCGGCCCTTGGTCACGACCAGCGGCAGGCGGTAGGCCGCCAGCGCCGGCTTGGCCTTCCCCTTGAACGTGCGCAGGCCGGATTCGAAGCCGCCGTACTTGTCGGCGCCGCTGCCGGGCGGGTCGTCGCGCATCAGGTACTGCGAGAACGCGGCCACGCGCGGGTTCGCGTAGGCGATCTTCTCCGAGATGGAGCGGTACTCGGCCTGGCGGAGGAGGCTCACGCCGTAGTTGGGATCGGGCTTTGACTGGATGCCGAACTCGGTCAGGTAGAGCTTGAGGCCCTTGTGGTGCGAGTAGCGGTCCAGCGCCTTGGTCAGGCGGCCGAGAACGCCGATGGTGACGTCCACCGACTTGGGCTTGTAGAACGGCCCGGCCTTCTTCGTGTACGGGTGATGGGCGTAGCCGTCGACCTTGAGCTTGCGGCCCTTGAAGAAGATCCGGGCGAACGTGATCGGCGCGACGATGTTGGCGTTGCCGGCGGGTGACGTCTCGCCGGCGAGGACGTCGTCGCCCCCGTTGCCAGTTGCTCCCAGACCCTGCAGAGCCGCCTGGTAGAGCGCGCGGTAGAGGTGCGGCGAGTACGGCTTGCCGCCGACGTACTGCGGGGTGAGGAACTGGGGCTGGTTGGGCTCGTTCCAGATCGTCCAGCGGTCCACCTGATCTCCGTAGCGCGAGCCGACGGCCTCCACGAACCGCTCGAACGCGTCGCGGCTGACCTTGTAGTTGCGGCCGCGCTTGCCGGCGGTGGCCCAGCGCGGCGCGTCGCCGGTGATGGTGGGGATGACCTCGATGCCGCGGTCGGCGGCCTCCTTGAAGATCGCGTCGTAGGTGGCGAAGTCGTAGCCCGCCGAGTTCGAGTCCTTCTCCTTGAGGTCGGCGGGCTTGGTGCGCGCGGAGGGAGCCTTCAGGACGGTGCTCCACCGGACCAGGACGCGCGTGTGGGTGACGCCGAGCGCCTTGATCTCGTCGAGCGTGGACTGGCGCAGCGCGTCGTCGGAGCCGAGCACCTCGCGGGGCGCCTCGAAGATCGAGAACTGGCTGGGGCTGGCGGAGGCCGGGGCGGGCGCGGAGGCGAACGCCAGCGCGGCCGCGCCCGCCGCCAGAAGCAGGCTTGGTCGTCGGTGCATTGCGGGTTAAGACCCTACGAGGACCCGGATGTTGCGCTCATGCGGTCAGCGGCGGTAGGTTCACCGCCGTCATGCGCGCGCGCCACCTCCTCGTCCTCGCCGTGTTGGTGCTGCCGGCCAGCGCCTCGGCCAAGACCGTCCACTACAAGAACTTCATCTCGCCGTCGAAGCTGATCAGCTGCATCTCGGTCAAGTACGGCGGCCGCGGCGTCGAGTGCTCGGCGACCTACATGCCCGCCAAGGACCTCGATCCCTACTACGCGCTGGAGCCGCACGGCAAGGCCAAGGCCGGCGAGCGCGGCGACTACCCCGGCTATCCGAACGTGAAGCAGCGGACGCTCGCCTACGGGGACACCTACAAGCGACACGGCATCCGCTGCACGATGCTCGAGTCCGGCCTCACCTGCCGAAACCGCGACGGCCACGGCTTCCACATCGCCAAAGGCGACCTGCGCCGCTTCTAGCGCGAGCGCAGGTAGTCCTCCAGTGACGTCGGCGCCCGGCCGGTGAGCGCTTCGACGTCCGGGCTCACCCGCGCGAGGCTGCCCTCCCGGATCGCCCAGTAGGAGCTGACCCTGCCGCGGACCTCGTCGTCGGGCGCACCGAAGCCGGCCCGCGACGCGAACGCCTCCTCGTCGGTCTCGTCGTGGAAGCGGAACGCCGTGCCGGAGGTCTCGCTATCAGCGCCGCCGCCTCGGCGAGCGAGAACGCGCTCGGGCCGGAGAGGTCGTAGGTGCGGCCTTCGTGGTCGGCGGGCGGAGCAGGACCGCGGCGGCGGCCGCCACGTCGTCGCGCAGGATCGCGCTCACGCGGCCGTCGCCGGCGGGGCCCGGATGACGCCGTCCGCGCCGGCCATCCCCGGGATGAAGTCCATGTCGGGCCCGGCGTCGAACCCGGACAGGTAGACGTTGTGGCCGACGCCCGCGGCCACCGCCGCGTCGACCGCGCTGCGGTGGCCCGCGACGCGGCATCGGCTACACCGCCCGGCGGCGCGCGCCGCTGCGCACGAGCACGAACACGCTCGCCACGATGAGGAACAGCATGCCGATCAGGAAGCCGAACCAGCTGACGTCGGCGACGGCCTGGCGGACGCCGTGGTGGTGGTTTCCGAGGGCTCCGCAGACGGCGAAGCAGACGAGCGTGAAGACGGCGAGTGAGATAAGGGAGCGGCGAGTGAGCATGTCGTCAACTTACGAACGTCCGCGCTGGGCCACATCTGCCGCGGGAGGGATCTTCGGCGTAGCCCGCAAGGCAGATGCGCGCGCTCCCGAACCGGGTTAGGTTGCGGGCAGTGCCCACCTGGTTGACGCCGTCGCACCCGCGCTTCGAGCTCGTCCTCGCCGTCCTGCTGATGGCCGCCGCCGAGATCGAGCTGGTCATCCACGACGAGCTGCACACGCCGCTGGAAGCGCTCGCCGCCGCCGCGGTCGCGCTCCCGGTCGCCGCGCGCTTCCGCTGGCCGCTGATCGCGGTCGCCTTGACCGGGCTGGCCACCGTCGCCTACGAGCTCGTCGTCGCCGACACGGGGGCGAACTTCCTGCCGGGCGTGTGCCTGCTGTTGTGCGTCTATGCCGTCGGCGCGCGCGGCACGGGCCGGCAGCTGGCGGCCGGCGGGGTGCTCGCGATGGGGCTGTTCGCTGCGAGCCTGCTGGTCCGCGAGGGCGTCACGGCCGACCTGGTGCTGGCGGTCGGCCTGCCCGCCGCCGGGCTGCTCATCGGCCGCGCCAGCGGCGTCCTGCTCTTGGAGACGGAGGTGCTCGAGCGCGACCGCGACGAGCACACACGCCAGGCAATCCGGTCCGAGCGCGACCGCATCGCCCGCGAGCTGCACGACGTCATCGGCCACTCGATCAGCGTGATGGGCGTGCAGGCGGGCGCCGTGCGCAGCGTGCTCCCGCCCGAGCGCGTCCGCGAGCGCGAGGCGCTGCTGTCGGTCGAGCGGACGGGCCGCGACGCGGTGGGGGAGATGCGGCGGCTCATCGGGCTGCTGCGCGAGGGGGAGGACCTTCCGGACGGGCCGAGCCCGTCACTCGCCCGCGTCGAGGCGCTGGCCGCCGAGATGCGCGCGGCGGGACAGGCGCTCGAGCTCGAGGTCGAGGGCGACACCGGCGCGCTGCCGCCCGGCGTCGACCTGGCCGCCTACCGCATCGTCCAGGAGGCGCTCACCAACGCCCTCAAGCACGCGCCGGGCGCCGCGGTCACGGCCCGGATCCGGCTGTCCGAGGACGCCGTCCGGCTCGAGGTCTTCGACGCCGGCACCGGCCGCCGCCCCGTCCGCAACGGCCACGTCGGCCACGGGCTGCTCGGGATGCGCGAGCGCGCGGCCCTCTACGACGGGAGCGTCAGCGCCGGGCCGTCGGCGGAGGGCGGCTTCCGGGTCGTGGCGATGCTCCCGGTGCGCGGCTGATGGCGATCCGCGTCCTGCTCGCCGACGACCAGGCGATGGTGCGCGCCGGCTTCACGATGATCCTCGGCGCCGACCCCGAGATCGAGGTGGTGGGGGAGGCCGAGAACGGCCGCCAGGCGGTGTCCGCGGTCGGGCGGCTGTGGCCCGACGTCGTCGTCATGGACGTGCAGATGCCGGGACTCGACGGCATCGCGGCGACGCGGGAGATCCTCGCCGCCCCCGGCACGCCGCCCCGGGTCCTGGTCGTCACCACCTTCGACGTCGACGACTACGTCTACGAGGCCCTGCGCGCCGGCGCCAGCGGCTTCCTGCTCAAGAACGCGCCACCGGAGGAGCTCGTCCACGCCGTCCGCGTCCTGGCCGCGGGCGACGCGCTGCTCGCTCCCGCCGTCACCCAGCGCGTCATCGCCCGCTTCGCCGAGCGCAGCGATCCGCCGCCGCGCGTCGTCGCCGCCCTCGACGAGCTCACCGACCGCGAGCGCGAGGTCTTCACGCTCGTCGCCCGCGGGCTCTCCAACGCCGAGATCGCCGGGCGCCTGTTCGTCTCCCACGGCACCGTCAAGACCCACGTCGCGCGGATCCTGATGAAGCTCGGCCTGCGCGACCGCGTCCAGGCGGTCGTGCTCGCCTACGAGGCCGGCATCGTCCGCCCGGGCACCGCCGGCTGATTGTGACTCCCGTGGCTGTCGGCTCGCCGGCATCGCCGGGCACGTCGACTTCAAGCGGGGCGGGCTCATCACCTGCTCGACGACCTCTACGTGGACGGACCCGACGCGGGTCGGTCGTGTCGGTGCCCGCCGCGCTGCTCTCGCCGCTGCACAAGGCGGCGGCGTTCGCATGGTTCACGGTCATGCCGAGAATCGGCACAAAGTGGGTAGGAGGATGCCGTGAGCGTCCCGAGCCGACCTCGTGTGACGACGGCGCTGACGGCCGCGCGCGGCGTGCTCAGGATGACGAAGGCGGCAACCGAGGACCTGGTCGCAGCGGTCGATCGGTGGCATGTGACCGGCGCGGCTGGACCGCCCAGCGACCCGTTCGACGCAACCGACCCGGAGTACATCCAGGAGACGCTCCCGGCGCTGCGGGCGCTGTCGGCCGTCTACTTCCGCGCCGACGTCGCCGGGCTGGAGCACATCCCGGCCGAGGGTCCGGTGCTGCTGGTGGGCAACCACTCGGGCGGCTTGGTGATCGCCGACACGTTCGTCTTCGCGCAGGCCTTCCTGGACCACTTCGGCCCCCAGCGCGAGTTCCGCCAGCTGGCTCACGATCTGGTGTTCAAGACGCCCGGTCTGCGGACGCTCGCCCAGCGCTACGGGACGGTTCCCGCCTCGCCGGACAACATGGCCCGCGCGCTCGGCGACGGGGCGGCGCTGCTCGTGTATCCCGGCGGCGACGAGGACACGTTCCGGCCCTCGTGGAAAGGCGGTGAGGTCGTCTTCGCCGGCCGGATGGGGTTCGTCGAGCTCGCGCTCGAGCACGACGTGCCGATCGTTCCGGTGGTGTCGCTCGGCGGCCAGCAGACCGCGCTGTTCCTCGGCCCGGGGAAGGGACTCGCCAGCGCGCTCAAGCTCGATCGGCTGGCGCGGCTGAAGGTGCTTCCGGTCGCGATCGGCCCGCCCTTCGGGATCACGGTGCTCGACCTCCCCGGCCGGATCGCGTTGCCGGCGAAGATCACGATTCGAGTCATGCCGCCGATCGATCTTCGCCAGGAGCTCGGACCCGATCCAGACGTCGAGGCCGGCTACCGGCTCGTGACCGAGCGCATGCAACGCACGCTGACCCGTCTCGACGGCCAGCGCGGCGTTCCGATCGTCGGCTGACCGCCGCCCGTCAGCGGGCATCGTCTCCTGCGACCCCTGGACGCTTCCAGCGACGGGCCGCGTAACGCCAGCCGCCCAATCCGGACGTGGCGCGTATGGCCTCCTCCGACCTGAGCGCACTGTTCGTCAGCTGCACGCTCAAGAAGTCCCCCGAGCTGTCGAACACGGAGGCGCTTGCCGAGCGCTCGATGCGCGTGATGCGCGAGCAGGGCGTCACGGTCGAGCTGGTCCGCGCGGTCGACCTCGACCTCGCCATCGGCGTTCAACCCGACATGACGCAGCACGGCTGGGACCGCGACGACTGGCCCGCCCTGTTCGAACGGGTGATGGCGGCCGACATCCTCGTGCTGCTGACGCCGATCTGGCTCGGGCAGAAGTCGTCGGTCTGCACGCAGGTCATCGAGCGGCTCTACGGCAACAGCCACCTGCTCAACGGCGCCGGCCAGTACGCCTACTACGGGCGAGTGGGCGGCTGCATCGTCACCGGAAACGAGGACGGCGCCAAGCACTGCGCGATGAACGTCTTGTACTCGCTGCAGCACCTCGGCTACGTGATCCCACCGCAGGCGGACTCCGCCTGGCTGGGCGGCGTGGGTCCGGGGCCGAGCTATCTCGACGAGGGCTCGGGCGGCCCCGACAACGACTTCACGAACCGCAACACCCACTTCATGACCTGGAACCTCATGCACACGGCCCGGCTGCTCAAGGACGCGGGCGGGTTCCCGACGACGGGGAACTCCCGCACCGAATGGGACCTGGGCCTGGACGCCACCCATCCCAACCCCGAGCACCGAACCTGAGCGATCCGGTGGCCGCCGCGCCCACGGCTCTTCAGCCCCGCGCCCCCGGGCGCCGCGGACGCGGCAGCCAGGCCTGCAGGATGGCCATGATGTCATCCGGATTCGGCTTCGGGCCGGGCAGGCTGCGGCCCGCGCCCGGTTCGAGCGCGTCCAGGATCAGGCGCGCGTAGCGCTGACGGAGGCCCGGGCGCGCCTGCGCGGTCGCATCGACGACGGCGCTGAGCACCAGCAACACGATCGCCATGTCGTCATGCACGATGCCGTCCCGGACCTGGCCGGCGTCCGCCGCGCGGCGCAGCAGGTCCGAGAGGAGTGGCTCGAGCCGCTTGCGCGTGGCCTCGGCCAGCGGCTCGGCGGTCGCCTGCGGACTCGTGAGGATCTGCAGCAGCCCGCGGTCCTCGGCCATGGCGTCGGCCGTGTGCTCGAGGAACCAGCGCAGCCCCGTGCCGTCCGGACAGGTCGCCAGCGCTTCCTCGGCCAAGTCGATGACGCCCGCGATCTGCTCCTCGAAGAGCGCTGCCACGAGAGCGTCCTTGTCCTTGAACCGCCGGTAGACGGTGCCGACGCCGACCCCGGCCAGCTCCGCGATCTCGTCGAGGCGCACGCCCAGTCCATGGTCGGCGAAAGCCTGCCGAGCGGCGTCGAGGACCAGTTGCCGGTTGCGCTCCGCGTCGGCCCGCAGCGGTCGTTGCGAGCCGTCGGCGTCTGGGGTGAGAGCGGACATGTGGTCGATCATACAGCAGAAGCGGACAACATGGTTCCGCTTCCGTGCTACGGTGTCGCCAGGAAGTGGAATACCGATGTCCGCTTATGTCCGTCCGATCGCTCAGGAGACCCGCAATGACCGTCACCGCACCCGTCCGCCAGGAGCGCCGCGAAGTCCAACGCGACGCGCACGCGGACAATCCGCACCACGCCCGGCGCTGGGTGATCCTCGTCGTGCTGTGCTGCGCCCAGCTCATGGTCGTCCTCGACGCCACGATCGTGAACATCGCCCTCCCGAGCGCGCAGAAGGCGCTCGGGTTCTCCAACGACAACCGGCAGTGGATCATCACCGCCTACGCCCTCTCGTTCGGCTCGCTGCTGCTGCTCGGCGGGCGCATATCCGACACCTTCGGTCGTAAGTGGACCTTCGTCGGTGGCCTGTTGGGCTTCGCGGCCGCGTCCGCGATCGGCGGCGCCGCACCGTCGTTCGGGGTCCTGGTCGCCGCCCGCGCGGCGCAGGGCGCGTTCGGCGCGCTGCTGGCCCCCGCGGCGCTGTCGCTGCTGACGACGACGTTCACCGACGGGCCCGAGCGCACGAAGGCCTTCGGCGCCTACTCCGCCATCGCCGGCGGCGGGTCGGCCATCGGCCTGCTCCTCGGCGGCGTCCTGACCGAGTACCTGACCTGGCGCTGGTGCCTGTACGTGAACCTCGCGCTCGCGATCCCCGCCGCCACGGCCGGCTTCTTCATGCTGGTCAACCAGCGTGCCGCGGTCCGCAACCCGATCGACATCCCGGGCGTCCTGATGATCACGGGCGGGCTCTTCGCGATCGTCTACGGCGTCTCCAACGCCGAGACGAGCAGCTGGACCGACAGCGTCACGATCGGCTTCCTCGTCGCAGGCGTGGCTCTGATCGCGGGCTTTGTCGTCCTCGAGCGCCGCGTCAAGCACCCGCTGCTGCCGATGCGCATCATCCTCAACCGCGACCGCAGCGCGTCCTTCCTGGGCATCGGCCTGGCGTCGATGGGCATGTTCGGCGTCTTCTTGTTCCTCACCTACTACCTGCAGCAGACGCTCGGCTACTCGCCGGTCGAGACCGGCCTCGCGTTCCTGGCGATGACGGCCGGCGTGGTGTTCTCCGCGGTGGTCGGCGGATCGGTGCTGCTGCCGCGCCTCGGCCGCAAGATCCTCGTTCCCACAGGCATGGTCATGGGCGCGATCGGCATGCTTCTGCTCACGCAGATCGGGATCGATTCCTCGTATGCGACGGACATCGCGCCCGGCCTCGTCCTCATCGGCGTCGGCATCGGGATGGTCTTCGCGGCGTCCTTCTCCGGCGGGACGATCGGAGTCGCTGCGGACGATGCCGGTGTGGCGTCCGCGACGGTCAACACGTTCCAGCAGATCGGCGGCTCGATCGGCACCGCGCTGCTGAGCA
>CAXTBB010000036.1:0-9944 GCA_964242305.1 uncultured Solirubrobacteraceae bacterium
CGGCCAGCGCCGGCCGGTCTTGGCGTCGATCACAACGACGGGCTGGCGACGGTCGAAGGAGCGCGCGATGTCGTCGATGGGGACGGCGCCCGTGCGCGCGAGCGCGGCCTGGGAGTCGAGGCCGGGCACTCGGGTGATCAGCGCCGAGCCGGGGCTGAAGCCATCGTTGGAGGCGTACTCGCCGACGGCGACGCGGGTGCCCGCGACGTTGGCCGGCATGCCGGACGCGGGGAAGCGGATGCGGCGCTTGGTGTCCGTGGTCGCGTCGCGCACCGTGAAGAAATCGCTCGGGAACGGCTGCAGGCAGACGGCGACGTCGAGCTGGTCGCAGTCGCGGCCGTCGGGGAGGTCGAGCTTCGCCGGGGCGGGGACGGCGGGCTCGCAGCGCGGCGTCAGCATCCGCGACCCGCGGCCGATCGTCCCGCCGACCGCGCGGCCCGTGGCGCGGGGCGCGTACGCGAGCACGCGCAGCCGCCCGGGCGCGCAGGCGGCGAGCTGCTCCCGGCCGGCCCGGGTCAGCGGCAGCCGCGCCCGCCCGCGCACGGTGCGCGGCTCGGCGACGACCCGGCCGCCGAACACCGCGACCAGGCGGGCGCGCTTGACGGTCTTAACGGCGATGGTCCCGGCGTGCGGCGCGCCCACGCGCACCTTCGCGGCGCTCGCCGTGGGGGCCACGACGAGCAGAGCCAGGACCGCCGCCGCGGCCCGCATTACCCCGCGCAGCCCTTCGCGCCGACGGCCGACGCCGCCGAGTTCACCTTCGCGCTGAGCGGCGTCAGCTTCTGGATCAGCGCGACGCCCTTCTTGTTGTCCTTGGCCTTCGCCGCGTCGGCCAGGTCGCCGAGCAGGTCGGTGACCTCGCCGGTGGCGTCCGTCATCTTCTTGTAGTCAGCCTTCACGGAGTCGGCCGGCTCGAGGCCCTCGAGCTCGTCCTGCTGCTTCTTCGTGAGGTCGCCCGCCTTGGTGAAGTAGGTCGCCGCCTTGTCCGGATCGGTCAGGTCGGGTGATCCGAGATCGGACCCCTGCTTCGAGTACTTCGCGCAGATGGCATCGGCCTTCTTGGCGATGTCCTTGCGCGACAGGCCGTCGCTCCCGCCGCAGCCGGCCACGATCAACGCCGCGCACGCGGCAACAAGTGTCTTCTTCATGACCGGCATCCTGTCATGCGCGCAGGTAGCGTGCAGCGCATGGCCGGACCGCCCGATCTGCACCAGACGCGGCTGGAGACCGCCGCCGAGCCGCCCTTCCACGACGAGCTGACGGCGGTCTGGGGCGCAGAGTGGGGCGCCTCGGACGAGGTCGGCCGGCTGCGCAAGGTGCTCATGCGCCGGCCCGGCGACGAGCTGGCCGCGGTGCGCGCCGACGCGTGGGACGAGGAGGCGCAGGCGCTGGTGGATCCCGACGGGCGCTGGTACTGGACCGACCGCGAGCCGCCCGACCTCGAGAAGGTGCACGCCCAGCACGCCGGACTGGTGTCGACGCTCGAGCGCGAGGGCGTCGAGGTCGTGCTCGCCGAGCCGCTGGGCGAGGGCTTCGTCAAGGCGGTCTACGCGCGCGACCCGCTCGTCACCGTCCCCGGCGGGGCGATCATCGCGCGCATGGCGGTGCGCGTGCGCCGCGGAGAGGAGGCGGCGGTCACGCGGGAGGTGGCCGCAGCCGGCCTGCCGATCCTCTCCACCATCACGGGGACGGGGACGCTGGAGGGCGGCTCGTTCGTGAAGCTGCGCCCGGGGCTGGCCGCGTTCGGGACGTCCATCCGCTGCAACGCCGAGGGCGCCCGCCAGCTGCGCGAGACGCTGGCGCGAATCGGCTGGGAACTGATCGTCGTCCCGCTGCCGGGTTACACCATCCACCTCGACCTGCACCTGGCCATGGTCGACGAAGGCGTCGCGCTGATCGACGCGGCCGGCCTGCCGTTCGCCTTCATCGAGCGCCTGCGCGCGGAGGGCATCGAGACGATCCACGCCGACACCAGTGAGGGCGAGTGGTCGCTGAACGCGCTGTCGCTCTCCCCCGGCCGGGTGCTGATGGCGGAGGGGACGCCGCGGACGGCGGAGCTGCTGTCGGGACGCGGGATCGAGGTCGTCACGGTCGCCTACGACGAGCTGCACAAGAACGGCGGCGGCGTCCACTGCTCCACCATGGAGCTGCTGCGTGAACCCGCTTGAGGTGATCGAGCGGCTGCGCGCGCTGGACGCGCGGTCAGGCGGCCGGCGGGTCGCGTGGGGACCGGAGTGGCGCGGGGAGCGCGAGCGCTTCGTCGCCTGGCTGCACGAGCAGGTCCCCGGCGTCGACGTCAAGCGCGACCCCGCCGGGAACCTGTGGGCGCGGCGGGCCGGGGAGTCGCCGGAGACGGTGATCATCGGCTCGCACCTGGACTGCGTGCCGGCGGGCGGGTGGCTGGACGGCTGCCTCGGCGTGCTCGCCGCGGCGGAGGTGCTGCGCACGCTCGAGTCCCACCGCCGGTCCGTGGCGCTGGTCGACTGGGCCGACGAGGAGGGCGCGCGCTTCGGCCACTCGCTGCTGGGGTCGTCGGCGGCCTGCGGGCTGCTCGACGTCGACGCGGCGGCCGCGCTGCGCGACGCGGACGGGGTGACGCTGGCCGACGCGCTGGACGCCAACGGCGTCGTCGTCGCCGACATGCGGGGCGCGAGCGCCGAGCTCGACGGCGCCTGCGCCTACGCCGAGCTGCACATCGAGCAGGGTCCGGTGCTCGACGACGAGGGGACGGCCTGCTGCGCCGTCGACGGCTGCCTGGGCGTGCGGCGCACGGAGGTCGTCTTCACCGGGCGCGCGGGGCACGCCGGGGCGACGCCCATGGATCGCCGCCGCGATCCCCTTGCGGCGGCCGCTGCGTTTGCTTTGAAGGCGCGCGAGCTTGGGATCGCGGCGGACGGCCTGGTCACCGTCGGCGCGTTGCGGACCGAGCCGGGCACGCCGACGGCGATTGCCGAGCGGGTGCGGCTGGTCGTCGATCTTCGGCACCGGGACCTCGATGCGCTCGAGGGCGCGAACAGCGCATTGAGGGAGAGCGCGGATGGCTGCGCCGAAACGGAGGGGGTGGTCGTGCGTTGGGAGCCGGTGTGGCGCATCGATCCCATCCGCTTCGATGGCTCGCTCGTGTCGCGCGCGCAGTCTGTGACGGGTGGCCGGGCGCCGCTGACGTCGGGGCCGCTGCACGACGCGGCGGCGGTGGCGCGGGCGGGGGTGCCGACGGTGATGGTGTTCGCGCGGACGCTGGGCGGCACGTCGCACTCCCGCGAGGAGGACGCCCGCGAGGAGGACCTGGTCGCCGCCATCGACGCGTACGGAGCGCTCGTCACCGAGCTCGTCGCCTGACCGGCACGCCTAATACATCCAGGAGGTGTGCAAAGCGTGCCGCGTCGGCGTTCGCGCTCTTCCCCCTCCTCCTCAGTGCCCCGTCGACCGCGGCGCCGGGGCTCAAGCGCATCGTCCAGGACGACCGGCTGCTGCTGCGCAGCGGCGCCGCCACGCGGATCGCCACCCTCGACGCGATGGCAGCCGCCGGCGCCGACGTCGTCCGTGTGAGCGTCGTCTGGCGCACGCCGCGCTGGGCGGCGACGAAGGCGGTGGTCGCCGATGCCCACGTCCGCGGTCTCCAGGTGTTGATCACCCTGACCACGCCCGCGCCGGACGCGGCGTCGCCACGGCACCCCGGCGCGCGGCTGGGCACGTGGCGGCCGGACGCCCGCGCGTTCGGCGCCTTCGCCGCCGAGGCGCGCGCCCGGCTCGGCGAGGACGTCGACCTGTGGTCGCTGATCAACGAGCCCAACAGCCCCAACCACCTGCTGCCCCAGTGGCACCGTGGGCGGCCCGCGTCCCCCGGCCTCTACCGCGCCCTGGCCCGGGCCGGCCTGCGCGCGCTGCGCGGCGAGCGGGTGTTGCTCGGGGAGGAGCTCGCGGTCGCGCACGCTGGCCGGCGGACCCGCTCGCCGGTCGCGCCGCTGCGCTTCGCCCGTGCAGTCCTGCGCCGCGGCCGGCTCGACGCCTACGGCTGGTCCGTCCATCCCTACTACCCGACCAAGGGACCGCTGGTGCGGCCGCCCGACCGCGCGTCGCTGTATCCGCGGTCGCTGGCCCGGCTGCTGCCGATCCTCGACCGCGCCTTTCGCGCCGGCCACACCACCCGCCGCCTCGACGTGTGGGACACGGAGGACGGCGTTCAGACCGATCCGCCCGATCGCGTCTACGGCACGTCGCCGGCGGGGCAGGCGCGCGCGATCAACGAGGCCGAGTGGATCGAGTGGCGGACACCGCGGGTGCGGTCGGCGGCCCAGTACCTGTGGCGCGACGACCTGTCGCCGTCGGGCTTCCAGAGCGGGCTCTTCTTCGCCGATGGCCGCGCGAAGCCGAGCCTGGCCGCCTATCGCTTCCCGCTCGTCGTCACCCCGCGCGGACACGTGTGGGCGCGCCTGCCGCCCGGCGTCGCCACCGCCACGCTGCGGGGTCCGGACGGGCTGCGGCGCACCCTGGCCGCGGGCGCCGACGGCACCGTCACCCTGCGCGTGCCCGCCCGCCGCGGGACCTACCGCGCAGTCGCACCCGGCGCCGCCAGCAGGAAGGTCCAGTCGCGGCTCCCGTCCACGTAGAGGACCCACGGCCGGCCGCACGGTGCGGCACTCGAGGAGGTCGCCGCGGGGCGCGATCCCGCGGGCGACGGTGACCCCGGTCGGCCCCGAGCGCTACCAGGGCCGGTGGGACGGCGTCACCGGCTTCACGCGCTCGATCCGGTCGCCGGCGCAGCCGCGCCGCGGCGTGTCGACGCGGTCGGACCGACCGCGCAGTTGGTGTCGTCGCGGGCCGTGTAGACGCTCAACACGATGCGGTCGGGACCCGGGCCGCCGCGGACGCGATTGTGGCACCAGCCGGCGGTCACCCGTCCCGAAGCGGCACGTGACGCGGTGAACCGGCCGCGCCGCGCACCCGCGGCCCGCGGGGATGCGGTTGCGCTCCCCCGCCGCGGCCGGGAAGCGCACGGAGGTGATGAAGAGGTCCTCCGGGCCACCAGCAGCGCGACTACGACGGCGACCCGAGCAGGAACGACCACGTCGCGTAGGCGCCGTTGATGGTGACCGGCAGCGGGCGCGGGAGCGACCGGCCGGCGGCGGTCAGGGTGAGGACGGCGGCGCACTCCCCGCCGCGGCCGGCGGGCTGCGGCCCGGCGGCGACGACGGTGCCGAACGGACCGTCCGGGAACCACGGGCGCGCAGCCGGCGGGGTGACCAGGGTGAGGCTCCGTGGGCTCGTCTCGCACGGGAGCGAGAGCGTGACGGCGTCCGCGGTCACCGACACCGGCTGCGCGGGCGCGTGGAAGAAGGGCTCGAGGACGACCCGCTCGCAGTCGGGACGCAGGAGCGGCGCACCGCCGTACACGCTCTCGAGAGCGTCCGCGCCGGCGCCGCAGGTGATGTCCTCGGCCGCGCGACCGGCCACCCTGTCGTCGCCGTCACCCGCGTCGATCACGTCGTCGCCGCCGTTGCCGTCGATGCGGTTGGCGCGCGCGTCGCCCTTGATGACGTCGCGTGCGAAGCTGCCGAGCACGTCCTCGACGCCGACGACGTCGTCCTCCCCGGCCCCGCTCGACAGCGCGATCGACGCCGGCGTCTCGCGGGCGTAGGTGACGAGGTCGCGGCCGCTGTCGCCGTAGAGGCTGTCGCGGCTCGTCGCGTCGGTGCTGTGCAGGATGTCGGTGGCCGGGCCGCCGCGAAGCACGTCGCGTCCGGGCCCGTCGGTGAGGTCGTCCGCGCCCGGGCCACCGGCCAGCTGGTCCGCGCCCGTCGAGCCGCTCAGGGTGTCGCTGCCACGCCGCCCGACAAGGATGTCGTCCCCCGACGCGCCGCCCAGCAGGTCGTTGCCGCGGCCGCCCACGAGCAGGTCGTCGCCCTTGCCGCCGAAGACGGTGGCGTCGAGGATCCCCCGCACGCGGAAGCGGTCGTCGCGATCACGCAACTGGGCGACCAGGCGCTCGGTGGAGTAGTCGGTGTCGAAGCGGCAGCGGACCTCGTGGCGGGTCAGGCGCCGGCAGCCGGAGCCGGGCCGCAGCCGGGCCCCGGCGTCCTGGACGACGAGCGCGTGGTGCGGGCGCTTGCGGACGGTCACGCGGTTGCGCTCGCCGTGGCCGGCCGTCAGCAGGACGAACTGGTCGCTGTCGGAGATGTCCTCGCGAATGGAGTCGGGCACGGCCGGGATCACCTGCACGCGCACGCGCGCCGCTTCCGCGGGCGCGGCGAGGACGACGAACAGGAGGACGAGCAGCGGCTTCACAATCGGTCCAAGAGCGCGGCCTGGGCCGGATTGATGCGCAGTTTGGCCTCGTCGAGGTCGAACCACGCGGCGCGGTCGACCTCCGGGAAGGCCTGCCGGCGGCCCGAGCGCGGCGGCCACTCGAGCTCGAAGGTGTTGGAGACGACGGCGTCGGCGTCGAGGTCGCCCGCGACCGCGAAGGCGACCACGCGCTTGCCGCTCTTCTGCTTGACCTCGCCGAGCGCGACCGTCTCGGGGTCGCCGAGGTCCGTGCCCGTCTCCTCGGCGAACTCGATCAGGGCGCGGGCGCGCGGGTCCTCGTCCGGGGTCTCGAGCTCGCCCTTCGGGATCGACCAGGCACCGAGGTCCTTCTTCGCCCAGAACGGTCCGCCCGGGTGGACCAGCAGCACCTGGTTGTCGCGATGGAGCAGGATGCCCGCGCTGACCTTGGCCGCCATATCCTGGACGCTATGGCCACGCGGTACGGAGCCGAGGTCACGACGGTCGCCCAGGCGTGGGGCGAGTTCCGCCGCAAGCGCTCCCCCCAGATCCTGGTCGCGGGGCTCGCGCTGGCCGTGATCGCGCGGGTGGTGCTCGGCGAGTTCGGCTGGCGGGACGCGGCGGCGGCGGCGCTGATGCTGCCGGTCTACGTGTTCGGTGAGTGGGCGATCCACGTTTACCTCCTGCACCTGCGCCCCTTCCGCTGGCGCGGCCGCGAGGTCGAGTTGGTCACCGCGCAGTCGCACCGCATGCACCACGAGGACCCGCACAACCTGTTCATGATCCTGCTCGGCCCGGTAGAGGCGGTGGCGCTGCTGGTCGGGGCGGTGCCGCTCGTCGTCGCAGTGTTCATCGTCCCGCTCGGATGGCACGCGGCGATGAGCGGGCTCGTCACCGGCTACGCCCTGATCGTCGTGTACGAATGGACGCATTTCCTCATCCACACGGCGGTGCGGCCGCGGTCGCGCTACTACCGGGCGATCCACCGCGGGCACCGGCTGCACCACTTCAAGAACGAGCGGTACTGGCACGGCATCACCAACACGGTCAGCGACCGGGTGCTGGGGACGGCGCCCGATCAGAAGTCCGTCCCGCGCTCAGCGACGGCGCGGACGCTGCGCCCCTGACCGGCGTGACCAGCGCGATCGCCGAGGTCAGGTAGACGGCGTCGGCGGCGGCGAGGCGGTCGAGGTCGATCGGCTCCTCGACGGCGCCAGTGCTGGCCATCGCGCGGGCGCGGGTGATGCCGGGCAGCAGGCGGCCGTCGGCGGGCGGGGTGGTGTGTGTGCCGTCCTCGAAGATGAAGACGTTGGCCCAGGCGGACTCGAGGACATGGCCGTCGGCGTCGACGATCAGGGCGTCGAGGGGAACGCGGCGGTCGGCCCACTTGCGATCGCCGAGGCCGCCGGGGACGAGGACGGGACGCAGCGCCGGCGGCTCGCGGCGGACCGCCGGCGTGACCTCGATCACGCCGCCGACGAGCCGCACTCGGTGCCGCCCCGCGCCGGCTGCTCTGGCCGCCGCGATCAGCGCGTCCCGCCGGCTGTCGTCGCCGAGCCGGGCCAGGTGCGCGTCGAGCAGGGGGATCTCGCCGTCGACCGCGAGCATGGTCTCCAGGAGCCCGAGCGCCGGGTCGGGCCGGGGGAGCTCGAGCAGCGGCGGCAGGGGACGGCGCCGCCACACGGTCGGGTCCGGCGTCCGCGCGCCCAGCGCTGCGAGCACCGGCCGCGCTTTCGTGAGCGCCTCCTCGAGCTCCGCCTCCGGGTCGGACGCGGCCACGATCCCGCCGCCGGCCCCCAGCCAGGCGTGCCCGTCCTTGACCTCCAGCGTGCGGATGGCCACGCTCAGCTCGAGGCCGGCGATCGGGCTCAGGTAGCCGATCGCGCCCGTGTAGACCTCGCGGCCGGTCGCCTCCAGCGCGGCGATCGTCTTCATCGCCTGCACCTTCGGCGCGCCGGTCACGCTCCCGGGCGGGAAGGCAGCGCGGACCACGTCCTCGTCGGAGGCCTGCGTGCGGGCGCTCACCCGCGTGACCATGTGATGGAGGCCGGGGTGCGCGACGATCTCCGGAGCGCCGGCCACCACCGTCCCGTACTCCGCGACCCGCCCGAGGTCGTTGCGGACGAGGTCGACGATCATCGTGTGCTCCGACGCGTCCTTTGCCGAGGCGCGCAGCGTCGCCGCGTCCGTCGCCGTCCCCTTGATCGGGTCGCTGTGGACCTCGTCACCGTGGCGGCGCAGGAACAGCTCGGGGGAGAAGGACAGGACGGCGTGGTCGGGGCCGCCGAAGAAGGCGGCGTACGGCGGGGCGTGGGTCTCCGTGGCGTCGGCGAAGGCGTCGAGCGGGTCGCCGTCGAGCCTGCCTTCCAGCCGCAGCGTCAGGTTGGCCTGGAACAGCTCTCCCGCCGCGATCCGGTGTACCGCGTCCGCGACCGCCCACCGGTGCCCGTCCATCCCCGGCGCCCGCGGCGCCATCCCGTCCAGCGACCACGGCCGCCGCTCCACCACCCCCAACGCCACGTCCGGTTCCTCCTCCAGCCACTCCAGCCACCACGTCCCGTCCGGGTCCATCCGGTACACGTGGTCGTAGAAGGCGACGTCGTGCTCCGGCAGCGGATGCGGCCGCGGGGGCTGCGGGGGCAACCGCTCCACCTGCGCCCCCACCCCGTAGCCCAGCCACCCGAACCACCCACCACCTAAAGGGGTCAGGTCCCGGCATCGGACACGTGTCCGATGCCGGGACCTGACCCCTTTAGGTTGGGCGGCGGCGATGGCGCCTCCGCCCGCCCAGGCGCCGAGGAGCAGAAACGGGCGGGGGCCGCCGCGGAGCGCGCGCAGGACGTCCTGGGGGGACGCGTCGAGATCGAGGCGGCGGCGCGGCATCGTCCTCATTGTGGAGGCCGGATCGTCCCTGGGGGGGACGACGGCCGACGGATCGGGTGGGACTGTCCCAGCCATGGCCCTCCTTGCTCCTCCCAAGATGTTGACCTTCCCCGACGACGCCGCCTACGACGAGGCGCGCGCGGCCTGGAACCTCTCCGCCGACCAGCGCCCCGCCGCCGTCGCCCGCCCCGAGACCGCCGACGACGTCGTCGCCGCCGTCCGCTACGCCCGCGAGCACGGCCTGGCCGTCACCGCCCAGGGCACCGGCCACGGCGCGCTCTCCCTCGGCGCGCTCGACGACACGCTGCTGATCCGCACCGACCGCATGCGCGGCGTCGAGATCGACGCGCCCGCCCGCGTCGCCCGCGTCGAGGCCGGTGCCCAGTGGCAGGACGTGATCGGCCCCGCCGCCGAGCACGGGCTCGCCTGCCTGCACGGCTCCGCTCCCGACGTCGGCGTGGTCGGCTACACGCTGGGCGGGGGACTCTCCTTCTACGGCCGCCGCTATGGCACCGCCGCGAGCCGCCTGCTCGCCGCTGAACTCGTCACCGCCGACGGCGAGCTCATCCGCGCCGACCGCCGCCAGCACCGGGACCTGTTCCTGGCGCTGCGGGGCGGCGGCGGCAACTTCGGCATCGTCACGGCGCTGGAGTTCGAGCTCATCAACCCGGGCCCGGTCCAGGCCGGCCACCTGTGGTTCCCGCTCGAGCGCGCCCGCGATCGCGTCCGGATCGTGGCCGTCGATCCGCTCCGCGCGCCAGCCGGTTTCCTCCTCCAGCTCGCGGATCGCGGCCCGT
>CAXTBB010000036.1:9954-27253 GCA_964242305.1 uncultured Solirubrobacteraceae bacterium
GCTCGAGCGCGCCCGCGAGGTCGTCCGCGCGTGGGCCTGCTGGGCGCCGTGCCTGCCGCAGACCGCGACGTCCGTCGCCCGCCTGCTACGCGTGCCCGACATCGACGGCCCGCCGCCGCACCTGCGCGGCAAGTCCTTCGCCGTCGTCCAGACCGTCGTCCTCGGCGACGCGGCGGAGGCGGACTCCCTGCTCGCCCCGCTGCGCGCGCTGGAGCCGGTCATGGACACCACCGCCCCGACCGCGTACGAGCACCTGCAGCACCTGCACATGGACCCGCCCGGCCCCGTGCCCGGCAAGGGCGACAGCGTGACCCTGCCGGTGCTCCCGGAGGCTGCGGTCGACGCGTTCGTGGGCGGCTTCGGCCCCGCGCTGCTCGGCGCGCAGATCATCTGCGCCGGCGAGAAGCTCGCGCCGCTGGGCGACCCGTTCCAGGTGTTCGCGGTCGGCATCGCCGCCACGCCGGAGATGGCCGCGGGCGTGGGCGCCGACCTCGAGCGCCTCCGCGCCGCCCTGGCTCCGTTCGAGGGCGGCCGCCGCGCCGCCAACTTCGTCGAGGAGGTGGACGCCGATCCCGCCGAGCTGTGGGACGCCGACACCCTTGCCCGCCTGCGCGCGGTCAAGGCGGCCGTCGACCCGAGCGGCGTGATCCGCTCGAACCACCCGCTCGTCTAGAGCGCACGCGGTTAGACCAGCCGACCTCCGGGCATCCCTACTGAGTCAGTAGGCAAAGCCCGGAGGTCGTTCGCTGGATCCCACCTTCATCGCGTTCGGCTTCGCCGTCGGACTGCTCGTCGGCATCACCGGTACCGGAGGCGGTTCCGTCATGACCCCGCTGCTCGTCGTCGTCTTCGGCATCGACCCGGCGACCGCGATCGGGACCGACATCGCCTACTCGGCCGTCGAGAAGAGCACGGGCGCCTTCCGCCAGTGGCGCGCCGGCACCGTCGACATGGCGCTCTCCAAGCGCATGGCGATCGGCTCCGTGCCCGGCGCGATCGCCGGCACGATCATCCTCAAGAAGCTCGAGCGCGACCTCGGCGACGGCTTCGACACCGTCATCTTCACCCTGCTCGCCGTCGCGCTGCTGCTGACCGGCTCGGCGCTGCTCGTCCGCATCGTGCTCGGCGGGAAGGTCAGCGAGTCCGACCACGTCGAGCTGACCCCGCGGCGGACCGCGGCCGCGATCGCGCTGGGCGCCTGCGTCGGCCTGGTCATCGGCGTGACGTCCGCCGGCAGCGGCGCACTGATCGCCGTCGGGCTGATCGTCCTGTTCAAGATGAAGCCGCGTTCCGTGGTCGGCACGGACCTCTTCCACGCCTCCATCGTCCTGTGGGCGGCCGCGATCGCGCACGTCTTCGCCGGCGACATCGACTACGGCCTGGCCGAGACGCTGCTGATCGGTGCGATCCCCGGGATCCTGCTCAGCACCCAGCTCTCGCTGCAGGCGCCGCAGGGCGCGATCCGCGGCGCACTCGCCGTCGTGCTGCTCGGCGCGGGACTGGGGATGCTGACCAAGGCCGGCGTCGACATCCCCAGCGGCCTGCTGGCGATCCCGCCCGTGATCGTGATCGGCCTGGTCGCCGGTGCGGTGCTGCGCGAGCGCGGTGTGCGCGGCACCCTCGGGCCGAGTGCGGCTACGTCACACTGAGGGTCAGACCCCGCCGGCCCGGGTAGCGCAGACCCATATGACTGAAGAACGCACGACCGGTGGCCTGATCGGGAAGGCCGCCGGCCGACTGAAGGCCGCCGCCGGATCCCTGACCGACAACGAGGAGCTCCAGCGCGAGGGCCGCCTGCAAGAGGCGCAGTCCGACGCCGAGCGCGAGGCGCGCGAGGCTCAGGCCGACGCCCGCCGCCGCGACGAGGAGGCCCGCGTCAAGGAGGAGCAGGCCCAGGCCGCCGCCGAGAAGCGAGAGCTCGACAACACACTCGCCGCCGAGGACCGCGAGCGCGCCGCCGAGGCCGACCGCCGCCGCGCCGAGCAGACCGCCGCCGAGCAGAAGGCCGACGCCGAGGCGCAGGCCGCCCGCGAGCGCGACGCGCAGGAGACGGTCGCCGAGGCGACGGAGGACGGAGCCGAGGAAGCGCGGGTGGACGCCGCCCGCCGGGCCGCCGCGCTCGAGCGCGAAGCAGCCAAGGCCGACGCCGAGGCCGAGCGCCTCGAAGGGAACTAGGACCATGGGCATCCGAGAGTTGACCCGAACCGTGACGAGCGCCTACCTCGGCGCCGTCAAGTGGCCGCTGTCGCGCGCCGCCAAGCTCGTCGGCCGCGGCACGGTCGTCGACCGCGCGGACGCCACCGCACGCAGCGTCGCCGGCGACATCACCGGCGACCAGCAGCTCAAGGCCGAGGGCCGCAAGAAGAGCGCCGCCGTCGACCAGCGCGAGAAGGCCGCCCGCCTGCGCAAGCAGGCCAGCGAGACGACGGCCCGCGCGCAGGAGACCGCCGCCGAGCGCGAGGAGAAGGCGACCCAGCGCCGCCAGGAGGCCGCCAAGAAGCAGGCCGCCAAGAAGAAGCAGGCCGCCCAGCAGAAGAAGACCACCGAGGTCAAGGCCAAGGAAGCCGCCGAGCGCCGCAAGGCCGAGGCCGAGGAGGCGCGTCAGAACGCCGCGAAGGCCAACGCGAAGAAGGAGGACCGCGAACGGCGCGAGGTCGTGGCGGAGAAGCAGGAGGCGCTGGCCGAGCGCGAGGACGCGCTCACCTCCGCCGACGAGGCGGACCGGCTCGCGACCGCCGCCGCCCGCACGAAGGCGGAGCGGAAAACGGATTAGGGAGCGGCGGTGCTGGCTCGCGCGACGAGTGCGGGCCAGTCCGCCGTCACGCCGAAGCGCGCGAGCGTCGCGGCGAGCTGGCCGGCCATGCGGGCCGGGCCGATGTCCTTCGGATCCGGCGCCACGCCGGCGGCCAGCGACAGCAGGTCGCTCATGCGCTCGAACGCGCGCAGGGTGACGTCGTGGACCGCGGCGGCGTCGAGCGTCGCCTCGCCGCCCACGAACGGGCCGAGGACGTCGCGCAGGATCGCGTGGGCGCGGGCGGCGGCGTCCTCGGGCAGGATCTCGAGCGGCTCGAGCGCGGCGACGAACGCGGCGGGATCGGGATCGGCCAGCGCCGTGAACGCGGCGACGTGCAGCGCCATGCGATCGCGATCGGCGGTGCGGGCCAGCCCCAGCCCGAGCAGTCCGAGCGAGCCGTCCTCCAAGCGCAGCAGGTGCGACGGGCGGGCGTCCGTGGGGACGAGCCCGGCGTCGCGCCAGGCGACCAGGTGGGCGGCGATCAGCAGCTCGGCCTCCTCCGCCGAAAGCTCCGTGGCCGGCGATCCGTCGAGCCACTCGGACACCATCGTGTCCGGCGCGCAGTCGTCGATCTCGACCGCGGGGACGGTCACGCCGTCCAGCCGGCGCAAGGCGCGGCGCACGCGCGACTGGGTCTCCGCCTCGTGCTCGAGGTCGAGCTCGTCCATCACCGTCTCCCGCACTTCGGCCATCACGCCGCGGACGTCGAGCGCACCGAAGACGATGCGCAGCGGCCCGGCCAGCGTGTCCACCAGCACCAGCTCGCTGCGGATGGTGGCGGCCAGCCCCGGCCGGGCGACCTTCACGGCCTGGTCGCCGCGGCGGTGGACCTGGGCGGTCGGGGTGACCGCGACCGGCGTCTTGTCGGGTCCCTTGAAGGGGACGACGGCGGCGGCGCGGGCGGCGTCGAGCTCCACCCGGACCGGCGCCCGGAGCGCCTTGGGCAGGGCGTCGTCGTCGACCAGCGGCTCGTAGCGGGCGATCAGCACCTTGCCGCTCGCAGTTCGCCGCAGCAGCGCCACCCCGACCTCGAGCAGCGAGCGCACCGAGCCGGGAAGTTCAGGAACGCTCATCGGCGGGGAAGACCCTCACTGTTCATCTGAGCCAACCAAGGAGCCATCGACATGGGTGACGGAACGACAGACGACGCCAAGGGCCGCGTCAAGGAAGCCGCGGGCGACCTGACCGACGACCAGGACCTCAAGAACGAGGGCAAGGTCGACAAGGCCACGGGTTCGGTCAAGGACAAGGTCGGCGACGTGTCCGACGCGATCAAGGACAAGCTGTAGGCCGGACGTGAGGGGACGCCATGGGGGAGAGAGACGTTAGTGTTTCTCTCTCATGGCCCGTCCCCACGGCGCCCTCCCGCGCGGCCCGCACCGGCTCGCGCGTGACGAGGTCCTCGCCTCCCAGCGGGGCCGCCTGCTGGACGCCATCGCCGAGGTGGTCGCGGTCAAGGGCTACGGCGCCACGTCCGTGGCCGACGTCATCGGCCGTGCCGGCGTCTCGCGCAAGACCTTCTACGAGCACTTCCGCGACAAGGAGGCCTGCTTCCTGGCCGCCTACGACACGGGCGTCGAGGTGCTCATGGCGACCATGCGCGCGGGCGACCCGATCCGCGCCTATCTGGAGACGCTGAGCGCCGAGCCCGCCTTCGCGCGCACCTTCCTGATCGAGATCGGCGCCGCCGGCCCGCGCGCGATCGAGCGCCGCCAGCAGGTCCACGAGGCGTTCGCGGCAACGATCTCCGACGGCCCGGAGGCGCTGGCCGTCGTCGGCGCGCTCAACGAGGTCGTCACCCGCGAGGTCGCCGCCGGGCGGACCGGGCGGCTCCCGCAGCTGCACGCCTTCCTCAACGACGTCTACGCGCGCCTTACGCGGTAGCGGCGGCCCGGGCCCGGCGCGACGCGCGCACGCGGTCCGTCTGCGACAGGTGCGCCTTGCGCAGCCGGACGAAGTGCGGGGTGACCTCGACGCACTCGTCGTCGCGCAGGAACTCGAGCGCCTGGTCGAGCGAGACCTTGCGGGCCGGCACCAGGCGGATGAGGACGTCGGAGGTCGACGAGCGCACGTTGGTGAGGTGCTTCTCGCGGACGGCGTTGACGTCGAGGTCGTCGGCGCGGGCGTTCTCCCCGATGATCATGCCCTCGTAGACCTCGTCGCCCGGCTCGACGAACAGGACGCCGCGGTCCTGCATCTGGAAGCACGCGAAGCCGGTGACGGCGCCGGAGCGGTCGGCGACGAGCGCGCCCGAGGGCCGCGTGCGCAGCTCCCCGTGCCAGGGCTCGTAGCCCTCGAAGACGTGGTGGACGATGCCGGTGCCGCGCGTCTCGGTGAGGAACTCCGTGCGGAAGCCGACCAGGCCGCGGGCGGGGACGAGGTAGTCCATGCGCACCCAGCCGGTGCCGTGGTTGACCATCGCCTCCATGCGGCCCTTGCGCAGGGCCAGCAGCTGGGTGACGACGCCGACGTAGTCCTCGGGGACGTCGATGGTCATGCGCTCGACGGGCTCGTGGGTCTTGCCGTTGATCTCGCGGGTCAGCACCTGGGGCTGGCCGACGGTGAGCTCGAAGCCCTCGCGGCGCATGATCTCGACGAGCACGCCGAGTTGCAGCTCGCCGCGGCCCTGAACCTCCCACGCGTCGGGGCGCTCGGTGTCCTGCACGCGCAGGGAGACGTTGCCGACCAGCTCCGTGTCGAGGCGGTCCTTGACCTGCCGCGCAGTGAGCTTGCTGCCGTCCTTGCCGGCCAGGGGCGACGTGTTGATGCCGACCACGACGCTCAGGGACGGCTCGTCGACGTGGATGACGGGCAGCGGCCGCGGATCGTTGAGGTCGGCCAGCGTCTCCCCGATGGTGACCTCGTCAAGGCCGGCGAGGGCGACGATCTCCCCCGGCCCGGCCGCGTCGGTGGGCACGCGGTCCAGCGCGTCGGTGACGTAGAGCTCGGTGATCTTCGCGCGGGTGACGGTCTCCCCGTCGGCGCGGCACCAGGCCACGTCCATCCCCTTGCGGATCTCGCCGTGGCGGACGCGGCAGATGGCCAGCCGGCCCAGGTAGGGCGACGCGTCGAGGTTGGTGACGTAGGCCTGCAGCGGGTGCTCGTCGTCGTACTCGGGCGCGGGCACGGTCTCCACCAGCAGGTCCAGCAGCGGCTTGAGATCCTCGCCCTCCTCGCCTTGCGTCATGGACGCCCAGCCGGCCTTGGCGTTGGTGAAGACGATCGGGAAGTCGAGCTGGTCCTCGTGCGCGTCGAGGTCCAGGAACAGCTCCTCGACCTCGTGGACGACCTCGTCGATGCGCGCGTCCGGCCGGTCGACCTTGTTGACGACGAGGATGACCGGCAGCCGGCTCTCGAGCGCCTTGCGCAGCACGAAGCGGGTCTGGGGGAGCGGACCCTCGGACGCGTCGACGAGCAGCAGCACGCCGTCGACCATCGTCAGCGCGCGCTCGACCTCGCCGCCGAAGTCCGCGTGGCCCGGCGTGTCGACGATGTTGAGCTTCACGTCCCCGTAGCGCACGGCGGTGTTCTTGGCGAGGATGGTGATGCCCTTCTCGCGCTCGAGGTCCATCGAGTCCATCACCCGCTCGTTGACGTCCTGATTGGCGCGGAAGGCGCCGTTCTGCCAGAGCATGGCGTCCACGAGCGTCGTCTTGCCGTGGTCGACGTGGGCCACGATGGCGACGTTGCGAATGTCTGAGCGTCTGGTAAGCATCGACCTACGAGCGTAGGATCACCCACCATGGGCACCATCCTCTCGCTGCTCGGGATCGGGGTTGTCGTCCTGATCGCGACCTTCCTCCTGCTGGCCGGCGTCCACCCGGCTGACGCGGCGACGGCCACCACGGTCGCCGCCGCCCTCGCGCTTGTCCTGGGCCTGCGCTACCTGCGCCTGGACCACGAGCTCCGTCACCAGGGAGGCGACTCGTTCCTGCGGGACCTCCGCAACCGCCAGCGGGAGCGCCGCGGCTTCTGAGCCACTGAGTCAGAGGATGCCGTCGTCCTCCAGCGCGGCGATGATGGCGCGCGCGGCGATGCGCGCGCCGGGCACGGAGAGATGCAGCCCGTCGGGGTCGCGGACGCGCACCCGGCGACCGTTGACGACCAGGGTCGCGTGGTACGCGCCGTCGGGCGTGATGAGCTTGGCGAGGTCGAGGACGTGGACGGTGGGCAGCCCCGCGGCGGCGCGGACCAGGGCGGCGTTGACCACCCGCTGACCCGCGGCCCGGCGCGTGTCCCGGGCGGCGGGGACGGTCAGCCAGGTCACGGTCCCGCGGCCGTTCTGCGCGTACGTGCGCATGATCCCGCGCACGCGGCGCGCGTACTCCGCCGACCAGCCGGGACCGCAGCAGGCGACGGTCGCTCCCGCGGGCGTCGTCATCGGATAGCGGTCGTTGGTGCCGAGGAAGACGACCGTCGCCTGCGGGTGCTGGGCGGCGACCTGCTGGCGGGCGAGCGCCGGCCAGTCGGCGATCACGTCGGAGGAGATCGCCGCGCCGACCTTC
Organism: uncultured Solirubrobacteraceae bacterium; assembly: GCA_964242305.1. Classification (GTDB taxonomy): domain Bacteria; phylum Actinomycetota; class Thermoleophilia; order Solirubrobacterales; family Solirubrobacteraceae; genus DATLGB01. Next base: position 17,254 of record CAXTBB010000036.1, read on the forward strand.
ACGTCGCCGACCACCTCGGCGCGCTTGGCCAGGCGGTGCCCGAGGACGGCGTCGACCGTCTCCATCATCGAGTCGCCGGTGGTGAGGATGGTGGGGCCGGCCTCGGTCGGCTCGGGCGTCGCCTTCACCCCGACCGCGACGTGTCGCACCAGCCGCTGAGCGGGCGCGCGCACGGTGATCGCGTAGCGGGCGCGCGCGTGCGGCGTGAAGGTGTGGATGGCCGTGGCGCCGGTGAAGTGCAGCGGCACGCACCGCGCGCGGGCACCGGGCGCGCGCGTGCAGACCTCCGCGTCCTCCCCGTCCGTTCCCCAGGTGTCGGTGACGGTGACGGTGACCGCCGAGCCCGGCGCGGCGCGAACGGGAGCGGCGAGCGCCAGCCGGTTGCGGCACGACGGCGTGCGCACCGTGATCGACGCGGTGTCGACGGTCCCGTCGGCGCGAGTGCCGGTCGCGGCGAAGCGGCGGTCGAGGCGGTCGCAGCGCCACGGCGCCGCCCGGTCGACTGCGCCGGCGCTCAGCGGCCCGAGCTGCGGGTCGGTCCCGAGCGGCTCGGTCAGGCCGAACATCCCCAGCGGGGCGTCCTCGCCATAGGTGATCGGCCCGAGGTCGGAGCTGCCCACCGCGTAGAGCCGGATGGCGCCGCGCTCGACGGCGGCGTCGGCGCCCAGGAAGAGGGCCGCGCCGGCCGGGCTCGCGACGAGCAGCGCCAGCAGCAGCGCCAACACGGTGCCTCGCCTCATCGTGCGGCCAGGATGGCGGTCGAGCCGTACACGTTCAGCGTCGCCGGCAGGCCGCGGTGCGCGGCGTCGCCCGTCGCGGCGGAGGGGCAGCGCGCCGCGCGGCAGCTCAGGCTCCAGGTCAAGCGGCGGGTCCCGAGAGGCACGGCGAAGGCCGGCGGCGGCGGCGCGGGCGCCGCCCACAGCACGCGCCCGTCGGCGGACAGCTCCAGCGCCCAGCTCGGGTCGGCGCGGTAGGCGGCGAACTCGGCCGCGTAGGCGTCGACGTCCCCGGCCAGCGTGGCGGTGACCTGGGTCCCGCGCGGAAGCGTGGCGCCGGGCGGACCGGGGACGACGCGCAGCTGCAGCCCGTCGGTGACGCCCGGGTCGAGGCCGTAGGTGCGCCGGGGACGCGCCGGCGCGCAGCCGTTCTCGCTGACGTCCAGGCCGGGGTCGACGCGCTCGACGAAGTGCCCCGTGGCCGCCAGCCCTGCGCCCGGCGGCGCGTCGTCGCAGGTCTGGACGATGCCCGGCGACGCGAGGACCGCAGCGGCGATGACGGTGAGCAGGCTCACTGGAGGAGGCGCTGCGCGGCGGCGCGGGCCCGCTCGAGCTGCGCCCGGTCGGCCGGCCCGTGCACCCACGGCGCGTCGCCCGGGTCGAGGATGTGCAGCGCGGCGCCGTCCTGCCTGGCGAAGGCCCGCGACGGCGCCACCCCGACCGTCGGGTCGCCGCGGCGCGCGATCAGCAGGACGGGGGTCGGCGGATCGGTCGGGTAGAAGCGGGCGGGGTCGTAGTCCTCGGGCTGCGGGAAGATCGCGCCCAGGTCCGGCGCGTTCCAGACGCGGAAGTCGGCCGGGGCGCCCTCGCCCACGACCGCGTGCAGCCGGCGCCGGGTGCCGAGCATGAGCGCCCACTGCGCGCCCGCCGAGCTGCCCCACGCGGAGATCGGGAGGTCCGGCCAGCGCGCGTGGGCCTGGTCGTAGGTGGCGAGCACGTCGTCCAGCCCCGGTGCGTCCGTCGCGTACGTGCTCGTGACCGCGATCTGCCCGGCGTCGAGCGCGGCGCGCTCCATGCCGGCGAAGGCGCGGCCCTCGGCGGCGCCGGCGTACTGGCCATCGGAGGGATCGTCGCGGATGCGGTTCTCGGGCGGCCCGCAGTCGCGCCCGCCCGGCGGCGACGCCCCGCACCAGCCGCCCGGATGGAACATCAGCGTCACGCCGCGGACCGGGCCGGCCGGGACGCGGACCTCGTAGTAGAGGGCGTCGGGCCCGTGCGGGGCGGCGCTCGCGATCGCCGCCAGGACGAGCGTGAGGACGACGGTGGCCGGCGCGACGGCGCGCTTGCGCGGCTGCCAGCGCTTCATCCGCACCATCGCGGGGCGCTCGACGAAGTGGTAGACGAGCGCGCCGCCGAGGACGCTCAGAGGCAGCGCGATCAGGGTCAGCAGGAGCCAGCCACCCACGCCGGTCCCGAACTGCACGTCGCGCAGGACCAGGGTGACGATCACCGCCTGGTGGACGAGGAAGATCGAGTACCCGCGCGCGCCGATCCACGACAGCGCCGGGTTGACCAGCCACCGCCACGGCGTGCGGCCCTCCCAGTGCATGAGCAGCGGACCGGCGACCAGCAGCGTCGCGCCGGCCGCCGCCAGGATCGCGATGGGCACGATGCGCCCGTCCCGGTGGGTGAGGTAGAGCTCGGGGGCGATCAGCGCCGTCCCGGCCAGGCACGCGAGTCCGGCGATCATGCACAGCGCGGGCAGATGGCGGGGCACGTGGCGCACGCGCAGCTCGAGTGCGCACAGCACCAGCCCGGGCATCAGCGCGTAGGCCATGGCGGGCAGCGAGCGCAGCCAGAACAGCGTCGCCGGCACCGACGCCCGGAAGACCAGGCTGGCCACGAAGACGGCGCCGCAGAAGACGAGCAGGCCGCGCACGGAGCCGCGCCGGCGCACCTTCAGCGCCAGCCAGGCCACGATCGGGACGAGCAGGTAGAAGGCGACCTCGATGCCCAGCGACCACGTCTGGCCCATCGTCGGCGAGTTGCCGCTGTTGTCGACGAGGCCACCGAACAGGTACCGGCTGACCACCCCGCCCGGGCTGACGCCGTCGGCGCCGCGGACGACGATCACCGCGGTGAAGACCGCCCAGTAGGCGGGCAGCAGCCGCAGCGCGCGATTGCGCAGGTAGCGGCGGGTGTCGGGCATCGGCGTGCCCTGCAGGTAGGCGTGGACGAACCCGCGCGCGATCAGGTAGGTCGAGAGCACGAAGAAGACGTGCAGCGACATCTCCGCGGCGCGGTAGAGCCAGCCGTAGCCACGCCCGAACTGGGTCGCGAAGTCGAGGTTCCCCGCCTGGTAGGCCAGGTTGAAGCCGACGTGGTAGACGACCACGATCAGCGCGGCGATCCCGCGCAGGGGATCGCCCGCCTCGAACCAGCGCGGCCGGGGCGGTGGCTCCGTCTCGACCAGGCTCACAGGACTACTTTCGCAGGGTGACCGCTCCCCGGGCGATCCTCGGCGGCTTCAGCGCCTGCCTGCTGTACGCGACGTTCGCCGACGGCGCGCAGGACCCGACGCCGCAGACGTGGACGCTGCTCGCGCTGACCGCGGTGGCCATGGTCGCCGCGGCGGCGGTCCTGTTCGGCAACGGGCTCGCGCTGCGCACCTCGCGGGCGGGGGTGATCGGCGTGCTGGGGCTGGCCGGCTTCGCCGCCTGGGCCGCGGTCGGGATCACCTCGAGCGTCGCGCCCGACCGCTCGTGGACGGACGCGAACCTGGTCGCCGGCTACGCGCTCGCCGTCGGCGTCGGCCTGGCCGTCGGCGCGTCGCTGCCGCGCGCGGCGCGCTGGACGGGCCTCGCCATCGGCGCGGTCATGCTTGCCGCCGCCCTCTATGCGCTCGCGGGGAAGACGATCCCCGGCGTCATCGACAGCGCCGGCATGCTCTCGCGGCTGCAGGCGCCGCTCGGGTACTGGAACGCGCTCGCCCTGTGCTGCGTCAGCGGCCTGCTGCCACTGCTGCGCGTCGCCGTCCGTGGCTCGCTCCCCGCGCTGGGCGCCGTCTACCTGCTCGCGTTGACGCTCGGCCTCACCTACTCGCGCGGCGCGCTGTTCGCCCTCGCCGTCGGGCTCGCCGTGCTGCTGTGGCTCGCACCCGACCGCGGCCGCACCGTCGTCCTCGTCATCCTCGTCCTCGTCGCCGTGGCCGGCCCGCTCGCCGTCGCCGGCCTGCGTCACGACCTGTCGACGAACTTCGTCCCGGTCGGCCTGCGCACCGACGACGGCCTCCTCCTGCTCGGCACCATCGTCCTCGCCGGCTCCCTCCTCCTCCTCGCCGGGGGTCAGGTCCCGGCATCGGACATGTCGCATGCCGGGACCCGACACCTTTATGTTTGGTCGGTCGTGGTGGTGGTGGCGCTGGGGGTGGCCGTGTTCGTGGCGACGGGCGGCGTCGGGCGGGCGTGGGACGACTTCACCGACGTCCAGCGGCTCGCCCCCGCGACGACGCCCGCGCGCGTGCTCTCGCTCAGCTCGGGCGCGCGCTGGTCGTGGTGGAAGGAGGCGGCCGGGGCGTTCTCCGACAAGCCGCTGACCGGTTGGGGGGCCGGGTCGTTCGGGGTCACGCACCTCCTCTACCGCGACATCGGGCTGCGCGTCGAGCAGCCGCACAACGTCCCGCTGCAGTGGCTGGCCGAGGACGGCGTCCCCGGGCTGCTGCTGGCCGGCGGCGGCATCGTCGCCCTGCTGATCGCCGGGTTCGGCCGCGCCCGCCGCGACCCCGAGGCGGCCGCGCTGCTGGCCATCGCCGCCGCCTGGATCGCGCAGTCCCCGTTCGAGTGGACGTGGGACATCCCCGCCGCGACGCTGCCGATGCTGCTCGGCCTGGGCGTGGTCGCCGCGCGGCCGGCCGCGCCGCGCCGGACGCCCGCGCGCACGGGCGCCCTGCTCGGCGCCGCCGTCGGCGCGGCGCTGCTGTCGGTCTCCGTCGCCCTCCCCGCGCTCGCGCGCTGGCAGACCACCCGAGCGCTGGACCTCCGCTCGGACGCGCGGGCGGCGCGCGCGGCCGACCTCGCCGCCCGCCTGAATCCGCTCGACACGGAGGGGCTGCTGGCCGCCGCCGACGTCGCCGAGCGCCGCGGCCGGTCCGACCAGGCGCGGCGCTACCTGCTGCGCGCCGTGCGCCGCCAGCCCTACGACGCCGAGAGCTGGCAGCAGCTCGCGCGCGTGGAGTTCGGCGCCGCCGACCGCGTCGACGGCCTGCGCGCGCTCGACCACGCCCTGCGCCTGGACCCCAGCAACGGCTTCGTCATCGGCCAGGTCCGCGGCGCCTACGCGACCTCGGTCGCCCCCGGGGAATCGGCCAGCGCGACCGGCTCCCCCCTTCCGGCGGCGAGCCAGGCCAGCAGGCCCGCCCCGTAGACCCACAGGCCCGCCATCACCGCCGTGTAGACGAGGTAGATGACCGCCAGCGGCGGGTCGTAGGCGTGGGTGAGCAGCAGGGTCAGCGGGGTCACCGCCAGCTGCACCGCGAGCACCCCGCGGACGTGCCCGCGGACGAGGAAGAACGGAATCGCCCAGCCCAGGTACGTGATCGAGAAGTTGACCCCGAACACGTAGATGACCAGCCAGGTCAGGCAACAGCCGGTGAGCACGTCGACGGGACGGCGGACCAGCAGTACCACGAAGGCGAGCAGCGCGGGCAGCAGGACGATCGTGGTCGCGTCGTCGCGCAGGAAGGCGAGCAGGTCGCCGACGGGCAGCGGCGACCCGCCGAGCAGGTGCGCGGCGAAGCGCGGCTGCAGGACGAGCGACAGCCCGCCCACCGCCGGCAGCCCGTGGTACCCGCCGAGCGAGGACACCGCGTCGGGCGTGCGCAGGTAGAAGGGCAGCAGCGTGAGCAGGGAGCCGCCGACCGCCACCACGGCGACCGTGACCCCCTCCCGACGGTCGCGCGCGGCGAGCGCGAAGGGCAGGACGAGCAGCAGCGGCACCGTCTTGATGGCGGCGGCCAGGGCGAGCAGCAGGCCGGCCCCCACCGCGCGCCGCGAGCCACCGCGCGTCCACACCCACAGCGCGAGCAGCGACGCCAGCGCGGCCGGGGTGTCGAGCTGGCTGAACCAGCTCGAGCCAAGCACGCTCAGGGGACCGAACGCCATCACCGCGGCCGCCGCCAGCCGGGTGCGCTCGCCACCGCGGGCCAGCGTCCCGACGAGCAGCACCAGCGCGGTGTCGCACAGGGCCGGCCCGATCCGCGCGGCGGCGGAGAAGCTGATGACGTGGTTGAGCCCGCCCGCGATCAGCAGCCACGGGAACCAGCCGGGCCCGTAGGGCCACGTCACGCGGCTGGTCAGCCCGTAGGCGTCCAGGCCGCCCGCCCGCAGCCCGTCGAGCATGTGCTGGCTGTTGAGGATGTCGAAGCGACTGCCGTCCGTCGCGACGATGACGATCAGCCGGACGACGAGGCCGGCCGCGGCGATCCAGACCAGCCGGCGGATTGGGGGTGCCGAGGACAGAACGTCGGGCCCTGGGGTCCGAGGTGGGGCCCCCACTGCCTATCGCACCGCGACGCGCCCGCTCGCCACGGACAGCGAGTGCTCCCCGCGCAGCAGCGCGAGCAGCTCCTCGCCGACGAGCTCGCGGCGCCAGCCCTCGAGCGTGCGCACGCCGGAGGGCTCCTCGCCGCGGCGGGCGGCGACCACGATCGGGGTGAGGTCGGCGCGCGCGGCGATCAGCTCGTAGGCCAGGCCGGCCTCCAGCGCTCGCGCGCGCACGAGTGACTCGGCCAGCGCGATCACCGGCCCGTCGCCGGACTCGGTGTGGAAGCGCTCCGAGGACTCGAGCCGGATCGGCTCGGCGGCGCGGCCGCGCTCGATGGCGGCCAGCACGTCGGCGGCGCGGCGGCGCAGCACGTCGGGCCCGACGCCGCGGATGTTGCCCAGCGCGCTCTTGTCGCGCGGTGCGCGCTTGGCGAGCTCGACCACCGATGGGTCTTTCAGCACCGAGCCCACGGGACGGTCCTCGCGCTCGGCGGTGCGCTCGCGCCAGGCGGCCAGCTCGCGGGCGATGGCGCGCTCCTTGGGGTCCAGGCCGCTCGAGCGCGGCAGCCGCCGCCACACCTCGTCGGGATCGCGCACGTCGGTGGCGTTGGCGATCGGCAGGCACTCCTCGCGGGCCCACTCGAGGCGCTGCGACTCGCGCAGCTTGGCCTGGATGTGGTCGGCCAGCGGGAGCAGGTGCTCGACGTCCTCGGCGGCGTAGCGCAGCTGCTCGTCGGTCAGCGGCCGCTGGTCCCAGCGGGTGAAGGACGCCGACTTCTTCAGGCGGATGCGCAGCGCGTCGTGGAGCAGGCCGAGGTAGCCGGCCTGCGCGCCGAAGCCCGCGAACCCGGCGGCGATCTGGGTGTCGAAGACGTTGGTCACGTCCGTGTCCCAGCAGCGGCGCAGCAGCGCGACGTCCTGGCGGCCGGCGTGCAGGACGACCTCGACGGCGGGGTCGGCCAGGCACGCGGCCAGCGGCGACGGGTCGTACGACGGCTCGGCGATCGGGTCGAGCATCACGATCTCCGTCCCCACCACGATCTGGACCAGGCACAGCAACGGCCGGTACCGGCCCTCCGGCATGAACTCCGTGTCGATGCCGAAGCGCCCCTCGGCACGGGCGCGGTCGGCGAGGGTGGCGAGGTTCGTCACTCGCGCGCACCCTAGTTAAGGTGGGAGCTGATGGCGCAAGCGCATCTCGACCGGCTCTCCGCGATCGACGCCGGGTTCCTCGCGCAGGAGGGGCCGACCACGCACATGCACATCGGCGGCGTCGTCCTGCTCGACGGGCCGCCGCCGCAGTACGACGAGTTCGCCGACCACGTCCGCTCGCGCCTGCACCTCGTCCCGCGCTACCGGCAGAAGATCGCCAAGGCGCCGCTGGAGACGGGCCTGCCGCTGTGGATCGACGACCCGTCGTTCAACCTCGGCTACCACATCCGCCACACGGCGCTCCCGTCACCGGGCAACCGCGACGCGCTGATGACGCTGGCCGCGCGCCTGTTCTCTCAACGTCTGGACCGCTCGAAGCCGCTGTGGGAGCTCTACCTCGTGGAGGGGCTCCACGACGGGCGCTTCGCGATCATCCTCAAGACGCACCACGCGCTGGTGGACGGCGTGTCCGGCGCCGATCTCGCCACCGTCCTGTTCGACCTCTCGCCGGACGGGACCGACCTGCCCGAGCCCGACCCGTGGATCCCGCACCGCGAGCCGACGCGCGCCGAGCTGGTCGCCCGCGGCGTCGAGGGCGCCGTGCGCACGACGGCGCAGCTCGCCACGAAGGTGCTCGCGGACGCGAACCCGCGGCAGGTCCTGGGCCGCGCGCGTGAGCTTGCCGCCGGCGTCGGCGAGGTCGCCCGGACTGCCCTCAGGGCGCCGCCCGACACGCCCTTCAACGTCGCGCCCGGTCCCTTCCGCAACTTCGCCGTCGTTGAGGCCCGGCTGGACCGCTTCAAGACGATCAAGGACGCGCTCGGCGGGACCGTCAACGACGTCGTCCTGACCGCGGTGTCCGGCGGGCTCGCCCGGTTCCTGCAGGAGCGTGGCGTCGACACCGCCGGCATGGAGCTGCGCGCGTGCGTGCCCGTCTCCGTCCGCACGGAGGCGACCAAGGACACGATGGGCAACGAGATCACGATCATGATGGCCCCGCTGCCCGTCGGGATCGGGGACCCGGTGCAGCGCCTCGCGCGCGTCCGGGAGGCCATGGACGGGCTCAAGGAGTCAAAGCAGGCGCTCGGCGCGCAGGCGATCGCCGCCCTTCAGGACTTCGCGCCGCCGACCATCCACGCCCAGGCGTCGCGCCTGCAGTTCACCTCGCGCATGTACAACCTGCTCGTCACCAACGTCCCCGGCCCGCAGTTCCCCCTCTACGTCCTCGGGCGGCGGATGCGGTCGATGTTCCCGATCCCGTTCCTGGCCGGCGACCGCGCGCTGGCGATCGCGATCATGTCCTACGACGGCGGGATGAACGTCGGGCTGCTGGGCGACTACGACGCGATGCCCGACCTGCGCATCGTCGGCGAGGGCATCGAAGCCGCGCTGGACGAGCTCGACGCCGCCGCCACGCGCGCCAAGCGGATCGAGGCCCGCAAGGCGAAACGGCGCGCTATTTGATCAGGACGGGCGTCCCGATGGCGACGCGGTCGTAGAGGTCGATGACGTCGGACGCGTGCATGCGGATGCACCCGTGCGACGCGGCGGTGCCGATCGAGTAGTCCTGGTAGGTGCCGTGGATGCCGACGGAGCCGTTGACGCCCATCCAGCGCGCGGCCAGCGGGTTGTTGGGGTCGTTGGCCGAGTAGGACTGCCCGGCCGACTCGCCCGCCCACGGGGAGTTGGGCGCCGTCCAGGTCGGGTTGACCTGCTTGGACTGGATCGCGAACAGGCCCGCCGGCGTCGGGTAGGCGGGCTGGCCGACGGCGACGCCGTACTGGCGGTCGTAGTGGAGGTTCTTGAACAGCCGCAGCGTGAAGGTGGACTTGTCGACGGTGATGATCGTCGGGTAGCGCTTCCTGAGGTCCTTCGCGCCGATCGCCGGCTTGGTGCGGACGAGCTTGACGTGCAGGCGGCGCGGCTTGGTCGGGTCGGCGAGCGCCGCCTCGATCTTCCGGTTGACCGGGGTCTGCGCGAGGCGGTGGCCGGCGCGCGCCTTGGTCCGGCCGATGTGGCGCAGGGTGATGTGGACGCCGGCGTCCCTCGGGGCGACGAGCACGGCGGCGGCGTAGCCGGCCACGAACGTGCGGATCGGCGTGCGGACGAAGCTGACCGCCGGCTTGAGGGCGGTGCCGGCCGGCGCGGCGAGGGCGCTGGCGGCGGTCTTGTCGAGGTCGAAGTGCTGCTTGACGCGGCTGACCCCGAGCGTCTGGGTCGTATCGCCGTGCAGCAGGACGACGGGGCGCCGCACAAGCGGGCGGACCTCGACGCGCAGGGCGGCGCGCATCTGCGCCTCCGTCTGACCACCGACGCTGACGCCGGCGACGGTCACGCCGGGCTGGACCGTCGGCTCCGGCGTGGGGGTCGGGGCGACGGTGGGGGCGGGCGTCGGGGCGGCCTACAATCGCGTGAGCTCGGTGAGCGACCTCGGCGTCGGCGGCCCGAACTTCGCCTACACGGACCAGGACGGCAACCCGGCCTATGCCAGCGGGGTCGGCAACGGCGGCTTCGGCTACGCCAAGGCGCACGACCAGTTCAGCCTGGCCTACGCCGCCATGGCGGGCGTGTCCTACGCGGTCACGCCCAATG
>CAXTBB010000036.1:27263-45019 GCA_964242305.1 uncultured Solirubrobacteraceae bacterium
GGGCTTCGGGGCCGGGGCCGGGGCCGGGGTCGGGACCTGGGCGGAGGCGGGCGCCGCCCACGCGAGGAGGACGGCGGCGGTGAGGACGGCGCGCATCGCCTTAAGGCTACGTCGCGCCGACCGCCTGACCGACGAATTGCAGGAGCAGCTCGCCGACCTTCTCCGTCTCCTCCAGCTGCGGGCAGTGCCCGCACCCCTCGAGCAGCACGACCTCCGTCTGCGGGACGCCCGCCGCCAGCGTCTTGGCCCCGGAGTGGCTGACCATCCGGTCGCGCGTCCCCCAGATCAGCAGCACCGGGCACTCGATCGCCTCGAAGTCGATGCAGCCGTGCAGCTCGGGCAGCAGCCGGCGGCCGTTGGCGATCAGCCGGCGCACCGACGCGCGGTCGGGGTGGTGGGACGCCATCGCCGCGATCACCCGCCCGTCCGCCGCGCCAGGGCGGGCGAACGCGAGCCGCTTGAACGTCTCCCCGACGGCGAACTCCAGCGCCTGCCTGGGGATCGGGACGGGCATCGCCAGCACGGTCCGCACGACGGGGTCGCGGTCGATGATCTCGAACCAGCGCGGCATGTCGAGGCCGGCGGGGGCGATCGGGACGATGCCGGCCACGGGGAGGTCGGCGCGCTCGGCCGCGCGCAGGGCGACGACGCCGCCCAGCGAGTTGCCGCTGATGACCACCGGCTGCCCCGACTCGGCGTGGACGTGCTCGACCAGCGCGCCCGCGAACGCGTCCAGCTGGGGCAGCATCGCGCCCGGGCCGAGGTGCGTGGCGGCGCCGAAGCCGGGCAGGTCGACGGCGATGGCGCGCTGGTTGGCGCGCGCGAGTAGGTCCAGCAGCGGGCGCCAGGTGTCGGCGGAGTCGCCGAAGCCGTGGATGAGGATGAGGCCGGGCCCCTCCCCCTCGATCTCCAGGACGCGCGTCGTGAAGCCGTCCACCTCGAGCCGATGCTCGAAGAGCGGCTGCGCTCTCACGGAGCGCCCCCCTCGCCGTGGGCCACGAAGTCCTTCGGCCGGACCAGCACGACGCACAGGACGGCACCCACGACGGCGACGATGCCCGAGCAGATGAGGATGCGGTCGAAGCCGTGCAGGAACGCCTCGCGGCCGGGCGCGATCGCCTTCTCCCCCAGCTTGCGGTAGAGGCCGAAGGAGACGAAGTCGCTGAAGTCGCCGCTCATCTTGACCGGCGCGTAGCTCGTTCCGCCCTTCAAGGGCATCGTGGCGGCGGCGAACGCATGCGCGCGGTCGTTGACGGCGGACTGGAAGATCGCGCCCCACGCCGCCACGCCGGTGGCGATGCCGACCTGGCGGAACGTCGAGTTGATGCCGGACGCCATGCCCGCCTTGCGCGGCTCGACGACGCCGACGGCGGCCGTCGCCAGCGCCGGGTTGACCATGCCGACGCCGATGCCGCCGCAGATGAAGCCGGGCAGCAGCGCGGTCCATCCGTCGCTCGCGCTCAGCCCGCTCTGCGCGAAGAGCCCGACGCCGGCGAGCATCAGGCCGACGCCCATGAACCAGCGGATGCCGACGCGCTCGGCCAGCTTGCCCGCGAACGGCGCCACGAAGAAGCTCAGCAGCGTGATGGGCAGGAAGCGCAGGCCGGCCTGCAGCGGCGAGTAGTCGAGCTGATTCTGGATGTACAGCGTCAGGTACAGGAACATCGCGAACTGCGACGCCGACAGCGCGAAGGCGCACACGGAGGCGCCCACGAAGCTCGGGTTGCGGAACAGCGTCAGCTCGAGCATGGGGTGCGACGAGCGCCGCTCGATGACCACGAAGGCGACCAGCAGGACGGCCGCGGCGATCAGCATGCCGGTGATGGGCGCGCTGCCCCAGCCCTCGTCGTTGCCGCGGATGAGGCAGAAGACGAGGAAGAAGAGGGCGGCCGAGAAGGTGACGACGCCGGGGATGTCGAGCTTGCCCTCGGCGGGATTGCGCGACTCCTCCACGTAGCGCAGCGTCAGCGCGATCACGCCGAGGCCGATGGGGATGTTGACGAAGAAGATCGCCTCCCAGCCGATCGCGTCGGTGAGGACGCCGCCGACCAGCGGGCCGACGGCGACGGCCGCGCCGATGGTCGCGCCCCAGACGCCGATCGCCGTCCCGCGGTCGCGGCCCTGGTAGGCGGAGGCCAGCAGAGCCAGGCCGCAGGCGAACATGCCCGACCCGCCGATGCCCTGCAGCCCGCGGCTCAGGTTGAGGAAGACCGGGCTCTGGGCCAGGCCGCAGAGCAGCGAGGCGAACGTGAACAGCACCAGTCCGCCGACGAACACGCGCTTGCGGCCGATCAGGTCGCTGAGCGAGCCGGCGGTCAGCAGGATCGCGGCCAGGGTCAGCGAGTAGGCGTCCACGACCCACTGCAGATCGGAGAAGCTGGCGTTGAGGTCGCGCTCGATCGAAGGGAGCGCGACGTTGACGATCGTGACGTCGAGCAGGAGCATCAGCGTCGCCAGGCACACTGCGATCAAGGTCCACCACTTGCTCATCCCCGCCACGCTACCCCTCACCGACGACGCGCACCTGCGCCCGTTGCGCCACGACGACGGCCCAGCGGTGGAGGCGCTCGTCGTCGCCAACCTCGAGCACCTGCGTCCGTGGATGCCGTGGGCCCAGTTCGGCTACGAGCCGAGTTGGATCGGCATCGCCGTGGCCGAGATGGAGCTGGGGCAGTCGGCCAACTTCGTCTTCGTGCACGCAGGTGAGCCGGCCGGGACGATCGGGTTCCACGGCTTCGACCGGATCAACCGGGCGACCTCCATCGGCTACTGGATCGCCGCGTCCGCGCAGGGCCACGGGTTGGTGACCGCCGCCGTCCGCGCCCTGGCCGGCCTCGCCTTCGAGCAGTGGGGCCTTCATCGCATCCAGCTGCGCGCCGCCGTCGACAACGCGCGCTCGCGGGCGGTCGCCACGCGCTGCGGGTTCACCGAGGAGGGCGTCGCCCGCGACGCGGAGCTGATCGACGGGCGCTTCCGCGATCTGGTCGTGTATTCCCTGCTCGCTGCGGACGATTGATTCGTCCGGACGGCGATCTACGGTTCGCCGCACGATGGTGGAGGCGGCCACAGCGGAGCGGATGGAGGCGGACCTGCGCGAGCTGGTCGGCACCGTCCAGTGCCCGCAGCTACGCGCGCTGCTGGAGTCCGTCCTGTCCGGGGACACGTGGGAGCGCTTCCGCCGCGCGCCGGCCGCCAAGCGCTACCACCAGGCCTACGAGCACGGGCTGCTCGAGCACTCGCTGAGCGTCGCCCAGGGCGTCTCCGCACTCGCCTCGACCTTCGGTGGGATCGACCGCGACGTCGCCGTCGCCGGGGCGCTGCTGCACGACATCGGCAAGCTCGACGCCTACGCGACCGGTGCCGACGGGATCGAGCTGACCGACCTCGGCAAGCTCCAGGCCGAGATCCCGCTCGGCTACTACCGCGTGCGCCGGGCGATCGAGGACGTCCCCGGCTTCCCCGAGCAGACCGCCGCGTCCCTGCTGCACATCATCCTCTCCCACCACGGCTGCCTCGAGCACGGCTCGCCCGTCGTGCCCGCCACCCGCGAGGCCACCCTCGTCCACATGATCGACAAGCTCGGCGCGCAGTTCGGCTCCTTCGACCGCGTCGAGCGCGCCCTTCCCGCGGGCGCCGCGTGGTCGGAGTTCGACAAGGCGCTGTCGGGCTCCGCCTGGTTCGCCACCCGCGCCGCTTAGCCGTCGAGGGCGTCGGTCATCAGCTGCTCGAGCTCCGTGGACGCGCGCAGGATCCGCACCGCGTAGTCGCGGCGCTGCTCCTCGGAGACAGGGCGGTCGCTGGCCAGCAGCTGGGCGAAGCCGTCGATGACGACGAGCGGGGAGCGGAGATCGTGCCGCAACTTGCGCAGAGCCTCTTGATCCACACCGCAATCTTCGCAATATGCAGCCAACCCCCTGCCCAGACGCAACCCGCGGTCTACGCTGACCGCACCTTGGCCAAGGACACCGAGAAGCTCATCCGGCAGCTGTCGCTGATCTCGTATCTGATGGCGGAGCGGCGGCCCGTCACGGCGACGGAGATCCGGCGCGACGTCGAGGGCTATTCGGACATGACCGAGGACGCGTTCGCGCGGCGCTTCTACGCCGACCGGGCCGAGCTCGAGTCGCTCGGCATCAACCTCAGCGTCGACAAGCCGGCCGACGGGTTCTCCGAGCAGGAGAACTACTCGCTCGCGCGGGAGGCCTTCCACCTGCCGGCGATCGCGTTCACCGACCAGGAGCTCGCCTCCCTGCAGACCGCGCTGAGCCTGCTCGACGGTGAGTTCGCCTACGCGGAGCCGCTGCGGCTCGCGCTGCAGCAGATCACCTGGGGCCGTCCCGCGCCGATGAGCCTGCCCGACCAGCGCACGGTCGGCCTCGGCATCACCGCCGCCGCCGGCGGGCACGAGATCAGCCAGCGGATCGCCAAGATCGACACCGCCATCTACCGCCGCAAGCGGGTCGAGTTCGAGTACCACACGATGGCCACCGACGAGACCGCCACCCGGCACGTGGACCCCTACCACCTGCTCTTCGAGGGCGGCCAGTTCTACCTGATCGGCCACAGCCACGAGCGGGGCGCCACGCGCGTCTTCCGTCTGGACCGCATGAAGGGCAAGGTCGCCTACGCGACCAAGGCCGAGCACGACTTCCAGCGTCCGGAGGACTTCGACCCGCGCGGGTACGCGCACCAGGTCCCGTGGCAGTTGGGCGCGCCGATCGACACCGCCGAGATCTGGTTCTCGGAGCGCATCGCCTGGATGGTCGAGCGTCACTTCGGCGGCTACGGGACGGTCGAGGCGGGCGAGGACGGCTCGCTGACCTTCCGCTCCTCCTACGCGCTGCCGCGGCTGATCATCGCCTGGACGCTCGGCTTCGGCGAGCACGCCCGCATCCTCGGCCCGCCCGCCCTGGTCGAGGAGGCCCGCGAGCGCCTGGACCGCGTGACGGACGGCCACCGCGGCGATCCCGTCCCCGAGATCGACGCGACCGGTGCCGAGCGCGCGCAGGCTCGCGCCGCCGCCCACGCCGAGCAGGAGACCGCCGGCGCAGGCCGGTCGCGCGGCCGCGAGGAGGCCGCCATCCGGCCCGAGCGCTTCGCCCGCCTGGTCACGCTCGCCTCCGTGCTCATCCGCGCGGGCCGCGACGGCAAGCGCCTGAAGGTCGCCGACATCACCCGCGACACCGCCATCTCCGAGGCCGAGCTGCGCGAGGACATCAACGTCCTCAACGTCGTCAACTTCGGCGGCGGCACCTACGTCCTGTACGCGGAGATCCACGCCAACGGCGAGATCGAGGTGGACACGGAGCCCTATAGCGACACGTTCGACCGCCCGGCCCGCCTGCTGCCGATCGAGGCCAAGGCGCTCGTCGCCGCCATCGACCTGATCGGCGCGCACCTGCCCGCCGGGGCGCTGGACTCCGCGCGCGACAAGATCGTCGCCGCGCTCGGCGAGGACCCCGTCCGCGAGGGCCTGCAGGTCACCACGGGCGCCGGCGGGGACGACTCCGTGATCGCGCGCACGGTCAGCGAGTCGATCGAGCTCCGCCGCGTCCTGCACCTCACCTACGTCGACGGCCAGGGCTCGTTCTCCGAGCGCGAGGTCGAGCCGTACGCGCTCATCAACGGCCGCGAGGGCTGGTACGTGACCGGCTTCGACCCCGCCAAGGACGCGATGCGCCACTTCCGCCTGGACCGCATCAAGGCCGCCGAGGTCACCGAGACGGGCTACGAGATGCGCCCGGAGCTGGACCCGATCGCCGACATCGAGGGCTGGCCGCGGACCGGCACGGTGTCCGACTCGCGCGTCGCCCACGTGTGGATCTCCGCCGAGCAGGCCCGCTGGGCGCGCGAGGAGCGCAGCGTCCTGGCCGAGCTCGAGGACGGCTCGATCATCGTCCAGTGGTCCTTCAAGGGCGAGGGCTACCTCGTCCGGGAGATCCTCAAGGAGGCCGGTGACGCGGTCGTCATCGAGCCCGCCGATCTCCGCGAGGCGGTGCTGACCGCAGCGGAACGACTGCTCGCGAGCGCTTGAGTCGTCGCGACCTCATCGTCATGTCCGACGCGGAGGCGCTCGCCTTCCTCGACGAGGAGCGCATCGTCACCTGCGCGTCGCTGAAGAAGGACGGCCGGCCGCACCTGATGCCGCTCTGGTACGTGGTCCGCGAGGGCACCGTGTGGGCGTGGACCTACGGCAAGTCGCAGAAGGTGGTCAACCTACGCCGCGACCCGCGCGCGACGCTCCAGGTCGAAGCCGGCCAGGGCCAGTACGACCAGCTGCGCGGGGTCATGATCGAGGCGGACACGGTCCTTCATGACGACCTCGACACGGTGGCCGGCCTCGGCGCCGAGATCCTCTCCCGCTACAGCGGGGGCGACGTCGGCCGTGAGATCGTCATGAGCCAGGCGCCCAAGCGCGTCGGCCTCGAGTTCCGCGAGACGCGCCGGGTGACCTGGGATCACCGCAAGCTCGGCGGAGGATATTGATTTCGCCCGGCCGGCCTTCGGCCTCTGGACGACGTCACAAAGACGTCTTGACCGCCTCCATCAGGCGGTCGGGCTCCCCCTTGTCGACCGTGCGCAGGCCGAGGACGGCGGCGCGCTCCTCGACGCTCGGGTCCAGGAACGCCGAGTAGAGGACGATCGGCACGGCGTTGCCCTCGTCACGCAGGCGCTCGGCGACGTCGATCCCGCTCAGGCCCGGCGGCATGCGCTGGTCGAGCAGCACCAGGTCGTAGGTCGCGGCGGCGATGCGCTCGATCGCCTCCTCGCCCGACGAGGCCTCGTCGTAGCTCATGCCCTCGTCGTCGAGGAACAACGAGAGCATGAACCGGACGTCGGCCTGGTCGTCGACCAGGAGGACCACGGGCTTACTTGCGGCTTCCGCAGGGGTCGACATAGACGTCGTCGACCTGCCAGCTACCGGAGACAGGGGTGAAGCGGAACGCAACCGCGTCGGCGGTCAGGTTCGCGCCGATGAGCGTGACGGGTGCGGGGGCCCAGGCGGATGATCCGGTCACGGTACCGACCGTGACGACGGAGCCGCCGGGCAGCACCACCGAGACGCGCAGCGCGGCCAGCGGCCCGCCCGCGCTCTTGCGGAAGACGTAGCGGAAGGTCGGGTGCTCGAGGCCGACGCACACGGCCGGCGAGGTCGCCGTGGAGCCGGCGGGCAGGCTGAGCGAGTGCGAGCCGCCACCGCCGAGGTTGAAGGACTCGTTGCCGTCCGTGGCCGACGCGCCGTCCAGCGACCAGCCGTCGGCGCCTTTCTCGAAGCCGCCGTCGGGCGCGAGGAAGTAGTGGGCCGGGTCGGCGAACTGGGCGAAGACCGCCGTCCCGTCCGGATTGCCGCAGTCCGAGAAGACGGACGCGGACGCCGGGCTGGCGGTGACGGCAAGGGCGAGAGCCGCGATGGCGACGGCAAGCGAGCGCATGGTTGGTTCCTTCCTTGGCGGGGAATCGCGGCAATCCGTTGCCGCAGGATGCTGGTGCATCGGCCCGCACGGTGGTGTCCGTGATCGGACCTTCGTCCAGCCGTCCCCCTCCGTCCGTAGCCTGCGGCACGTGACGCCCGAGCCCGTCATCGCCGAGGACGTCGCCGAGCTGATCCGCACCGGGATCGAGCGCGAGGGCCAGCCCCTCGGCCCGCGCCGCGCCGTCACCGAGGCGGTGGTGGGCGGCGCCTACGTGGCCGCCGCCGTCCTCATCGTCGTGCTCTGCCACGGCGAGCGCAGCTTCGACGCCGGGCCGACCATCGCGCTCGTCCTGCTCTTCGCGCTCGGCTTCCGCTTCCTCATCGACGTCGGCGTCACGTACACGGCCCCCGTGCAGCTGGCGTTCGTCCCGATGCTGCTGCTGCTCCCGACCCCCGCCGTCCCGCTGCTGATCCTGCTCGGATGGATGCTCGGCCGCGTGCCCGATCTGGTCGCCCAGGAGCGCCGCATCCACCCCGACCGGCTGCTGCTCGTGCCCGCCAACTGCTGGTTCTGCATCGGGCCGGTCCTCGTCCTCATCGCCGGGGACGCGCAGACCCCGATGTGGGACAAATGGCCGTTGTACCTGCTCGCGCTGCTGACCCAGTTCGCGGGGGACACGCTGATCAGCACGCTGCGCGAGTGGCTCGGCGAGGGGGTGCGCCCGAGCCTCCAGCTGCGCACGATCGGGTTCGTCTCGACCATCGACGGGCTGCTGTCGCCGCTCGGGCTGCTGGCCGCCTTCGCCTCCGAGTCCTTCGACTACGCGTTCCTACTGCTCGTGCCGCCGGCCTTCCTGATCACCCTCTACGTGCGCGAGCGCTCGCGCAGCGTGAGCGGTGCCGTCGCCCTCGCCGACGCGCTGCGCGACCGGGAGGACCTGATCGCCGGCGCCAGCCACGAGCTGGTGACGCCGCTCGGCGTCCTCGTCGGGCTCACCTCGCGGCTGACGGACGGCCCCGAGCTGTCGCCCGAGCGCCGCACCCAGCTCGACGCGGTGATGCGCCGCGAGGTCATCGCCCTGCGCCACGTCGTCCGCCAGTTCGTCGACTACACGCGCCTGAAGACCGAGCGCGACCTGCTCTTTCGCCCCGAGCCCACGCGGATCGAGCCGGTGGCCGCGGACATCGTGACGGCGCTGACCGGGATGGGCCGCGTCGGGGTGGCGCCGACGGAGCCGCTGCCGCCGGCGCTGGTCGACCCCAACCGCGCGCACCAGATGGTGATGAGCGTGACCGCCGAGGCGCTCGAGGGCGCCAGCGCCGTGCAGCTCGAGCTGAGCCTCGACAGCGCCGGCGAGTCCATCGTGCTCACCGTGACCAGCCCGCAGCCGCTGCGCGAGCGGCCGTTCGCCGAGGGCGGCGAGGGATCCAACGCGGGCCTCGGCCTGTACGTCACCCGCGAACTCGCGCGGCGCCAGGGCGGGGAGCTGATCGCGCTTCCCCGCGAGGAGGGCGGCGCGCGCTACGTGCTCTCCCTCCCCCTAGCGTGACCCGCGATGTCTGACCTCAAAGGCCTGATCTTGTCGGGCGGGCGCGGAACGCGTCTGCGTCCGATCACGTACACGTCGGCGAAGCAGTTGGTGCCGGTGGCCAACAAGCCGGTGCTGTTCTTCGGGATCGAGGCGATGGCCGAGGCGGGCATCACCGACATCGGCATCATCATCGCGCCCGAGACGGGTGACGAGATCCGCACGGCCGCCGGTGACGGCTCGCAGTTCGGCGTGTCGATCACCTACATCGTCCAGGACGAGCCGGCCGGCCTCGCGCACGCGGTGCTGACCGCGGAGCCGTTCCTGGGTGACGCGCCGTTCGTGATGTACCTCGGCGACAACCTGCTCCAGGGCGGCATGGTCGACCTGGTGCGCACGTTCCGCGATCGTGACGTGGAGTCGTTGATCCTGCTCACCCAGGTCCCCGATCCCGAGAACTACGGCGTCGCCGCGCTGGGCGAGGACGGCCAGATCGTCCGGCTCGTCGAGAAGCCGTCTGACCCGCCGTCCGACCTCGCGCTGGTCGGCGTGTACATGTTCACGCCGCTCATCCACACCGCCGCGAAGTCGATCCAGCCGTCCCCGCGCGGCGAGCTGGAGATCACCGACGCGATCCAGTGGCTCGTCGACCAGGGCCATTCGGTCGAGCCGCACGTCGTGCGCGGCTGGTGGAAGGACACCGGCCGCCTGGACGACATGCTCGACGCCAACCGGCTGATCCTGGAGACGATCGTGCGCCGCGTCGAGGGCGAGCTCATCGACAGCCAGATCGACGGCCGCGTCGTCATCGAGCCCGGCGCCGTGCTGGAGCGCTCCACCGTCCGCGGCCCCGCCATCATCGGCAAGGGCGCCGTCGTGCGCGACGCCTACATCGGCCCCTACACCGCCATCGGCGACAACTGCCGCGTCGACTCCGCCGAGGTCGAGCACTCCATCCTGCTCGAAGGCTCCGAGGTCTCCCACCTCGACGGCCGCATGGAGTCCTCCCTGCTGGGCAAGGACGTCAAGATCTCCCGCGGCACCCGCCAACCCCGCGCCTACCGCTTCATGGTCGGCGACAACTCCGAGATCGGCATCCTCTAGCGCGCTCTGCGAAGCGTCACCGAGCGCGAGACGGTCCGGCGCGCGCCCGACGGCGCGCGCGCGGTCACCTTCAGCACCGCCTTCAGCTTGTGCTTGCGCAGACGCTTGCGTGCCCGGGAGGACAGCTTCAGCTTGATCCGGGTGGCCTTCCCGGGATGAACCGTCTTCGTGGCGGTCGCGATCTTGGTCTTGGCTCGTGAGGCGGTACCGGTCAGAAGGCTCAGGGAAAGTTTCGTCCCAGCCGGAAGCGTGTCCGCGCCGAAGACGAAGACGGCGGTTCCCGCAGGGCTAGCGCCCGCCGGGCGGCCCTTGAATGCGGCCAGGCCGGCGGCGAGCGCGGCTTGATCGGCGACGGTGGGCGCCGGCGTGGATGTTCCACCTGGGCTCGGCACGGCCGTCGGAGTGCCGGGCTCATCGGGCGGCCCAGCCGTCGGCGATCCCGTAACCGACGGAGATGGTGATGGGGACCCGACGGCGGCAACGACAGCCGTCGGTGCCGAATTCGTCGCTCCGCTCGAGCCCGCCGCGTTGATCGCCGTCTCGCTCGTCCGCAGCCGGTGCCCCACGTCGGCCGGTTGGACGACGTAGCTCAGTCCGTTCGCGTCGGCGATGGCCACGCAACTCGCACCCGCGCTGTCGCACGACCGCCAGGCGTGGGTGAAGGACGTCGGGGCGTTGCTCCACGTTCCCTGCTGCGCGGTCAGCTGGCTGCCGACCTCGGCGGTGCCGGAGACGGTGGGCGGCGACCCGTTGACCGGCACCCCCGCGCCAGTCCCGGCCGTCGTGAACGAGGATGGGTACGAGGCCACGGTGCCCGCGCCGTTCGTCGCCTGCAGCGCCACGCAGTACTCGGTATGGGGCGACAGGTCGCTCAGCACGATGGAGACCTGGTGAGTGGTTGCGTCCACCGGCAGCGTCTGTGCTGGGGTCGCGTCGGCTGGGTCGTCGCTCCCCGAGCAGAACGCCGAGGACTCGACGTCGTAGAGGGCCGAGTAGCTGGTTGCGAGCCCGCCTGGGTTGACGGACCCTCGAACCGTCGCCGTCGTCTCACCGACGTCGTCGACATCGTCGACATCGACGACGGCCCGGCCAGGGACGAATCGCACCGAGTCGTAGCTGAACGGGGCCGGCCCGGATGCGTTGCTCGCCACAAAGTCCGCGCAGTACCGCTGGCCGGTCTGCAGCCCCGTCAGGTCCGCCTCGATGCGGTGCGACTCCAAGTCGGTGTCGGGCAGCGTCTGCGGCGACGTCACGTGGGCAGGGGTGCCGAAGAAGCCATCGCTCTGGCACCACGCTGACGTCGCGACGTCGTACGCAGCCCGATAGGTCGACGTCTGGCCGGACGGGTTCAGGAACCCGGTCAGGGTGTCACCCGTCGGTCCGGTCGGCACGATCTCGTCGGTGGAGACGTAGGGGAGCCCGACCGCGAAGGAGGCCACCCGTGAGGACTGAGACGTGCCGGAGCCGTTAGTCGCCGAGAGGATCGCGCAATACTCGCGACCCTGTTCCAGGCCGCTGAGCGAGACCGAGATGTACTTCGTGAACGTCGCGGTGGGCCTGCCGCGCACCGGTTGTGGCATCGTGCTCGACGCGGGTGTCCCGGAAGTGGCACCCGACCGGCACCATTCGGAGTCGGCGGCGTCGTAGAAGGCTCGGTAGGTCGTCGCCTGGCCGCGTTGATTGACCCTGCCAGAGACGTCCGCACTGGTCGGACCAGTCGTGTTCGCCTCGCGATCGGCCAAGACGAACGGTGCCCGTCCGGCTGTCGCGGCGATCGTCATCGGGGCTCCGGTCACGGTCCCGCTGTCATTGCCGGCCACGAACCGCGCGCAGTAGGCGCTGTCCGGAGCCAGCCCGCTGAGCACGGCGGTCGCGTCGTGCTCCTCGTGATCGCCCGGCAGCGACTGGTTGGCCGAACTCGCGGTCGGCGCTCCGGTCGCGCCGTTGGTCTGGCACCACGTCGTGTCGGCGAGCGCGTAATCGGCGCGATATTGCGTCGCCTGCCCGACGGGGTTGACCTCGGCCTGGACGGTGGCGGTCGTCCCCGAGGTTCGCGCGGTCCTTCCTCCGTACACGACGAGGCCGTTGACGACGAACTCGACCGGCTCCCCCGTGTCGTCGTCTCCGTAGTCGTTGCTGGCGATGATGCGCGCGCAGTAGGCAGCGCCCTGTGTCAACCCCGGCACCGTCACGGAGACGGGGCCATCAGCCGCGGCCTCCGCGGCCGATTCGTGCGCGGGATCCCCAGTCTGGCCCTGCCCGCGACACCAGGCGGAGCTCGCGTCGTCGTACTGGACGCGGTACGTGCCCGGCCGTCCGAACGTGGTGAGCTCGCCCTCCACGGTGACGCTGGTGGCGCTCGACGGCAGCACGCGGCCCGTGTACGCCCTGGCCGCTCCCGGCGTCACCTGAGCCTGGTCGGTGGCGGCGACGACCGTCGTGCCGTTGAGCAGCACCGCGGCGACGCAGTAAGCGACGCCCGGCGTCAGATCGTGGAGGTCGGTGGAATACCTGGCAAAATCGCCGTCGTCGTCATCGATGCGTTCCGCTGCGGTCTGGAGCGGCGTGCCGGTCGTACCACCGCTCGTGCACCAACTCGACTGCGCCGTGTCGTACTGCACCGCGTGGCTGACCTCTCGCCCGGCCGGCTGGATGTACCCGCTGACGGACGCGGACGTCGCGGTGTAGGACTGCGGCGTCTCGAGGGAGATCGACGCCCCCGTGAAGAAGGCGACCGGGGGCAGGTCCGTCACGGACCCCGCGCTCTGGATGGCGGTGATGGCGCCACAGTACCGGTGCGCGCTGGCGAGCCCGGTCAGGTCGACCGTCACAAACTGCTGCCCGGGGGTCGTCGCGCCGAGGGCGATGGGCGCGGTCGTGTGGGCCGGCGTCCCCGAGCTGCCGCCGCTCGCGCACCAGGAGGATCCGGCGTCGTCCCATTCGGCCGCGTACGTGGTCGGGGATCCGCCGGGATTGACCGAGCCGGCGACCACCGCCGTGGTGTCGTCCGTCGAGAAGACCTGGCTGGTGAACACCGAGACGCCGGCGGTGAAGACGACGAGGCTGCCGGTGCCGGAACCGACGCGGTTCTGAGCGGCAAGGGCGGCGCAGTACTGGGCGCCGGGCGTCAAGCCGCTCAGGGCGACGAGCACGCTGTACCCAGACTCGTCTGCCTGCGGAAGGGTCTTGGTGTCGCTTTGGTGCGCCGGGCTGCCCGCCGTCCCACCGCTGGAGCACCACGGCGAACCGATCGCGTCGTAGTTCACGCGGTAGGTCGTGACCTCGTTCGCGGGGACGACGTCGCCATACACCTCGACGCTGGACGCGGACAGCGGCTCGATCCTGCCCGTGTCCGCCTCCGGCGCGCCGTGCGCATCGGTGCAGAAGTTCTCGTAGCCGCAGAAGTACTGCTGCTGCGCGAGGGCGGCGCCAGCCGCGATCACGAGCACGACGAGTGTCGTCACGCCGACCACTGCTCGTCGCGCCCTCGGCCGACCGCCCCCGTTTTCGTTCACCCCTGCGTCTTTCATGTGCTGTGCCCCCGTCGAAGTGATGACTGCCAGTGCGCGCGCGACATAGGCGATCAGTGATGTAACGTCGCAGTTCCCTGAGAACTGTCACCTCGCTCGAACATCGCTGGTTCGACGGATTCGCCGCCTGGGTGCTGGCCGTCGCATTCGTCGTGATCGAGGCGCCGGCGCGCTACCTCGGCTATGACGCCGCCTGGGCCGCGGTGTGGGGCCGCCAGATCGCGGACGGGAACCTCCCTGTCTACCAGACGGAGTTCGCACCGACACCGCATCCCCTGGCCAATTTCGTCTCGGCGGTGGTGAGCGTCTTCGGAAGCCCCGAGGCCGTTCTGCCGTGGCTCTCCATCGGTGCGCTGGCCGCGAGTGCCGTCCTCGTCGGCCAGGCCGCGAGCTACAGCTTCGGCCCAATCGCCGGAGTCATGGCCGGCGCGATACTGATCACGCGTCCGCGATTCCTGGAAGCGACCGCATACAGCTCGACCGACGTGTGGTTCATCGCCCTGCTGGGCCTCGCCCTGTGCCTGCACCGTGGCGAGCGGCGATGGTTGCCCGCACTCGTCGCGCTGTCGGTCGCCGGGCTGTTGCGACCAGAGGCCTGGGTCCTGGCCGGAAGCTATGCGCTCGTGGCCACCCGGGGCCTCGATCGGCGCGAGCGCTTCCTGGCCTTGGCCGTCGCGCTGAGCGCACCTACGGTATGGGCAGTCGGCGACCTGATCGCTACCGGTGACGCGTTGTTCTCCCTGCACGGAACCTCGGCGCTGGCGGCGCAACTGGACCGGCCGCGCTCGACCACGACGGCCGTCCTGAACCTCCCTGGATACCTGCGCGACCTCCTCGGCACCGTCCCGACTGCGCTCGGACTCGCCGGCGCGCTGGTGGGCATCCGCCTGCTCTACGCGCGCTCGCTGCCGTACGTTGCCGTCGCTGGCCTCGGGCTGGCGATGTTCATCGCGCTCGGCCTGTTCGGGCTCCCGGTCCTCGACCGCTACCTCCTCGTTCCAGCGATTGTCGTCTCCGTGTTCGGCGGTGTCGCCCTGGGCGGCTGGCGGTGCCTGCCCCGCCACGCACCGACTCGCCGCATATGGGCCGGCCTCGCCGCGCTCGGGCTCGTCGGCCTGGCGTTGAGCGCCTGGCACGGCGTCCGGCTCGTCTCCGACCGGAGCGCGATGCTGCAGGCTCGAGGACGCGTCCAAGACGACCTCGTCCGGATCCTGGAGAGCGAACCGGTGCGTCGTTCGCTGGCGCGCTGTCCGTCGCTGACGCTGCCCGACTACCGCGGGAAGCCGACCGCCCTGCTCGCGACCGGACGGTCCGCCTCCCTTTCGATCGGAGCCACCCGACGCCGAGGCGTGGTTCTGACGTACGCGTCGAAAGGCGCCTATCAGGCGTTCGGGATCCCCACCTCGCGATTCGGCGCACCTCCTCGCACCGGTGGGGTCGTGGCACAGAACCGGTCCTGGCGGGCCGTCGCTCGGTGTGGGTGACGACGCCGGGTCAGGTCTGGAGCGCGCGCTGGCGCTCCGGGGTGATCTCGACGACGTTCCAGGCCAGGCGGGCGCGCTTCATGGCGCGGATCACGTAGCCGGTCGGGTCGATCTCGTACCAGCGCAGGCCGTGGCGCGCCGACCGCGGGAACGCGTGGTGGTTGTGGTGCCAGGACTCGCCGAGGCTGAGCACCGACAGCCAGAACACGTTGGTGGAGTGGTCATCGACGCTGAAGCGCCGGGTCCCGAAGAAGTGGCAGACGGAGTTGATCGACCAGGTCACGTGATGGAGCAGGAAGATGCGGACCGCGCCGCCCCACAGGGCCGCGGCGAGCGCGCCGCCGAGCGTCCCGTCGATCAGGTAGCCGAGCCCAAACGGGACCAGCAGCCCGATCAGGACCCACAGCGGGAAGAGCGTGTGGATGCGGCGCATGCCGCGGTCCTCGTAGAGCTCGCGGGCGTAGCGGGCGTGCTCGGCCTGGCCGGCGCGGTCGAACAGCCAGCCCATGTGCGCGTACCAGAGGCCCTTGACCGCGCCACGGAAGCCCGCCTCGCCGTGCGTGTGCGGGGAGTGCGGATCGCCCTCCTTGTCGGTGTGCGCGTGGTGCTTGCGGTGGTCGGCGACCCAGTCCAGGACCGAGCCCTCGACGGAGAGCTGCCCGAGGCGGGCGAACGTCCGCGTGACCCACGGCTTGGTCTGGAAGGAGCGGTGGGTCATGAGGCGGTGGAAGCCGACGGTCACGCCGAGCGCGGTGACCAGGTAGAGCGCGACCATCACGCTCAGGTCGATCCAGTCCACCCAGCTGTTCCACAGCAGGACGACGGCGACGAGGACGCCCGCGAACGGGACGACCACCCCGGCGAGGTTGGCGAGGCGCTCTGCGCGTTGCATGGACGTGACGATCGCGCACATCGGATCCCGTCGCTTGTCCTCAGCGCGCACTGCGCGTGGAGGTTCTTGTCATCCGGTGACAAGCACGGCGCGCGCGTGGGCGACGAAGGCCCGCGCCGCGGGGCTCGGGGCGCCCGCCTCGCGCCAGGCCAGCGCGAGGCGGCCGCGCAGCTCGGGTCCCGTGATGGCGATCCCGTGCAGCGTGCCGTCCGCGAGCGCGCCGATCGACGCCGGGACGACCGCGATGCCCAGGCCGCGCCGCGCGAGCTCGGCGACCGCGCCGGGCGAGCCCGCCTCGTAGGCCACGCGCAGCGGGATCCCGGCCGCCGCCGCCGCGCGCTCCAGCGTCGTGCGCACCGCGGTGCCGCGCGGCAGGCAGGCCAGGGGCTCGGTGGCGAGCTCGGCCAGGCGCACCGTCGTCCGCCGGGCGAGGCGGTGGTCCGGCGGCACCGCCGCGACGAACGCCGTGGAGCCGAGGTCGTGCAGCGCCAGGCCCGCCGGTGCAGGTCCGGTCAGCGCGAGCAGGGCGAGGTCGAGCGACCCCTCGCGCAGCCGGCTGACGAGCAGGTCGGACGCGCCCTCCACCAGGGACAGCTCCACGTCCGGGTGCTCCTGGTGGAAGGCGGCCAGGAGGCCGGGGAGGTCGGACTGGGTGGAGGTGATCGCGCCGACGGCGACGCGGCCGCGCAGGAGCCCGTCGTGCTCGTCGACGGTCGCCCGGACGGCTCGCACGGCGGCCAGCGCGGCGCGGGCGTGTGGGAGCACCGCCGCGCCGACGACGGTCGGGCGCACGCCGGGCCCGGATCGGTCCAGCAGCTCCTGCCCGAGCTCGGCCTCCAACCGGCGCACCTGCGCGCTGACGCCGGGCTGAGCGACGTGCAGGCGCGCGGCGGCGCGGGTGAAGCTCCCCTCCTCGGCCACGGCCACGAGCTGCTCGAGCTGGCGGAGCTCCATAAGCGAACGCTATGTCACGGAGCACGGACATGTCTTGGACTTCTGCTTCGCCGCCGCGCACCATGAGGTCCATGACCTCCACAGAGCACACCGCGGCGCGCTCCCCCGAGGAGCTCGCCGACCTCTGGATCGCCCGGGCGACCGCGCAGGACCTGGAGGGCCTCGTCGCCCTCTACGCGCCCGACGCGGTCGTCGCCTTCGGTCCGGGCGAGCCCGCCGTCGGCCGCGACGCCATCCGCGAGGCCCACCGCCCGCTCGTGGCCGAGCGCCGCGCCTACCCGCTGGGCGAGCGCCTGCCGACGCTCGTCTGCGGCGACATCGCGCTGTGCGGCTCCACGGCCGACGCGCGCGGCCGCACCCAGGTCGCCCGCCGCGAGGCCGACGGGACGTGGTTGCGCGTCCTCGACCGCCCGAACCCGTGATGCGCGGCTTCGACGCGACCCTCGAGGGCTACGCCTGGCTGCCCCGGATGATCGACAAGGCCCGCGCGCAGGCGGACGGCACCCTCGGCGAGCTCGAGCGCCCGTGCCCGATCGACGCGACGCTGCTGCGCCGCTTGCCCCTCGACGTCGGCACCTTCGATGCGGTCGTCGCCCACGAGCCGACCGACGTCGGCGTCCTCCGGGAGCTGCGGGCGCTCGGCATCCCGCCGGCCGAGGCGGCGGCGTTCGATCCGCAGGCGCTCGAAGACGAGCTCCGGGCGGGCTAGATCCCCTTGCCCGGGTTCATCACCCCGGCAGGATCCAGCGCGTCCTTGATCGCCCGGTTGAGGCCACGCGCCTCGCCGAGCTCGGCGTCGAGGTGGCCGACCTTCAGCGCCCCGACGCCATGCTCGCCGCTGATCGTCCC
>CAXTBB010000037.1:0-44932 GCA_964242305.1 uncultured Solirubrobacteraceae bacterium
TACTTCACCTGGAAGAACGCGCGCTGGGAGATCCGCGAGTACCTCGACGAGCTGGTGCACGGCCCCGAGCGCGAGTACTTCCGGCCCAACTTCTTCACCAACACGCCCGACATCCTCAACGAGTACCTCGTCCACGGCGGCGTCCCGGCGTTCTACATCCGGCTGCTGCTGGCCGGCCTGCTGAGCCCGACCTACGGCATCTACTCCGGCTTCGAGTCCTACGAGAACGTCCCCGTGGCGCCCGGCAGCGAGGAGTACCTCGACTCCGAGAAGTACGAGTTGAAGACGCGCTCCCTCGACGGGGAGATGCTCCCGTTCGTGGCGCGCCTGAACGCGATCCGACGCGAGCACCCCGCGCTGCAGCGGTTCACGAACCTGCGCTTCCTGGACACGGAGAACGAGTCGCTGGTCGCCTTCGCCAAGCGCCACGCGGACGACACGGTGATCGCCATCGTCAACGTCGATCCGCACCACACGCAGGAGGGCGTCGTCGTCCTGCCCTACGAGCTCGGGCTGCCGCCGGCCTTCGGCGTCGAGGACCTGCTCAGCGGCGAGCGCTACGACTGGACGCTCGGACGCAACTACGTTCGTCTCGACCCCGCGTTCCGGGTCGCCCACCTCTTCAAGGTCGTGAAGTGACTGACATCGTCGAACCCGCCCGCCTCACCCGCAAGGGTGGGCGGGACCAATCACCGCACGCCGCCGGCCACTGGTTCGAGTCCGACCCCCTGTGGTTCAAGAAGGCGCTCTTCTACGAGATCCACCTGCGCGGGTTCTACGATGGCAACGCCGACGGCAGCGGCGACTTCCGCGGCCTCACCGAGAAGCTCGACTACCTCGAGTGGCTCGGGGTCGACTGCATCTGGCTGCTGCCGATGTACGCGTCCCCGCTGCGCGACGGCGGCTACGACATCGCCGACTACGAGCACGTCCACCCCGACTACGGCACGACGGACGACGTCCGCGAGTTCCTCGAGGCGGCCCACCAGCGCGGCATGCGCGTCATCGCCGACCTGGTCATGAACCACACCTCCAACGACCACCAGTGGTTCCAAGAGTCGCGCAAGGGTGGCGACGACAACCCGTACAAGGACTGGTACGTGTGGTCGGACACCGACGAGTCGTACGCCGGCGCGCGCATCATCTTCACGGACACGGAGGTCTCCAACTGGACCTGGGACCCCGTCCGCGGCGCCTACTTCTGGCACCGCTTCTTCGGCCACCAGCCCGACCTCAACTACGACTGCCCGGCCGTCCACGAGGCGATGCTGAACGCCCTGCGCTTCTGGCTCGACCTCGGCCTGGACGGCTTCCGCCTCGACGCCGTCCCCTACCTCTACGAGCGCGAGGGGACCAACTGCGAGAACCTCGAGGAGACGCACGACTTCCTCAAGCTCGTGCGTAAGACGGTGGACGCCGAGTACCCCGACCGCGTGCTGCTGGCGGAGGCCAACCAGTGGCCGGAGGACGTCGTCGAGTACTTCGGCGACGGCGACGAGTGCCACATGGCGTTCCACTTCCCGGTCATGCCGCGCATGTTCATGGGCATGCGCCGCGAGGACGCGACGCCCATCTACGAGATCCTCGACCGCACGCCCGCGATCCCCGACAACTGCCAGTGGGGCCTGTTCCTGCGCAACCACGACGAGCTCACGCTCGAGATGGTCACCGACGAGGAGCGCGACTACATGTACACGGAGTACGCCAAGGACCCGCGCATGAAGATCAACGTGGGCATCCGGCGCCGCCTGGCCCCGCTGCTCGACAACGGCCGCCAGGACATCGAGCTGATGCACGCGATCCTGTTCTCGCTTCCCGGCTCCCCGGTCCTGTACTACGGCGACGAGATCGCCATGGGGGACAACATCTTCCTCGGCGACCGCGACGGCGTCCGCACCCCGATGCAGTGGACGCCGGACCGCAACGGCGGCTTCTCGCGGGCGGACTTCGCCCAGCTCTACGCGCCGCCGCTGATGGACCCCGTCTACGGCTACCAGGCGGTCAACGTCGAGGCCCAGCTGCGCACGCCGACCTCGCTGCTGCGCTGGCTGCACCGCTTCATCCGCCTGCGCAAGGACCACCCCGTCTTCGGCATGGGGACCTACGAGCCGCTGCGCGGCTCCAACCACCGCATCTTCGCGCACATGCGCAAATGGGAGGACGACATCGCGCTGTGCGTGCACAACCTGAGCCGGAGCGCCCAGGCCGTCGAGCTCGACCTCGGCGAGTACGAGGGCCGCTTCCCGGAGGAGATGTTCGGTCGCACGCGCTTCCCGAAGATCGGCGAGTGGCCGTACCTGCTGACGCTGGCCCCGCGCGGCTTCTACTGGTTCCTGCTCAAGCAGGGGGGTGAGGCCCGTGGCTGACCTCGGCGAATGGATGCGCGCGCAGCGCTGGTTCGGCGCCAAGGCGGCCGACCTCACCCACTTCGGCGTGGTGGAGTCGGTGCCTTTGGAAGGCGCCCTCAAGCTGGAGCTCGTCGAAGCGCGCTTCAACTCCGGCGTCCACGACCTCTACCAGCTGCTCGTCTCCGGCGAGGATCGCGACGCGTCGGCCGCGCCGCTGGTCGGCATGATGGCCCGCAACGCCAACGTCGGTCCGGTGCACTTCCACTGGACGGGCGCCGTCGAGGCGCCGGGTGGCGAGGTGCAGGTCCGGCCGATGGGCGCCGAGCAGTCCAACTCGACGCTGGTCTTCGACGAGCGGCTGGCGTTGAAGGTCTTCCGGCGATTGCTGCCGGGCGACAACCCCGAGCTCGAGATGCTGCGCTTCCTGCAGACCCACGGCTTCGAGAACATCGCCGCGCTGGCGGGGTGGTACGAGCTGGCCGGGGAGCGGATGGAGTCGACGCTCGGCGTCCTGCAGCGCTTCGTCGCCGACAGCCGCGACGGCTGGGAGTTCGCCCTCGCCGAGCCGCAGGCGTTCCTCGAGCGCGCGCACGAGCTGGGTGTGGTCACCGGACGGCTGCACTCCGTGCTCGCCTCCGACGCGACCGACCCCGACTTCGCCCCCGAGGAGCCGGGTGACGAGGCGCTCGGCCTGCTGGTGGCCACCATCGACGAGGAGATCGAGCGCGCCTTCGTGGAGCTGCGCGACGACGACGCCGCGGTCGAGCCGATCCGCGGCCGGTCGCAGGAGCTGCGCGAGCGCCTGCAGCTGCTCTCGCACCAGAGCGCCGGCGGGCGGCTGATCCGCCAGCACGGCGACTACCACCTCGGCCAGACCCTGATCGGGACCGAGGGCTGGATCATCCTCGACTTCGAGGGCGAGCCTGCCCGCTCGCTGCCCGAGCGCCGGCGCAAGCGCTCGCCGCTGCGCGACGCCGCCGGGATGCTGCGCTCGTTCGCCTACGCGGCGTCGGCGCGGAACCTGCCGGACGGGTGGGAGGCGGAGGCGCGCCGGTCGTTCCTGGAGGGCTACTTCGGGACGGTCGAGCCGGTGCTGATGCCCGCCGGCGAGTCGGCGATCGCCAAGCTGCTCTCCATCCACGAGCTCGAGAAGGCCATCTACGAGCTGCGCTACGAGCTCAACAACCGTCCCGACTGGGTCCCGATCCCGGTCGCCGCGATCGCCCGGCTGCTCGACGAGCCGCTGGACTGACACGCCGACGTCCCGAGGGTCATCCTCTTCCTATGGGGTGGTTCGTGCTGCGGCGACTCTTCGGCGCCGCGGTGCTGGTCGTAGTCGTGCCGTCGCTCTCGTTCCTCTACTTCACGGCGATCTACATCGGCGGGCCGGTGTTCCCGCAGCTGCGCGACTACCTCAGCGCGGTCTTCCTGCACGGTGACTTCGGTCGCCTCAAGCAGCCCGGGGCGCGCGCGGTCTCCGACGTCCTGCGCGACGGCATCCCGGTCGACGTGGCGCTGCTGGCCGGCGGCTTCGGGCTCGGCGTCCTGCTCGGGGTGCTGGCCGGCGCGCAGATCGCTGCGCACCCGCGCTCGCGCCGCGCGAGGGTCCTCAACGGGTTCGGGGCGCTCGCCTTGGCCGCGCCGACGTACGCCACGGCGTTCCTGATCGTCATCTACTTCGGCTCGGTGGGCGGGACGCACCCGCTGTTCTTCGTCTCCGACGGCGGGATCTACCGGCCGCTGACCGACGACCCGCTGGCGTGGCTGCACGCGCTGTGGGTGCCGTGGCTGGCGGTGGGGCTGCCGGTGGCGGGCGCGGCGCTGCGGCTGACCACGTCGGCGACGGGGGAGGCGCTGTCCGAGGACCCGGTGCGCACCGCGCGGGCCAAGGGCGTCGACGACGGGCGCGTGCTCCGCCGCCACGCGCTGCTGTTCAGCGTCCCGACGCTGAGCGCCTACACGGGTGCGAGCATGAACGTGATGATCCTCAACATCGCCATCGTCGAGCGGATCTTCAACCTGCCCGGATCCTTCCGGATCGCCCAGGACTCGATCCAGGACGTGGACTTCATCGCCATCCAGGGCTTGGTGCTGGTCACGGCGTTCTACGTCGCGACCGCCAACCTGCTCGCCGACCTCGTCCTCGCCCGCGTCGACCCCCGGGTGCGATGAGGGCGCTGCTGCTCGACCTCGACGGCACCCTCGTCGACTCGCACGACTCCACGGAGGCGGTCTGGAAGGCGTGGGGGGACGCGCACGGGCTCGACGGCGCCGACGTGGCCCGCACCTGCCACGGCGTCCCGTCGGCGGAGCACGTCGCAACCTGGGCGCCGGCGCTCGACGCGGCGGCGGAGGCGGAGCGCATCGAGGCCGAGCAGGTCGCGGCGGAGGAGCCGACACCGCCCTTCGACGGCGCCGCCGAGCTGCTGCGGGCGGCACCCTTGGTCGCCATCGTGACCTCGGGGACGCCGGCGCTCGCGGCCCGGCGGCTGGAGACGTCGGGGCTCATCGCACCGGACGTGATGGTCACCGCGGGGGAGGCGGCGCGCGGCAAGCCGGCGCCGGATCCCTACTGGCTCGGCGCCGAGCGGCTCGGTGTGGCGATCGCCGACTGCGTGGTGGTCGAGGACGCGCCGGCGGGCGTGGCGGCCGGCGTCGCCTCCGGCGCCCGCACCCTCGCCGTCCTGCACACGCACCCCCGGGAGGCGCTGGCGGCCGCGGAGGAGTGCTTCGACGACCTCCGCGCGCTGCTGGCCTTCCTCCGCGCGGACGGCTAGGGCGCCCGCGGCGCGGAGGGTCGCGGCGGCTGTTCCTCAAGCTTGCCGGCCAGCGCCGCGCCGACCTGCTCGCGCAGCTCGCCGATGTCGAAGGGCTTGCGGATGTAGCCGGCGGCGCCGCGGTCCAGCGCGCGGGCGACCAGCTCCGGGTCCGCCCAGGCGGTGACCATCAGGACGGGGATGGCGCGCAGGCCCTCGTCGGCCTTGAGCTCGTCGAGGACCTGGAAGCCGTCCTGGCCGGGCAGGCCGATGTCGAGCAGGATCACGTCGGGCGCGCACTCCTGGGCGACGCCGCGGGCGCGGATGCCGTCGACCGCCTCGCAGACCCGGTGGCCGTCCAGCTCGAGAACCGACTTGATCAGGACCCGGATCGCCGGGTCGTCCTCCACGGTGAGGATCGTGCTCTGCATGTTCGCCTTCCTGTGCGATCTCGTCGCGTGTACCCCTGCCCCGACTGTACGGATTCCATCGGACGGCCATCGGGACACCTTGACCCGCCGGGGTTTCGCCGGGCCGCATCCGGTAAAGCTGACACGGATGGACTTCGACGCACTCGTGAGCGGCCGGACCACGGATCCCCACGCGGTCCTGGGCGCCCACCGCGTCAACGGCGGCGTGGTCGTGCGCGCCTATCGGCCGGCCGCCGCGTCGGTCACCGTGCGAACGCTGACCCGCCCGCCCGTCGACACCGCGGCGGAGCAGGTCCATCCCGCCGGTGTCTTCGAGGCCGCGGTCGAGGGCGCCGAGCTGCCGCTCGAGTACGAGCTCGAGGTCGCCTATCCCGACGGCAACACCTTCACGCTGCGCGACCCCTACGCGTTCCTGCCCACCCTCGGCGAGCTGGACGTCCACCTGGCCGGCGAGGGCCGCCACGAGGAGCTCTACGACAAGCTCGGCGCTCACGTGCGCGAGTTCGACGGCGTCCTCGGGACCAGCTTCGCCGTGTGGGCGCCCGCCGCCGCGTCCGTGTCCGTCGTCGGCGACTTCAACTCCTGGGACGGGCGGCTGCACCCGATGCGGACGCTCGGCTCGTCGGGCATCTGGGAGCTGTTCGTGCCCGGCGTCGGCTCCGGGCAGACGTACAAGTTCGAGGTCCACACCCAGACCGGCGAGATCCGCCTGAAGGCCGACCCCTATGCGCGCGCCGCCGAGCTTCCGCCGGAGACGTCCTCGGTCACCCACGTCTCCGAGCACCAGTGGTCGGACCGCACGTGGATGACCAAGCGCGAGGCCACCGACCAGCTCGCGCAGCCGATGTCGATCTACGAGGTCCACCTCGGCTCGTGGCGGCGGACGCTGGAGAACGAGCACCTCGGTTACGTCGAGCTCGCCGACCAGCTCAGCGCCTACGTGGCCGACATGCACTTCACCCACGTCGAGCTGCTCCCGGTCATGGCGCATCCGTTCGACGGCTCGTGGGGCTACCAGGTCACCTCGCACTTCGCGCCCACCCCGCGCTACGGGACGCCCGACGAGTTCAAGGGCTTCGTCGACCGCCTGCACCAGAACGGCGTCGGCGTCATCCTCGACTGGGTCCCGGCGCACTTCCCCAAGGACGACTGGGCGCTGGCCCGCTTCGACGGGACCGCCCTGTACGAGCACGCCGACCCGCGGCGCGGCGAGCACCCGGAGTGGGGGACGCTCGAGTTCAACTTCGGCCGCAACGAGGTCCGCAACTTCCTCGTCTCCTCCGGCCTGTTCTGGCTGGACGAGTACCACGCCGACGGGCTGCGCGTGGACGCCGTCGCCTCCATGCTCTACCTCGACTACTCGCGCGAAGCGGGGGAGTGGGTGCCCAACGAGCACGGCGGCAACGAGGACCTCGAGGCGGTCGGCTTCCTCAAGCAGCTCAATGAGTCGCTGTACGCGCGCGGCGACGGCGGGCTGTCCGCCGCCGAGGAGTCGACGGCGTGGCCGGGCGTCTCCCGCCCGGTCTACCTGGGCGGCCTCGGCTTCGGCTTCAAGTGGAACATGGGCTGGATGCACGACACGCTGGCCTACTTCCAGCAGGACCCCCTGTACCGGCGCTGGCACCACCACTCGCTGACCTTCTCGCTGGTCTACGCGTTCACGGAGAACTTCATCCTGCCGTTGTCGCACGACGAGGTCGTCCACGGCAAGGGCTCGCTCTACACGAAGATGCCGGGCGACCACTGGCAGAAGCACGCGAACCTGCGCACGCTGTACGCCTACATGTGGGCCCACCCCGGCAAGAAGCTGCTGTTCATGGGCCAGGAGTTCGGGCAGGAGCGGGAGTGGTCGCACGAGCGCTCGCTGGACTGGCACCTGCTCGAGCAGCCGCTCAACAGCGGGCTGCAGAAGCTCGTCCGCGACCTCAACCACGTCTACCGCGACCGGCCCGCGCTGTGGGAGAACGACTTCGAGGGCGAGGGCTTCTACTGGCTCGAGCCCAACGACGCCGAGCGCTCCGTGGTCGCCTTCGCCCGCACCTCCAAGGACTTCACCGACGTCGTCGCCGTCGTGCTGAACCTGACGCCCGTCCCGAACCACGGCTACCGCATCGGCCTGCCCCGTGCCGGCCGCTGGGTCGAGGCGGTCAACACGGACTCGACCCACTACGGCGGGTCGGACACGGGCAACTACGGCGGCGTCGTCGCCGAGCCGATCCCGTGGGGCGGCCAGCCGTTCTCGGCCGAGTTCACCCTGCCGCCACTCGGCGGCCTGTGGCTCGTCCCCGACGCCGCTTAGTCGTTCGGCTGTAGACCGGCTGCTGACACAGGCCTCTTGAGGTGATAACGGTTCGCGCCGATTCGAGTAGTAGTGAAGATGGTCTGCAGACTCACCCTCCTCTGCTTCCTCGTGCTGTGCGCCCCGTCCTACGGCATGGCCGACCACACCGGCTGGCCGCCGCGCGAGCCGGGGATGCTGCTCATGAACAAGGACGACTCCTCGCGGCCACTCGACGCGCGACCGGGGATGGACCCGTTCGGCGGCACCGACCGCACCTACAGCTGCGACACCCAGCACAAGGCGTCGTCCTCCTGCCTGCCCCGGTTCGTGCGCGCCGGAGACGGCCTGGTCGTGACGGAGAAGGAGGGCCACAACCGGCTGCTGGGCGGCCACGGCAACGACACCATCTGGGCCGGCCCCTGGGGCGACGTCCTGTGGGGCGACTACAAGCCCACGGAGCAGACCGCCAAGCAGACCGACCACCTCTACGGCGGCGACGGACCGGACTTCATCTACCCCAGCCACGGCCGCAACGTCGTCAAGGCCGGCGCCGGCAACGACGTCATCCACGCCCTCTACGGGCACGGCGTCATCGACTGCGGCCCGGGTCGCGACGCGGTCTACCTCCCGCGGCCGATGAAGCGGTACACGTACAAGCACTGCGAGTGGAAGGTCCACCGCACCGGCGAGTCCGCGCCGAAGTGGTTCCTCGACGCGCTGCCCTGGCCCATCACCAACGTCTGAGTAGCGTTGGCTGGCGTGTGGCAGCCGTTCCACGCCGAGCCCGACTACTACGCCGACCGCGCCGAGGGCCTGCTCGCGGGCCTGCGGGACGGGACGCCGTCGGCGGTGGCGCTGTTCGCCGAGCACGGCGCTGCGCCTGATTCCGAGGGCGCCCGCTTCGTCGTCGCGGCCCAGCACGGGTGCCGGGACTGGGCCACGCTGACCGCGCGCCTCGCCGGGTTGGACGCCGAGCCGTTCGCGCGCGCCTACCGGGCGGTGGAGGCGCACGACCCCGGCGCGTTGGCCGCCGAGCTCGCGGCGGCGCCGGTGATCGCCCGCCAGACGGGCACGAACGGCAACGACCTGCTCGGCATGGCCACCGCCACGTGCGACGAGCGGACGGTGGGCCTGCTGCTGGAGGCGGGCGCCGACCCCTCGCATCCCAACGCCCACGGCTGGACGCCCCTGCACCAGACGGGGTACTCGAACCTGCCGCACCTCGCGGAGCTGCTGCTGGACGCCGGTGCCGACGCCGGCGCGTACGGACGCGGAGACGGGGGCACGCCGCTGGTCGCCGCGCTGTTCTGGGGCAACCGGGCGGTGACGGAGGTCCTGCTGCGCGCCGGGCCGCTTCCGCGCAACCTGCGCGTCGCCGCCGGGGTGGGGGACGCCGAGCTCGTCGCCGAGCTGCTGAGCACGGAGGCGGCCGGCGCCCACCGCGGCTTCTACCGCCCGCACTCCGGGTTCCCGGAATGGACGCCGTCGGGCGATCCGCAGGAGGTCCTCGACGAAGCGCTCGCCTACGCGGCGCGCAGCGACCGCGCGGCCGTGCTCGGCCCGCTGGTTGACGCCGGCGCCCGCCTCGAGGCCGACGTCTACCGCGGCACGGCGCTGGGCTGGGCCGCCGCCGCGGGCGCGCCCGCCGCGGCACGAACGCTGATCGAGCTCGGCGCCGAGGTCGACGGGCGCACCAGCTTCGGCGGCCCCGACCACGGGCGGGCGGTGACGCCGCTGCACCTCGCCGCCCAGTCCGGCCAGTCCGTCGTGGCCGAGCTCCTGCTCGCCGCCGGCGCCGATCCCACGATCGTCGACGGCCACGGCTACGGCACCCCCGCCGGCTGGGCCGAGCACGGCGGCCACTCCGAGCTCGCAGCGCGACTCGCGCCCTAAGGGTGATTCCGGATAGGCAGGGGACGGGCGGGGCGGGACCATGACGCCATGACCTCCTCCGACTCACAGCCCTCCTCCGCCCGCAACCTCCGCCGCTCTGGAAGTGACCGCCGCATCGCCGGGATCGCGGGCGGTGTGGCCAGCCACTTCGGCCTCGATCCGACGTTAGTCCGGGTCGCCTTCGCGATCCTGAGCCTGCTCGGCGGCATCGGCCTGGCCCTGTACGCCGTCCTCGCCATCGTCGTCCCCGCCGAGCAGGGTGCCCCGCCCCTGACCGGCACGGCCTGGCTCGCCGTCGCCGCGATCGGTGTCGCCGCGATCTTCGCGTTCCCCTTCGCCGGCGGGAGCGCCCTCGTGCTGGCCGTTCCCGCCGCCCTCGCCGTGCTGGTCTGGCGGCTGTTCGGCGGCAAGGTCGACCCGCGCCTGGTGCGCGTCGCGATCGTCGTCGTCGCCATCGCCGGCTCGATCGCGCTCGGCGTCACGGCGGGGATCGCCGCCGCGTTCGGGGCCGGCACCGTCATCGCCGTCGTCGTCATCGCCGCGGGCGTGGTGCTGGTCGCCGGCGGCGTCCGCGGCAACGCGCGCTGGCTGGTCGTCCCCGCGCTCGTCCTGGCCGCCCCGGCCACGATCGTCGAGGCCGCCGACCTCAAGCTGCAGGGCGGCGTCGGGGACCGCGAGTACCGTCCGGCGTCCGTGTCGGATCTGCGCTCCGTCTACCGCCTCGGCGCCGGCGAGCTCGACCTCGACCTGCGCGACCTGCGCCCGGAGGCCATGCAGACGGTCGACGTCACCGCCCGGGTCGGGGTCGGCGAGGTCGAGATCACGGTCCCGCGCGGCGTGTGCGTGCAGACGGACGGGCACGCCGGGGTCGGCTCGATCGACATCCTCGGTCGCGTCAACGAGGGCGTCGACGTGGACGCCGAGCGGGGCGGGATCGCCGCCCCGGGCCAGCCCACGATCCGCGTGCACCTGAAGGGCGGCGTCGCCGACCTGCGCGTCAATCGCACGCCGGCCGACGAGCCCTACGACACGTTTGCCAACGGCCGCCGCGATCACGTGCGGAGCCCGCTCCGGGGCACGGGCTGTGAAGGCTGACCCCGTCGCGATCGTCGCGGGGATCGTCGTGACGCTCCTCGGCGCGCTGATCCTGCTCGACGCGCAGGACGTGATCACCCTGCGCTTCGACTACGGCGCGCCGGCGGTGCTGGCCGCCGTCGGCGCGGTGCTGCTGACGGCGGGCCTGACCCGCGATGGCTAGCACCGACGGGAAACGGTCTGGGGGCCCACCTCAGGTGACCGATTACGACCCCGCGACGGCAGCGCGGGCTGGGTCACCTTCGGCACCCCTGATCGGCGGCGTGTGCGCCCGGCTGGCGCGCATGACCGGCCTGCCGGTCGTCCTCCTCCGGGCGGCCTTCGTCGTGGGAACGGCGCTCGGCGGATTGCCGATCGTCCTCTACGGCGTCCTCTGGGTGATCTGGCGCGGCGGCCGGCTCCACACGCGACGGGCGACGCTCGAGATCGGCGCCGGCGTCGGCCTGCTCGTCCTCGCCGTCCTGCTGCTCCTGCGCGCCCAGGGGCTGTGGGTGGGGGACGCCCTCGTGTGGCCGGTGACGCTGATCGCGGTCGGCGCGTCGCTCATCTGGCACCAGTCCCAGCGCTCGGCCGCGGACGGCTCGGCCGCCGGCCGCGAGCGCCGGGTCGTCGAGTTGGGCCCGGCGGCGCGCACGCGGGTCGGCTTCGGCGTGCTGCTGGTCGTCGGCGGCGGCCTGATCTTCCTCAGCCTCAGCGGCGCGGTCGCCAGCGTGAGCGACTTCCTGGCCGTCATCTTCGTGATGCTGGTGGCCGGGCTGACCATCTTCGCGCCGCTGTGGCTGCGCTTCGTCCGCGAGCGCACGGAGCGCATCCGCTCCCAGGAGCGCGCCGAGGTCGCCGCCCACCTGCACGACTCCGTCCTGCAGACGCTCGCCCTCGTCCAGCGCCGCGCCGACGACCCGCGCGCCGTGGCCACCCTCGCCCGCAAGCAGGAGCGGGAGCTGCGCGCGTGGCTGAACGGGACCGCGGACGGCTCCGCGACCCTGGCCGCCGCGCTGCGGGCCGCCGCCGCCGAGGTCGAAGAGGCTCACGGGACCGAGATCGAGGTGGTCACGGTGGGGGACCGTCCCCTGTCGGCCGGGGCGGAGGCGATCGCCGCCGCCGCCCGCGAGGCGCTCACCAACGCGGCCAAGTTCGCGCCGGACACCGCCATCTCCCTGTTCGCCGAGATCGGCCCCGAGCACGTCGAGGTCTTCGTGCGCGACCGCGGGCCCGGCTTCGACCCCGACTCGGTGCCGGCCGACCGCCGCGGCCTGCGGGAGTCCATCATGAGCCGCATGCACCGCCACGGCGGCCGCGCTGCGGTCCACACCGCGCCCGGCCAGGGCACGGAAGTCGAGCTGGTCCTGTGACCACCGTCCTGCTGGTCGACGACCACGCGCTGCTCCGGGCGGGCGTCCGCGCCGAGCTCGAGGGGCTGGTGGACGTCGTCGCCGACGCAGGCACCGTCGCCGAGGCCGTCGCCGCCATCGAGCGCCACGCCCCCGACGTCGTCCTGCTCGACGTCCACATGCCCGACGGCGGCGGCGCCGAGGTCATCCGGCGGGTGGGTGGGGACGGGGTCAAGACCTGCTTCCTCGCCCTGTCGGTCTCCGACGCCCCCGAGGACGTCATCGCCATCATCCGCGCCGGCGCCCGCGGCTACGTGACCAAGACGATCTCCGGCCCCGAGCTGGCCGACGCTGTCCGCCGCGTCCACGAGGGCGACGCCGTCTTCTCACCGCGCCTGGCCGGCTTCGTCCTCGACGCGTTCACGGGTGTGGCAGAGCCGGCGGCGGAGCTCGACATCCTCACCCCGCGCGAGCGCGAGATCCTCCAGCACATCGCACGCGGCTACCTCTATAAAGAGATCGCCCTTCGCCTTGGCATCTCCGCCAAGACCGTCGAAGCGCACGTCTCCAGTGTCCTGCGCAAGCTCCAACTGTCCACGCGTCACGAGCTCAGCCGCTGGGCGATGGAGCGCGGCGTGGATTAGCGCGGTCGTCGCGCTGCTGGTCGCGGCCGCGGGCGCGTCGGCGTCGACGACCTGGCTGTGCCGGCCGGGACAGACGGACAACCCCTGCGTCGGGGACCAGACGACGACGCGGACGACGGCCGGCGGTGCCACGCGCGTCGACGCCGTCAAGGCGCCTGCGGACCCGCCCGTCGATTGCTTCTACGTCTACCCGACCGTCTCCAACCAGGCGACGACGAACGCGCCGCTGCGCGTCGACCCCGAGCTGCGCTCGATCGCGCGCCAGCAGGCGCAGCGCTTCTCGACCCGCTGCCGCGTGTACGCGCCGGTCTACCGCCAGGTGACGGCGGTCGGCGTGTCCGTGGCCAGCCAGTCCCACGACGTCGCGCCCTACGACGTCGCCTACGCCGACGTCGAGCAGGCCTTCCGCGAGTATCTGGGCGACGACAACCACGGCCGCGGCTTCGTGCTGCTCGGCCACTCCCAGGGCAGCCGCATGCTGCGGGCGCTGCTGCGCCGCGTGATCGATCCCGACCCCGCCCTGCGCGACCGGCTCGTCGCGGCGATCATCCCCGGCGCCAACGCCACGACGGCCGACGACGCGCACATCCCGCCGTGCACCGCCCCGGGCCAGTTCGGGTGCGTCGTCGCCTACAGCACCTTCAACGCGACGCCCCCCGACGACGCGCGCTTCGGGCGCACGGACACCGACCCCGTCGGGACCGCCCTCGACCTGCCTGGCGGCAGCGTCCTGTGCACGGACCCGACGGTGCTCTCGGGCACCCCCGGGCAGCTGCGGTCGCTGGCCAACACGACGCCGTTCGCGCCCGGCGTCATCTCCGTGCTGCTCGTGCGCCTGTACGGCGGGCCCGAACCGACCGCGGACACGCCCTGGCTCGAGCCTCAGGACCACTACACCGCGCGCTGCGAGACCGACGACGGCGCGCACGTGCTCGCGATCGCCCCCGTCGGCGCCGCCCGCAAGCTCACGCCGTCACCCGACGCGACCTGGGGCACGCACCTCGTCGACGTCAACCTGGCGCTCGACAACCTGCTCACCTTCACCGGCTCCGCCACCCGCGCCTACCGGCTCGCCCACCGTCCGCTGGCGGCGCGCGTCCTGCGGCGCCTCGGCCGCCGGGTCCGCGTCGTCGTCAGGGGTCCGGCGCGCGCGCGGGTCCGCGTGACGCTCCGCCGCAACCGCAGGATCGTCGCCCGTCGCGTGGTGACGCTCTCCGCGCACGGGTCGCGCCGCGTGACGATCCGCGCCGTGCCGCGCGGAGGTCACCTGAGACTCACAGCGGGCCGACGGGGTCCCCGAGCCTGACGCGGCCCGGCTGCGCGACCGCGCCGTGGACGCCGAACGGGAGCGGCTCGCCGGTCCCGGTCGGCCGGGTGTCGCGGATGCGCTGGAGCATGTCCATGTCGGCGACGCCGGTGTCGGGGTCCTGCGAGGTGACCAGGCAGCGGCCGGTCTCCGAGGTGGGGCGGACGACGGCGTCCCCGACGCGGACG
The DNA here is from genome assembly GCA_964242305.1 of uncultured Solirubrobacteraceae bacterium. Classification (GTDB taxonomy): domain Bacteria; phylum Actinomycetota; class Thermoleophilia; order Solirubrobacterales; family Solirubrobacteraceae; genus DATLGB01. The sequence continues at coordinate 14,274 of CAXTBB010000037.1, forward strand.
CGGACGCCGACCCAGTCGTCCTCGGCGTGGGCGGGGATGCCGTCGACGCCGAAGAGCATGCGGAAGCGGCGCGGGTCGTGCTCGCCACAGGCGGCGCTCGAGAGCAGGGAGATCGCGCCGCCGCGGCCGCGGTCCATCGCCATCGCGGCCTTGACCGGGCGGACGAGGCGCAGGCGCGGGCCCATGAAGTCGGTGATCGCCTCCGAGAAGTCGCCCAGCACGGCGTGGCCGTCGCGCGGGCGGCCGTAGAAGATGCTGGTGACCGGCTCGCCGAGCTCGACCGGGCCGGCGACGACCGTGCCGTCGGGGAAGGCCAGGGTCAGCGTCTGAGCGTCATCGTCGTAGTCCGGCCGGATCTGGACGAGACGTCCGAGGCGCTTGCCGTTGACCATCCGGTTGCGGTCGTCGACGAGGTGGAAGCGGCGGTTGTCCACCACGCCCTCGGGGGTTAGGTCCACGGCGTCGCGGGCAATCAACCCGAGACCCTTGACTGGAGCGATCGAGATCCAGGCGATACGGCCGAGCACCCGCTGCAACCTACGCTGCCGCGCGTGAACCTCCCCTGGGAAGAGCGCCTGGGCGCCGAACCGCTTGGCGACGGCCGCTGGCGGTTGCGCTGCTGGGCGCCGCAGCCCGAGGACGTCAGGGTCCGCGTCGCCGGCACCGAGCACCCGATGGAGGCCGTGGGCGGCGGGGTCTACGAACTCGACGTCGACGCGGCGGCGGGCGACGACTACGTCTTCGTGCTCGACGGCCACGAGCTGCCCGATCCCGCCACGCGCTGGCAGCCCGGTGGGCTGCGCGGCCCGAGCCGCCTCGTCGACCACACGCAGTTCCCGTGGACGGACGCCGGCTTCGAGACGCCGCCGCTCGAGGACCTCGTCGTGTACGAGCTGCACGTCGGCACCTTCTCCGCCGAAGGCACCTTCGACGCAGCGATCCCGCACCTGGACGACCTCGCCGCGCTGGGCGTCAACGCCATCGAGGTGATGCCGGTGGCCGAGTTCCCCGGCGCGCGCGGCTGGGGCTACGACGGCGTCTACGTCTCAGCGGCCCAGTCCTCATACGGCGGCCCGCTCGGCTTCCAGCGCTTGGTCGACGCTGCGCACTCGAACGGCCTCGCGGTCATCCTCGACGTCGTCTACAACCACGTCGGCGCCTCCGGCAACACCGCGCTGACCGCCTTCGGCCCCTACCACACGGAGAAGTACTCGACCTTCTGGGGCGCGGCGATGAACTTCGACGACGAGGACTCCGGCGCCGTGCGCGAGTGGGTGCTCCAATCCGCCGAGGGCTGGGTCCGCGACTTCCACGTCGACGGCCTGCGCCTGGACGCCATCCACGCCATCTTCGACTCCAGCGCCGAGCCGCTCGTCGCCGCCATATCGAGGCGCGTCCACGCCATCAGCCACAGCGCGATCGTCATCGCCGAGTCCGGCCTCAACGACCCCAAGGTGATGTCGCCGCACGGCTTCAACTGCGACGCGGCGTGGGCGGACGACTTCCACCACGCGCTTCGGGTGCTGCTGACCGGCGACAAGCGCTCCTACTACGAGGAGTTCGGCCGGGTCGCCGATCTGGCGAAGGCCTTCCACCGTCCCCACGTCCACGACGGGACGTACTCGACCTTCCGCCGGCGCCGCTTCGGGGCGCCCGCCGAGGGCCTCCCGCCGGAGCGCTTCGTGGTCTTCTCGGCCAATCACGACCAAGTGGGGAACCGGCCGTTCGGGGATCGTCTGCCGGAAGCGGTCCGCGCGCTGGCGGCGTTCGCCACCCTGCTCAGCCCCTTCGTCCCGATGCTCTTCATGGGCGACGAGTACGGAGAGCCCGCGCCGTTTCAGTTCTTCACGGATCACATCGACGAGGAGATCGCAGTCGCCACGCGGGAAGGGCGCCGGCGGGAGTTCAGCTTCGTCGACGATGTTCCCGACCCGCAGGACCCCGCTACCTTCGAGCGGTCGAAGCTGACGCGAGAGAGGGACCCCTCGCTCGAGCGGCTGCACCGCGAGCTCATCGCCGCGCGCCGGGAGCTGCCGGCGGGCGATGCCGAGGTCAGCTTCGACGAAGAGGCGCGCTGGCTGCGCGTCCGCCGGGGCGACCGCACCCTCGTCGCCAACTTCAACACCGAATCGCTCCCCATTCCAGAAACCGAGATCCTCTTGAGCACGCACCCGATCGAGAACGGCGAGCTTCCCCCCCTCGCCGGGGCCCTGGTTCGCGCATGACCCGCGAGGTGTGGCCCGGCGTCCCGTTCCCGCTCGGCCCGATGTGGGACGGCGAGGGGACGAACTTCGCCCTCTTCTCCGAGAACGCCGAGAAGGTCGTCCTCTGCCTGTTCGACGCCGACGGCAACGAGGAGCAGGTCGCCGTCGAGGACTGCACGAACTTCCACTGGCACGCCTACCTGCCCGGCGTCGGCCCCGGCCAGCGCTACGGCTACCGCGTCCACGGTCCCTACGACCCGCACGCCGGCCACCGCTTCAACCCCCACAAGCTGCTCATCGATCCCTACGCGAAGGCGATCGAGGGCGGCGTCAAGTGGGACCAGGGCAACGTCCACCCCTACGTCCCCAACCCCGACGACGAGGACGCCGACCTCGAGCTCGACGACGCCGACGACTCCGACGCGGTCCCCAAGTGCCAGGTCGTCGACGAGCACTTCCACTGGGAGGGCGACCGGCCGCCGGCCAACCCGTGGTGGGAGACGGTCATCTACGAGGTCCACGTCAAGGGCTTCACGAAGCAGATGCAGGAAGTCCGCGAGGAGCTGCGCGGCACGTACGCCGGCCTGGCGTCGGAACCCGCGGTCCAGTACCTCAAGGACCTCGGCGTCACCGCCGTCGAGCTGCTGCCGGTCCACCACATCATCGACGAGTCCTTCCTGCCCGAGAACGGGTTGACCAACTACTGGGGCTACTCGTCGATCGGCTTCTTCGCGCCCCACGCCGGCTACAGCGCCACGGGCTCCACCGGCGAGCAGGTGCGCGAGTTCAAGGGCATGGTCAAGGCCCTGCACAAGGAGGGCATCGAGGTCATCCTCGACGTCGTCTACAACCACACCGCCGAGGGCAACCACCTCGGGCCGATGCTGTCCTTCAAGGGCGTCGACAACGCGTCGTACTACCGGCTGGTGCCCGACGACGAGCGCCACTACATGGACTACACGGGGACGGGCAACACGCTCAACGCCCAGCACCCGTCGACCCTGCGCATGATCATGGACTCGCTGCGCTACTGGGTGATCGAGTGCCACGTCGACGGCTTCCGCTTCGATCTGGCGAGCGCGCTGGCCCGCGAGCTCTACGACGTCGACCGCCTGTCCGCCTTCTTCGACACCATCCACCAGGACCCCGTGCTCTCACAGGTGAAGCTGATCGCCGAGCCGTGGGATGTCGGGCCGGGTGGCTACCAGGTCGGCAACTTCCCCGTGCTGTGGACCGAGTGGAACGGCATCTACCGCGACACGATGCGCGACTTCTGGCGCGGTGACGCCGGGCCGGACGCGTTCGCGGCGCGCTTCACCGGATCCGCCGACCTGTACGAGTCCGACGGCCGCGACCCGTTCGCCTCGATCAACTTCATCACCGCCCACGACGGCTTCACCCTGCGCGACCTCGTCTCCTACAACGAGAAGCACAACGAGGCCAATCACGAGGACAACCGCGACGGGACGGACGACAACCGCTCCTGGAACTGCGGCGCCGAGGGGCCGACGGAGGACCCGGAGATCGTCGCGCTCCGCGCGCGGCAGATCCGCAACTTCCTCACCACGCTGATCCTGTCCGGCGGCACGCCGATGCTGCTCGGCGGCGACGAGCTCGGCCGCACCCAGGGCGGCAACAACAACGGCTGGTGCCAGGACTCCGAGATCAGCTGGTACGACTGGGAGCTCGGGGAGGAGCAGCAGAAGCTGCTGGCCTACACGCGGCGGCTGATCGCGCTGCGCCAGGCCCACCCGGTCTTCCACCGCTCGTCGTTCCTGGCCGGCGAGGAGATCGAGGGCTCGGGCCTGCCGGACGCATGGTGGTTCCGCGCCGACGGCAACAAGATGACCAGCGCCGACTGGCGCTCGGGGCACCCGGTGCTCGGCCTGTTCATCAACGGCGACGAGATCCCCTACAAGACCCGCCGCGGCGAGCGGATCCGCGACGACTCGTTCCTGCTGCTGGTCAACGCCCACTACGAGGACGTGCCGTTCACGCTCCCGGTCCGGCGCTTCGGCCACGAGTGGGCGGTCGAGGTGCACACGTCGGAGGAGCTCGAGCGCGAGCAGCGCTTCGGGGCGCACACCCAGATCGACGTCCAGTCACGCTCCATGCTGGTGCTGCGCCGCGTCGCCGAGTGACGCGGCGCGGTTCAGGCGCCGCAGGGCGAGGGCGACGAGGACGCCGCCGAGGCTGAGGTCGGGCCGGCCGCCGAGGCCGAGCAGGATCACGAGGACGGCGAAGAACGCGAGGACGCCGGTGACGAGGCGCAGCCCGTCGCGGCCGCGCAGGTCGACGCGCGCGCGGCGAACCACCACCGCGCCGGCGGCCACCGGGGCGAGCGCGATGGCGAGGCCGACCGGCCAGGGGACGCCGAACGAGGGCACCGCGTAGGTGAGCAGGAAGTGGCCGGCGCTGACGGCGAAGGCGAGCGGTCCGAGCCGGAGCCGGGTCGGCGGTGGCGGGCTGGCGTGGTGGTCGTCTCGGCAGCGCAGCGCCGCCGCGACGAGCACGAGCAGCAGCCCGAGCGCGGCCAGCTGCGGCCCGAGCGGCCCATTGCCCAGCTCCCCGTAGGTCAGCGGGACGACGACGAACAGCGCCACGGCGGCGAGGCCGAGCCCGCGCGGCCCGGCCCACGCGCGCGTGCGCCAGGCCGGGAACGCCCGCTCCACGAGCAGCACCGACGCGCTCATGCTGACCGCGACGTGGAACAGGGTCAGGTGCACCGCCAGCAGCACGTTGGTGTGCCAGACGACGCCGTAGGTGCCGACGTCGGTGTCGTCCCAGTAGGACGGCTTGAACCAGTAGTGGTCGACCAGCGCCTCCTCGTACACGCCGTAGGCGGCGGCGAGCAGGAGGAAGCCGCGCAGGCCGAGGCCGCGGCGGCGGGTCACCTCGCGACACAGCAGCGCGCCCGCGCCGTAGAGGGCGGCGAACAGCGCCAGGTTCCAGGGCAGCAGCAGGTCCAGCGGCGGCGTCGCGCCCGACAGCGCCTCACCGAGGACGGGCGCCACCAGCAGCACGGCCAGGACCGGCGTTCGCACGCCGCCAGTATGCGGGTAGCGTCGCCGGGGTGAGCGACCTCCGTGCGACCTACCGCCTGCAGTTGTCCCCCGACCTGGACTTCGCGGCGGCCCGCGCGCTGGTGCCCTACCTGCGGGAGCTGGGCGTCAGCCACCTCTACCTGTCCCCGTCGCTGCAGGCGCGGTCGGGGTCGACGCACGGCTACGACGTCGTCGATCCGACGAGGGTGAGCGAGGCGCTGGGCGGCGAGGAGGAGCTGCGCAAGCTGGCCGCCGAGATGCCGCTGATCCTCGACATCGTCCCCAACCACATGGGGACGGGCGACGAGAACCAGTGGTGGCCGGACCGCGAGGTGTTCGACTTCGAGCCCGACTCCGACTTCTACCGGCGCTTCTTCGACATCGACGACCTCGCCGCGGTCCGCCAGGAGGACCCGGCGGTGTTCGAGCTCACCCACCGCAAGACGCTCGAGCTCATCCGCGACGGGGTGGTTGACGGCGTTCGCGTCGACCACCCGGACGGCCTCGCCGACCCGGCCGGCTACCTCGCCCGGCTGCGTGACGCCGGCGCCCCCGGGATCTGGGTCGAGAAGATCCTCCACCCCGGCGAGCCGCTGCGCGACTGGCCGGTCGACGGGACGGTCGGCTACGAGTTCCTCAACGACACGCAGGCGGTGTTCGTCGACCAGGGCGCCGAGGACGCGCTGACGCGGGTGTGGACGGAGCTGACCGGCGACGACCGCGACTTCGAGGCGGTCGCGCTCGAGGCCCAGATCGAGATGGCCGAGGGGACGTTCGCCCGCGAGGTGGCCTGGCTGCACCGCCTCGCCCCGCGCTTCGACGAGGCCACGCTCGCCCGCGCGCTCGCCGCCCTGCCCGTCTACCGGACCTACCTCAAGGACGGCCACGCCGCCCCCGCCGACCACGAGGCGCTGGCGGCGCTGCCCGAGGACCTGCGCGACTACCTGCTCGCCGACGACGGCGAGTTCGTCACCCGTTTCCAGCAGACCTCCCCGCCCGTCACCGCCAAGGGCATCGAGGACACCGCCTTCTATCGCTACCTGCGCCTGACGGCTTTGTGCGAGGTCGGCGGCGATCCGGGCCGCTTCGGCATCACCATCGCCGATTTCCACGCGGCCAACGCCGAGCGCAAGCCGCGCGGGCTGCTCGTCTCCACCACCCACGACACCAAGCGCTCCGCCGACGTGCGCGCCCGCATCGGCGCGCTGACCGGCCCGGACCTGCGCGGGGACTGGGCCGCGCTCGCCCGCCGCTACGTCCCGGAGGCGCCCGACCCCACCGCCGGCTTCCTCGTCCTGCAGACGCTGATCGGCGCCCACCCGATCGAGCCGCTCGAGCGCCTCGACGGCTACCTCGAGAAGGCGCTGCGCGAGGCGAAGCTGGCCACCAACTGGGTCAACCCCGACACGGACTACGAGGCGTCGGTGCAGGCCTGGGCGCGCGGGCTGCTTGTTGACGAGGCCTTCCGCATCCAGTTCGACCCGCTGGTCGAGCGCGCCGGCGCCGAGGGCCGACGCGCCGCCCTCGGCCAGCTGGCCCTGAAGCTGACCAGCCCGGGTGTCCCCGACGTCTACGGCGGCGACGAGGTCGAGTACCGCGCGCTGGTCGACCCCGACAACCGCCGGCCGGTCGACTTCGCCGCCCGCCATCGCGCGCTGACCAACGCGACGCCCCCGAAGCTCAAGCTGATCCGCGACACGCTCGCCCTGCGCGCCCGCCGTCCCGACGCGTTCGCGGGCGCCTACGACCCGGTCGACGCCCCCGAGGGCTGCCTCGCCTACGTGCGCGGCGGCGAGGTCCTCGTCGTGGTCCCGATCGGGGACGGCGTCGTCGGCGAGGTCGCGGTCCCGGGCTTCGCCCCCGTCCCCGCCGGGCGGCTGTCGATCACCGAAGCGCACTGAGCGCGGTTCACGCGAACCGCGAACGTCGCGGGGCGCATGCGGGCTCGCACGTGCCGAATGCACCCAAAGTCGGAATTATTCGTCGTCCTCGGGGCGGTTGAGATGTGGTGAGGAGGCCGTCGAATCCGATCTGAAGATCTCGCGGACGCCGCTTATCGGCCTCGCCGTGAGCTACTGGTGTCAGCGGTGGCCCGCGCGCCGTCGAGGGTGACCTCCACTCGAAGAGTCCCGCGCTGCGAGATCGACCGCAGCCGGCGCTCCGCGGGCTCGGGGTGAATCCGGATCGCTCGAGTGGCGTCGCGGACGCCAACGCTCGCAATGAGCCGCCATGGCTCGCTGGCGTGGTTGCGCGCGAGCAGTCGCACCCGCGCAGTGCCGAGAGGCGTCCGGTACCTGAGCACGATGGGGCGGCCGCGCCGCAGCCGGCACACGGCGGCAAGAACCCGTATGACGGTTGTCTCGGCTTCAGTTCCTCACTTGGGGTACGGTGATCGGGGTTTCCGGCGTGCGCGACTTCGTCCACCGCCTCGGCGTCTACTTTGGGTTTCCCGACCGACGCCGGAGGAGGCGCGGCAATCAGCGCTGCCACCCTCAGGGGCCCGGCGCATCATTGCGGCCGCCGTTGGCGCACTCGCCTTCGGGTTCTTCCTCGAGGCCATGAACGCGCTGACGGACGATGACCCCTTTCGCGTCTGGCATGCGTTCGTAGTAGCTGCGATCTTTGGTGTCGTGTCCGCTCTCGTGCGCGGCTTCATGGGCCGCAACTCTCACTGACCTCATGCGATTGCGTACTCCACCGGTACGAAATCGCATGAGCCCGCATCCGCTTTGGGGTGATGGCGCCTGCGCACCGTCGCGGGTCGACTGATCTTGAACGCAGCAGTCACCGCAGTGCGGCGGCGGCCCATGGCATTGCGACAATGCGCGGGTGAGGACCGCCCAGGTGCTGATCGGCGTCGTCCTCATCTTCGTCGGCGCGGTTTTCACGTTCCAGCGCGGCGGTCGCAAAGCGCTCAGATCCGGCGACTGTGCTCATCGCCGCCGCCGTCATCGCCTACATAGTCACCGGCTTCGTATAGTGCGCCGCCTGACTTCGAGGAACCTTGGGGCTAAGCGGGAGTGCCCGCTCGCTCTCAAGCAGGAGGCGTCTTTTACGACGGGCGTCGGTGCTGCTGGCGCCGGACTTCGATCGCGACGACACCCGCGTACCAGATTCGGCGGAGACCGAGGCCGACGACGACGACCGGCACGACGATGAACCCCACGCCGAGAACGGGAGCGGCCTCACTGCGCTGGGGGATGCCGTACGACCAACCGGAGATTGGGTGATGCAGGAACGCGAGCCCGATGGTGAGGGCGACCACGGCGCATGCAGCCGCGGCGAGCCCGGCGACGAAGCTGCGGATCGTGGGTCTCGCGCCGGTGGGGGACTTGTTCGTCCCGATCACCGAAGCGCGCGGCTGAACGCCCACGCCGACTGCGCGACGCCCGAGCAGTCGAGCTGCGTCGACGCGGACGGCTGCGTGCACTGGGCGTCGCGGCCGAGCTGCCACATGCCGAGGCCGCCGAGCCGGTGCGTGCGAGCCCAGCGGCGCAGTTGCCGGGCGTCGGCGAGCGAGAAGACCTCGGTGGCGACGTCGTTGATGCCGATCATCGGCGTCACCGAGACCTTGCGGTAGGGGACGTGGAGCTGGCGCTTGGTCGCCTTCGCGGCGGCGATCGCGTACGCGCCCATGTCGCCGGTGAACTGCTCGCCGTAATCCATGGCCATGATGTTCACGAGGTCGACGTCCTTGGTGACCAGCGCGCGGGCGGCGGCGTCGAGCCCGGTGGGCAGCACCGGCAGCGTGAAGGTCACCGTGACGCCGTGCAGCTCGCCGATCGCCGCGCGGCGGCGGGCGTTGGCCGCCGTGTCCTGGACGGCCGCGCCCTCGATGTCGAAGTCGACCCGGCGCACTCCGTAGGCGTCGATCACCGACTGGTAGGCGCGGGCGAGCGCGTCGACCGACGAGCAGACGGAGGCCAGCTCGACGCCGGCCTGGCCGCCGAAGGAGACGGTGGAGACGCCGCCGCGCGCCGCGAACGTCGTCACGTCACCCAGCCGGTACGGCGGTGCGTACTCGGGATAGCCGCCCCACGTCGGCACGCACTCGCCGCCGCCGCGCGCGGTGATGAAGCCGAGCGTGATCCGTCGCACCCCCGACGCCTTGCTGGACTTCGCGAGCGCGGGCGGCGGGTAGCCGGCCATGTCCACGTATGGCGAAAACGGGACTGTCCCTTTGGCGCCGGCGGGTGCCGTCAGGCACAGAGCCAGCAGCAGGGCCGGGATAGGGTTGAACCTCGTGCGCATCCTCATCGTCTCCTGGGAGTATCCGCCGATCGTCGAGGGCGGGCTGGGCCGCCACGTGCGCAAGCTGTCAGAGCAGCTCGTCGACCAGGGCGTCGAGGTCCACGTGCTGACCAGGGGCGGGCGCGAGCACGCGCGTGAGGAGGTCCGCGCCGGCGTCGTCGTGCACCGGGTCGCCGAGCCGCCGTTCCCGAAGGGCGACCTGGAGGCGTTCGTCGACTGGGTGGAGACCATGAACGCGCACATGTCCGACGCCGGCCGTGCCCTGTGCGGGCGCGTCGCCTTCGACGTCCTCCACGGCCACGACTGGCTGGTGGCCAAGGCCTGCCAGGCGCTGGCTCGCGAGGCCGGCCTGCCGTACCTGACGACCGTTCACGCGACGGAGTTCGGACGCCACCAGGGCTGGGTCGGCAAGCACCCGCAGTCCTACATCCACCGCATCGAGACGCGCATGGCCAAGCGCGCCGACGGCGTCATCACCTGCTCGCACTACATGCGCGGCCACGTCGCCGACGTGTTCGGCCTCGACGAGACCCGCATCGATGTCATCCCCAACGGCATCGACCCCGACGACCTCGTCGCCGTCGACGACCTGGCCGCGCTCCGCCAGCGGTTCGCCGAACCGGAGGAGCGGCTGGTGCTGCTGATCGGCCGGCTCGTCTACGAGAAGGGCTTCCAGGTCGCGCTGGACGCGCTGCCCGGCGTCATCGAGCGCCTCGGCGATGTCCGCTTCCTCGTCGCCGGCTCCGGAACCCACGAGGCGGAGCTCAAGCAGCAGGCGACCACGCTCGGGCTGATGGAGCACGGGACCTTCCTGGGCTGGATCGGCGACGACGTCCTGCACTCGCTCTACCGGATCGCCGACCTGTGCGTGGTCCCGTCGCTCTACGAGCCGTTCGGCATCGTCGCGCTGGAGGCGATGGCGTCGGGCGTCCCCTGCATCGTCGCCGACACCGGCGGACTGCGCGAGATCGTCCCCAACTTCGAGGTCGGCCTGCGCTTCCGTGGCGGCAGCGCCCGGCACCTGGCCACGATGATGGAGACGCTGCTGCGTGACGACGAGCTGCGCGACCGCCTGGTCACCGAGGCGTCGGAGCACGTGCTGCGCTACGACTGGGCCGACGTCGCGCGCCAGACCCGTGCGGTCTACCGGCGGCTAGACGGTGGCGAACGAGGGACCGCAGCCGTTGACGTCGTCAGCAAGCGCCTGCGCTGACTCCGTCGCCCAGCGGCCCGAATCGGCCAGGTCGTGCATCAGCCGCTCGACCAGCAGCAGCGACTCGGCGGCGCCCGGCTCGTCCAAGCGCTCCGCGAACAGCAGCGTGTCCGCGGCGTCGCGGATGATGAGGATCTCGGCGTCGTGGAGCTTGACGCCGGTGGCGTCCTCGAGGCGCCGCATGACGCGGCCGTAGGCCTGGGAGCGTTCGCTGGTCATGGGATCGGGATTCTTCCCGGTGTATCGGCAGAACATGCCGATCGGACGAGTATTCGACGCGTTCGGATCAACGCCTGCGCAGCGGGTTGCGCCCGCAGCGGGTGAAGTAGGGGATCTGGCTGAGGTCCGCCTTCACCCGGTTCGTCGACGGCCCGCGGTAGCGGTCCCCGTTGGGACGGCGCCAGCATCCGGGCGGGAAGACGACCTCGCGCGACACGGCGCCCTCGGTCACGATCGGCGCCACCAGCAGGTCGGGTCCGAGCAGCCACTCCTGCTCCTCGCTGCGCGCCGGCGCGTAGTTCGGCGCGACCAGCCAGAGCGGACGCGTGGGCGGGAGGCCGGTCTTCTGCGCGCGCTTGAACAGCCGCGCCAGCAGGAACCGCGCGCGCAGGTGCAGGCGCGTGAAGCGGTTGTAGTTGCGGACGGTCTCCTTGTCATAGCTCCACGGGGTGTGCGTCCCGTTGAGCACCGATCCGTGCAGCCGGAAGTAGGGCGACAGCGCCGCCCACGCCGCCCAGCGGTTGAAGAGCTCCTTGGTGGTCGCCTGGTAGGGGCCGACGTCGAAGTAGCCGCCGATGTCGGTGGTGAAGCCGTAGGCGCCGCCGATCGCGCGGTTGAGCATGTCCGGCGCCTGCGACGCCAGCCCGGAGGACGCGCTGAAGTCCGTCGTCCCGTCGCCGGCGAAGTTCGCCCCCTCGTCGGCGGCCGAGCCGGGCGTCCCGCTGTACCCCGTGCGCGTGAAGAACCACGTGCGCGCCTTCGGGTGCGCGGCCTGCCAGCGGTCGAGCTCCACGCGCGTCGCGTGGTGGTAGAGCTTGGAATAGCGGTTGTGCATGGTCAGGCCGGTGGAGCCGTCGGCGAAGTGCATGTCGGCCAGCGTCTGCTCGCCGAAGTCCTGCATGAAGCCGTCCGCGCCGAGCTCGAGCGCCTCCCGGATGCGTCCCTGCCACCACGCCACCGCGGCCGGGTTGGTGAAGTCGATCAGCGCGCCGTTGGCCCCGAAGTTGGAGACGAACGTGTACGGCGACCCGTCCGCGTGGGTGGCGACATAGCCCTTGGCGATCGCCTCGTCGTACTTGGCCGGGCTGTCGGTGCCGATCCGGTCCTGCCCGACGAAGGCCCGGAAGTAGAGCAGCGCGTGCATGCCGGCGGCCTTGACGCGCGCGATCACGTCGCGCAGCTGGTCGCGGGTGAGGAACTCCCAGCCCTCGATGCGATAGCCGCTGACCGGCGTCCCATACGTCTTGAAGTCCTTGAGGTCCTGGTTGACGGCGGCCAGGTAGTCCTTGGCGTTGTCGCTGGGGAACTTGACCTCGCGGTCCCACAGGCCGCCGAGCGCCCAGCGCGGCGGGGCGCGGTGCCGGCCGGTGACGGCAGTCATGCGCCGGATCACCCCGCGCGGTGAGCCGGGGGTGACGCGGTAGTCGAGGCCGGCCGCGGAGACCTGGACCTGCCAGGCGTCGTCGCGGTCGGAGGCCATGCGCCAGCGCGACAGCTCGTCGCGGTCGAGCAGGAAGCCGTAGCCGCGGTCGGAGACGAACTGCGACTGGACGTAGTAGGCGGCCGACGGCCCGTTTGGATAGAGCGCGTGCGGATCGCTGGACACCGAGCCGCCGAGGCCGGCGCCCGTGTTCTCCTGCTGGGTCCAGTTGACGAAGTCCTTGCCGCGCTGGTCGAGCGCGTTGTGCCGGCCGCCGAAGCCGCGGAACGCCTCGCCGGGGCTGGTGGTGAAGCTGTCGGCCATCGAGCTGATCCCGCTCGGGTTGCTCGGCCGGACGCTCACGGCGATGGAGCCTTGGGCTGCGGGGGTGAGCGTCAGCGTCAGCGTCCGGCCGGACGGGTCGTTGGTGGCCAGGGTGGCCGCTACGCCGGCGCCGGCGGGCGTGACGGCGGTGACCCGCGTGGCGCGGTAGGTGACCCCGGTCTCCACCGCCGTGAGGAGGTTGCCGACGTACTGCTCCGCCGTCGCCTGCTGGAGCGTCTGGCTGCCGACCGTGAAGCCGAGCGGGGCGTACAGGGCCGGCGCGCGCACGGCCTCCTGCCCGGCCGGGACCGGGAACGGTGCGGGGGTGACCGGGAACGGCAGCGCGCTGGATGCCGCCGCCTCGCTGAGGACCGTCCGCCCCTTGGCGTCGGCGAACGTGAGGCGCACCGGGTCGCGGGCGAGCGTCGCCGTGACCCCGTCCCCGCGCACGACGACGTCGGCCGCCTGCGCCGGCGCGGCCGACAGCAGGACGAGCGCGAGCGTCAGTCGGCGAAGCACAGGTGGCCGGCGATGGCTTCCACTTCGCCGTAGGGTGCCTCATACGACCACGCGGCGTCGCGCTTGCCGTCGACGTGCCAGTAGGTGGCGTCGCCCTTGTAGGGGCAGTGGGTGATCTTCTCGGAGCGCTCGAGGTTCGCCGTCACCGACGCGCGCGGGACGTAGACGCGGTTGGCCATCCCCGTCTCCGAGAGGATCAGCACGTCGTCGCGGCGGCGGACGTCACAGCGGTGGTAGGGGTCGCGCAGCCCGCGAACCTCCTCGTCCTCGTCCCACCAGGCGTCGACCTTGTCGGGATAGAAGGCGACCAGCCCCTTCAGCCACAGCGCCGGCGGAAGCGGCTCCTCGTAGCTCCACGCCGCGTCGGCGACGCCGTTGACCTCCCAGTGGCTCGCGTCTCCCTTGAACGGGCAGTGGGTGACGGTGTCGCTGGGCTCGAGCGTCACCTGGAGATCGGCCTGCGGCACGTAGACGACGAAGTGCAGGTTGGATTCGTGCACGAGCACCGCCGCCGCCGTGTCGACCACCGGCGCGCCGCCGACGGACGCGCGGACCCGCCGCGGGAACGCCGTGGCGAGCAGCAGGTGCTTGGGGCCTTCGATCGTGTAGTTGACGTCGGCTGGGTGGGGCGTGGACAGGGGTCCGCCGCCACGGGTGAGGGTCATAGTCGCTCGATCGCAGCGTTGAGGTACTCGTCGGCCCGCTGCGTCAGGCGGACGAGGCCGTACGTGGAGAGGACGGCGCGCTTGTCGGGCCCGCCGAGGCGGCGCATCAGCTCGGCGATCTCGTCGAGCGGGACCTCTTCGAGGATGCGGTCGCCGAGCGCGCGGACGCGCACGGCGGGCTGGTCGGGCAGCCGCGCCACGTCGTCCTCGAAGATCACCTTGCGCTCCTGCCCGAGCCAGTGCAGCGCGCTCGACAGCGGCGCCCGCGCGGTGGTGGTCAGCTTCTTGCCGCCGCTGGCGCGGTTGTAGAGCGTGTAGGCGCGGGAGGCGACGATCGGGCCCTCGACCGCGACGATCTCCAGCAGCGCGTCCATGATCCGCGGCCGCGGGGTGGCGCGCGGGTCGCCGGTCGGGCGCTCCGTCCACGCCTCATAGGGATCCAGCGCGACTGAGGGGACTGTCCCCTGATTCGCAGCGCGTGCGACTGAGGGGACTGTCCCCTGAGTCGCAGGCGGCTCGGGCGGCGCGGCGGCCAGCCAGGCGGCGACGGGCCAGTCACGCACCACGTCGGCGCGGTCGGACGGCGAGGCGGGCAGCGTGCGCACGTCGGTGCCCGCGACCTCGCCGAGCAGCTTGCGCTCGTCGAGCTGGACGCGGTCGGGCGGGTCGGGCCAGCCGGTCAGGACCACGGCGGGGACGACGAGGCGGGCGGCGCGCGCGGCGGCCAGGCTCAGGCGCACCAGGTTGGTCGCGTCGGGACCGGCGGCGGTGACCAGGAGGACCGGCTGCTTGACCTCGGCGGCGAGGTCGCGGACGCTGAAGTTGCGCGTGATCGGCGCCAGCAGGCCGCCGGGGACGGCGGCCAGGACGAGCTCGCCGTCCAGGTGCGCGGCCAGCGCCGCGGGGTCGAGCGTGTCGCCGGCGTGGCGGGCGGCGATCAGCGGCGACGCCTCCGTGTCGTACTCGAACAGCCGCTCCACCCGCGGCTCCAATCCGGATCGCCGCAGGACCGCGCCGACCGCCGCCACCACGCTCCCTTCACCAGCACCGTGCCGCAGACCGACGACCAGCATTCAGTTCGATAGTACGGCGGCGGGGACGATGATGTACTCGAGGAAGAACAGCGCCCACACGCGCATGTAGAACGGCGTGAAGTTGGCCATGTCGGCGCGGGCCGCCCACACCCACAGCAGGGCGAGCGCGGCGAGGTGGGTGACGGCCAGCACGGCGTGGTTGGCGTCGCCCGCGCCGAGGATCGCCATCCCCAGGTAGGCGACCGTGAGCGCGCCCATCCCCATCCCGAACGCCGCGCGGCCGCCGAGCCGGACCGTGAACGTGCGGATTGCGAAGCGGCGGTCGCCCTCCGCGTCGGGCACGTCCTTCAGCACGGCGATCGCGAAGGAGAACGGGAGCACGAAGAGCGTCAGCGCCCGCACGGACGGCGGGACGTGCCCACCGTCGGAGAAGTGCGCGTAGATGCCCAGGTTGACGACCGCGGCGCGGACGATGGAGATGGACGCCGCGGCCAGCGCCGGGTAGCGCTTGAGGCGGACCGGCGGCAGCGAGTAGGCGGCGCCGATGGCCAGCGCGGCGCTCACGGACACGAGCTCGATCCAGCCCTGGGTGACGGCGAGGACGACCGGCAGCACGCCGGAGACGGCCACGATGCGGCGACCCTGCGCCATTGACAGCTCGCCCGAGGCCAGCGGCAGCTTCGGCTTGTTGACGCGGTCGATCTCGACGTCGGTGATCTGGTTGATCCCGACGATGAACACGTTCACCGACAGCGCGGCGACCAGGGTCAGGACGAGGTCGTAGAGCGGGACGTCAGGCGCGATGACCGCGATGCCGAAGACGCTGAGCGTGGTCCCGACGATCGTGTGCGGGCGCGAGAAGCGCCACAGCCTCATCGTCGGCGTGCGCGCAGCGAGGCCACGATGCCGACCGGTACGAACGCGGCGCCGGCGGCCGAGCCCGCGACCCAGCGCGCCCAGCGGCGGGCGGTCATCGACTCGTCGACCGACTCCCGCGGGGTGACCTTCGCCGGGGACTCGCCGGCGGCCGGCTTGGTCCCGGCGATGGCGATGCCGTACTGCTCGCGGGACCAGTCCGGGGCGACGAAGCGCACCCGGACGTCGTCGAAGCCGGCCGCGCGCATCCAGTCGCGGTACTCGGACTCCTTCGGGAACAGCATCCACAGGTCGGCCAGGCGCCGAGCCAGCGGGCGCTCGGGCGGGAGCGGCCCGACCATCAGCATCACGCCGTCCGGCTTGAGCACGCGGTAGGCCTCCGCGAAAGCGGCGGCGGGGTCCGGCCAGTACTCGATCGAGCCGCAGGACACGTAGCGGTCGAAGCTGTCGGTGGGGAAGGGGAGCGCCTCGGCGTCCCCCTGCACGATCTGGCACTCCCGCAGCGCCGGTTTCCTGCGAGCGCGCGCGAGCTGGTGCGGGCTCTGGTCGAGCAGCGTCACGTGGCCCGCGTCGACGTGGGCGACGATCCCCTCCGTGGCGAACCCGGTGCCGGCGCCGACGTCGATCGTCCGCAGGTCGCGCCGGTCCAGGCGGGCCAGCGCCAGCGCCTGCGTGCGCATGTCAAGCGTCCAGAACAGCGGATTGACCCAGCTGTCGTAGAGCGGCGAAAGGAAGCGGTAGAACCAGAACGCCTCGCGCTTGTGCTGGATCAGTCGGGCGATGGCCAGAAGCTACCGTCCCGCCATCGTCGAGGATCTGATGGAGCGGTGGGCTGGCGCGCCCGGGGTTAGAAGCCGACACACGCGATCGGCGGCCGTCGACGCGCAGGCGCTGTGGGACGCCGCCGCGTCCGTGCGGCTTTCGGACACGCGCACGCTCGGGCGCCTCGTCCGCTGGCGGATTCCCGGGACGACCGCCGACCAGACCTTCCACGAGCTGTTCGCGCGCTACCCCTTCACGGTGCTCGAGGCGGGGGACACCTGGCAGCTCTCCGGGCTGTGCGGCAAGATCTGGACGCTCCAGCGCGACTACCCGCGCCTGGGCGGACCGGAGGACTACGAGGCGTGGGACGAGACGGGGACGGTCAAGGTGCTCTTCGCCCACTGGACGCGGCCCGCCGACAACGGGGGCTCCGAGCTGATCTCGGAGGCGCGCGTGTCGCCGCTGGACCGCCGGGCGTCCCTGCGGCTGCGCGGGCTGTGGTCGGTCATCTCCCCGTTCGAGCGGCTCGTCGGCGCCGAGCCGCTGACGCTGGCCGTGCGCCGGGCGGAGAGGTGACGCGGCGTGCGCTGATCCTCGCGCTCGCGCTGCTGGCCGGGTGCGGCACCGTGAGCGCACACGGCGCCAAGGTGCTGCGGGTCAAGGTCGACAGCTCCGTGCTGCACAAGCGCCTGCCGATGCGCATCGTCCTGCCCGACGGCGACCCCGCCGGGCGGCCGCTCGTCGTCTTCCTGCACGGCCGCGGCGCCACGCCGACCTCCTACCTCACGGACGGCTTCTTCACCGGCCTGGCCAAGCTCGGCGACCGCGCGCCGATCGTCGCCTTCCCGTCCGGCGGCGACCACTCCTACTGGCACGACCGCGACAGCGGGGACTGGGGCGACTACGTCCTCGACGAGGTCATCCCGGCGGCGCTGAAGCGCAGCGGCGCCGACCCCGACCGCGTCGCCCTTGGCGGCATCAGCATGGGCGGCTTCGGGGCCTTCGACCTGGCCACGCGCGCCAAGCGCCACTTCTGCGGCGTCGGCGGGCACTCGCCGGCGATCTGGCGGACGGCGGGGGAGACGGCGCCGGGCGCCTTCGACGACGCCGCGGACTTCGCCCGCCACGACGTGATCGCCCGCGCCGGTCGCCTCGCCGGGACCAAGCTCTGGCTGGACGCCGGCGACGCCGATCCCTTCCTGCCCGGCGACCGCGCCTTCGCGCGCAAGGCAGGCGTCCGGCTGCGATTGTCGAAGGGCGGCCACGACGGGGACTACTGGAACCGGAACTTCCCCCGCTATCTCTCGTTCTACGCCCGAGCATGCGCTACCTGATCCCCCTCACCCTCGCCGTTCTCGCGCTGTCCGCGCCGCCCGCCCTCGCCGCGCCGCCCGCCAACGACAACCGCGTCGACGCCGCCCAGATCGGGCTCGGCGACACCGTCAAGGGCACCGTCGTCGAGGCCACCACCGAGCCCAACGAGGCGTTCGGCTCCTGCCAGGGGTCCGACGCGACGGTCTGGTACCGCTTCACACCGCCGTCGTCGGGCAACGTCGTCGTCACCTTCGACGCCGGTGGCAACCTCGACGCCACGATCAACGTCTACGAGCGCGAGCGCTCCGAGCTGACCCCCGTCGACTGCGACGACACGGACAGGAAGGGCGCCGCCACGCTCGCGCTCAGCGACCTCGACTCGAGCCACGAGTACCTGATCCAGGTCGGCAAGCAGGTCGAGTCCGACCCCGGCGACTTCAAGCTGTCCGTGCTCGTCCCCAGCCCGCCGGCCGAGGCGCCGGGCAAGGCGCTGCCGGCCAGGGGCGCGCGCGACAGCGTCGACCGCCTGCTCAACCCGAGCGACATCTACAACCGCCGGCTGACGGCGGGCACGCCCTACCGGGTGTCGCTGACCACCGACGGCTGCACCGGCATCACCGTGACCGACCCGGACGGGCGCGACCTCGTCTCGCGGCGCTGCGGGGGCTACGCGCTGTTCACGCCCGACCGGACCGGGCGCTACCTGTTCACCGTCGACAGCGGCCGCCGCCGCGGCGCCCAGCCCTACCGGCTGCGGGCCGGCCGGGCGCGCGAGGACGACACCACGCCGGGCGTCTTCGTCGGCAACTACGCGACGGTGCGCGGGCGCGTCAACGGCCGGCTGGACTCCGTCGACCTCTACCGCTTCGACGTCACCCGCCGCTCGCGGCTGTCGCTGCGGGTCAGCGGCGGCCCGGACCTGGCGCTGCTCTCGGAGGCGGGCCGGCGGCTGGCCTCGGGGGACGACATCGAGCGCGCGCTCAGCGCCGGCCGCTACTACGTCGCCGTCCGCGGCGCGGGGAAGTACCGGCTGCACCGCGTCTCGCGCGCAATCACCCACTCGGGCACGCGCTTCAACGGCTCGACGCACGCCACCACCGCGCCGGGGCAGACGGTCGACCTCGCCCTCGTCGTGCGCCCGGCGGTCGAGGGCCGCGGCGTCATCACCGTCGAGCGCTTCGACCCGCTGGAGGGCTGGCAGTTCCTGCGCCGCTACCGGGTCACCGTGTCCGGCGGGCGGGGGAGCGTCGCCTTCACGCCCCCCTCCGTCGGCCGCTACCGCGCCCGGTCGTCCTTCCTCGGGTCGCGCACCGCCAGCGCGAGCGACACGGGCCTGGCCCGGCTGCGCGTGATCGCTCCGCTGTCGGAGTAGCGCAGCCGGGACCCCGTCGACGGTTACGGGATGTTCGTCTGCGATTCGTTGTGGACGCCGGTGTCGGTCTCCGTGCCGCCGTCGGCGGAGTCGGTGTCGGGGCCGCCGTCGAGCTTGTCGCGACCCGCGCCGCCGAACAGGGAGTCATTGCCGGCCTCGCCGAACAGCGAGTCGTTGCCGGCGTCTCCGAGCACACGATCGGCCCCGTTCCCGCCGTGCAGGACGTCGTTGCCCAGTCCGCCCTCGACGGTGTCGTTCCCGTCGCCGGCGCACACGGTGTCCGCGCCATCGCCTCCGTAGATGTGGTCGGCGCCGCCGCTGCCGGCGATGACGTCGTTGCCCGTGCTGCCAAGCACCAGTCCGGTGCCGGCGATGGTCGGCTTCTTGCCGTTGCAGGTCGGGATTGGGTCACCGAGGTAGCGAGCGACGAGCACCCCTGCTGACGTCGTGCCGGTGACGACGATCTTGCCGTCCGCCTCGATCGTCGAGGCGAGCCCGGAGGCGTCCGCGCCGAAGTCGGTGAGGGTGATGCCGCCGTTGCCGAAGCTCGGGTCCAGCTGGCCGTTGTCGAGGTAGCGGGCGACGAACACGTCGTTGCGCGTCCCGATCCTGGTCGTGCCGGTGACGATGATCTTGCCGTCCAGCGCAACGTGCACCTGCACGCCGATGACACCCGTGCCGATCGCGGTGTGGACCGCGGAGCCGCCGCCGAAGCTCGGGTCGACCGCCCCGCTGGGCAGCCGGCGGTCGAGCAGCAGCGTCGAGCCCTCACCGACGGTCAGGACGCGGCCGGCGCCGTCGACGGCGACGTCGTCCCGTCCGTAGGGGGCGGAGCCGGGGTTGAAGAACGTGTCCGGTGAGCCGTTGGGCTGGAGCCGCTCGAAGACGTCACCCGTGATGACGATGTCGCCGTCGCCTTGCAGGGCGAACGCGGGCAGGTCGGAGCTTCCGTCCCCCGTGTCGTACAGCCCGGCGTTGCCCGTCCCGTCCGTGTTGAGCCGGCGCAGGAAGGCGGCGAAGTGCCCGGGGGCGACGTGGTATTGGCCGGAGACGAGGATGGTGCCGCTGGGCTCGATCGCGACGTCGGAGGCGCTGTCCGTGTCCCCGCTGCAGCCCTGGGAGGGCTGACTGGCGAACGCCGGGTCCTCGGCGCCGTTGGTCAGCAGGCGGGTGACCACGGCCTCGCCGTCGCAGGTGCCTGCGCCGACGATCTTGCCGTCCGGCTGCAGAGCGACCGAGGACAGGCCGGCCGAGAACTTGGCGGACGTGCTCGCGACCTTGCCGTCGCCGCCGAAACTCGGGTCCAGCGCGCCGTTGGTGCGGTAGCGCAGGAACGCGAGCTGGGTGATGTTGTCGTTCTTCGGCTCGGTGGTTCCAGCGACGACGATCCGGCCGTTCGGCTGCACCGCGACCCCATTCCCCGCCCCGTAGAGGCCGAACGGTGTCACCACCTTCCCGTCGCCGCTGAAGCTCTTGTCGAGGGCACCCGGCGCCGCGTGCGCGGGGGCGGTGACAACCAGCCCTGTCGCAAGCGTCGCCAGCACGAGTCGGACCGGCGTTGGGGTGTGCATGAGCGAGGTCTACGTCTGCTGTCTAAAGGGTTTCGAAAGTCGCACCCGTTTCTGGACCGCCAGGTTAGCCCCAGAATCCCTCGTGAAAGTACGACTGCGCGCGCGGGTCGCTCATCTTCGGCGAGACCATGAGCACGGTCGCGGCCGCGTCTCCGGTGTTGCGCGTCGCGCGCTTGACCGCCGGGGCGAGACGGATCGCGTCCAGCGCGCCGAGGACGACTTCGTCGTCGTCGGCCTTGACGGTGACCTCGCCGTCGACGACGACGTAGACCTCGTCGATGTCCTCGTGGCTGTGGCCGACGTCGTCGCCCATGCCGGGGACCTTGTGGGTGGCGCCCGGCTCGAGCTTGATGACGTTCACGCTCACCTGCTCGGAGCCGAGGCCGCCGTAGCCGATGAACTGATGGCCGGGATCCTTGCCCTCCGTGTAGTCGGGCGCGTCGGCCGCCTTCAGGACTGCGTAGTCGCTCATGGCTCGGCAGGTACCCCGCGCTCGAGGCCCGCACGCTCCGTCTCCCCGACGACGGCGCCGTCGACGGTCAGCCGCAGCCGTCCCTCCAGGTGCTGGTGGCTGCGCAGGACCGCGCGACGCTCGTGCGGGATCGGGACGGGAAGGTGGTGGGCGCGGGCGGGGTCCGCCTCCGCCTCGACCACGATGCCGCCCGCGCGGATCCGCCAGCGGCCGGGGGCGACGGCGGTGGTGACGCGGCCGAGCGGCGGCACGATGCGGATCAGCCGGCCGGGGCGGGCGACGACGAGCGACGTCGGCGCCTGCCCGAACTGGCGCCCACCGGCGAAGCACACGGTCGCGTCGCCCACGAACGCCTGGCCCCACCACCAGTCGGGGGCAAAGCGCGAGCCCCAGTTGCGCTCGGCGTAGACCAGCGCGCCGTCCGCCGTCGTCCCGCGCAGGAGGTGCGGGTGCCAGTACTGGCCGAGCGCCGGGATCGCCTGCGCCGGCCCGAGCGCCCCCCAGGTTCGCTTGTCCCACACCTGATTCGGGGTCCAGCGCGCGTCGAGCGCGTCGTTGGGGAGGCGGACACGCAGCCAGTCCGGACCGGACGCGATGAGGTCGTCGCCGATCGCCCACTCCACGCCGCCCGGCTCGCGCGCGATCGCCACCAGCGACCACGGGTCGTCGTCAGAGCGGCAGCGGCCGTGCAGGACGATCGTGACCCGGTCGCCGTCCACGAAGCGCCAGAACGTCCCCTGCATGCCGATGTCGTGGTCACGCGAGGGGTCGGTGAAGGGGAGGTCGGCGCCGGCGCGCCGATACCAGCTCACGAGGAACCGGCGGTGCGCAGCGAGCGGCCCGGGAGGCGGTGGTGGAGGCCGAACTCGGCGGGCAGCGGCACGCCGTCGGACAGCGCCGCGGTCACGCGCTCGGCCAGGGCGGGCCCGTGCTTGAAGCCGTGGCCCGAGCCGCCGCCGACGATCCAGTGGCCGTCGCGCTCGGGGTGCGGCGCGGCGATGAAGTTCGAGTCCGCGGTGATCTCGTAGCGGCAGGTCTTCGAGCCCTTCAGCGGCGCGTCGGCCAGCGCCGGGAAGCGGCCGCGCGCGTAGGCGCGCGCGTGCTGCTCGCCCTCGTGGGAGACGGCGGGCAGGTCGGCGTCGGGCTCCAGCGGCGGGCCCTCGCTGTCGTTTGCGACCTTGACGCCGAGGCCGTCGATGTCCCCGGTCCCGTAGGCGGCGCCGTCGTAGTCGACCCAGGCGGGGACGTCGCGCCAGCCGGGCCCGCCGTCGAGGAAGAGCAGCTCCTGGCGGGTGACGCGCAGCTCGACGAGGCCGGGGAAGAGGTCGCGCAGCCAGCCGCCGCAGGCCCAGATCACGGCGTCGGCGGCGAACGCCTCGTCCGGGCTCACCCGGCGCCGCTCGACGCGCGCGCCGTGCCGCTCGGCGGCGGCGACGAGGGCGCGCACGGCGTCGGCGGCGCGGATGGCGCCGGCCTCGGGCTCGTAGAGCGTGAAGGCGAGGTCGGCGCCGGCGAAGGACGGGTACAGCGCAGCCGGGTCGACGCGCTCGACGGGGACGCCGGCTGCCCGCAGCGTCCGCTCGGAGGCAGCCTCCCAGCCGTCCTCGCGGCGGGCGAACCAGCACACGCCGCGCTCCACCAGCAGGTCCGTTCCCGTCTCCTGCTCGAGCTCGTGCCACAGCGTCCACGCGCGCCGCGCCGACGCGGTGTACTCAGGCGAGTCGCCGTGGCAGCAGCGGACCAGTCGCGACTCGCCGCCGCTGGTCGCGCGCGGGTCGCCCGGCGCGAACTGGTCGATCAGCGTGACCGCGAGGCCGTCGCGCGCGAGCCGCCAGGCCAGCGACGCGCCGAAGGTCCCGGCGCCGACGATCGTGACGGTGTCCATGCGGGCCTAGCCTCGCAGACGTGCTCGCCGTGCTGATGGCCGCTCTGGGACTTGGCGCGTCCGTCCACGGGACCCCGATCACGCCGGTCGTTCGCGGCGACGGCGACCGTACGCTGCTCGTCGTCGGGGACATCCACGGCAACGAGCGCGCCGGCCGTGCCGTCGTCCGGCAGCTGCGCCGCCTCGACCCGCCGGCGGGCGTCCGCGTCGTCACCGTCGCCACCGCAAACCCGGACGGCGAGGCGGCGAACACGCGCCAGAACGCGCACGGCGTCGATCTCAACCGCAACTTCCCGCACCGCTGGCGCGGCGGCCCGCGCGGCACGTTCTACCCCGGGCCCTCCGCCGCCAGCGAGCCGGAGACGCGCACGATGATGCGGCTGATTCGGCGCGAGCGGCCGGACGTGACCATCTGGTACCACCAGCACCTGTCGCTGGTCACGCTGCTGCCCGGCGCCGACAACGACCTCATCCGGACCTACGGCGAGCGGGTCGGCCTGCCCGCGAAGCGCCTGCCCCGCTACCGCGGCACCGCCGTCGGCTGGCAGAACGCGCGCTTCGAGAAGGCGACCGCGTTCGTGGCCGAGCTGCCCGCCGGAGCGCTGTCGAAGGCCGCCGCCCGCCGCCACGCGCGCGCCGCGCTGGCCACGGTCACCCCGACGGCGACGAACGCGTCGGCGCCCCGGCCGCACATCGTCCAGTCGCGGATCCCGTTCCCCGCCAAGCGCAAGCGCGAGATGCGCCGCTACTCCAAGCGCCACTACGGCGTGGCCGCCTACAAGCTGCGCGACGTCCGCACGATCGTCGAGCACTACACGGCGATCAACAGCTACAGCGCCACCTTCAACACGTTCGCCGCAGATGTCCCCGACCCCGAGTTGCACGAGCTGCCCGGCACCTGCGCGCACTTCGTCATCGACACGGACGGCACCATCCATCAGCTCGTCCCGCTGGGGATCCGCTGCCGGCACACGGTCGGGCTCAACGACCGCTCGATCGGCATCGAGCACGTGGCCACCTCCGACGCAGGCGTGATGGGGAACGCCAGGATGCTGCGCGCGTCGCTGAAGCTGACGCGCTGGCTGCAGGCGCGCTACGACGTCCCCACCAAGGACGTGATCGGCCACGCCGAGTCGCTCAGCTCCCCCTTCCACCACGAGCTGGTCCCGTCGCTGAAGACCCAGACCCACGGCGACATGCAGCACGCCACCATGAACCGCTACCGGAGGAAGCTGTGATCGTGCTCGTCCGCCACGGCGAGACGGCGTGGAGCCGCGACAAGCGCCACACCGGGCTCACCGACATCCCGCTCACCGACACCGGGCGCGAGCAGGCGCGGGCGGCGCGGCGCTTCGTGGAGGGCCGCCGGTGGGCGCTGGCGCTGACCAGTCCACTCGCGCGCGCTCAGGAGACCGCACGCCTGGCCGGCATCGACGCGCAGACGGACCCCGACCTCGTGGAGTGGGACTACGGGGAGGTCGAGGGCCGCACCACCGCCGAGCTGCGCGAGGAGATCGCGGGCTGGGACATCTGGCGCGACGGCCCCGCGGGCGGCGAGACCGCCGACGCGGTCGGCGCCCGCGCGGACCGCGTCATCGCCCGCGCCGTGGCCGCCGACGGCGACGTCGCGCTCGTCGCCCACGGCCATCTGCTGCGCATCCTCGCCGCTCGCTGGCTGCGCCAGCCGGCGACGTTCGGCGGTCAGCTCAAGCTGGACACGGCGGCCGTCTGCGTGCTCGACTGCGAGCGCGACCGGCGCGCGATCACGCGCTGGAACATGACCGCCGCCATGCCGTGAGCGACAGCCGCCCCGCCGTGCGCGACCTGCACGGTTTGGCCCGGGGACAGGATCCACAGTGCCAGGGCCGCGATCAGGGGTAGGCTCGCCGGCGTCATGGTTCGAATCCTGGCAGCGATGGCCTTCTTCGCGCTGGCCGCGCCGGCGGCGGCCGTCCCCGACTGCGCGGGTGTGCGGCCGGCGAAGACGCTGCTCAGCGGCCAGGGCGTCCTCGAGTCCATCATCGGGGGCCCGGACGACAGCCTCTACTACACCGACACTGACAAGCAGGCCCTGATGCGCCTCGACGCGCCGGGTGCGACGCCGACGGTCGTCGCCGACGGCATCCAGGCGCCCGGCGGGCTGCTCGTCAACCTGGAGGGCCCGTCGGCCTCCATCATCGTGGGCTACGGGGACGGGGCCGCCCAGGGCGCCCTCGGCAACCTCGTCGGCATGGCCGGCCTCGTCCGCGTCGACCTCGCCACCGGGCGCAAGACCACGCTGATCAGCGGCACGTCGATGTCCAACGGCCTCGCCCGCGACCCGGCCGGCATCATCTACGCCTCCACCGACGTCGGGACCGGCATCGACCGGATCGTCGGCGACCGGGTGCAGCGCAACTGGTCCACGGTCATCTCGGGCAACGGGCTCGCGATCAGCGGGGACGGCCGTTTCCTGTTCGTCAACCAGACCTTCCAGCCGGCGGCCATCAAGCGCGTCGCGCTCGCCGACCCGAGCCAGGTCGAGACCTACGCGGCGCCCACCGGCGCCCAGGACCTCGCCGCCGGGCTCGACGGGCTCACCATCGACGGCGACGACCGCCTCTTCGCGGCCGCCAACCAGGCCGGCGAGGTGTGGCGCATCAACACCGACCGCAGCATCTGCGCCGTCGCCCGCGGGCTGCACATGACCAGCGCGGTCGCCTTCGGGCCTGGCGGCGCCTTCCCGGCGACGAGCCTGTACGCGGTCGGCTTCGACGGCACGCTGGTCGAGATCCCGGCGGCGCGCACGCTGCCGGGGCCGGCCGCCCCGGCGAGGCGCCCGCACCTGCGCGTCCGCGTCCGCCCGCGCTTCGTCCGCGCCGGGCGGCGCACGACGGTCACGCTCATCGTCTACCGCGGGCGTACCCTCGAGCCGCGTGCCGCCGTCCGGCTCGGGCACACGCGCGTCGTGCGCACGGACCGGCGCGGGCGCGCGCGCGTGACCGTCCGGCCCCGCCGCCGCGGCTTCCTGCGGCTGCGGGTCCGCGCCGCCGGTGTCCTGGCGTTCAAGGAGAAGGTGCGGGTGCTGCGAGCAAGGCCGGCCCCTCGTCCGGTAGCCCTGACCGATTGACCTTCGGGTTCGCCGGGGTGGAGGTCATCCGGGCGCCGTCGAGAGGGCGGCACAGCTCGACGGCGTCCTCGGGCGACAGGTCGGGGGACAGCCAGGCGGCCTCCTCGTCCGGGCCGGGCAGGATGACCGGCATGCGGTCGTGCAGGCGGGCCACGAGCGGGTTGGGCTGCGTGGTCAGCAGGGTCGCGCTGGCCAGCCACTCGCCCTCCGGCTTCGACCAGCCCCACAGGCCGGCGAACGCGAACGGCGCCCCGTCGTCGACCGTGAAGCGGAAGGGGACCCGGTCGCCCTTCTTGTCCTCCGGGCGCAGCCACTCGTAGAAGCCGTCGGCGAGGATCAGGCAGCGCCCGCGCGGCTTGGCCAGCAGGTCCTTGAACGGGCGCTTGGTGGCGATCGTCTCCGAGCGCGCGTTGAACATCGGCGGGCCGCCCTTGATGGACTTCGCGTACCCGGGGACGAGGCCCCAGCGCACCCGGTGCGCCTCCCGGTCGCCGCTCTTGCCGACCACCACGACGGCGACGGACTCGGTCGGCGCGACGTTGTAGCGCGCGAACGAGCCCATGTCGACCCCGAAGCTCTCCACGCCGTCTTCCGGCATCATCGCGCCGAACCGCTCGCCGAGCCGCTGCCGATCGTTGCTCGTCAGGGTGTACCGCCCGCACATGCCGGCATCGACCGTACCCGCCGTCCCATATCCGACCGCAGTGGTAGGCTTTACACAACAGTGATCTTCACGACAAAAGCGGAATACGGCGTCCGGCTGCTCATCCAGCTGGGGATCCATGCCCACCCGCCCGGCGACTCACCGGTCTCCCTGAAGTCCGTCGCGGCGGCCGAGAACCTGCCGCTCGCATACCTGGAGCGCATCGCCGCGCTGCTCAAGAAGGCCGGGTTCGTCGCGTCGACCCGCGGCGCGCACGGCGGCTACGTGCTCGCCCAGCCCGCCGAGGAGATCACGATGGATCGCGTCGTGCTCGCGCTGGAAGGCGCGATCGCCCCGATGGAGTGCTTCACGGAGGAGGCCCGCCCCCCCGACCGCGTCTCGTGCTCGCACCCCGAGGGCCAGCACTGCGCGACGAAGCTGCTCTGGACGCGCGTGCAGCTCGGCGTCATCAAGTCGCTGCAGCGCACGACGCTCGCGGAGCTGGTGGCGTTCACCGCCGCCCAGCCGCCCGCGCTCCCCGATCCTCTCCCCGTCTGAAAGCTCCCCCCATGGCCGAACTCGAGATCCGCAACCTGCACGTCAACGCCGGCGACAAGGAGATCCTCAAGGGGGTCGACCTCAAGGTCGCCGCCAACGAGATCCACGCGCTGATGGGCCCGAACGGCTCCGGCAAGTCCACGCTGGCCAACGCCGTGATGGGTCACCCGGGCCTCGACGTCACCGAGGGCCAGATCATCTTCGACGGTGAGGACATCACGGAGGCCGCGCCCGACGAGCGCGCCCGCGCCGGCCTGTTCATGGCCTTCCAGTACCCGGTCGCCGTCCCCGGCGTGACCGTCGCCAAGTACCTGCGCACGGTCATCAACGCGCACCGCGAGGGCCGCGGCGAGGAGTCCATCAGCCTCAAGGACTTCCGCAACACGGTCGAGGCGGCGATGCAGCTCACGCAGGTCCCGAAGGCGTTCTCGAGCCGCTACCTCAACGACGGGTTCTCCGGCGGAGAGAAGAAGCGCATGGAGATCCTCCAGCTCGCGCTCCAGGAGCCCAAGCTGGCCGTCATGGACGAGACCGACTCCGGCCTCGACGTCGACGCGCTCAAGGTCGTCTCCGCGGGCGTCAACGCCGTGCGCGAGCGCTCGCCGATGGGCCTCCTCATCATCACCCACTACCAGCGCATCCTGCACCTCATCCAGCCCACCGACGTGCACGTCATGTTCGAGGGCCGGATCGTCAAGCAGGGCGGCCCGGAGCTCGTCACCCAGATCGAGAACACGGGGTACGCGGCGATCCGCGCCGAAGTCGAAGCGGCGGCCTAGATGGCGATCGCGCCGTCACCCTTCCCCGTTGTTGCCGGTGGCCTCGCGTATCTGGACAGCGCCGCGACGTCCCAGACGCCCGACCCCGTGCTCGAGGCGATGGAGGACTACTACCGCGACTATCGCGCGTCGGTGCACCGCGGCGTCTATGAGATCGCCGCACGCGCCACGGAGCGCTTCGAGGGCGCGCGCTCGAAGGCGGCCGCGTTCGTCGGCTCGACTCCGGCCGAGACCGTCTTCACCCGCAACGCGACCGAGGCGATCAACCTCGTCGCGTACTCGTGGGGCTCGATCGGCCTGAAGCCGGGCGACACGATCATCGTCACGGAGATGGAGCACCACTCCAACCTGGTGCCGTGGCAGCTGGCTGCCCAGCGCACGGGCGCGACGCTCGCCTACGTGGGCGTCGACGACGAGGGGGAGCTGCGCCTGGACGAGCTGGACGCGCTGCTGACGCGCGAGCCCAAGCTGGTCGCCGTCACCCACGCCTCCAACGTGCTCGGCACGGTCAACGACGTCCACGAGATCACCCGCCGCGCGCACGCCGCCGGCGCCCTCGTGCTGGTCGACGGCTCGCAGGCCGTCCCGCACATCCCGGTGGACGTCGGGGACGTCGACTTCTACGCCTGGACCGCCCACAAGGCCTACGGGCCGACGGGGATCGGCGTGCTGCACGGCAAGCGCGCGCTGCTCGAGGAGATGCCGCCGTTCCTGGGCGGCGGGCACATGATCGTCAAGGTCTCCGAGCAGAACTCGACCTACGCCGAGATCCCGACCAAGTTCGAGGCGGGCACGTCCCCGATCGCGGAGGCCATCGGCCTGGGCGCGGCGATCCAGTTCCTCGACGAGATCGGGATGGACGCCGTCGCCGCGCACGATCGCGAGATCGTCGGCTACGCGCTGGAGCGCTTCGCCGAGCTGCCGGACGTCACCGTCCACGGCCCGACCGACCCTGCGCGCCGCATCGCGCTGGCGTCCTTCGTCCTCGACGGCGTGCACCCGCACGACGTCGCCGAGATCCTCGGGTCGCAGGGCGTCTGCGTCCGCGCCGGCCACCACTGCGCGCAGCCTCTGATGCGCCGCCTCGGCGTCCCCGCCTCCTCGCGCGCCAGCTTCGCGATCCACTCCACCCGTGAGGACGTCGACCGGTTGATCGGTGGACTCGACCGCGTCCGGAGCATCTTCGCCTGATGGACGACCTCTACCGCGAGCAGATCCTCGATCACTACAAGCGCCCCCACCACTGGGGCGAGATCGAGGACGCCGACCTCGAGTTCGAGGACACCAACCCGCTGTGCGGCGACGAGCTGAAGGTCCAGATCAAGGTCCGCGACGGCAAGGTCGCCGACGTCGCCTTCTCCGGGCACGGCTGCGCGATCTCGCAGGCCAGCGCCTCGATGGCGTCCGACGAGGTCATCGGCATGCCCGTCGACGACCTCGTCCGGCTCGACCGCGACTTCGTGCTCGACCTGCTCGGGATCGACATCTCCGCCACGCGCATGAAGTGCGCGCTGCTGTCGCTGAAGGTGCTCAAGAGCGCCGGCCTCGGGCACGCCGCCAGCTGGGAGTCGGACACGCCTGAAGCGGCACGGCCCTAGCTACACTTATTGAAGTATTCCGACTCCCGAGGTCGGACTTCTCCTCACCATGTCTCCCGTCGTCGACATCTGCCCCGTCTCCGAGCTTCCGCCCGGTGCGTCGCGCGTTGTCGAGGCCGACGACTTCGAGATCGCCGTGGTCAACTGCGGCGGCGAGATCGTGGCCATCGAGGACCGCTGCTCGCACGACGACGGGATCCTGCTCGAGGGCACGCTGGACCTCGAGCGCTGCACCGTCGAATGCCCCCGGCACGGGTCGCTCTTCGACCTGCGCACCGGCCGCCCGCTGAACCTGCCCGCCTATGAGCCCGTCGAGACCTTCCCCGTGGTCATCGACGGAGACACGATCAAGATCGAGGTCGACTGAACCATGGCAACGCCCGAAGTCATCGCCGAGCAGGACTCCCTGAAGGACATCAACGCGGACTACAAGGAGCGCTACGGCTTCAACGACTCCCAGGCCGGCTACGCCTACAAGGCGCCCAAGGGCATCAACGAGGAGGTCGTCCGGACCATCTCCGGGCACAAGCAGGAGCCGCAGTGGATGCTCGACTTCCGCCTGCGCGCGCTCAAGTACTTCGAGGACCGCCCCCAGCCGACGTGGGGCTCGCCGATGCTGGCCGAGGTCGACTACGACAACATCCACTACTTCGTCCGCGCCTCCGAGAAGTCGTCGCGCACGTGGGACGACGTCCCCGAGGACATCAAGAACACCTTCGACCGCCTCGGCATCCCGGAGGCGGAGCGCAAGTTCCTGTCCGGCGTCGGCGCGCAGTACGAGTCCGAGGTCGTCTACCACCAGGTGCGCGAGGACCTCGAGCAGCAGG
>CAXTBB010000038.1:0-42642 GCA_964242305.1 uncultured Solirubrobacteraceae bacterium
CCCGGCGACGATCATGACCGACCCGGAGTTCGCCGACGCGACCTACGTCGAGCCGCTGCTGCCCGGCCCGGTCCGCCAGGTCATCGAGCGCGAGCGCCCCGACGCGCTGCTGCCCACGCTGGGCGGGCAGACCGCGCTGAACCTGGCCAAGGCGCTCTCCGAGGACGGGACGCTGGAGGAATTCGGCGTCGAGCTGATCGGCGCCAACTACGACGCCATCCACCGCGCCGAGGACCGCCAGCGCTTCGACGACACGATGCAGGCGGCCGGTCTGCGCACCGCCCGCAACGCGATCGTGACGAGCGTCGAGCAGGCGCTCACCCATCTGGACGACCTCGGCCTGCCCGCGATCATCCGGCCGGCCTTCACGCTCGGCGGCCGCGGCGGCGGCATCGCCCGGACGCGGAAGGAGTTCGAGCGCATCGTCGCGGCCGGCATCGCCGCGTCCCCGATCGGCCAGGTCCTGATCGACGAGTCCGTGCTCGGCTGGGGCGAGTTCGAGCTCGAGGTCATGCGCGACAAGGCCGACAACGTCGTGATCGTCTGCTCGATCGAGAACGTGGACCCGATGGGCGTCCACACGGGGGACAGCGTCACCGTCGCCCCGCAGCAGTCGCTCACCGACGCGCTGTACCAGAAGCTCCGCGACCAGGCCATCCAGGTCATCCGCGCCGTCGGCGTGGAGACGGGCGGCTCCAACGTGCAGTTCGCGGTCAACGCGGCGACGGAGGAGATCGTCGTCATCGAGATGAACCCGCGGGTGTCGCGGTCGTCGGCGCTCGCCTCCAAGGCCACCGGCTTCCCGATCGCCAAGATCGCCGCGCGGCTGGCGGTCGGCTACACGCTCGACGAGATCCCCAACGACATCACCCGCGCGACGCCGGCCTCCTTCGAGCCGACCATCGACTACGCGGTGGTCAAGTGGCCGCGCTTCGCCTTCGAGAAGTTCCCCGGCGTCGACCGGCGGTTGTCCACGCACATGAAGTCGGTCGGCGAGGTGATGGCCATCGGGCGCACGTTCCAGCAGGCGTTCGCGAAGGCGATGCGCTCGCGCGAGATCGACGTCCCCGCCGATTGCGTGGGGGAGACGGACGAGCTGATCGACCGCCTGCGCGTCCCCGGCGCCGACCGCTACGACGTCCTGCTCGAGGTCTTCGGCCGCGGTGTGTCGGTCGACGCCGTGCACGAGGCGACGGCGATCGACCGCTGGTTCCTGCGCGAGCTGCGGGAGCTGGCCACCGGCGATCCCTTCGCCGGCCTCGAGCGCTCGTACAAGTCGGTCGACACCTGCGGTGCCGAGTTCGCCGCCGAGACGCCGTACTACTACTCGGGCTGGGAGCGCACCGCGCGCCACGAGGTGACCCGCCCCCACCCACCCCACAAGCCGAGCGTGATGATCCTCGGGAGCGGGCCCAACCGCATCGGCCAGGGCATCGAGTTCGACTACTGCTGCGTGCACGCCGCCATGACCGTGCGCGAATCCGGCCGCGACGCGGTGATGGTCAACTGCAACCCGGAGACGGTGTCGACGGACTACGACACGAGCGACCGCCTGTACTTCGAGCCGCTCACGCTCGAGGACGTGCTCGGCATCGTCGAGGTCGAGCACCCCGAGGGGGTCATCGTCCAGTTCGGCGGGCAGACGCCGCTCAAGCTCGCGGCCGGCCTGGCCGACGCCGGCGTTCCGCTGCTGGGGACGAGCGTGGAGGCGATCGACCTCGCCGAGGACCGCTCGCGCTTCAGCGACCTGCTCGAGCGCATCGGCGCCAAGGCGCCCCCGTACGCGACCGCCACCACCCGCGAGCAGGCGCTGGCCGCCGCCCCCGAGGTCGGCTTCCCGCTGCTGGTGCGCCCGTCCTACGTGCTCGGCGGCCGGGCCATGGAGGTCGTCTACTCGACCGACGGGCTCCAGGACTACTTCGACCGCGTGCGCCCGGAGGGCCAGATCTTCCTGGACCGCTTCATGGAGAACGCCATCGAGGTCGACGTCGACGCGCTCTGCGACGGCGAGGACGTCTGGATCGGCGGCATCATGCAGCACGTCGAGGAGGCCGGCATCCACTCGGGCGACTCGGCCTGCGTGCTGCCGCCGCACTCGCTGGGCGGCGAGGCGCTCGACCAGATCCGCGCGCTCACGCGCGACATCGCGCTCGCGCTCGGCGTGGTCGGGCTGATGAACGTCCAGTACGCGCTCTACGAGGACGACGTCTACGTGATCGAGGCCAACCCGCGCGCGTCGCGGACGGTCCCGTTCGTGTCCAAGGCGACCGGCGTCCCGCTCGCGAAGATGGCCTGCCGGGTCATGCTCGGCGAGCGCATCGCCGACCTCGGCCTGCCCGCCGATCCGACGCCGGACCACATCTGCGTCAAGGAGGCGGTGCTGCCCTTCGACCGCTTCCACGGCTCGGACGGCCTGCTCGGCCCGGAGATGCGCTCGACCGGCGAGGTGATGGGCGTGGCCAAGGACTTCCCGACCGCGTTCGCGAAGGCCCAGGCCGCCGCGGGCGTGGCGCTGCCCACCAGCGGGACCGTCTTCCTCACCGTCACGGACGTCGACAAGGCGGCCGCCGTCGGCATCGCCGCGATCCTGCACGACCGCGGCTTCGACATCGTCGCCACCGCCGGCACCGCGCGCGCGATCGCCCGCATGGGCATCCCGGTGGTGCGCCTGAACAAGATCGCCGAGGGGTCACCGAACGTGGTCGACTGGATCGAGGCCGGCAAGGTCGACCTGGTCATCAACACCCCGACCGGCTCCGGGGCGCGCTCGGACGGCTACGAGATCCGGAGGGCCGCGACGGCCGGGGGGATCGCCTGCATCACCACCGTCAGCGCGGCGATGGCCGCCGCTCGCGCCATCGGCCGGGAACCGACGGTGGTGGCGCTCCAGGAGCTCAACCGCGAGCGCGCGCTTGCCTGACCGTGTGGTTGCGCCGCTCGGGCGTCGGCTGTGCGACGTCGCCGGCCGCCGCCCGCTGGGGGCCTACTTCGTCCTCACCGTCGCCGACGAGGACGGGCCGACCCCGCAGCCCGGCCAGTTCTACATGCTGGCCGCGGCCGAGCGCTGGGGCGGGGGCGAGGACGAGCGCCCGTTCCTGCCGCGCGCGTGTTCCGTCGCGCGCGTGTCCGACGCCCGGCTCGAGTTCATGCTGGAGGACGTCGGCCCGGGGACCAATCGCCTCGCCGAGCTGCGCGAGGGCGACGGCATCTGGCTG
Organism: uncultured Solirubrobacteraceae bacterium; assembly: GCA_964242305.1. Taxonomy (GTDB): domain Bacteria; phylum Actinomycetota; class Thermoleophilia; order Solirubrobacterales; family Solirubrobacteraceae; genus DATLGB01. Next base: position 3,216 of record CAXTBB010000038.1, read on the forward strand.
ACCGGCCCGCTCGGCAAGCCGTTCGCCCCTCCTCGCGGGAGCTGCAAGCCGGTGCTGGTCGGCGGCGGCGTGGGGACGGCGCCGATCGTGATGCTGGCCGACGCGTTCGGCGAGGACGCGCTGTGCGTGCTCGGCTTCCGCGACCTCGAGCACGCCCACGGCGCCGAGCTGATCCCGCACGCGACCGTGGCCACCGACGACGGCTCCGTCGGGTACCACGGCCTGGTCACCGACCTGCTGCCCGTACCTGACGTCGGCCGGAGATCCGAGCTTGCGAGGATCGAAGGGCGAAATGCCGATTTTGAGATCTTCGCCTGCGGTCCGCCGCCGATGCTGGAGGCGGTGCGGGCCGGCTGCGAGCGCCGCGGCATCCCCGCCCAGCTGTGCCTGGAGGCGGGCATGGCGTGCGGCTTCGGCGCCTGCTTCGGCTGCGTGGTCCCCACCAAGGACGGCTACGTGCGCCTGTGCGTGGACGGGCCCGTGCTGGACGCCGGCACGCTGGAGGCCGTGCATGCCCACTGACTTCTGCGGGCTTGCGCTCGCCAACCCGATCATCAACGCGAGCGGGACCTTCGACGCGCTCGCCGCCGCACGCGCATTCGGGGACGAGCTCGCCGACCGCTTCCCCTTCGCCGCCTTCGTCACCAAGACGGTGACGCTCGAGCCGCGGGCGGGCAACCCGCCGCCGCGGCTGTGGGAGCTGGGGGCGGGGATGATCAACTCGATCGGCCTGCCCAACAAGGGCGCCGAGCGCTTCCTGGCCGAGGACCTGGAGGCGCTGGCCGACCTGCTGTCGGTCCCCATCGTCGTCAACGTGATGGGCCATACCGCCGACGAGTTCGCGCAACTCGTGGAGGCGGTCGGCCCGCGTGCGGAGGCGGCGGCGTTGGAGCTCAACGTCTCCTGCCCGAACGTGAAGACCGGTCTCGACATCGGCGCGGTCCCCGCCGAGGCCGCGGCGCTCGTCGAGCGCGTCCGCCCGCTCACCGCGAAGCCGCTGATCGTCAAGCTCACGCCCAACACGGCGTCGCCCGCCGCCGTCGCCGAGGCGGTCGCCGCCGCCGGCGCCGACGCGGTCTCCCTGATCAACACCCTGCGCGTCCAGGCGCTGCACCCGTTCACGCGCGAGCCGTGGCTGGGCGGGGGCACCGGCGGCATGTCGGGCCCCGCGGTGCGCGCCGTCGCGCTCGCGCAGGTCGCGGCCGTCCGCGCTCTGACGGACATCCCGATCGTGGGGATGGGCGGCGTGCAGTCCGGACGTCACGCGCGGGACCTGATCGACGCCGGCGCCGACCTCGTGGCCGTCGGGACCGAGTCGTTCCGCGACCCGCTGGCGGGCGCCAGGATCGCGGCCGAGCTCGCCCCCGACGTGGTCGCTTTCTGACGCTGCTTCGCGCGTCCGTCAGCCGAAACCCCGCAATGTGCGGGTTTTTCTCCGGAGCCGCCTGCGCCATATCACAAACGTGGACGCAAAATCCCCGCAAACTGGCCGAAAAGCATCGACCGGTCTGGAGGTCTTTCGACCTCAAGTAGAGGTCGAGGCGAATTGGGCCGGAATCGGTTGAACGGCGCCGATGTCGGTGTAGACTCGCCGCCCGATGCCGCCCGCAGTGAAGACCCCGACCAAGCCTTCCGTGGCGGCCCCCGAACGGTCATTGCAGCAGCGGATGGACGCGCTGGCCCGGGCGAACACGATTCGCACGCGGCGCGCCCAGCTCAAGCGCGATCTCAAGGCGGGCCGCATCTCCATCCACGATCTCCTGCTGGAGCCGCCCGAGTTCATCGAGACGGCGAAGGTGTTCGACATGCTGCTGGCGGTCCCCAAGTACGGGCGCGTGAAGGTCAACAAGGTCCTCGTCGGCTGCCGCATCTCGCCGAGCAAGACCATCGGCGGCCTCTCGCAGCGACAGCGCACCGAACTGGTCTCCATGCTCCGGCGCTAGGTAGCGCCGTGGCCGTCCACCCGCCCCGGCTTCGTCGCGGCGACGCCGTCCGGGTCATCGCCCCGTCGCTCAGCCGGGCGCACGTCGACACCCACGACCACAGTGCCCTGATCGAGGCGCGGTTCGCCGCGCTCGGCCTGCGGCTCACCTACGGCGAGCACCTCCACGAGACCGATCACCTCGGGTGCGCGCCCGTCGCCGCGCGGGTCGCCGACCTACACGCCGCCTTCGCCGATCCCGGCGTGGCCGCCGTCCTCACCGTGATCGGCGGCTACAACGCCAACGACCTGCTCCCACACCTGGACTGGGACCTGATCGCGGCCCATCCGAAGGTCCTGTGCGGGTACTCGGACATCACGGCGCTGCAGGCCGCGATCCTCGCGCGCACCGGCCTGGTCACGTACTCGGGACCGAACTGGTCGAGCTTCGGGATGCGCGACCACTTCGAGCGCACGCTGGCCTGGTTCGAGGCGGCCGTCTTCTCGGACGCACCCATCGTGCTGCACCCGGCGGACGCCTGGACGGACGACGCCTGGTTCGCCGACCAGGACGCGCGCGACCCGATCCCCAGCGAGGGCTGGTGGCGCCTGCAGGCCGGCGCCGCCGAAGGACGGGTCGTCGGCGGCAACCTGTGCACCCTGAACCTGCTCCAGGGGACGCCCTACATGCCGTCGCTGACCGACGCGCTGCTCATGCTCGAGGACGACGGCGACAGCGACGCGCCCACCTTCGCGCGCGATCTGACGTCGCTGCTGCAACTGCCCGACGCCGCCGACATCCGCGGCCTCGTCATCGGCCGCTTCCAGCGCGAGAGCGCGATGACGCGCGCGCTGCTGGAGGAGATCGTCGCCGCCGCGCCCCAGCTGCGAGGAGTGCCCGTGCTGGCCAACGCCGACTTCGGGCACACCAGCCCGATGTTCACCCTGCCGATCGGCGGCTGGGCGCGCATGGACGCCGACGGGACGGACGCGCTGACCTTCGTCGCGCACTGACGCCGCTGCGCCCGTCAGACTGTCGCGCTCGCATGGCGCGCGTGTTCGTGATCACAGGACCCTCCGGGGTCGGCAAGGGGACGTTGATCCGCACGCTGCGCGGGCGCTGCCCGGAGCTCGAGCTGAGCGTGTCGGCGACGACCCGCGCGCCACGGCCCGGCGAGCGCGACGGCGTCGACTACCACTTCCTCGACGACGCGGAGTTCGAGCGCCGCGTGCAGGCGGGGGAGTTCGTCGAGCACGCCCGCTACTCGGGCCGGCGCTACGGGACGCTGCGCTCCGAGCTCGAACGGCGTACGCAGGCCGGCCATCCCGTTGTCCTGGAGATCGAGGTCCAGGGCGCCCGGCAGGTCGCGCAGACGATGCCGGAGGCGGTCCGCATCTTCATCGCCCCGCCGTCGGACGCGGCGCTGCGCAACCGGCTCGTGGGCCGGGGGGACACGGCGGCGGAGGACATCGAGGCGCGCCTGGCCACCGCGCGCGAGGAGCTCGCGGCCCAGGGCGAGTTCAGCCACGTCATCACCAACGATCGCCTCGACGACGCCGCCGACGATCTTGTGACGTTCGTCCGCAGCTACACTGGAGGGCAATGATCTCCCCGCGCGTAGACCGCCTGCTCGACCACGTCGACTCCAATTACGCGAGTGTCATCGTGGCCGCCAAGCGCGCGCGTCAGATCAACTCGTACTACCACAACCTCGGCGAGGGGTCCTTCGAGGAGTACCCGCCGCCGATGGTCGAGACGGTGTCCAAGAACTACCTGACGATTGCCCTGGAGGAGACCGCCCAGGGCAAGCTCAAGTACCGCTACAGGTAACGGTCCCCACCCCGCCACCCCCAACCGGTCCTTCGCGGTGCCCCGCATCCTGCTAGGGGTGACGGGCGGCATCGCCGCCTACAAGGCGCTGGAGCTGACGCGCCTGGCCATGAAGGCCGGGCACGCCGTGCGCGTGATCCAGACGGAAGCGTCGACGCGCTTCGTCGGGACCGCATCCTTCGCGGGCATCACCGGCGCGCCCGTGCTCATCGACGAGTGGGAGCGCGATCCGCTGCGCGGTGCCTTTCCCGGCGATCCGGCGCCTGAGCACGACCCGCTCTCGCACCTCGAGCTCGTGCACGGAGCCGACGTCTTCGTCATCGCGCCGTGCTCGGCCAACACGCTGGCCAAGCTCGCCGCCGGGCTGGCCGACAACCTGCTCACCACCGCCGCGCTGGCCTGCCGGCGCCCGCTCGTCGTCGCCCCGGCGATGAACGACGCCATGTGGGAGAACGCCGCCACGCAGGACAACGTCGCGCGCCTGCGCGCCCGCGGGATGACCGTGCTCGAGCCCGGCGTCGGCGCGCTCGGCTCCATCGGCGAGCACGGCGCCGGCCGGCTCCCGGAGCCGCCCGAGCTCCTCGCCGCCGCCGAGGCGGCCGTGCGCACCGGCGACCTCGACGGCCTGCACGTCCTCGTCACCGCCGGCGGGACGCGCGAGCCGATCGACGCAGTTCGCTTCGTCGGCAACCGCTCGTCGGGGCGGATGGGCTTCGCGCTGGCCGACGTCGCCGCCCGTCGCGGCGCGCGTGTGACGGTGGTGGCCGCCAACGTGTCCCTTCCGCGGAACCCTGCCGTGGACTACGTGGACGTGGAGACCGCCGCCGAGCTGCGCGACGCGTGCACCGGCGCCTTCGCGCGCGCCGACGTGCTGCTGATGGCCGCCGCCGTCGCCGACTACCGGCCGGCGCGCACCGAGGCCGGCAAGATCAAGAAGGAGACGACCGGTGCATCGTTGTCGCTGGAGCTGGAGCGCACGGTCGACGTCCTCTCGGAGCTGTCCGCGCACCGCCGCGACGGCCAGACGCTGATCGGCTTCGCCGCGGAGGCGGGAGAGGGTGCCGTCGCCTACGGGCGCGACAAGCTGCGCCGCAAGGGCCTCGACGCTGTCGTCGTCAACGACATCAGCGCGCCAGGCATCGGCTTCGACACGCCCGAGAACGAGGTCACGCTGGTGACCGCGGCCGACGACGTCGCCGTCCCGAAAGGCGCGAAGGCGCTCGTCGCGGGCGCGATCCTGGACATGGTCGTGCGCCTGCGGACATCCCCAACCGAGGTGAGCGTCTAGATGGAGGTGTCCGCGGCGGAGGTGCGCGCGACCGGGGAGACGGTCAAGCGGATCGCCGACAACATCGCCCGCGCCGTGCAGGTGCGCGACGACGTGCTGCACAACGTGCTCGTCTGCCTGCTGGCCGAGGGGCACGTGCTCGTCGAGGACTACCCCGGGGTCGGCAAGACCGCCCTCGCCCGCGCCCTGTCGCGGTCGCTGGACTGCCAGTTCGCGCGCGTGCAGTGCACCGCCGATCTGCTGCCGGCCGACATCGTCGGCACCAACGTCTACAACCAGCGCGAGGCGCGCTTCGAGTTCCGCCCCGGCCCGATCATGGCCAACATCGTCCTCGTCGACGAGGTCAACCGCGCCTCGCCCAAGACGCAGTCGGGCCTGCTCGAGTGCATGCAGGAGCGCAGCGTGACGGTGGACGTCTTCACCCACGAGCTGGCCCGCCCGTTCATGGTCTTCGCCACCCAGAACCCTGTCGAGTACGAGGGGACCTACCCGCTCCCCGAGGCGCAGGTGGACCGCTTCATGGCTCGCCTGTCCATGGGGTATCCGACCCCCAGTGCCGAGGCCGAGATGCTGTCGGGCCACGAGGGCGGGGATCGCGTGCTCGAACTCGAGCCGGTCGCCGACACCGCCGAGGTGCTGGCCGCCCAGGACGCCGCCCGCCGCGTGCACGCCTCCCGCGCGCTGCGCGACTACATCGTCGCCCTGCTGCGGCGCACCCGCGAGGACGAGCGCGTCGAGCTCGGTGCCTCTCCGCGCGCGGGCCTGATGCTGCTCCGCGCCGCCAAGGCGCACGCGGTCATCATGGGCCGCGACCACGCGCTGCCCGACGACGTCCAGACGCTCGCCGAGCCGCTGCTCGCCCACCGGCTCATGCTGATCCCGGAGGCGGCCGGCTCCCGGCGCGAAGACGTCGTGCGCGACGCCGTCCAGGCCACCCCGGCGCTGTGACGCGAGCGCCGCTGAGCGGCGCCCCGCCACCCGGGGCCGCGCGCCCCCGCTCCGCCGGCGGCCCGCGGCCCGAGGCCGCGCGCTGATGCGGTCCGCCGCCGGGTGCGCCGCCCTCGGCGTGGCGCTGCTGCTCGTGGCGGGCACCTTCGACGCCGAGCCCTTCTACGTCACGGGCGCCGCGCTCGTCCTGCTCGGCGTGGGCTCCGCGGCCTGGATCTTCGCGGGCGCGTGGGGGGCGAGCGTCCATCGCGAGGTGGGCGCGCGCAGCGTCGTCGAAGACGAGCCCCTGACGGTCCGCGTCGAGGCCCGCGCCGGCCGGCTGCCGCTCCCGCCCGGCTACATCGACGACCCGCTGCTCTCCGAGCCGATGCCGTTGAAGGCGGGCCGGCGGATGTCGGCGCTGCGCATCGAGGCGTCCTTCGCCCGCCGCGGGCGCCGCCGCCTGGAGCCGGTGACCGTCGTCCTGCGCGATCCGCTCGGGCTGGCCGAGCGCACCGTGTCCGCCGACCGCACCGACGAGATCCTCGTCCTGCCGCGCATCGAGCCGGTGCGGCTGACCCTGGGCGGCGGCGAGGAGACCGGCGCCTCCCACGCCCGCGCGCTGCTGACCGCCGCCGCGGAGACGGAGATCGACGGCCTGCGCGTCCACACCGAGGGGTCGCCCGCGAGCCGCATCCACTGGCCGAGCCTGGCCAAGGGCGGCGAGATCATGGAGCGGCGGTTGACCGCCGAGGCCGACTCGCGCCCGCTCGTCGTGCTCGACCCGCGCGGCGGCCGCAGCACCGAGGACGTCGACGCCGCCGTCCGCGCCGCCGGCTCGCTCGTGGTCCACTTCGCGCGCCGCACCGGCTGCGCGCTGCTGTTGCCGGGAGACCGCCGGGCGGTCACGATCGAGCCCGACCTCGGCGCCTGGCCGGCCGCGCACGTGCGCCTTGCCCTGCTCGCCGACGTGGCCGGCCCCGCCCTCAACGCCGCGCAGAATCGCCGCGGGCTGATCCTGTTCGTCTCCGCCCGCCGCGTCGAACGCCCGCCGCGCGGCCTGGGCCGCACGCCGGGTGGCCAGGTCCTGATCGTCCCCGGCGAGTTCGAGGGCCGGCGCGGGGTGCTGACCGTCGCCGGCTGCACGGGCTACATCGGTGCGCGGGCCGGCAGCGGCCCGGCGGTGCGGGCACTGGCGGGATGAACGCGCGGTTGTCGCCGACGCCTGCGCGGGCGATCGGGCTGGCGGCCCTGGCCAACTTCGGCCTCCTGTACTGGACGGGCATGGCCGAGCCGTTCGTGCCCGGCCGCGCCTTCGCCGGCCTCGCCGTCGCGATGGCCGCCTTCGCCGTCCCGCGGGCGGTCCTGCCGCTCGTCGCGATCGGCGCGCTGATCGCCGGCGGCGTCGCGCCCGGGGACCTGTGGCCGACGCAATGGGGGAGGCTGGCCGGGTCGGTCGGAGACGGCCTCGACGCGGTCTTCGGCGCCCGCATCCCCTACGAGGGCGCCGACGCCGACGTCCGCCTCGTGCTCGGCCTCGGCGGCGCGCTGCTGGCCGGTGCCGCCGGGGTCGCCGCGCGCCGCCACCGGATCACCGCGCTGCTGCTGCTGGTGGCGCTCTACGGGGTCCCCGCGATCGCGTACGAGACGGGCTTCCTCGGCGGGGCCGCGATGGCGCTGCTCGTCGTCCTCTACCTCGGCCTGGACCGCATCCCCCAGCGCGATCTCCCGCGCGCGGCCGGCCTGGCCGGGGCGGCGGCGCTGCTGGCGCTGGCCGCCGCGCCCGCGCTCGACGGAAGCCGTCCCTGGTTCGACTACGAGGAGTTCACGCAGGAGACGGCCAGCACGCGGACGACCGAGTTCAGCTGGGACCACGACTACGCGCGGCTGCCCTGGCCGCGCGACGGGCGCGAGATGATCCGGGTGCAGTCGCCGCGGCGGGCGTACTGGAAGGTGGACGAGCTGGATCTCTTCGACGGCTTCCGCTGGGCGGAGAACCCGAGCCGCGGGGCGCCGCCGCCGCCGTCGACGGAGACCTTCGGCGTGTCGGCCGCCAACCGCCGCCGCTGGAGCTTCCCCATCGCCGTCAGCGTGCGCAACCTGCGCTCGAACACGCTGCCGCTCGCCGGCGCGACCGAGGGGCTGGACGTCCCCGGCGGCGAGGCGTCGATGACCGCGCCCGGCGTCTGGTCGGCCCGCCGGCCCGTGCGGCGCGGCGACGCCTACCGGGCGACGGTCTACGTCCCCGAGCCGAGCCGCCGGCAGCTGGAGAACGCGTCCGGCCAGTACCCGGTGTCCATCCTCGAGGACCTGTCCCTGCACGCGAGCGCCGGCAACGGGCGCGACGATCTCGAGCTGCTCGTGCGCACCTTCAAGGTGGCGCCGCAGCTGGTCGGCTACGCGATCCGGCCCGGGGCGGACGACCTCCGTTCGTCCAACCTCGGCCGCATCTACGGCCTCTCGCGACGGCTGCTGCGCGGGGCGCGCACCCCCTACGACTACGTCGAGGCCGTTCAGCGCCACCTCGGCGACGGCTACACCTACGACGAGACGCCGCCGCGCGCCGCGCGGACTCTCGACGGCTTCCTGTTCGACGCCAAGGCGGGCTTCTGCCAGCAGTTCTCGGGGGCGATGGCGCTGCTGCTGCGCATGGGCGGCGTCCCCGCGCGGGTGGCGACCGGCTTCGCCCCGGGCTCCTTCGACGACCGCGCCGACCGCTACATCGTCCGCGACCTCGACGCCCACTCGTGGGTGGAGGCGTGGTTCGCCGGGATCGGCTGGGTCGTCTTCGACCCGACGCCGGCCGCCGCCCCGCCGCGCTCGCAGGCGTCCGGCACCGCCGCGTCGGCGGGCACCGGTGACGTCAACGACCGGGGGACCTCCCAGGTCGCCCCGCCGCAGGAACGGAAGGACGCGGTGCCGTGGTCGACGCTGGTGCTCGCGGCGCTCGGCCTCTCCGCCGTCGCCGCCGCGGGCCGCCTGCTGTGGCTGCACCGGACGGGTGAGCGCCCGCCGCCGGTCTCCGAGCTCGAGCGCGCGCTGCGCGGCGCGGGGGAGACGCTCGGTCCCGCCACCACCCTGACCGCGCTGGAGGCCCGGCTGCCCGCCGCGCGTCCCTACCTGTCCGCCCTACGGGCACAGCGCTACGCCACCGGCCCGCCGCCGACCGCCGCCCACCGCCGCGACCTGCGCCGCGCGCTCACCCACGGCCGCGGCCTGCTCGCCCGCGCCCGCACCTGGCTCGCCCTCCGCCCCCGCCGGGACTGAGGGGACAGTCCCCTCAGTCCCGCTCGTCGGAATCAGGGGACACACTTCCTAGGATCGAGGGCGTGGATACCGCGTATGAGCTCTACACGCGCGGGATGGCGCTGCTCAACGAAGGCGACAACCATGCCGCCGCCGTGCCGCTGGCCCGCGTCCGCGATCTGGAGCCCGACAAGACGTCGGTGCGGGAGGCGCTGGGTCGCGCGCTGTTCGGCGCCCAGCGCTTCCGCGAGGCCGAGACGGAGTTCCGGGCCGTGGTCGAGCGGGCGCCGACCAACCACTACGCGCTGTTCTGCCTCGGGCGCGCGCTGCAGCAGCAGGGGCGCCACGCGGAGGCCCGGCAGCCGCTGGCGCTGGCCTACAGCCTGCGGCCCGACCGGGCCGACTACCGCGAGTACCGCGACCGCTCCCGCCGCCGCGCCGCCTGACCGCGACCGGCGGCGCCGTGGCGGCGTAGGAAGCGCCCGAGGCGCGTGTAGGGGAAACCCCCGCGCGCGGCGACGCTCCCTGGAAGAGGCTTCCGGTCATGAAGACCCGCGCCTCCGAGACCCACCTCGTCCGCCGTGCCGCCCAGGGTGATCCCGCCGCGGTGAGCGCCCTCTACCGCACGCACTTCACCGAGCTCGAGCGCCGCTGCCGCCGGATCACCGGCTGCCCCCACGCCGCCGCCGACGCCGCCCAGGACGCGCTGCTGGCCACCTTCCGCCGCCTCCCCGAGCTGGACACGAGCACGCTCTCCTTCGGCGCCTACGCCTCCGCCGCCGCCACCAACCGCGCCCTCGAGCTGCGCCGCCGCCGCAGCCAGCGCGAGATCGCCACCGGCGACGACCAGTGGCTGGACTCGCTGGCCGGCCAGACCCCCTCCGGCTACGACGAGATCGAGCGCCGCGAGGCCCGCGACCTGGTCCGCGCCGCCCTGCGCGAGGTGCCCGAGCGCCAGCGCATCGCCCTGTTTCGCTCGGTCTACGAAGGCGCCTCCTGCCAGGCCATCGCGGAGGAGCTCGAGCTCACCGCAAACGGCGTCGCCCAGCTGCTCTGGCGCGCGCGCAAGAGCCTGACCACCGCCCTCCAGGCAACCCCCGGTGCTATGCTGGTCTGACACTTTTCGCTGGGCCAGCAGGCCTTTGGAAAGCGGGCATCAGCCCGCTTTTTCTTTGTCGTAATACCGGGAGGAGGTCACCACATGAGCAGCATCCAGGAGCGCATCGAGGCCACCCTCGCCTCGGCTGAGCCCGATGTGGAAGTCCTGCTCGCGGAGGTCCTCGGCGGCACCACGGTGCGGCTGTTCATCGACCATCCGGACGGCGTCACCCTCGCCCTGTGCGAGCGCGTCACCCACCTCCTGCCGCAGATCCGCGAGAAGTACGCGCTCGAGGTCTCGAGCCCGGGCCAGGAGCGCCCGCTCGTCAAGCCGGAGCACTTCCGCCGCTACGTCGGCCGCCGTGCGCGCGTGCGCACCCGTGGCGAGCACGACGGGCACCGCAGCTTCACCGGCGAGCTGCTCGGCGCGACCGATGACGAGGTCACCGTCGCCGCCGACACCGGGGTGGTCTCCATCCCGTACGCCGAGATCCACCGTTCCCACCTCGTGAAGGACTGACCGCCACATGTCCCAAGAGATCGTCGACGCCGTACGCGCCCTCGCGCAGGACAAGGGCATCTCCGAGGAGAAGCTCATCACCGCCCTCGAGGACGCGCTGCTGTCCGCGTACAAGAAGAAGCCCGGCTCGTCGCGCTACGCGCGGGTGCTGATGGATTCCGACCTCGGCGAGTACCGCGTCGAGCGCATGATCATCCCGGAGGAGATCGAGGACGACCTGCTCGACGAGGTCGAGGCGGAGGCGTCCTTCGAGGAGGGCATGCGCCGCGTCGATCCCGAGACGGGCGAGGTCGTCGTCCCGGAGGCGCCGGACATCCCGCTGGAGCGGCTGATGGAGTTCGCCGACCAGATCGAGTTCATCGACGACACGCCGGAGGACTTCGGCCGCATCGCCGCGCAGACCGCCAAGCAGGTCATCCTGCAGCGCATCCGCGAGGCGGAGCGCGACATGATGTTCGAGGAGTACCAGGACCGCGTCGGCGAGCTGATCACCGGCCTCGTGCAGCAGACGGACTCCCGCTACACGCTCGTCCAGCTGCGCGAGCGCGTCGAGGCGCTGCTGCCCAAGTCCGAGCAGGTCGACGGCGAACGCTACGACCACGGCCAGCGCATCAAGGCCGTCATCAAGGACGTCTCGCACTCCACGCGCGGGCCGTCCATCATCGTGTCGAGACGCGACCCGGACCTGATCAAGGCGCTGTTCGAGCTCGAGGTGCCCGAGATCGCCGACGAGCTCGTCGAGATCACGATGGTCGCGCGCGAGCCCGGCTACCGCTCCAAGATCGCGGTCGTCTCCCACGCGGACGGCGTCGACCCCGTCGGCGCCTGCGTCGGCCCCCGCGGCTCGCGGGTGCGCATGGTGGTCTCCGAGCTGCGCGGCGAGAAGATCGACATCATCCCCTACAACGACGAGCCGGCCCGGTTCGTCGCCAAGGCGCTGTCACCCGCGCGCGTGCGCGAGGTGCTGGTCGACGACGACGCCAAGCAGGCGACGGTCATCGTCCCCTACGACCAGCTCAGCCTGGCCATCGGCCGCGAGGGCCAGAACGCCCGGCTCGCCGCCCGCCTCACCGGGTGGCGGATCGACATCCGCTCGGAGACCGAGTTCGCGACGGAGGCCGAGGAGGGCGACAACGGCGAGGAGGAGCAGAGCGGGCGCTGCGCCGCGGTCAACCGCAACGGCCGCCGCTGCCCGAACGCATCCCTGCCCGGCTCGCGCTACTGCGGCCTGCCCTCCCACCAGGCGCTGGAAGGGATCGAGGGCGACCAGATCCCTGCCTGAGCGCACCTGCATCGGCTGCCGCGTCGCCGCGCCCCAGGTCGAGCTCGTCCGCTTCGCGGTCGTCGACGGCGTCCTGCGTGAAGGCCGCCGGCTGACCGGCCGGGGCGCCTGGTTGCATCCGCGCCGCGAGTGCTTCGAGGCCGCCGTCACCCGGCGCGCCTTCCCCCGCGCCCTCCGGGCTGGGCGGGAACTGATCATCCCCATAGACTTGAAAGACACATGGCCAAGAAGCGCGTAAGAGAGCTCGCGAAGGAATACGACCTGCCGTCGCAGGAGATCGTGACGCGCCTTCAGAAGGCCGGCATCGAGGTCAAGGCGATGGCGACGGCGATCGACGAGACGCTCGCCGCGGCCGCCATCGAGGGCAAGCCGCTGCCCAAGCCCGAGGCAGGTCCCGCCGACGCCGACGCCGACGCACCGCGCAAGCCCTCCACGCCCGTCAATCCGTCCGCGCGCCGCCTGCAGGAGCAGAAGGAGCGCGAGTCCCAGCAGCGCAAGGGCATCGACCAGTCGCGCGGCGGCGGCAACCAGCGCGGTGGCCAGCGCCCGACCCGTGGCGGCAGCCCCAAGGCGCCCCCGGGCGGCGGCGTCCGGCGCGTCGTCATCGACTCGCAGGCCAACCGGCGCGGCCCCGGTGGCCCCGGCGGTCCCGGACGCGGCCCGGGTGGTCCCGGCGGCCCCAAGCGCCGCCCCGGTCGCGGCGGAGGCCGTCGTCGCCGGCGCGCCTTCGAGGACAACGAGCCCGCTCCCCTGAACTCCGGCGCCGCGCAGGTCGCCGATGTCATCCGCATCAACTCCGGGTCGACGGTCGGCCAGGTCGCCGAGTACCTGCACATCTCCGCCGCGGAGATCATCAAGAAGCTCATGTCGCTCGGCGAGATGGCGACGCTCACGCAGACGCTGGCCGACGACGCCATCGAGCTGCTCGCCGGCGAGTTCGACCGTGAGGTGGAGATCGTCTCCGCGGCCGACGACCCGTCGGACGCCATCGAGTACGACGACGCCGACGAGGACCTCGAGGCGCGTCCGCCCGTCGTGACCATCATGGGCCACGTCGACCACGGCAAGACGTCGCTGCTGGACGCGATCCGCGACACGGGCGTCGCCGCGGGCGAGGCCGGCGGCATCACGCAGCACATCGGCGCCTACCAGGTCGACCACGACGACCAGATCATCACCTTCCTCGACACCCCGGGCCACGAGGCGTTCACCGCCATGCGCGCCCGCGGCGCCCAGGTCACCGACATCGCGGTCATCGTGGTGGCGGCCGACGACGGCGTGCGCCCGCAGACGCGGGAGGCCGTCGACCACGCCAAGGCGGCCGGCGTCCCCATGATCGTGGCGGTCAACAAGATCGACAAGGAGGGCGCGCAGCCCGAGCGCGTCCGCACCGAGATGACCAACCTCGGCCTGCAACCCGAGGAGTGGGGCGGGGACACGATGTTCGTCGACGTCTCCGCGAAGGCCCACACCAACCTCGACGAGCTGCTGGAGGACATCCTCCTGCTGGCCGAGGTCGAGGAGTACTCCGCCAACCCGGACGCCGAGGCGTCGGGCGTAGTCGTGGAGTCCAAGCTGGACCCGGGCCGCGGCGCCGTCGTCACCGTGCTCGTCCAGCGCGGCACGCTCAAGATCGGCGACGCCGTCGTCGCCGGCGCCCACTGGGGCCGCGTGCGCGCGATGAGCGACTACCTCGGCGAGCGCGTCCCGCTGGCCGGGCCGTCCGAGCCCGTCGAGGTGCTCGGCTTCGACTCCGTGCCCGACGCCGGTGAGAACGTCCGCGTGGTCGAGTCCGACAAGAAGGCGCGCCAGCAGGCCCAGGAGCGCGGCCACCGGCTCAAGACGGAGCAGCTCGCCCGCCGCCAGCGCCGCCGCGTCACGCTCGAGAACATCTTCGACCGCGGCGTCGGCCAGACCTCCGGCGGCTCGCTCAACCTGCTGATCAAGGCCGACGTCTCCGGCTCGCTGGAGGCGTTCACGGACGAGATCGCCCGCCTGCCGCAGGACGAGATCGGGGTGGACATCATCCGCGCCGACGTCGGCGGCATCACGGAGTCCGACGTCAACCTGGCCTCGACCACGGACGCGATCGTGATCGGCTTCAACGTGCGCCCGGTCGGCGACGCCCGCGCCACCGCCGAGCGCGAGGGCGTCCAGATCCGCACGTACTCGGTCATCTACCGCGCCTTCGAGGACATCCGGGACGCCATGCAGGGCATGCTGCGCCCCGAGGAGGTCGAGGAGACGGTCGGCGAGGTCGAGGTCCGCGACACGTTCCGCGCCTCCCGCATCGGCGTCATCGCCGGCTGCTACGTCACCGAGGGCCGCATCACCCGCGGCGCCTCCGTGCGGCTCGTCCGCGACGGCACCGTGGTGTGGACGGGCGAGATCGACTCCCTGCGCCGGCACTCCGACGACGTGCGCGAGGTCGCGCAGGGCTTCGAGTGCGGCATCGTCCTGCGCAACTACCAGGACATCAAGGTCGGCGACGTGCTCGAGGTCTTCGAGACCCGGCAGGTCGAGCGCCAACTCGCCGGGTGAGCCCGTCCGGCGGCCGGATGCGGCGGGTGGACGAGGCGATGCGCGAGGTCCTCTCCGATGCGGTCGGGAGCCTCAAGGACCCGCGCATCGGGTTCGTCACCGTCACCGCGGTCGACACCTCGGCGGACCTGCGACACGCGAGCGTGTGGGTGTCCGTGCTCGGCGACGAGTCCCAGCGCGCCCTCACCCTGGCCGGCCTGCAGTCGGCCCACGGCATCCTCCAGCGCGCGGTAGCGTCGCAGCTGCGCATGGAGAACACGCCACAGCTCGAGTTCGCCTACGACGACACCGCGGAGCGCGCCGACCGGCTGGAGCGCCTGCTCGCCGATGCCGATGCCAATGAGTGAGATGGCCATCGAGACGCTGCTCCGAGCAGACCGGCTGGTGCTGTGCACCCACGAGCACCCCGACGGCGACGCCCTCGGGTCGCTGGCCGCGATGCAGCTCGCGCTCGCCCAGATCGGCAAGGACGCGATCTCCTTCATGGCGCCCGAGGAGTTCCCGCTGCCCTACGAGTACCAGTTCCTGACCGTCGACCGCTTGGTCACGGAGGTCCCGCAGGACGACCGCGTGGCGGTGTTCCTGGACTGCGGCAACGTCGATCGCAACCCCGCCGACGCCCTCAAGGATTCCACGGTGATCGTCAACATCGACCACCATCACGACAACACGCGCTTCGGGACGGTTGACCTGGTCGTGCCGGAGGCGTCGTCGACCGCCGAGATCGTGTGGTCGCTGCTCGAACCGCTCGGGGTGTCGCTGACGCGCGAGATCGCCGAGGCCCTCTACGTCGGCCTGGTCACCGACACCGGCAAGTTCATGTACGAGAACACCGGTCCCGGCGCGCACCGCATGGCCGCGGCGCTGCTCGAGGCCGGCATCGACGCGCAGGCGATCTACCGCCACCTCTACGAGGGGATCCCGGAGGCCAAGCTCGACCTGCTCGGCCGCGGGCTGTCCAACATGGAGCGCTACGACAGCGGCTCCCTGTCGCTGTCCTACCTGTCGAAGGCCGACTACGACGCGTCGGGCGCCGAGGAGACCTACTCCGAGGGCGTCATCGACCACCTGCGCGCGCTGGACGGGACGGTCGTCGCCGCGCTCGTGCGCGACCAGCTGGGGGAGGGGCGCGAGGGCACCCGCAAGGTGTCGCTGCGCGCGTCGGACGACCGCGTCGACGTGTCCGCGATCGCGCGTGAGTGGGGCGGCGGCGGCCACCGCCGCGCGGCCGGCTTCTCCACCGCCGCCGGGATGCCCGAGCTCGTCGAGTTCCTGCGCCGCTCGGTGGCGGAGCAGCTCGCGCCCGCCTAGATGGACGGGGTCCTGCTCGTCGACAAGCCCGCCGGGGTCACCTCCCACGATGTCGTCGCCCGCGTTCGGCGCGAGCAGGAGCGCGGGGTCAAGGTCGGGCACGCGGGGACGCTGGATCCGTTCGCCACGGGGCTGCTCTTGATCCTGCTCGGTCGGGCCACCAGGGTCCAACGCTTTCTCATGGCGCTTCCGAAGCGATACCTCGCAACTGCGCACTTAGGGTGGGTGTCGGACACCGGCGATCGCGACGGGACGATCACGCGCGGGCGGGAGGTTCATGCACTTTCGGTCCCGACAGGTACGCAACTGCATGAACCCCCGATCTACAGCGCGCGGAAGGTCGGCGGGAAGCGGGCGTACGCGCTGGCGCGGGCCGGCGAGGAGGTGAAGCTCGAGGCGCGGGAGGTCACCGTCTACCGCGCCGATCTCCTCTCGCTCGAGGGCGACCGGGCGACGTTCGACATCGAGTGCTCCGCCGGGACCTACATCCGCACCCTGATCGCGAACCTGAACGACGCCTACTGCGAGTCGCTGCGCCGCACCGCCATCGGCCCCTACCACGTGGAAGACGCGGGGACGTTCGTCCCCCTCGACCACGCCTTGGACTTCATCCCTTCAGTGACGCTGTTCGGGGACGACGCGCGGCGGGCCGCTCACGGCGTCGCCGTCGCGGGGGAGGCCGACGACGTCGTGCGGCTCACCGACGAACAAGGCCTGATCGCCCTCGCCGAGCCACGCGAGGGCGGCCTGCTGAAGCCGATCGTCGGCTTCCGTGGCTGAGCTCGCCTACCGGACCTGGCGACCCGAGGGCGCCACGACGTGCGTCGTCCTCGGCCACGGGTTCTCCGCCACCATGGCCGCCGGCCTGGACCGCTACGGCGAGCGCTTCGCCGGCGCCGGCCTCGCCGCGCTCGCGTTCGACTACCGCTCCTTCGGCGAGTCGCCGGGCGAGCCGCGCGACGTCCTCGTCGTCGAGCGCCAGCTGGAGGACTGGACGACCGCGATCGCCCACGCCCGTGCCCTGGGCTACGAGCGCATCGCGCTGTGGGGCACCTCCTACGGCGGCGGCCACGTCCTCACCGTCGCCGCCCGCCGCCACGACCTCGCCGCCGTCGTCGCCCAGGTCCCGCACGTCTCCGGGCCGGCGACGCTGCGTCGGTTGCGCCCACACGTGGCCCTCGCCGCCCAGGCGCTCGGCCAGCTCGACCGCCTCGGCGCCCGGCTCGGCCTGCCGCCGCTCTACCTGCCGGTCAAGGGGCTCGAGCCGCTCTACCCCCCCGGGCAGGCGCAACCCCACCGCGTGGCCGCCCGCGCCTACGCCGAACTGCGCACCTACGTCCCCGCCCGGGCCGCGCACCGCATCACCTGCCCCGCCCTCGTCCAGATCGCCGCCGACGACGAGATCACGCCCGCGCACGCCGCCCGCGCCGCCGCGGCGGCTGCGCGCGCCGAGGTCATCACCTACCCCGGCACCCACTTCGACGCGTACTTCAACCCCCAGGTCCTCGAGGACGCCGTCGCCTTCCTGAGTAGCCTCCGACCGGCATGAAGGTGACCTGGCTGCCAGATGCCGAAGCCCGCCCGCGCAAGGTCGCCGTCGGGGAGTTCGACGGCGTCCACCTCGGTCATCGCGCCGTGATCGGGGACGCCGACACGGTGCTGACCTTCGATCCCCATCCGCGCGCCGTGATCACGCCCGACGCGGCGCCGAAGCTGCTCACGCCGCTACCGATCAAGGCCGACATCCTGGCCGGGATGGGGGTGCAGGAGCTCGTCGTGATCCCGTTCGACGGGGACTTCGCCGCGCAGGAGCCGCAGGCGTTCGTGGACGAGATCCTGGTCAGCCGGCTCACCGCCGCGGAGATCCGGGTGGGGGAGAACTTCCGCTTCGGGCACCAGGCCAAGGGGGACGCCGCCTTCCTGCAACGGCAGGACGCGTTCACCACCACCGTCGCGCAGATGGTCGAGGTGGACGGCGAGATCGTGTCCAGCACCCACATCCGCGGGCTGATCGTCGCGGGGGAGGTCGAGCGCGCCGCGCGCTTCCTCGGCCTGCCCTTCCACCTGCGCGGGGTCGTCGCCCACGGTGACAAGCGGGGGCGGACGCTCGGCTACCCGACCGCCAACCTCGTCCCCGACAACGCCCTCTGCTACCCGGGCAACGGCATCTACGCCTGCCGCGCCGCACTCGGCGACGACTGGTGGCCGGCGGCGGTCAACGTCGGCGTCCGGCCGACGTTCGTGACCGGCCGCGGCGTCCTGGTGGAGGCGTTCATGATCGGCTACGAAGGCGACTGCTACGGCCAGGAGCTGCGGCTCGCGTTCCTGGAGCGCATCCGCGGCGAGAAGCGCTTCGACAGCGTCGACGAGCTCGTCGAGCAGATGGGCCGGGACACCGCGCTCGCGGCCGCGATCGCGGGCTGAGGGGTGGCGAGGCCACATCGCCGGGCCCGCGGCCGGCCGAGCCGGGCCCCCCGATGGTCTCCGCTACCCTCTCCCGTCGCATGACCGCGATGACCGCTGAAGACAAGCAGGAGATCGTCTCCCGCTTCGGCAAGGCCGAGACCGACACGGGCGCCACCGAGGTCCAGATCGCGCTGCTCACGCGGCGCATCAACCACCTCACCGAGCATCTGCGCGATCACGGGCACGATCACCACTCGCGTCGTGGCCTGCTGATGCTGGTCGGGCGCCGCCGCCGCCTCCTCAACTACTTCCAGAGGAAGGACCTCGAGGGGTACCGCGGGCTGATTCGCGAGCTGGGCCTGCGCCGCTGAGGCGCCTGTCGTGAGCGTCATCGCTCCCGGCACCCCCGCGCCGGCGTTCGCGCTGGCCACCCTCTCGGGCGAGAAGTTCACGAACGCCAGCCTGGAGGGGAAGACGACCGTCCTCGTCTTCTACCCGTTCGCGTTCTCCGAGGTCTGCACGGATCAGTTCCAGATCTACAACGAGGTCCTCGGCGAGTTGTCAGAGAAGGGCGCGACGCTGTACGGCGTCTCCTGCGACGCGACCCCGTCCCAGGAGGCGTTCCGCACGTCGCTCAACGTCGACATCGCCCAGCTGAGCGACTTCGAGCCCAAGGGTGCCACCTGCGAGGCGTTCGGCGTCCTGCACCCCGGCGGCTTCCCGCAGCGGGCGCTGGTCATCATCGGCCCCGACGGCATGGTGAAGTGGAGCTACGAGGCCCCGTCGCCCGGCGATCTCCCCGGTGTCAATCTCATCTTCGACGGGCTCGAGCACGTCTGAGCTCGGGTCGGCGCCGGCGCCGCCGGTCACCCCGGAGGACCGGGTGCGGGGCGCGGAGGGCGCGCCGCTGGTCATCGTCTACGCCGACTTCGAGTGCCCGTACTGCGCGGCGCTCGAGCTGCGCCTCGCCCGCACCGACGTCCGCGTCTGCTTCCGACACTTCCCGGTGAAGGCCAAGCACCCGCGCGCCCGCGCCGCCGCCCACGCCGCCGAGGCCGCGCACGAGCAGGACGCCTTCTGGCCCATGCACGACGCGCTGTTCGCCGACCAGGGCCGGCTGGAGGATCCCCACCTGTGGGCGCGCGCCGAGGCGCTCGGGCTCGACGTCGAGCGCCTCAGCTCCGACGCCCGCTCCGAGCGCGTCGCGGCCCGCGTCCAGCGGCAGTTCCACGACGGCCTGCGCGCCGGGGTCGCCGCCACGCCGACGCTGTTCCTCCCGGACGGCGAGCGCGTCAGCGGCCGCCCCGACGCGGCGGTTTGGGCGCGACTGACCCGGTAGCCCGCCGGTCATGTCGATGGCTCGTGCCGTCCAGGACGGGCGCGAGCCGTCTGTGCGTGGCGGTCTTCGCTGCGCGACGGCGATGCTGCCGGTCATCCTCGCCTGGACGCTGCTGTCCTGGACGGTGGGCACCGTCCTCTCCCTGCTGGAGGAGCTGCCGCTCGTGGGCGGCGTCGCCGGGCGGATCCTCGGGATCCTCGGCGGCCTGGCCTGGGGGCTGGCCACGTTCTTCGTCGTCCCGGTGCTGGTGGTCGAGCGGACCGGTGCGCTGGCCGGCGTGCGGGCGTCGTCAGCGACGTTCCGGCGCCGCTGGGGCGAGGCCGTCACCGCCGACGTCGGCATCGGGTTCGCCTTCGGCCTGGCCATGCTGCCGGGCATCTGGACCGTGATCGGCGGGATCGCCGCGGGCTCGACCGTCGCCGTGGTCATCGGCCTGGTCTGGATGATGACGCTGTCGTCCGCCCTCGTGGAGCTGTTCACCCTGCAGCTCTACTGCGAGGACCAGCGCGGGCCGTGGTCGAACGCGACGCTGGCCACGGCGGTCACGCCGCGCAAGCGCCCCTGGTGGCGCCGGGGCTAGGGCGCGACGACCTCGCCGCGCTCGACCGTGAAGCTCACCTCGCAGTCGAGTGCCGTGGTGACCGTCTGGGTCGCGATGCCGAGCTCCTCGGTCAGCGGGTGGGAGTCGAGCGGGGTGATGGTCACCTTGACGGGGTGCCCGACGGGCGCGGCCCGGACCGACTGGAAGGTCGCGCCCGCCTCGACGACCGCCTGGTAGCACGCCCGCGTGCCGTCGTCGGCGTCGCGGAACTGCTTGAGGAAGACCTGGGTCCCGCGGCCGTGCAGCGCAGCGGACGTGAGCCGCTCCATGAGCTTCAGGCCCGGGAGCGCCAGCTCGCCCTCGTCCAGCGCGACGTCGATCAGGCCGGGGACGAGCGCCTTGGCGATGGCCTCGGCGCCGTCCAGCGTCCAGCCCTTCGCCGCGCCGCCGCCGCCCTGCTGCTCGAGCTCGACGACCGGCCTCCACGCGGCGCGCGCGTCCGACGAGAAGTTCCCCCCGAACGTCCGGATCGTGACCGTCGGGCCGATCCCCTCGGCCGGCTCGAAGCGCGCCTGGCTCTTGTTGTAGCCGTAGACGTCGCGGCCGCCGACGTAGGACATCGGGTTGTCGACGAAGACGTACGGCGCGAAGAACCCGAACCGCTCGGCGACGAACACGCCCAGGTGCTCGCGGCCGGCCAGGACCGGGACCCAGAACGCCGCCACCACCTCGCGGACCGCGCCCCACTGGTCGAAGGGCGCGAGCAGGCAGGTGACCCGCTCGAAGCGCCCGACCTGGAGCAGGACGATCCCGCCGATCGCCCGGTACGCGATGCGGCCCTGGGCCGGGACGGTCAGCGCCCGATCGACCAGGGCGTCGAGCCGCTCCGGATCGGCCTGCAGTGGGACGGCGCGCAGCCGCCCGCCGTCGCTCTGGAAGGGCGCCGGGCTGTCGACCCGACCGCCGTACTCGACGAAGCGCGGCAGCGTCACGGCGTCACCACCGGGACACCCGAGTTCAGCCACGTCGGGTTGCACCCGACCGGCGTCGGCGGCAGGATCGGCGTCGGGAGATGGGCCGGGCCGAGGTCGCTTGGCGGCGGGGGTGAGGCCGGCGGCGGGGCGTGGCGGGCGATGATCGCGGTGGCCGCCTGCACGCCGGAGACCGCGGCGGCCTCGACGCAGCCGCCGTCGATCCCGTTGCGGGTCCAGTCCCCGGCGGCGACGAGGTTGTCGAAGCCGGTGGCGGCGGACGGCAGGCGGCTGGCGATCGTCCCCGCGCACGACAGGACGTAGAGCTCGGTCCCGCCCGTGTTGGCCCGCCAGAACTGGTCGGCGACCGGGCCGGCCAGGTGCTCCGTGTCGAAGCGGGTCGGCGCGTGCTGCGTGGCGGCGTCGGGCCACAGCCCGATCAGGTCGTCGCGGAGGAAGTGGTTCATGTTGGTGTGCACGCGGTCCGTGGCCTCCTCGTGGGACTCCAGGCGGTGGTCGAGGACGCCGCAGAAGTACGCGATCCCCCGGACGTCCGGGCCGCCGCTCTCGCGGGGCAGCAGATGGCTCATGTCGCAGTAGGTGTCGAGCGGTTCGACGTAGCAGCCGGCGACGGTGTCGCGGCCGTGGGCCCAGCCGAGCGTCTCGGGGTCCGACCCCAGCCACAGCTGGAACGCCTGGGTGCGGACGGTGACGGCGGTGACCATCGCGGTCTCGAAGCGCGGCGAGCGCGCGCGCAGCTCGTCGACCAACCCGTCGAGCCCGCCGACCGAGATCCCCAGCACGACCTCGTCGAAGTCCTCCCCGCGGCGCAGGGTGCGCACGGCGCGGTCGAGCGGGTTGCGCTCGGCCTCGAAGTCGACCCCCGCGCGGGCCCCGCCGGCGAGCTGGTCCCAGTCGGGCGTCGACGGCCAGCACGGCAGCCCCTGGACGTCGACGAGCGGCTCGTAGGCGTCCTTGCCCTCGTGCAGGCCGACCTGGCGCACCACGTCGACCTCCGCGATCGCGTCTTCGTCGGGATCGACGCCGAGGCGGGTGGCGGCGGTGAAGAACTCGAAGCGCACCCCGCGGGCGCGCAGCACTTCGAAGAAGGGCGCGAAGACGGTGTCGCCCATGCCCGCCTCCATCTTGTAGGCGAGATGCCCGCGGAAGGTGAATACGAGCCGGAGCAGGTCGTTGACCGCCGCGCCGGCCGCGATGTCCGCCTTGCCGATGTCGCCCTCGCGGTACCCGAAGGCGACGTCGTAGAGCGCGCGCAGGATCGGCGCGCGGTCGGCCGGCGTCGTCCCGATCGTCATCGGCCGGGCCCCGTGGCGGGCCAGCCAGTGGCACAGCTCCTCGCCGTTGAGGTCGTCGAAGGAGCCGCCCGGCTGCATGACCCCGTCCTCGACGAGGCCGTGCACGGTGGCCGCCATCGTGTCCAGGCAGGTGAGGAAGACGCGCACGCCGGCGTCGTGCTCGGCGCGGCCCGACCACGCCTTCCAGGTCAGGTCGCGGAAGCCGTCGAGCAGGGTGACCAGCGCCGCCTCGGGCGCCTTGGCCGCCTCCGCCGGCGGCGTCCCCGCGCGGACGGAGTGCACCACCGCGAGCGCGGCTTCGAGCAGGTTGTCAGAGACCGCCTTGCCCAGCTTCTCCAGCCAGCCGCCGAGCGTCTCGAAGCGCTCGTCGATCCAGCCCCTCCACCCCGACACCGGCGCCTCCTCGGCCTCCGGGTCGCCGGACACCTCGCGAAACCACTGCAGCATCCCGCGGATGGCCAGCTCGGCCATGTCCCAGAAGCCCGGCAGCGTGTGCCCGTCGCCGGGCGTCCCGCTGTTGACCGGCCAGCGCGCGCAGAAGCCGCGCCAGCCGTCGCCCTCGCGGTCGTAGAGGACGATGCCGTCGCAACCGGTGAACGCGTCCTCGAGCGTGGCCAGCGGCGCGCCGGCCGGCCGCGCGAGCTCCTCGTAACAGGACCGCATGACCCGGAACGCGGTGTCGTAGAACCCGAACCAGAGGTGCAGCCCGTGCTCTTCGATGCGCCCGCCGCGGGTCAGGTCGCGGCCGCTGGCGCCCTTGCCGCCGAGCCGGTGCCCGGGCTGGACGACGGTGACCTCGAAGCGCTCGCGCAGCTCGGCGGTGGCGGTCAGCTCGTAGGCGGCCACGACCGCACCCACGCCGCCGCCGAGCACCAGCACTCTCGTCCGTGACAAAGGCCCCCGCCTTCCGAGTCGACTCTCTGACGAGGCGGAAGGCTAGTCAGGGAACCGACAATGCGCAAGACTGCCGGGGCACACGATGCAGAACGGTTCGGCTGGGGAACACCTCGCGGAGGCCCCCGAGGGCGGTGGAAGCGGGTCCGCCGTCCTCCACTCCGCCGTGGTTCGGGCGCGCGCGAGCGGGCACGTCGTCGGGCGCGCCGACGAGCTCGCCGCGCTCGCGGACGCCTGGGCGGCGACGAGCCCGTCGGCCCCCGTCGGGCTCGTCCTCGTCGCGGGGGAGCCGGGCGCGGGCAAGACCCGCCTGGCTGCCGAGCAGGCCGCGCGGGTTCACGCGGCGGGTGGCGACGCGCTGTTCGGGCGCTGCGACGCCGACGTGCCGGCCCCCTTCCGGCCCTGGCTGCCCGTCCTCGCCGCCCTGGTGGAGCGGGCCGACGACGCCCTGCTCGCCCTGCACGCCGACCAGCACGGCAGCGAGCTCGCGCGCCTGCTCGGCAGCGGCGCGCAGCGGCTCGGCCCGCCGCCCGGCGCGCCCGATCCCGACGCCGACGTCGCCCGCCACCGGCTACTCAGCGCGGCGACCGGCCTGATCTCCGCCTCGGCGACGCGCCGCCCGCTCGCGATCGTGCTCGACGACCTGCACGTGGCCGACCCGGGCTCGCTGCAGCTGCTCCACGCGCTGCTGGAGGGCCCGGACGCGCACGTCCTCGTCCTGGCCACCATCCGGGACGCCGAGAGCGACCACGGCCCCGCGTTCCGGGACGCCGTCGCGGCGCTCGGTCGCCACCCGGGCGTCCGCCGGCTTCCCGTCGCCGGCCTCGACCTGGCCGCGGTCCGTACGCTCGCCGGCGCGGGGGCCGACGCCGACGCCCTGTACGCCGACACGGGCGGCAACGCGCTCTTCGTCCTGGAGATGCTCCGGCACCTGAACGAGCGGCGGGACACCGCCCAGGACCTCCCCCGCACGATCACCGAGGTCATCGACCGGCGCGTGGCCCAGCTCGGCGACGGCGCCGCTCGGGCCGCCCGCTACGGCGCCGCCCTCGGCCGGACCTTCGACTTCGACCTGCTCGTCCACGTCCTGGGGGAGGACGAGGATCCGGTGCTCGACGCCATCGAGCGCTGCTGCGTCGCCGCGCTGCTCACGGAGGTCAGCGACCGCCCCGGCTCGTTCCAGTTCTCCCACCCGATCGTCCAGCAGGCGCTCGCCGCGCAGCTGAGCGAGGTGCGCCGCCGGCGCCTGCACCGGCGGGCGGCCGAGTGGCTGGCCGCCGCCGGCGAGCGCGACGCCGTCAGCACCGGAGAGCTGGCCTTGCACTGGGCCTCGGCCGGCGGGGCCTTCGTCGAGCAGGCCGTCGCGGCCGCGGTGGAGGCGGGCGAGCAGGCGCAGTCGGTGCTCGCGCTCGACGACGCGGTGCGCGCCTTCGCGCGCGCGCTCGCCCTCCACGAGCAGGCCGGCGGCGACCGCGACGACCAGACCACCGAGCTGCTCCTGCGCCTGGGCGACGCCGAGCGCCGGGCGGGCCACGACCAGTACGGCGAGCACCTGCTGGCCGCCGCCGAGCTCGCTCACGCGCGCGGCGACACCGCCCGGCTCGTGCGCGCGGCCCTGGCCAACTCGCGCGGCATCCACGCCGACTTCCGCACCACCGACAACCGCCGCATCGCGGTCCTCGAGCAGGCGCTCGACGCGCTCGGGGCCGGCGCCCTCAACGAGCGCGCGCTGCTGCTGGCCGCGCTGGCCACCGAGCACTTCGCCGACCGCGAGCGCCGCCTCGCGCTCGCCGACGAGGCGCTGACGCTCGCCCGGCGCGGCGGGGACGAGCGTGGCCTGGCCGAGGTCCTCTACCGCCGCTGCCTGACCATCGCCGAGCCGGCCACCGTGGGCGAGCGCTTGCAGCTGACCGCCGAGCTGACGCGCCTGGCCGAGCGCCTCGACGAGCCGATCGTGCGGCTGCGCGCCGCCGCCGAGCGTGCCCGCGTGCTGTTCGAGGCCGGCCGCGCCGAGGCGGTCCAGGAGGCCGAGCGGGTCATCGCGCTGGCCCCGCGGACCGGGTCGGCGTTCGCGCGCTACCTGGCCACGAGCATGCAGGCGCTCCTGCTGCAGCGCGAGGGGCGCCTGGACGAGGCGGAGGCGGAGGCGCTGCACGGGGCCGAGCAGGGCGCGGGCGTGGTCCCCGACGCCGTCGCCATCTTCGGCGCCCAGATCCTGCCGGTGCGCTGGGACCAGGGGCGTCTCGGCGAGCTGGCCGACTGGGCCGCGCAGGCCAGCGCCGAGCCGGGCGCCCAGCTCGGCCACCGCGCGCTGGTGCCGCTCGCCCTGATCGAGGCCGGCCGCATCGAGGAGGCCCGGCGGGCGCTCGAGGCCGGCGTCGCCGACGGGCTGCCCGTCGACGCGAACGTCCTCTTCATGGTCGGCGCGACGCTATGGGGCGAGGCGTGCCTGCGCCTCGGCCACGCCGGCGGGGCGGCGCTGTCGCTGGAGCGGCTGCTGCCGTGGCGCGAGCAGTACGTCTTCACGGGCGTGTCGCTGATGGGCAGCGTGGCCCGGCTGTGCGCGGGGCTGGCGGCGCTGCTGGACCGCGCCGACGAGGCGCGGGCGCTGTACGTCCTCGCCGAGACGGTGGACGAGCGCGTCGGCGCGGCCGGGCCGCTCGCCCGCACCCTGATCGACCACGGCCGCTTCCTCGGAGACGGCGCGCGGCTCGAGCGGGGCCGGGCGATCGCGTCCCGGCACGGCTTCCCGGCGCTGCTGGCCGCCGCCGGCGCGCCCGCCCCGGAGCCGACGGCGGGCGGACCGATGACCGCCTCGCTCAAACGCGACGGCGACGTCTGGACGCTGACGGTCGCAGGCCGGGTCACCCGTCTCAAGGACGCGAAGGGCCTGCATCACATCGCCAGGCTGCTGGCCGCTCCCGGCGTCGAGCTGCACGCGCTCGACCTGGTGGGCCCCTCGGAGACGGTCGACCGCGGCGACGCCGGGCCGGCGCTCGACGCCCAGGCCAAGGCCACGTACCGGGCGCGCATCGAGGACCTGCGCGAGACGATCGAGGAGGCGGAGGCGTTCAACGATCCCGAACGCCTCGCCCGGGCGCGCGACGAGCTCCAGTGGATCGGGCGGGCCATGTCCCAGGCCGTCGGGCTGGGCGGGCGCGACCGTCCGCAGGCCGCCGACGCCGAGCGGGCCCGGGTCAACGTCACCCGCGCGATCCGCACCGTGCTGCGCCACCTCGCCGAGCACGACGAGGCCGCCGCGCGGCTGCTCGAAGCGGGGCTGCGGACCGGCACCTTCTGCGTCTACCGACCGGATCCGGGCCGGCCGGTGACGTGGGACCTGGCCGACTGAACATCGTTCACCGCGTCGTCACGCCTCTGGGGTGAGCAGCGTTCCCACCCCGAGCCCAGGAGGCGCACCATGCCGCCCACGTCCCTCGTCGTCGCCACCGACGGCACCATCGCCCACGACCTCCGCGTTCGAGACGCGGCGCTCTCCGCCCGCGACCACAGCGTGCCGCTGCACATCGTGTGCAGCATCCGCGCCACCGGCCGCAACAGCGAGCGCAAGCTGCGCGACGCGCTGCCGCGCGACTGCAACCACACCGCGGGGGCCGACGGCCAGCGCGAGGCTGCGATGCACGACATCCGCAGCCTGATCGCCCAGTCCGTGCCCGGCCTCGAGCTGCACGTGACCGCCACCAGCCTGCGCCCGGCCGCGGCCGAGCGCGCCCAGGCGGCGAAGGTCGGCGGCGCGGTCTACGGCACGACGCCGCCGCGCGTCCTGCGGCTGCCGTCGCTGCGCTTGCGCCCGCGGGCGGCCGTGTAGGCACGCGTGGACGGGCCGGGCGCCGCGGGGCGGCGCCCGGCCCGGCGCGGGCTAGGACCGGCCGGGGAGCTTGACCACCGAGACGAAGAACTCGTCGATCTGGCGGACGACCTCGATGAAGCGGTCGAAGTCCACCGGCTTGGTCACGTAGGCGTTGGCGTGCAGGTCGTAGGAGCGCAGGACGTCCTCCTCGGCCTTGGACGTCGTCAGCACCACGACCGGGATGCGGCGCAGCGCGTCGTCCTTCTTGATCTCCTGCAGCACCTCGCGGCCGTCCTTGCGGGGGAGGTTGAGGTCGAGCAGGATCAGGTCGGGGGTCGGCGCGTCGGTGTACGGGTCCTCCCGGCGCAGGAAGGCCAGCGCCTCGACGCCGTCCTGGACCGCGTGCAGCTGGTTGTGGACCTTGTTGTGCTCGAAGGCCTCGGTGACCAGGACGACGTCGCCCGGGTCGTCCTCGACGAGGAGCACCGCGATCGGCTTGCCGCTGGTCGTCTGGCTCATGCTGGGGTCTCCTTGATCGCGGGAAGCGTGAAGTGGAAGGTGGTGCCGGACGCGTCGCTCGGGTCGGCGAGCCAGATCGTCCCGCCGTGGTACTCGATGATCTTGCGGCACATCGACAGGCCGATGCCGGTGCCTTCGTAGACGGAGCGTGGGTGCAGGCGCTGGAAGATCACGAAGATGCGGTCGGCGTACTCGGCGTCGATGCCGATCCCGTTGTCGCGGACAGTGAAGCACCAGTCATCCTCACGGCGCTGCGCTGACACGGACACGACGGGGTCCACGTCCTCGCGGCGGAACTTGACGCCGTTGGTGATCAGGTTCGCGAAGACCAGCTCGAGCAGGTTCGGCTCGCCGAGCACCGTGGGCAGGTCGCCGACCTCCACGTGTGCGCCGGCCTCCCGCAGCCGGCCCGACATCGACGAGAGGGCGTGGCCGATCGTCTCGTTGCAGTCGACCTCGACCATCGCGTCCCGCAGGCGCCCGACGCGCGAGAACGCGAGCAGGTCGTTGATGAGCTCCTGCATCCGCTTGGCGCCGTCGACGGCGAAGTCGATGTACTGGTCGGCGCGCTCGTCGAGCTGCCCCTCGTAGCGGCGTTGGAGCATCTGGGTGAAGGAGGCCACCTTGCGCAGCGGCTCCTGCAGGTCGTGCGAGGCGACGTAGGCGAACTGCTCGAGCTCGGCGTTGGAGCGCTGGAGGTCATCGCGCTCGGCGAGGATCCGGGTGCGCATGACGTCCACGTCGGCGGCCAGTTCGACGACCTCCCGGGCGCCCTTGACCTCGACGGTGTGGGCGAAGTCCCCCCGGGCGACCCTGCGAACCTCGTCGGCCAGCCGGCGCACGGGGTTCACGACGAACCGCTGCAGCACCACGGCGGCGATGACGATGGCGGCGGCGATGGCCAGGATCACGCCGATGAAGATGATCCGCACCCGGTGGGAGGCGGAGCGCAGTTGCTCCCGTGTCTGTGCCCGTCGCTGGTTGAGCCTGGTCTCCAGCCGGCTCACGGCCGCCCGGATGGCGTCGAAGCGCCCCTTGCCGGCGAGGACGTCCGCGGTCGTGAAAGTGGTCCTGCCGTTGCGAACCGCTGCGATCGTCACCAGCGCGTACTTCCCACGCCACGATCGAGCGGTGGCGGCGACGGCGTCGGTCTCCGGGCTGCGACCGATCAGCGCGCTGAGCCGCGCCAGCTGCTGCGGGGCCTCCCGGGTCCCGCGCGCGTAGGGCTCCAGGAAGGCCTCGTTCCCGCCGAGCGCGTAGCCGCGGATCCCCGTCTCCTGGTCGACCATCGCGATCAGGAAGCGCTCCGAGGCGACCAGGGCCGGGTCCACGTGGTCGACCAGCATCCGGCGGCTGTCGCGCTGCGAGTTGATGGCGGCCATGCCCGCGAAGAAGCCGCCCACGGCGAACAGCACGAGGATCGCAAGGGAGAGGGCGAACAGCTGGCCGACGCGCAGCCGGGACGCTGTCATGTCTGGATGAGCACGAGCGCGACGTCGTCGCGCAGCGGGCCGGAGTTCTGCTCCTCCGCCCGCTCGACCACTTCCCGCAGCACCGCGTCGACGTCGTCGCCGTGCTGGACCCGTGCCCCCGCCACGATCTGGGCCAGGCCGTCCTCGCCGAGCCGCGCCCCGTCGGTCCGGTGGCCCTCGATGACGCCGTCCGTGTAGAGCAGGACGCCCCAGCGCCCCTCCAGCGGTACCTCGCGCGCCACCCACTCCGCGTCGTCGACGACCCCGAGCGGGGGGCCGCCGGTGCCGTCCACGAGCGGCTGCGGCGGACCCCCGCCCGCGGGCAGCAGCAGCGGGGCGGGGTGACCGGCCGTGCGGATGGTCAGCGAGCGGCGGTCGGGTTCGACGCTGACCGCGGCCAGGGTGGTGAAGACGCTGCGGTCGTGGCGCTCGGCGTCGAGCACGGTCTGGAGCATGGGCAGGATGGCCTCGCCGTCGGTGTTGGCGAGGGTCAGCGTCCGCCAGGCGATGCGCAGGCACACGCCGACCGCCGCCTCGTCCGGGCCGTGGCCGGCGACGTCGCCGATGACCGCGCGCAGGCAGCCCTTGCTGTCCTCCACCACGTCGTAGAAGTCGCCGCCCAGCAGGGCCCGGCGGCGGCCAGGCGTGTAATGGGCGGCGATGCGGACGTTGCGGTCCGTGACCAACGGCGTCGGCAGCAGGCCGCGTTCCAGGCGCGTGTTCTCGGCGGTCTGCACCCGCGCGAGCGTCAGCTGGCGCTGGGCCATGTCCGCCCGGCGGCGCTCGACGGCGTAGCGGACCGAGCGGCCCAGCAGCTCTCCGTCGACGTGGCCCTTGACCAGGTAGTCCTGCGCGCCGGCGGCCAGCGCCTCGACGCCGCGCCCCTCGTCGGACATGCCGGTCAGCACGAGGATGGCCAGGCCGTCCGCGGCGGCCCGCAGGCGCTCCAGACCCTCGAAGCCGGTCGCGTCGGGCAGCCCGAGGTCCAGCAGTGCGCAGTCGTGGTCGCCGGCGACGGGCAGCGCGTCGGCGAGCCGCTGGACGTGGGTCAGCTCGATCGGGGTGGCGGCGTCCTCGAGCAGCAGCCGGACGATCAGGGCGTCGCCCTCGTCGTCTTCGACGAGCAGCACGCGCAGGGGCTCGGTGGCCGCCACCGTCCCCGTCGTCCCACCGCTGGATTCCCTACCGAGAGCGATGGCCGAACTCTATATACGCCGAGAGACCTCGTCAGTCCGGAAGTTGAAGATCCGGTTGAGATCGCGTTTGACGAACAGGGCGTGGGCGAGCTCGCCGAGCGGGCCGAAGGGGAGGGCGTAGCGGACGGTGTCACGCATCAGGGTGCTGTCGCTGCCGGCCGCCTCGAACTCGTGCGTGTGGTGCCAGAGCGCGTAGGGCCCGCGCAGCTGCTGGTCGACGAACCGGACCCCGGGCTCCCACACCTCGATCCGGGTCAGCCAGTTGATGGGCAGGCCGTGCAGGCGCAGCCGGTACTCGATCAGCGTGCCCTCGCTCATCTCGATCGGCCGCGGGGTGACGATCTCGAACCTCAGGTACGGCGGCGTGATCGCCTCCAGGTTGCCGGCGTCGGCGAAGAAGGGGAAGACCGCGTCGGGGGTGCCCGGGAGCGTCTGCTCGCGGCGGAGGGTGTGGTAGCCGAACATGTCGACCGGGTACGGCTCGGGGGTGCCGAGCGGGTCATCGCTCCGACACCACACTGATCCGCTCGGCGAGGCCCCGCTCTAATCGCGCTCGGAGATGCCCGCCGCCGCGCAGCCCGCGTGCAGCCCGGCGAGGCCGCCGTAGGCGAGCAGGGGGGAGAGGGCGCCGGTGCCCTCCACGGTCCGCTGCGCCGCCCAGGCCATGAAGCTCGCCGTGAAGTCGTACGGATCCGGGCCGTCGAGCGTGGTGTGGGCCAGCGCGGTGCCGTCGGCCGCGTGTGCGGTGGCGATCACCCGGGAGGTCGCGCGCGCGTCTGTCCGGGGTGGGCGGGGTGGAAGCGCGGCCACGGCCCGTTCGGCCGCCGCCTGCATGACCGGCCGCGAGAACGGCACCCGCTGGGCCAGGGAGGTGGCCACGGAGACGAGCTGGACGCCGCGCGTCAGCGGGCCCGCTCCGATGTAGGTGTTGACCTCGCGCAGCCCCGGATAGGCGAGCGGGAGCGTGAAGTGCTCGGCCCCGCCGGCCGAGAAGGCGCGGCCGGCCGCGCCGAACGACCGCACGCGGACCGCGCCGCGCTCGGCGACCACCTTGCCGTCGGCGAAGCGGTGGCCGAGGTCGAGGGTGGCGCCCACGAGCGACTCCCTGGTGCCCGCGCTGGCCGACGCGCCCTTGACGAAGTAGCCGACGTCGACGCGGACGGCGTCCGGGCCGGCGTCCTCCAGGCAGAGCGCGGCGGCGAGCGCGCCCGGCACCCAGTCGTAGCCCTGCGCGGTCAGCAGCGCGGCGCCGTTGCGGCGCGCGGGCCCGTCGAACTGCTCGAAGACCCGGCGGATGAAGGCGGGCTCGCCCGTGGAGTCCAGGTAGGTGGCGCCGGCGGCGATCGCGGCGCGCACGGCGGCGGTCCCGTACTTGACGAACGGGCCGACGGTCGAGATGAGGACGTCCCCCTCGCCGACCAGCGCGAAGACGGAGTTCTGGCGCAGGGCGTCCGCCCGCATGACCTCGGCATCGCCGTCGAGGCGCTCGGCGAGCTTGCTCAGCCGCGCGGTGTCGCGTCCCGCGAGCACCGGTGCGACCCCGGCCGCCACCAGCCGCTCCGCGATCAACGTCCCCGTGTACCCCGTCGCTCCGTAGACGACGATCCGTCCCGCCATGCCCGGAACATACCCGTCCTCTAGTCTCCGTTGGAGCAACTACCGAAGCGTCCGAAAACGCAGAGGGGCCCGCCACCGAAGGGCGGGCAAGGAAAGGACCATATGTCAGACGTGACCCGCGTCTCCGTCGAAATCGGCGGAACCGAGATCTCGTTCGAGACGGGCAAGCTGGCCAAGCAGGCCTCCGGCTCCGTCGTCGTCCAGCAGGGCGACACCGTGGTGCTCAGCACCGCCACCGCTGGGAACCAGCGCGACGTCGACTTCCTCCCGTTGACGGTGGACGTCGAGGAGCGCATGTACGCCGCGGGCAAGATCCCCGGCTCGTTCTTCAAGCGCGAGGGTCGCGCCGGCGAGAAGGGCACGCTCGTCGCCCGCATGATCGACCGGCCGCTGCGCCCGCTGTTCCCCAAGGGCTGGAACTACGAGACCCAGCTCGTGACGGTGCCGCTGAGCATCGATCACTCCAACCCCTACGACATCCTCGGGATGAACGGCGCCAGCGCCGCCCTGATGGTGTCCGACATCCCGTTCCCGGAGCCCGTCGGCGCCGTGCGCATCGGCAAGGTCGACGGCAACTTCGTCGTCAACCCGACCGAGGACGTCCTCTACGAGGGCAAGTCCGACCTGGACCTGGTCGTCTCCGGCACCGCCGAGGCGATCCTGATGGTCGAGGCCGGCGCCTCCGAGATCCCCGAGGCCGAGATCCTCGACGCGCTCGACATCGCCCACGACGCGATCAAGAAGCTCGTCGCCGCGATGAACGAGCTCGGCGAGAAGGCCGGCAAGTCGCCGAAGATCGAGGTCAAGGCCTCCAGCGTCCCGCAGGACCTGATCGACCAGGTCAAGTCGGAGTTCGGCTCCAAGCTCGACGAGGCCACGCAGGTGTTCGACAAGCTCGAGCGCCAGAACGCCACCAAGGCGCTCCGCGACGAGGTCATCGCCCGCTTCACGCCCGACGAGGGTGCCGACGACTACGCCGTCGCCGCCTCCAACGCGTCGGTCGCGTTCGACAAGCTCGAGAAGTCGGTCATCCGCGAGCGCATCGCCGTCCAGAAGAAGCGCCCGGACGGCCGCGACACGACGGAGATCCGTCCCATCTCGGTCGAGGCCGGGCTGCTCCCGCGCACGCACGGCTCCGCGCTGTTCACCCGTGGCCAGACGCAGGCTCTGTCCGTGGTCGCCCTGGGCACCACGCGCGAGGAGATGCGCCTGGACACGCTCGGGCTGGAGACGACGAAGTCGTACTTCCACCACTACAACTTCCCGCCGTTCAGCGTCGGGGAGGCCGGGTTCATGCGCGGCCCCAAGCGCCGCGACATCGGCCACGGCGCGCTCGCCGAGCGCGCGCTGGTCCCGATGATCCCGTCACAGGAGGACTTCCCGTACACGATCCGCGTCGTGTCCGACATCCTCGAGTCCAACGGCTCGTCGTCGATGGCCTCCGTGTGCGGCTCGACCCTGTCGCTGATGGACGCGGGCGTGCCGATCAAGGCGCCGGTCGCGGGCATCGCCATGGGCCTGATCAAGGAGGGCGACGACTACGTCGTGCTCACCGACATCGCCGGCGTCGAGGACCACCTCGGCGACATGGACTTCAAGGTCGCCGGCACCGAGGAGGGCATCACCGCCCTCCAGATGGACATCAAGATCACGGGCGTGACGTTCGACATCCTGCGCGACGCGCTCGCTCAGGCCAAGGAGGCGAGGACGTTCATCCTCGGCGAGATGGCCAAGGTCATCGACGCCCCGCGCGAGTCGATGTCGGACTTCGCGCCGCGCATCTCGTCGATCAAGATCGATCCGGACAAGATCGGCCTGCTGATCGGCAAGGGCGGCGAGACGATCCGCTCGCTCCAGGAGGAGTTCGAGGCCCAGATCGACGTCGACGACACCGGCCAGGTGCGCGTCTACGCCGCGACGGGCGCCCAGGGCGACGGCCTCGTGGACCGCATCCGGTCCATGACCAAGGAGGTCGAGATCGGCGACACGTTCCAGGGCAAGGTCGTCAAGACCATGCCGTTCGGCGCGTTCATCGAGCTCGCCAAGGGCACCGACGGCCTGCTGCACATCTCCAACGTGTCGCCCGGCCAGCGTGTCGAGACCGTCGAGAGCGTGCTCGAGAAGGGCCAGGACCTCGAGGTCCGCGTGGTCGAGGTCGACCGCGAGCGCGGCCGCATCGGCCTGCGCCTCGCCGACGACCCCGAGGTCGCCGGCAAGGACGCGTCCGAGCTGGCCGGCGTCGGCACGGGTGACCGTGGCCCGCGCGGCGGCGGTGGCGGCGGCGACCGTGGCCCGCGTCGCGAGGGTGGCGGGCGCGGCGGCGACCGCGGAGACCGTGGCGGGCGCGAGCGCGGCCGGGGCCGTGACCGCGGCGGCGACCGTGGCCCGCGCCGGGACAACGACCCGGATCGCAGCTAGTTCCTCAGCATCAGCTCACGGAGACGGACTCCGGCCTGCGCGTCATCACCGAGCGCATGGACGGGGTCCGCTCGGCGGCGCTCGGCTTCTTCGTGTTGAACGGCTCGCGTGGCGAGTCGGTCGCGGAAGCCGGGCTGTCGCACTTCCTCGAGCACCTGCTGTTCAAGGGGACGGACCGCTTCGGCTCGGTCGAGATCGACCGGATGTTCGACGGTTGGGGCGCCGAGCTCAACGCGGGGACGGACAAGGAGTCCACCACCGTCTACGCGCGCATGCTCGACACCCACCTGTCGCAGGCGTTCGAGGTGATGGCCGACATGGTGGCCCGGCCGGCGTTCCGTGACGTCGACCCGGAGCGCCAGGTCGTCATCGAGGAGATCGCCATGTACCTCGACGACCCGCAGGACACGGTCTTCGACGTGCTCGGCGAGGCCGTCTTCGGCGACCATCCGCTGGGCCGGTCGATCATCGGCCGCGCGCCGGTGATCGCCGACACGCCGGTGGACGTCATCCGCGCCTTCCACGCCGCCCGCTATGTCCCGTCGCGGGTCGTCGTGGCGGCCGCCGGCTCGATCGACCACGACGCGATCGTCGAGCTCGCGTCCTCCATGACCTTCAGCGCGGGCGACCGCGCCGGCGAGCCGGAACAGGCTCCCGCCGCGCCCGCCCCGCAGGTGATGTTCCAGCGCAAGGACACCGAGCAGGTCCACGTCTGCCTCGGCGGCGTCGGGCTCGCTCGCGACGACGAGCGGCGCTTCGCCGCGCGGGTGCTGGACGCGATCTTCGGCGGGCTGAGCTCGTCGCGGCTCTTCCAGGCCGTCCGCGAGGAGCGCGGCCTGGCCTACTCCGTCTTCTCCTTCTCCGGCCAGTTCTCCGACACGGGCCAGATCGGCCTGTACGTCGGCACCCGGCCCGACAACCTGCTCGAGGCGATGACCGTGGTGGGGGAGGAGCTGCGCCGTCTGCGCGCCGAGCCCGGCACCGCCGAGGAGCTCGACCGGGCCAAGGAGAACGTCAAGGCGCGCATCGTGCTCGGCCTCGAGTCCTCCAGCGCGCGCATGAACCGCCTGGGCGGGTCGACGCTGTTCGGGCTGCCGCTGCTGGAGCCGGAGGAGCTGATGGAGCGCATCGACGCGGTGTCGCTGGACGACCTCGCGGCGCTGGCGGACGAGCTGTGGGCGCCCGAGCGGTTGTCCGCCGCCGGCATCGGGCCCGACGAGGACGCCTTCCACGCCTCCCTAGAGGGGTCAGGTCTCCACATCCCACAGGGCGCGGCGTGATCCGGGTCGCCGTCGCCGGCGCCGCCGGGCGCATGGGCCAGGCCGTCTGCGCCGCCGTCGAGGGCGCGGACGACCTCGAGCTCGCCGGTCGCGCCGACCCCGCGCT
This sequence comes from uncultured Solirubrobacteraceae bacterium, assembly GCA_964242305.1. Lineage (GTDB taxonomy): Bacteria > Actinomycetota > Thermoleophilia > Solirubrobacterales > Solirubrobacteraceae > DATLGB01. Next base: position 39,067 of record CAXTBB010000038.1, read on the forward strand.
CGGCACCACCATCGCCGACGTCCTCGACGGTGCCGACGTCGTGGTCGACTTCACGCTCCCCGACCAGGCCGCCGCCAACGCCGGCCAGGTCACGCACGCCGGCGTCCATGTCGTCATCGGCACCTCCGGGTTCTCCGAGGCCGACCTGCGCGAGGCCGTCCGGGGCGCCCCGGGCAAGTGCGTGTGGGCGCCCAACTTCGCCATCGGCGCGGTGCTGATGATGCGCTTCGCCGCCGAGGCGTCGCGGATCATGCAGCGCGCCGAGGTCATCGAGTACCACCACCCGGCCAAGCTCGACGCTCCGTCGGGCACGGCCAAGCGCACCGTCGAGCTGATGGAGGGCGACGTCCCCATCCACTCCGTGCGCCTGCCCGGCGTCGTCGCCGACCAGGAGGTCATCCTCGGCGACGTCGCCCAGACGCTGACCATCCGGCACGTGACGACGGACCGCACCAGCTTCATGCCCGGCGTCCTGCTGGCGATCCGCAAGGTCGCGACGCTCGAGGAGTCGCCGGTGGTGGGCCTCGAGCACCTGCTGTGATCCGGCCCGCGGTCGCCGCCGACGCCGCGGCGGTCGCCCACGTCCACCGCTCCGCGCGGGCGGAGGCCTACGGGGACACCGGCCCGGGCCGGAGCGTCGTGGCGACGTTCGTGGCCGACCACGACGGCGCGGTCGTCGGCTTCGCGGCCGTCGACGGTTCGGCGCTCTCAGCGCTCTACGTCCTGCCGGGGACACAGAGCGAGGGCACCGGCGCAGCGCTGCTCCGAATGGCGATGAAGGAGGGGGCCCGGTCGTTGTGGGTGTACTCGGCGAACGTCCGGGCGCGCGCGTTCTACGAGCGCCACGGCTGGGTCGCCGAGCCGGAGTCGGAGATGACCGGCGAGGACTGGCACCCTCGCGAGCCTGCCCTGCGCTACCGCGCGCCACAGCTTCCGCTTCCGTCGACCCGCGCTGCGTCGCTTCCGGAAACCGGAAGCAACGCAGCGCGGTTGCCGCCGGTGACGGTGGCGGTCACCGACCACGCGGCCGAGCGCTTCCTTCAGAGAGTCGGTGGGACCCTGGACGCGAAGGCGGAGATTCTGCGGCGGGTGGCGTCGGCGTGGCTGGCCGGCCGCGTCGCGGAGGGGGAGAAGGCGACCGTGCGGGTGACCGACGAGCGCCGCCGCGACGTCGTCTACGTCTGCCGCTGGGACCGCCCCCGCGGCGAGCTGCTGGTCGTGACGCTGTGGGAGGAGGGCGAGGACGTGGCCGTCCCCCGGCGCTTCACGGACGCCTTGCGCCGCATGGACCGACGCGCTTGACTTCCGTCCATGGGGTTCATGGACCGGGCCAAGCAGATGGCCGAGCAGGCGCAGCAGAAGCTCGACGAGCAGCAGGCGAAGTTCAACGAGAGCCAGAAGGCCTCGCACGCCCCGCCGGCCGCGCCACCGCCGGCACCGGGCTCGATGGCACCGCCGCCTTCGCCGCCCGCCGCGGCCGCACCGCCGCCGCCCGCACCCGCGCCGCCATCGCCGCCCGCGCCACCCGCCGCGGCCGCACCGCCATCGCCCGCCACCGTGTCGCCTCCACGGTCCGCGTCTCCTGGTGGTGCGATGCCCGCGTCCCAGTCCGACGCCGAACGCATCGCGCCGCCAGCCCTCAGCAGCGGGGACCCGCTCAGGCGCGCATAGACTCACGGACATGCCCGCCCTCGCCGGCCTCCTGACCGCCATGGTCACCGCCTTCGGACCCGACGGGTCCGTGGACGAGGCCGGCACGGTCGCGGTCGCCCGGCACCTGCTCGCGAACGGATCGGACGGCCTCGTGGTGTGCGGAACCACCGGCGAGGCGTCGACGATGACCGACGAGGAGCACCTGCGCGTCATCGAGCTGATCACCGGGGAGTGCGACGACGACGCGCTGATCGTCGCCGGCGTCGGCTCCAACGACACCCGCCACGCGATGCACCTCACCGACCGCGCCGCCGATCTCGGCGTCGACGCGCTGCTGTCGGTGACGCCGTACTACAACCGGCCCAACGAGCGCGGCATCGTCCAGCACTTCGAGCGCGTCGCCCACGTCGGCGGCGGCACCCCCGTGATCGTCTACAACGTCCCGTCGCGCACCGCCACGAACATGGGTCCCGACCTCCTGCGGCGGCTGGCCGAGATCGAGAACGTCGCAGGCGTCAAGCAGTCCAACAACGACGAGCTTCAGGCGATCGAGGGGCTCGCCGTGTTCGCCGGCAACGACGACGCCCTCGCGCGCGCCGCCGACCTCGGCCTCGCCGGCGGCATCTGCGTCGCCACCCACCTGGTCGGCAACGAGATGAAGCAGCTCATGGAGGAGCCCGACCGCCGGGCGGAGATCGACGCGGCGCTGCAGGACGTCTACGCGGCCTGCTTCTGCACCAACAGCCCGGCCCCGACGAAGTTCGGGCTCAGCCTCCTCGGCATCGACGCCGGCGGCGTGCGCCTGCCACTCACCGACTGTGACGAGGACGAGCAGGAGACCGTGCGCCGCGCGCTCGCCGGCGTCGGAGTGCTCGCTTGACCTCGAAACTGCGTGTCCTCCCGCTCGGCGGGCTGGGGGAGATCGGCAAGAACATGACGGTCGTCGAGTACGACGGCCGCATCGTCGTCGTCGACCTCGGCCTGCGCTTCCCGACCGCCGAGATGCTGGGCATCGACCTCGTCCTGCCCGACTTCACCTACCTGCGCGAGAACGCCGACCGGATCGAGGCGTTCGTCATCACCCACGGCCACGAGGACCACCTCGGCGCGCTGCCCTGGGTCCTGCGCGACATCGGCCAGGACAAGGTCCCGGTCGTCTACGGCGGCCAGCTCACGATCGCCATGGCCCGCTCCAAGCTCGACGAGCACAAGCTCAAGGAGGTCGAGCTGGAGGTGCTCAAGGTGGGGGAGGTCGTCGAGGCGGGCCCGTTCTCGATCGAGCTCATCCACATGACGCACTCGATCCCCGATGCGTGCGCGGTGGCCCTGACCACCGAGCTGGGAACGATGCTCATCACGGGCGACTACAAGTTCGACCAGACGCCCGTCAACGGCGCGCCGGCCGACACCGCCCGCCTGGCCGAGTTCGGCCGCGACGGCCTGCTGCTGCTGTGCGGCGACTCCACCAACGCCGACCGGCCCGGCTGGTCGCTGAGCGAGTCGATCGTCGGCCCGCACCTGCGCGAGCAGATCGTGCGCGCCAAGGGCCGCGTGCTGGTGACCAGCTTCGCGTCCAACATCCACCGCGTCCAGCAGGTGGTCAACGCGGCGGCGGAATCGGGGCGCAAGGTCGTCCTGGTCGGGCGCTCCATGCGCAAGAACGTGAACATCGGGCGCTCGCTCGGGCACATCAAGGCGCCCGAGGGGATCTTCATCCAGCCGCGCGACATCGACAACTACCCCGACGAGAAGGTCGCCATCATCCTGACCGGCTCGCAGGGCGAGCCCCTGAGCGCGCTGCGCCGGATGGCCTACGGCGACCACCAGTCCGTCGAGTTGCACTCCCGCGACACGGTCATCTTCTCGGCGACGCCGATCCCCGGCAACGAGCGCGCCGTCAACGAGACCGTCGACCGGCTCTAC
>CAXTBB010000038.1:42652-43738 GCA_964242305.1 uncultured Solirubrobacteraceae bacterium
ACACCCGCTGGGGCAGGGTCGAGACGATGATCTCGTCGAACTGTCGGCCGGCGAGCACCTGCTGGACCGCCTGTACCGGATCGGCTGCACCGTTGTCACCGCGCAGGACGCGCCCATCCACGCCTCCGGCCACGGCTATCAGGAGGAGATCAAGCTGATGCTCAACCTGACCCACCCGCGCTACGTCATGCCGATGCACGGCGACCACCGCCGCCTCGGCCTGCACGCGCAGCTCGCCCAGGCCGTCGGCGTCCCCGAGGACAACATCTTCATCGTCGAGAACGGCACGCCGCTCGAGATCACCGAGAAGGGCGCTCGCCTGGGCCGGCCCGAGCAGGCCGGGATGATCTTCGTCGACGGCGTCGAGATCGGCGACGTGGCCGACGTCGCGCTGCGCGACCGCCGCACCCTGTCCGCCGACGGCATCTTCATCGTCGTCGCCACCGTCTCCGCGCAGGACGGCTCCTCCGTCGTCCCCCCGGAGGTGCTCGCCCGCGGCGTCCCGTTCCTCGACGACGACAAGGCCTTCCTGGACGACTTCCGGGAGGCCGTCGAGGACTCCCTGGACCGCGCCGCCGACGAGAAGATCACCGAGATCGAGCCGCTCCAGCAGCTGCTCCACGACGACCTCGGGACCTTCGTCTACGACCGCCTCAAGCGCCGCCCGATGGTGCTGCCGGTCGTGGTCGAGGTCTGAGGCGCTCCGGCAGCACCGCGGCGCCGGCCGCTGCCAGGACGATCACCCCGATGCCGGCCACCGCGTAGGCGATCCGCGGCGACCAGATCGCCGTCAGCGCGCCGCCGAGCAGGAAGCCGACGCCCGGCATCGCCGCCCCCACGCTCTCGAGCAGGCCGACGACGCGCGCCTGCAGGCCCGGCGGCGTCGCCTCCTGGAGCAGCGTCATCACCGACACCCACTGGAACCCGTTGCCGATCCCCCCGACGACCGACAGCGCGGAGGCGATCGCCAGCGAGCTGGTCAGCGACATGCCCGCGTAGGCGACCCCGATCGCGGCCGTTGAGCCGACCACCAGCAGCGCGGGCCGGGTCCGGACGAGGCGCACGTAGACGAGGCTGCCGATGAGG
>CAXTBB010000039.1:0-43528 GCA_964242305.1 uncultured Solirubrobacteraceae bacterium
GCGCCGCCTACAGCGCCGGCATGTTCCACCTGGCCACGCACGCGTTCTTCAAGGCGCTGCTGTTCATGGCCGCCGGCTCGGTCATCTCGGCGATGGCGATGGAGCAGAACCTGGACAAGATGGGCGGCTTCCGCAAGGCGATGCCGTTCACGTACGCGATGTTCATCGTCGGCGGCCTGGCGCTGAGCGGGATCCCGCCGTTCGCCGGCCTGTTCTCCAAGGACGAGATCATCTCCGTCGAGTTCGCGCGCGGGGACTGGCACGTGATCCTCGGCGTGCTCGGCTACGTCGGCTCGTTCATGACCGCCGTCTACACGTTCCGGATGATCTTCCGCGCCTTCCACGGTGAGCCGGTGGCCGAGGCGCGGGAGCTCGAGGAGGGCCACCTGGCCCACCACGACGTCCCCACCAACCCGGCCAACGGCGAGCAGGAGGACACGGAGGTCGGCTTCCCCGGTGCCGACCACCACATCGCCGAGCGCTCCCTGCCGATGCGGGCGGCCATGGGGGTGCTCGCGGTCGGGGCGACCGGCCTCGGCTTCCTGCAGCTGCCGGGCGTCACCGAGGCCGTGCACAACTTCCTGGAGCCGACCTTCGCCGACTCCAAGCTCTATGACTCGGTCGAGCCGAGCACGGGCGCCTCGTGGCTCGGGCTGCTCGTCGGCGCGATCATCGGGATCGCCGGCGTCGCGCTCGCCTACCGGCTGTGGGTGCAGTCGCCGGAGACGCCCGCGCGCATCCGGGCGCGGCTGGCGGGCCTGCACAGCTTCTTCGCCCACAAGTGGTACTTCGACGAGGCCATCGACGCCGTCATCGTGCGGCCGTTCGCGTGGTTCGGGCGCTTCGGGCGCAACACGTTCGAGCGCCTGATCGTCAACGGCGTCCTCGTCGACGGGACCAGCGGCGTCGTCCGCGCCGGCAGCGCCGCCGTGCGCGCGATCCAGTCCGGCTTCCTGCGCGCCTACGCCGCGCTGCTCCTGCTCGGCCTCGCCGGCGTCGCCCTCTACTTCCTGATCGCCGCCCGGTGACGATCCACCTCTCCCTGCTGCTGTTCGCCCCGGTCGCCTTCGGCGTGCTCGCCGGGGTCGCCCCGGCGCGCGCGTCGGCGGCGCTCGGGCTGCTTGGCTCGGCCGTCGCGCTCGTCTTCGCGCTGCTGCTGCTGTTCGACTTCGACCACACCCAGGCCGGCCTGCAGTACGTCACGGACACGAGCTGGATCTCGACGCTGGGGATCCGCTACTCGCTCGGCGTCAACGGCCTCAACCTGTGGCTGGTCGGGCTGACCGCGCTGCTGTTCGGGATGACCAACCTGTGGACGCTGATCCGGCCCGTCGACCGCCCGGGCCTGTGGGCGTTCCACATGGGGCTGGCCGAGACGGCGGTCCTGGGCGCGTTCCTCGCCCAGGACCTGGCCCTGTTCGTCGGCTTCTTCGACCTGATGCTGGTGCCGTTCGCGTTCCTGATGCTGGGCTGGGGCGGCGAGGATCGCCGTGCGGCGACGCTCAAGATGATCATCTACACGCTGGTCGGCTCGCTGCTGATGCTGGCCGCCGCGGTGGCCACCGCCGTGCTGGGCAGCCCGGACCACATCAGCTTCTCGCTCGCGGACCTGGCGGCGAACCCGCTCAGCGACGGCACGCAGCGGCTGCTGTTCGCGGCCTTCGCGCTCGCCTTCCTGATCAAGATGCCGGCCTTCCTCGTGCACGGCTGGATGCCGGACGCCTACCGGCAGATGCCGATCCCCGCGCTGGCCGTCTTCTCCGCCGTCCTGAGCAAGGTGGCCGCCTACGGCTTCCTCGCCGTCGCGCTGCGCCTGTTCCCCGCGGCGGCCAAGGACTTCCAGCTGACGATCATGATCCTGGCCGTGACCGGGATCGTCTACGGCTCGGCGATGGCCTTCACCCAGACCAACCTGCGCCTCATCCTCGGCTACTCGTCGCTGGCCCAGCTGTCGTTCATCACCTTGGGCATCTTCGCGCTCAACGCGCAGGGCGCCCAGGGCGCGATCCTGCAGTCGGTCAACCACGGCCTGGTGACGCTGCCGTTCTTCTTCATCGCGATGCTGGCGGGGGAGCGCTCGGAGGGCCGCGAGGACATCACCGTGCTCGGCGGCCTCGCCTTCCGCGGGCCGGTCATCGCCACGCTGGCGCTGGTCGTCGCCTTCGCCACGCTCGCCATCCCCGGCTCGGCCAACTTCGCCGGTGAGTTCTTCATCCTGCTCGGCGCCTTCAAGGCCAAGCTCGCGCTGGCGGTGATCGCCTTCAGCGGCGTGGCGCTCGCCTCCGTCTACGTGCTGCGCGCCTACATCCGCACCTTCCACAACCGCGAGGGTCAGGACGTCGGCGGCGCCGACGTGGCCTGGCGCGACCGGCTCGTGCTCGTCCCGCTCGTCGTGGCCATCCTCGCCTTCGGCCTGTACCCGCAGGCGGCGCTGCGCGACGGCGGCCAGGTCCTCGACCGCCCGGCGGAGGTCGCGTCCCGGTGACCAAGGTCCAGGGCCCCCACGTCGACTTCGCGGCGATCTCGCCGCTGATCGCCCTCGCGGCCGGCGCCGTCATCGTCCTGATGGCCGGTCTCGTGCGCTCGCGCTTCGTGCGCGCCCGCGCCGTCCCCGCCCTGACCGTGATCACGCTCGGCACGGCGATCGGGCTGTCGATCTGGCAGTGGGACACCAACGAGCCGGTCATCGCCGGCGCGATGGGCATCGACCCGCTGACGCTGGCGCTGACCGTGCTGTTCTGCGTCGGCGGCATCGCCGCGACGCTCCTGGCGGTCGACTCCGAGGCCGCGGACGACGCCGGTCACGGCGAGTTCCACGCGCTGCTGCTGTCGTCGATCCTGGGCATGGTCGTGCTCGCGGGCGCGACGGACATGGTCGCGCTGTTCATCGGCTTCGAGCTGCTCTCCATCCCGCTCTACGTCCTGTGCGCGTCCGAGCTGCGGCGCGCGACCTCGCTCGAGTCCGGGCTGAAGTACCTGATCGTCGGCTCGGTCGGCTCGGCCACGCTGGTCTACGGCCTGGCGCTGATCTACGGCGCGACGGGAGCGACGGGCTACGCCGAGATCGCCAAGGTGATCAACACCACGTCCTTCGACCACGACGTCCTCCTGCTCACGGGCGTCGCGCTGGTCGTCACCGGCCTTGCCTTCAAGGCCAGCGTCGCGCCGTTCCACCAGTGGACGCCCGACGTCTACGAGGGCGCGCCCACCCCGGTCACGGCGTTCATGGCCGTCGCCACCAAGGCGGCCGCGTTCGGCGTCCTGCTGCGGCTGTTCGACGTCGCCCTGATCGGGACCGCGGAGACGTGGGCGCCGATCCTCGCCGTGCTGGCCACGATCACCATCGTGGTCGGCAACGTCGGCGCGCTCGGCCAGTCGTCGCTGAAGCGCATGCTCGCCTACTCGTCCGTCGCGCAGGCGGGCTACATGCTGGCCGGGGTCGTCGTGTCGACCGCGCTGGGCGTGGCCGCCACCACCTTCTACCTGGGCGCGTACCTGCTCATGAACCTGGCCGCCTTCAGCGTCATCGCCGCCCGCGAGCGCTCCACCGGCCGCGGCGACGACCTGTCGGCCATGAACGGGCTGGGCGCCGAGTCCCCAGCGCTGGCCTGGGCGATGACGGTGGCGATGCTCGCGCTGGCCGGGTTCCCGGCCACCGTCGGCTTCTTCGGCAAGGTCTACCTGATCGAGGCCGCGGTCGACAACGGCTACGGCTGGCTCGGCGCGGTCATCGTGCTCGGCTCGGCCGTGTCGCTGGCCTACTACCTGCGCGTGGTGTCGGCGATCTGGGCCGGAGAGGCGTCGGAGTCGCGCGCGCTCACCCCGACGGGTCAGCCCGTGATGGCCGGCGGCGCCACCGCGCGCCACCCCCTCGCCGTCGGGGTCGCCGTCGTCTGCCTGGTCGCCGTGATCGCCTTCGGGGTCTTCCCCCAGCCGATGTTCGACGCCGCCCAGGACGCCGGCGACGCCATCGCCTCTTTGGTCTGATGCTCGCGCTCGCGGTGGCGGTGGCCTTCCTGGCCATCGCCGCCCCGGCCGGGGCGACCTTCTTCCTGCCCGTCGACGCCACCAGCGCGCGCGGGCACCTGCGGATGCTGGTGCTGGCCGACCGTCCGATCGGGTTGCGGATCAGGCCATCGGGGAGCGGCCGCCGGAGGCGCGGGCGGCGGTCTCGAGCAGCCCGTCGCGGAAGTCCGGGTGGGCGATGGCGGCGAGCGCCTGCCCGCGCTGGTGGATCGTCTTGCCCATCAGCTCCGCGGCGCCGTGCTCGGTGACGACGACGTCGACCTGGTGGCGCGGGGTGGTGATGACGGCGCCGGCGTCGAAGAAGGGCACGATGCGCGAGCGGACGGTCCCGTCCTTGGCCGTGTAGGTCGAGGGCAGGCACAGCAGCGAGCGGCCGGTGAGCGACAGGCCCGGCCCGGACACGAAGTCCTCGTGGCCGCCCACGCCCGAGAACTGCGCGCCGTGGATCGTGTCGGCGATCACCTGACCGTGGATGTCGACCGACATCGCCGCGTTGATGGTGACCATGTGCTCGTTGCGGGCGATGAGCTCGGGCGTGTTGACGAGCTCGACCGGCAGGAAGGCGACCTCCTCGTTGCCGTCGAGCCACTCGTACAGCTCGGCCGAGCCGGCCGCGAAGGTGGTCACGCTGACGCCGCGGTAGACGGACGTCTCGTTGGTGACCTTGCCGGCCTGGTGCAGGCGCATGCAGCCGGTGGTGAACATCTCCGTGTGCAGCCCGTAGCCCCCGCCCGGCCCGTCGGCGAGCAGCGCGGCGATCGTCGAGGGCACGGCGCCGATGCCGGTCTGCAGGGTTGCGCCGTCGGGGATGAAGGCACGGGCGTTCTCGGCTATGGAGCGGTCGACGTCGGTGGGGTCGGCGTCGGGCAGTGCGAGCGGGACCTCCTCGGACTCCACCAGCAGGTCGATCTCGTCGACATGGACGGCGTGGCGGTGGTCCGGCGGAAGGCCGGCGGTCCGGGGGAAGTTCGGCGAGCACTCGACGACCAGGACACGGGTGTCGTCGGCGCCGGCGCGGTGCAGCTCACCGACCGACGCGCCCGCGTGCAGGCTCAGCGAGCACCACCCGTCGGCGTCGGGCGGCGCCGCGGGCGCGCACATGATCCGCGGGCGCTGGTGCTCGAGGATCGGCGTGAAGCGGCGGAAGTCGGCGGGGGCGAAGGACTGGTTGGTGCCAAGGTCGCGCAGCGCGCGCTCCACCGGTCCCCAGAAGCCCGACAGGTAGTGGACGTTGGGGTGCTGGTAGACCTCCGACCACACCATCAGCAGCGCGCCGTAGAGGCGCAGGTCCTGCCAGTCGTCGCGCTCGCCGAGCGCCTTCAGGAACGCCGGCGGCTGCCCGGGGCCGAGGCCGAAGCCGATCGTGTCCGTCACCTGCACGCGAGTCACGGCCTCGCTCGCGGTCAGCCTCGTCGTCATGTGCGGACCGTACCGGCGAGCCATTTCGCGCGCGTCAGACCTAGGAGAGGTATGCGCTCCTCCCGTGGCCAGGCCACCATCGAATACGTCGGCGCCGTCCTGCTGGTCGCCGCCATCCTCATCATCGCCGCCGTCGTCGTGGCCGCCCCCGGCGTCCCCAGGACCGTCGTGGCCAAGCTCCGGCTCGGCCTGTGCATCGTCGGCGGCGACGTCTGCACGACCTCCGACGCCGCCGCGCGCGGCCTCGAGCCGTGCCTGCTCAGCTCCGACGAACGGGACGAGACCGGTGGGGTCAGCTTCCTCACCTTCCGAGTCGGAGCGACCGACACCTGGGTCGCCGAGCGGCGCTCGGACGGGTCGATCCTGCTGCACTCCGCTGCGGGCTCGCAGGTGGACGGGACCACCGGCGTGGGGTTCATGCTCGGATCTGTCAAGGTCGGAGGCGACGCCAGCGCCGGCCTCAGCTTCCGCAGCGGCAAGACCTGGGCGGTCACCGCGGCGCAACTCAAGATGCTGATGGAGCGCACGGAGGGCGATCCCAGCGACGTCTCCCACGCCGATCTCGACACGCTGCTCGGCGCCCCGGCCGAGCAGTATCGCGAGGGCGGCGGAGACGCCTCCGCGCAGCTCGGCGTCGAGGGCCTGGACGACCTGCCGACCGCCGGCGCGGAGGGGAGGGTCGTCCTGGGCCGGCGCAGCGGCCGGGGCGGCACGACCTACTTCTTCGACCTCGGGGGCGACCCGGCCGGCACGATCACCGACCTCGTGCCGGGCCTCAGGGTCAGCGGGCACATCGGGGCGGAGTGGCGCAACGGTGACCCGGACGTCCTGACCCTGCGCGCAACCGGCGAGGACCGCGGGCGCGAGACGGAAACCGTCCTCACCCTGCCGATGGGCACGCCGGCGGACCGCGCCGCCGTCAAGCACGCGGTGCTCGTGAACCCGCGCCACTCGACCCTCGCGTGGCGCGATCTGCTGAGCCGGATCGAGGCGCACGGGACGATCCAGCGCAACCGCTACGAGACGACCAGCGACGATCACGGCTGGGACGCCGAACTCGCGTTCGGCGCCAAGGTCGGCGCCGACCACCACATCACGTCCCTCACCCGCAAGCTCGTCGAGGCGCAGATCCTGAACGGGCCCTTCCCGAGCAGGCGAGCGGACTGCCTGGGGGCCTAGCCCGGAGGCGGGGTGGGCTGCTCGGGGAGGTTGGCCATCTCCTGGCGCTCGTTCTCGCGGCGTTGCTGCGCGGCGCGCTTGGCGCTCGGCGCGCGGGCGGCCTCGAGGCGGTTGCGGGCGGCGTCGTTGCGAGCGGCGATCGCCTTCTTGTTGGCCAGGTACGCGTCGTGGCCGCGCAGCGGCTCGCTCTTGGCGGGCTTCTTGGCGGGCTTCTTCATGGGGTCTCCTCGTGGGATCGGGCACGCTCGAGGCGTACGGTCGCGCCGTCGGCGACGCGCTGCAGCTCCACCAGGCGACGAGGCTCGCCACCACCCGAGAACAGCTTGCGGCGGTACAACGTCACCCGCTCGGTGGCGTAGCGCGCGAGTGCGCTCAGCTCGGCGACGGTGGGATCGCGGGGGCGGCGGGGGCGTATCCCGGGCGAGCCGGTCACGGCCGGCTCGGTTCGGGGCGCGCCGGAGGTGATTGGACGTGGCGCGCCATGACTCTCACGGTAGGTGGTCCGGTTTCCGCGCACAATGCGGCGGCACCCGCGTGGACGCGCCGGACACCGCGCTAGGTTTGGCCCCGGTGCGATACCCGGTGGACGAGCTGACGACGGAGGAGCGCGCGCGGATCGCGCCGCACGTCTCCAATCTCGACCAGCCGGTGTTCGCGCTGATCAACCTGCCGGAGACGGTGAAGGGCGCGCTGTTCGCCCGCTACTCGCGCTACCCGGGCACCCTGCGGCGGCTGTTCCTGGACGAGTTCGCGGACTCGCTGCCGCAGACCACAGCCGCCTTCGACGGGACGGAGGGCACGCGCGCGGCCGAGCTCTACGAACGGATCTTCGTCGGCTACGGGGACGACAGCGTCGCGCAGCTCGGCGGTGCCCACGTGGCCGCCGAGTGGTGCTCGAACGTGTTAACGAAGGTGCTCCAGCGCCCGCGGTTGGGCGCCTACCTCGAGCAGTCCACGCGCTACCTCGCCTACGACCAGGAGGTCCAGGGCGCCCACCCACCCCTCGGCTACCGCTATTACCGCGACGACCGCCTCGGACCGGACTACCTGTCCGCGATGGACTTCCTGTTCTCGACCTACTCGGGCGCGCTCCCGCGCGTGCGCGCGTGGGTCGACGAGACGTTCTCGCGCGCCGACGGCGAGTCCCCCGCCGCGCGCAACCGCGCCGTCAACGCCAAGGCGTTCGACCTGCTTCGCGGCCTGCTGCCCGCCGCGTCGCTGTCGCACATGGGGATCTACGCGACCGGCCAGGCCTACGAGCAGCTGATCCTGCACCTGATCGGCCACCCGCTGCCCGAGGCGCGCCGCTACGGCGAGCTCATCCTGGACGCCATCAAGGCCGTGATGCCGAGCTTCGTCGCCCGCGTCGAGCGCCCGGAGCGCGGTGGCGAGTGGGTCACCTACCTCGAAGAGCGTCGCGAGGCGGGCCGCCACTGGGCCGCGCGCCTGGGCCTCGAGCGCACGGAGGAGGACGCCGACGCACGCCCGTCCGTCGAGCTGCTCCACGTGGACGGGACGGAGGACCAGCTGCTGGCCGCGCTGCTGTTCGAGGCCGCCGCCGTCCCGGAGGCCGACACGCTGGCCGCGGTCGCCTACCTCGGCGACGAGGACCGCGGCCGCGCGCTGGCCGACCTGGTCGGGGACCGCCGCAACCGCCGCCACCGTCCCGGGCGCGGCTACGAGGCGCTGCGCTACCGCTTCGAGATCGTCTCCGATTACGGCGCCTTCCGCGACCTGCAGCGCCACCGCATGCTCACCGTGCAGTGGCAGCCGCTCTCACCCGACCTCGGTGCCGGCATCCCCGAGGAGGTCGTCGCCGCCGGCGTCGGCGACGGCTACGCCCGCGCGCTGGACCGCTCCCAGGCCGAGTACCACCGCCTGGCCGGGGCGGGGCTGCTCGACGCCGCTCCTTACGCGCTGTGCCTCGGCTACCGCATCCGCTACGTCCTCGACCTCAACGCCCGCGAGGCGATGCACCTCGTCGAGCTGCGCTCAGGCCGCGAGGGCCACCCCGGCTACCGCGCCGTCGCCCACGAGATGCACCGCCAGATCAGCTCCGTCCACCCGTCCGTCGGCCACGCCATGCGCTACGTCGACACGGAGGCCGAGCCCCGCCTCGAGCGCATCCTCTCCGAAATGCGCACCGAGGCCCGCCAGCGCGCCGCGGTCTAGGCGGCCAGCTGGAGCTCGGCGTGCGGATCGCGTCCGGCGACTGCCGCCCGCTCCTCCGCCGCGCGCTTGATCGTGCGCAGGGCGAGGCGGGCGATCATGTCGGCGCTCCCGCGGATCTGGCGCCAGTTCGAGCGAAGGGCCTCGCGGGCCGCGTCGTCGCTGGCGATGAACCGGCGGGTGGACGAGAGATGGCAGCATCCGTCCTCGCCCGCCTCGACCCGGAGGTCCCAGACGACGTCGACGCTACCGGCGCCGGGGACGGGGCTCCAGGTCAGTCCGAAGAGGCGCTCGCGGCGACTGCGGCCGAGGACCTTGACGCCGGCGAACGGGTCGCGAGCGATGGCGGGGTCGCGGTCGATGACGTCGAGGACGTCGCTCGTCTCGGCGTTGACGTGGACGACGAGGCATTCGCAGACGTCGTGCTGCGGAGCGTGGACATCGATGAGCCGGTGCATGATGTCGTGGAGTCTGCGCCCGGCGCCGCTGGCTGTCGTCCGCCTCGATGACCATCTCGCCGTCGTTCGCAAGGAGGATTCACGACCCGCCCTTCGCAGCCTCCAGCTCGGCCTGGCGCAGCTCGATGCGACGGATCTTGCCCGTCAGCGTCTTGGGCAGCTCGTCGACGAACTCGATCTTGCGCGGGTAGGCGTAGGCGGAGAGGTGGCCGCGGACGTGGTCCTGGATGGACTTCACGCAGGCGTCGTCGCCGTCGGCGCCGTCCGCGAGCACGATGAACGCCTTGACGACGGAGCCGCGGCGCTCGTCCGGTGAGGAGACCGCGGCGGCCTCCGCGACGGCGGGATGTTCGAGGCAGGCGGACTCGACCTCGAACGGGCCGATGCGGTAGCCCGCGGCGATGATGACATCGTCGGCGCGGCCCTCGTACCAGACGTAGCCGTCCGCGTCGAGCGAGGCGGCGTCCTTGGTGTGGAACCACTCGCCGCCGAAGTCCTCGCGACTGGCCTCCTCGTTGTCCCAGTAGCCGAGCGGGTAGTGCGGGTTCGAGCGTGCGCGCAGGCAGATCTCGCCGCGCTCGCCCTGTGCCACCGGACGCTCGTCCTCGTCGAGCAGGGCGACGTCCCAGCCCGGCATCGGCCGGCCCATCGACCCCTCGCGCACCTCCATCCACGGGAAGTTGGCGACCAGCGGGTAGGACTCGGTGAGCCCGTAGAAGTCGAGCACGGTGACGCCGAACTGCTCGCGGAACCAGCGGATCGCCTCCGGGTTGAGCGGCTCGCCCGCGCTGCACACGCGCCGGAACGAGCACGGGTACGTCTCCCCGGCGTCCTTGATCCCCATCATCGAGCGGATGGCGGTCGGCGTCGCGAACACGTTGGTGACCTGGTGGTCGGAGAGGAACTGCAGCTGGCCCTTGGGGTCGAAGCCGCCGCGCCGCTGGAGGACGTACTGGACCGCGCCGAGCCGCCACGGCCCGAGCAGCGGCGAGATGCCCGCCGCCCACGCCCACTCGCCCATGCCGTGGAATGCCTCCCCGTCCTCGACCTCGTGGCAGTACGCGAACTCCTCGTGCGCGAGGATGTAGCGGTGGGCGTGCACGACGCCCTTGGCCGCGCCGGTGGTGCCGCTCGTGTAGTAGAGCTGGGCGGGGTCGTCGGCGGCGGTGTCGACCGTCTCGAACTCGGTCGACTGGCCGTCGAAGAAGCCCTCGATGCAGACGACGTTGTCGTGGGTGAAGCGGTCGCGGTTCTCGGCGTTGGTGATCAGCACCGTCGCGCCCGAGTTCTCGAGGCGATGGCGGATGCCGTCGTCGCCGTACAGGACGCTCATGGACAGCAGCAGCGCGCCGAGCTTCCAGGTCCCGAAGAAGACCGCCGCCGTCTCCGGCGTCGGCGGCAGGACGACGGCGACGCGGTCGCCGCGCTCCACCCCCGCCGCGGCCAGCGCGTTGGCGGCCTGCGCACTCAGGTCCTGCAGCTCGCCCCAGGTGAGCTCGCGGACGTTGCCGTCGGGATCCTGGTGGACCATGCACGGCTTGTCGCGCGGGTGCTTGTCGCACACGTCCGTCGCGATGTTGTAGCGCTCGGGCACATCCCACTCGTGCTCCGAGCAGACCTGCTCGTAGCTCCTCTCCATGATCGGGAAGGTACCCGGATCAGGCTTGGGAAAGCGCCACGGCCACGGCGAAGCCGAGCATCGTCACCAGGCCCGCCGCCCGCCCGCCGTCCTTGCGCGCCTCAGGGATCATGGAGTCGATCAGCATGCACAGGACCGCGCCGGCGGCGAAGGCGTTGACGACGCCGCGCACCTCCTTGGAGACGCCGTCGAGCAGCCCGTAGCCAAGCGCCGTCGCGACGATGCCCGTGACCGCGACCCCCACCCACAGGCCGAGGACGCGCGACGCCGGCGAGCCGGCCTTGCGCAGGTCCGCCGCCGAGCCGACCGCCTCCGGCAGGTTGGAGACGAAGATGGCGACGATCAGGGCGACGTCGGCCTTCGCGCCGCCGGCCAGGCTGATGCCGAGCGCGGTCTGCTCGGGGATGCCGTCCAGCTGCGCGCCGAGCGCCAGCACCGCGCCGCTCGAGGAGCCCGCCGCCGAGCGGTGCGGCCGGCGCGTGCCCGTGTGGGCCTCCAGCGCCCGGTCGCCGGCGTAGAAGGACAGCGCCCCGAGGGCCAGGCCGAGGCCGAACAGCGCCACGCCGCTCTGGTCGATCGCCTCGTCGGCGAGCTCGAAGGACACGGAGCTGACCAGCGCGCCGGCGCCGAAGGCGAGCAGCAGCCCGACGACGCGGTCGGGCAGGGTCGTCACCAGGGCCATCCCCGCGCCGATGATGAGCGACGACACCGCGAGCGCGCCGATCACCAGGGCGTGGGCCACGCCGTCAGCGTACGGTGAGCGTCGCCTTCATCCCCAGGCCCTCGTGCTCGGGCAGCGGGCAGAAGAGCGTGTACGTCCCGGCGCTGAGCGTGACCGTGTAGCGCACCACGGCGCCGGCGGCGACCGGGTCGTAGCCGCCGGTGGTCGGCCCGTCGTAGGCGAGCGCGTGCGGGTCCTCCGCGGCCGAGTTGTCGAACTGCACCCGGACCTCGCCGGCGTCGACGGACGCCTGGGAGAGGCTGAAGCGGAACTCCGTCGAGCGCACGGACACGGAGTGGGGGTTGTTGCCAGGGACAGTGCTCGGCGCGGGCGCCGGCGTCGCGGTCGGCGCCGGGCCGGCCGGACCCGGGGTCGCGGTCGCCACCGGAGGCACCACGGGAGCAGCGCCGGCCAGCGTCATCACCGGCCGCCTCCACCCCACCAGGGCGGGCGTCTTGCCCGGCCGGAACTTGGCGTGCGGCTTGGACCGCCGCGCGTCGGTCGTCGCGGGCACGGCCAGCAGCGTGGCCGCCACGATGAGAGCGACGAACCTCACCAAGTAGGTGATCCGGAGAAAGGATGAATGACGGATCAACCCTTGAAAAGCGGCAGCGCCGGGAAGGCTCCGGCGTCCGGCACGATGCCCGTCGCCGACTCCTGGAACCAGCTCTCGACCAGCGTCTTGTAAACG
Organism: uncultured Solirubrobacteraceae bacterium; assembly: GCA_964242305.1. GTDB lineage: Bacteria > Actinomycetota > Thermoleophilia > Solirubrobacterales > Solirubrobacteraceae > DATLGB01. The sequence continues at coordinate 12,303 of CAXTBB010000039.1, forward strand.
GCGCGGAAGTCGGTCGTGTGCCGCAGGTTGCCCTCGTCGTCGAGCTGCGCGTCGGTCAGGCCGGGGAACTCGCCGACGACGCCACCGGCCGCCTTGGTCCCCATGATCAGCGACACGCCGCCGGCGCCGTGGTCGGTGCCGGCGCCGTTCTCCTCCGCGCGGCGGCCGAACTCGCTCCAGACGTGCACGATCACCCGGTCGGCCTCGCCGCGCTTCTCGAGATCGGCCTGGAACGCCGCCAGCGACTGGCTGAGCAGCGCGATGTCGTCCGGCAGCGAGCCGAGCTGGTCGTCGTGCGTGTCGTAGCCGCCGTTGGCCTCCAGGGCCACGCACTTGAGCGGCATCTTGCGCCCGATCATGTCGGCGAGGGCCGCCAGCCGGCGCGGGAACGCGTCGGGGGTGTCCGGGTAGGGAACGTTGGGAGACGCGAGCGGGTCGAAGCCCCTGACCGGCAGCAGGCCGTCGCGCAGTCCCGCCGACAACTTGGCGGCGGTGCGGGCCGCGGCCAGCTCGGGGTCCGTGGTGGCCAGGCCGCCCAGCGCACCCCAGCCCGTCAGCAGCTTGTCGTTGATGCCGTCGTCCCACACGTCGCGCGTCCAGAAGTCATATTCGCTCGGGTTGCTGACCGCCGCCACCGGGACGGACCTGGGCGCCAGCGACGGCGCCAGGTTGTAGTCCAGGGACAGGCCCTGCAGCGGGTTGTCGGGCGCTCCGTGAGCGTCGAGGAACCGGCCCATCCAGCCCACGCGGCCGGCGGGGTTGAGCTCGCCGACCTCCCAGTAATGGCGCGAGGTGAAGTGCGACTGGTCGGGGTCCGTGTAGCCGATGGCCGGCATCACGGTGACCTTGCCGAGCTTGTGCAGGTCGCTGAGCGGCGCGGCGCTCGGATGCCACTGCAGCGACGGGTCGGCCGGCAGCTGCAGGCTGGCGTCCTCGGCCATCTTCAGGTTCGGCCGCAGCCTCTTGTAGGTCGAGTCCGACGCGGGCGCGACGACGCTGAGGGCGTCGATCCCGCCGGGCAGGAAGATGGAGACGAGGATGTTGCTCTCACCGCCGGCGGCCATCGCCGACGCGATGCCCTCCTCGAACGCGCGCGGAGCGAGCATGGCGCCGCCGTAGACCGCGACCGCGGCACCGGCGCTGCGGGCCAGGAACGACCGGCGCGAAAGGCCCGTCCCCGCGGGCATGGGCATGCCGCGCTCGATGGCGGGCAGGCCCGCGCCGGCCCGGGCGGCGCCGGCCTTCAGCAGGGCGGCGCGGTTGAACTCGTCACAGGAACAGGTCATGAGGTGTGGTGGTCGGGGCTCATCCCGACGAGCATCTTCAGGGCGTTGGCGCGGGAGGCGCGCATCCAACCGTGAGCGTTCGTGGGGATCGCTGCGTCGGCCCAGGTGGTCAGGGCGGTCACGGTCTCATCGGTCAGCACCGGGTCGCCCCAAAATGCGCGCGCCGCCGCGAGGGCATCGGCGGCCGTCTCCGCCGGGTAGGAGTCCGACGGCGTGACGGTGTGGTCCTCCATGACCTGGTTGACGAGTTGCCAGCGGCCGGCCATCGTGCTCGTGTCCAGCCAGCGGGTGTCGTCCCAGCCGGACACGTCGGGCGGGTAGAAGAGCACCTGGCCCGCGTTGCCGCACATCCAGACCCAACCGTCGTCGTTGATCGTCTGGCCCGTCGCGCGCAGCATCCCGGCCACGTAGACGACGGGCGGCTTGACCATGCGGGCGGGTCCGTAGAGCTCCGGCGTGCGCAGGATCGCCTCGAGCACCGGCCGGATCTGACGGCCCGAATCCGTGTAGAGCGTGGCCAGCGCGGTGAGCTGCGCGTCCGACGGCGGCGCCGGGATGAAGTACGACCACAGCTTGCCCACGAAGAACGTCGCGTGCTTCGGGTTCTCGACGACCAGCCGGCAGGCGTCCTCCCAGCCGAAGGTCCCGGTCTGCCCGAACACCGTCTTGGACCCGGCGTCGAAGCGCCTGGGATCGAGCCGGAAGTTGTAGTAGCCGTCGTCCCAGTCCGCGCGCCAGCCACTCAGCGCGCGGGCGAGCTCGCGAACGTCGTCCTCCGTGTAGGCGTCGCGGTTGGCACCGAGCGTGAACAGCTCCATCAGCTCGCGTCCGTAGTTCTCGTTGATCGCGCCCTTGCGGCTGTCCAGTCCGGACAGCCAGATCAGCATCGCGGGATCGACCGTCACCGCGCGGACGAGGTCGTCGAACGCGCCGAGCCCGCCCTTACGGAACAGGTCGGTCTGGGCGAACATGAACGCCGTGTCGCCGACGCCGTCGTTGGACGTCGAGAACCAGTCGTGGAAGACCAGCGTCATCCGCTCCACGAGCGACTGGTCGGAGCGGACCATGCGGTCCAGCCACCACAGGTGGTCGTGGCCCCAGGTCCCGTTGGGGTCCAGCGGCTCGCCGTCGACCGTCGGCTCGGCGCCGATCAGGTTGGCCGCCCCGCTGGGCCGCGTGAGCCGGGCGACGGCGCCGTCGAGCCCGAGCGCGGCCAGCTCCGCGGCCTGCCCGGGCCTGGGCCCGAAGCCGGCGCGCCACAGCAGGCGCTCCGCCTGCCGGGGACCGAACGCACCGCTGTAGACCGCGATGGGGGATGCCCCGAGCGAGCCGGTGGGCGCCGGCGCGGGCGGGCTCGCCACCGGCGGCTTCACCGAGGGCGTGGCGATCAGCGTGGCGGCCGGCTGGGTGCCGGACGTCGTCAGCGGGAGCTTCGGCTTGACCGGCTTGGTCGGCTTGACGGCGCAGCGCTTGGGGAGGCGCCGCAGCGCGGCCTTGCGCTTGCGCTTGTTCTTGATGCGACGGGCTTTGCGCCGGAGCGAAGAGCAGGACCGAGCCTTCTTCTTCTTCCGGTGGCGGACGGAAGCCATTCTCCGTCCTGTCGGCACGTACGATGCGACCATGAAGGACCAACTCGCCGACTACTACATCCGCCGAGGCGCCTTCCTCACGGGGCACTTCGAGCTGACCGGCGGCGGGACGAGCGACTTCTACATCGACGGCCGGCTGATCGCGACCTACCCGCCCGCGCTGCGGCTGATCGCCCGGATGCACGCCGCCCTGATCGCGGAGCACGACCTGCTCCCCGCCGACGCGACGCTGGTCGGCCCCGCCCTCGGCGCCGTCCCGATCGTGACCGCGCTGGGCCTCGAGCTCGACCGCGACTTCGTCATCGACCGCGGCAAGGCCAAGGGCCACGGGCGTGGCCGGCGCTTCGAGGGCGCGTTCGCCGACGGGCCGCGGTGCCTGGTCGTCGAGGACCTGATCACGGTCGGCTCGACGCTCGTCAACACGGTGCAGACGCTGCGCGAGGAGGGCCGCGAGGTCGACACCGCGCTGGTCACGGTCGACCGCCAGGAGGGCGGGCCGGAGGCGCTGGCCGAGCTCGGCGTCACCGTCCACGCGCTCCTCACCCAGGCCGATCTCCGTGCGGCCGCCCCTTAGGGGGCTTTCCTCATAGGCGGCCCGGAGCGGACCTGACAGCATCGTCGCCATGAGCTCCCCAGTCGTCACCGCGCGCGGCCTCACGCGTGTCTACGGAGAAGGCGAGACCGCCGTGCACGCGCTGCGCGGCGTCGATCTCGACATCACGCCCGGCCGCCTCACGGCCGTCATGGGGCCGTCGGGCTCCGGGAAGTCGACGCTCATGCACGTCCTCGCCGGGCTCGACAAGCCCGACGGGGGGACCTGCTCGATCGCCGGCGTGGAGGTGACCGGCCTCGACGACAAGGGCCTCACCGACCTGCGTCGTGAGCACATCGGCTTCATCTTCCAGTTCTTCAACCTGCTCCCCATGCTGACGGCGCGGGAGAACATCCTGCTGCCGTCGGAGATCTCCGGCCGCGAGGTCGACGAGGCCTGGCTCGCCGAGCTGATCGACCGCGTCGGGCTGGCGGACCGCATCGGCCATCGCCCGTCCGAGCTCTCGGGCGGCCAGCAGCAGCGGGTCGCGGTGGCGCGCTCGCTGGCCTCCCGGCCGACGGTGCTGTTCGCCGACGAGCCCACCGGCAACCTCGACACCACCACCTCGCAGGAGATCCTGGACCTGCTGCGCGCGGCCGTCGACGGCTTCGGCCAGACCACGGTGATGGTCACCCACGACCCGCGCGCCGCGGCGATCGCCGACCGCGTCATCGAGCTCGAGGACGGCCAGATCGTCGCCGACGAGGACCGGTCGTGAGACGGGTCGCGCTGAAGGGCCTGTGGCTGCGCCGCGGCCGCGCGCTGCTGACGACCATCGCGGTCGTCCTCGGCGTGGCGATGGTGTGCGGCACCTACATCCTCACGGACACCATCGACAAGGCGTTCGACTCCATCTTCACGACGGGCAACGCCGGGACCGACGCCGTCGTGACCGCCAAGAACGCCGTCGACGACTCGCTGAGCGGCGACGCCAGCATCCCCGCTTCGCTGCTCGCCAAGGTGCGGCGCGTCGACGCGGTCGGCGCGGCGACGGGGACCGTCCAGGCCGGCGGCGAGGGCACCGACCAGATCCGGCTCGTCGGGTCCAACGGCAAGACGATCGGCAACCCCAACGCGCCCAAGCTCGGCTTCGGCATCGACTTCACCGCGAAGGCGTTCAACCCGTTCACCGTCGCGTCCGGGCGCTACCCGCGCGCGGACGGCGAGCTGGCCATCGACAAGGGCACGGCGAAGAAGGAGAAGCTCAAGGCCGGCGACACCGTCGGGGTCGCGGCTCAGGGCGCCGAGCGGCGGTTCACCATCACCGGCATCGTCAAGTACGGCAAGGTCGACTCGCTCGGTGGCGCCACCATCAGCCTGTTCGACATCCCGACCGCGCAGAAGCTGCTCAACCGCGGCGACCGCCTCGACAACATCGCCGTGTCGGCGGCGTCCGGGATCTCCCAGAAGGACCTCAAGGCGGCGCTGAAGGACGCGCTCGGCTCCGGCGTCAAGGTCGAGACGGGGGCGGAGAGCACGAAGGAGGACAAGGACGACATCAAGCAGGCGACCTCCTTCATCCGCTACTTCCTGCTCGCGTTCGGGTTCATCGCGCTCGGCGTCGGCGCGTTCGTGATCTACAACACGCTGACCATCACGGTCGCGCAGCGCATCCGCGAACTGGCCACGCTGCGCGCCCTGGGCGCCTCGGGCAAGCAGGTGCGGCGCTCGGTGCTGATCGAGGGGCTCGCGCTCGGCGTGCTCGCCTCCGTGGTCGGGGTGATCGTCGGCTACTTCCTCGCGAAGGGGCTGTCGGCGGCGTTCGTCGCCCTCGGCGTCGATCTGCCCAAGACCGCCGAGGTGGTCAAGCCCCGCACCATCATCGTGTCTGCCGCGGTCGGGATCGTCGTCACCGCGGTGGCGTCGATCGCGCCCGCGCGCCGGGCCACGCGCATCCCGCCGATCGCCGCGATGCAGGAGGGTGCGAAGCTGCCGCCCAAGCGCGGCTCGCAGCGGCCGGTGGCGGGCCTTGTCGTCGTCCTCTTCGCGGCGGTGCTGCTTGGCTACGGGGCCTTCGGGCCGTTGAAGGTCGGACCGTCGATGGCGTTCATCGGGATCGGGACGCTGGTGCTCTTCTTCGGCGTCTCCATGCTCGCGCACCGAGTGGTCACGCCGCTGGCGCGGTTCCTCGGGCGGCCGGCGCGCAACGCCGGCGGCGCCGCCGGGCACCTGGCGCAGGAGAACGCGTCCCGCAACCCGGCGCGGACGGCGTCGACCGCCGGCGCGCTGATGATCGGCCTCGCGCTCGTCACGCTCGTCGCGACGCTCGGTCAGGGCCTGCGGACGTCGGACCGCAAGGCGCTGGAGGACCAGGTCACCGCGCCGATCGTCGTCACCGCCAAGAACGGGTTCGACACGATCCCGACCGGCGCCGGTGCGGCCGCGGCGATGGTGCCGGGCGCGAAGGTGTTCCCGATCGGCCACGACTACGCCAACGCGTTCGGGGACGACGTGTCCGTGGACGGCGTCCCGGACGGGGTCGGCAGCGTCGTCGACGCGCCGAAGGTTCCCGGTCCCGGCGAGGCGATCGTCGCGAAGGCCTACGCCGACAAGCACCACCTCTCGGTCGGCTCGACCCTCAAGCTCACGTCGCCCGCCAGCCAGAAGCTCGCGCTGAAGGTGGTGGCGCTCAAGCGACTGACCTCCGTCCAGAAGATCGACCCGATCTTCGCCCGCGTGATGATCGCCCGCGCGACGTTCGTGAAGGCGTTCCCGCGCTCGGGCGACCAGTACGTGTTCATCGACGGTTCCGCCAAGCTCGGTGCGGTCAGGGCGGCGCTCAAGGCGTTCCCGGACGTGCGCGCGCACGACCGCGCGGCCTGGATCGACCAGCGCGTGGAGGGCATCAACCAGCTGCTCAACCTCCTCTACGTGCTGCTCGCCCTCTCGGTCATCGTGTCCCTGTTCGGCATGGTCAACACGCTGGTGCTGTCGGTGTTCGAGCGCACGCGGGAGATCGGGATGCTCCGCGCGGTCGGCATGTCCCGCCGTCAGGTCCGGCGCATGGTCCGCCAGGAGTCGATCATCACTGCGCTGATCGGCGCGGCGCTCGGCCTCCCGCTCGGCCTGCTGCTGGCGAGTCTGCTGACGGCCGCGCTCTCCTCGGAGGGGATCACGTTCGCCCTCCCCATCAGCTCGCTGATCACGTTCACGATCGTCGCCATCATCGCCGGCGTCCTGGCCGCCATCGCCCCCGCCCGCCGCGCCGCCCGCCTGGACGTGCTCAAGGCGCTCCAGTACGAATAGCGCATGACCGCACAACGACTCATGACCAACGGGCTCGTGGTTCGCGCCCTCTACGGCGTCCTCGCCCTCTTCGCGCCGAACCTCCTGTTCAAGCTGTCGGGGAAGCCCGTGGAGGACGAGCCGCGCTACTTCAACGCGCTCTTCGGCGGTCGCGACCTGTCGATCACCGCGGCCTCGGTGGCGGCGCTCAGAGCCGGCCGGGTCGAGGACGCGGTCAAGCTGAACATGACCTGCGAGGCGACGGACACCATCTCGCTCCTGCAGGAGGTGCGCGCCCGTGGCGGCTTCGACCAGACCCTGATCGCGGGCCTGGCCTTCAACATCGGCGGGTGGGCGACGTGGATCGCCGCGTCGCGCCGGCTGGGCGACGGTCGCTAAGGGGCCGGCTCAGCGAAGTCGACCTCGACCAGCGGCGCGTCGGTGAGCCAGCGCTCGAGCTGGTCGGTCCGGCCGACGCGTTGCGTCACCTCCGTCAGGATGCGACGGCGCTCGTCGTCGTCGGTGATCGGTGTCGCGGTCGCTTCGAGGTCCGCCTGGACGGACTCCTTGAGGTGGAAGGTGAAGTGCGGCTCGGCGAGCAGGTTCGCGTACCAGCCGCGGCGCCCCGGCAGGCCGGTGATGTAGACGCGCCCGTCGACCTGGTGGAACCAGATCTCGAGCCGCCGCGGCTCGCCGCTGCGCCGTCCCTGCGTCGTGATGTCGATCGTCCGGTCCTTCGCGAGCGCGCGCTCGATGCTCTCGTCCATCCCGTCCACGCTACGTCAGCGGGCCGTCCAGCCCTGGTCGATGACGAAGGGCGCGCCGGTGACGGCGCGCCCCGCGGGGGTGCAGAGGAAGGCGACGGCGTCGGCGATGTGGGCGGGTTCGATGAGCGCCTTGACCGCGTGCGGCGCGAGGACGGCGGCTTCGCCCTTCGCGTCGACCTGCGCCTCGGCGAGCGGGGTGCGGACGAAACCGGGGCAGACGGCGGTGGCGGTCACGCCGTGGTCGGCGCCCTCCAGCGCCAGCACCTTGCAGAGGCCGACGACCCCGTGCTTGGCGGCGACGTAGGCGGCCTTCTCGGGCGAGGCGACGAGCCCGTGGGCGGAGGCCATGGCGACGAACCGGCCGCGGCTGTTGACCAGGTCCGGCCAGCCGTGCTTGGCGAGCAGGAACGGCGACGTCAGCATGAGCGCGATCAGCCGGTCCCAGTCGTCCTCGGCGAAGTCGGCGATGCTCGCGGTGACCTGGACGCCGGCGTTGGCGACGATCACCTCGAGGTCGCCCTTGGCGCGCGCCGCCTCGATGGCGGCGAGGTTGCCGGTGCGGGTGGTCAGGTCGCCGTCCTCGACGTCGAAGCCGACGACGTCATAGTCGTCGGCCAGGCGGGCGGCGACGGCGGCGCCGATGCCCGACGCCGCCCCGGTGATCAGCGCGACGGTCAGGCTTCGTCCTTCGCGAACTTCCCCTCGAGGTCCTTGACGACGTCGGGGTCGCGCAGCGTGGTGACGTCCCCGAGCTCCTTGCCCTCGGCGATGTCGCGCAGCAGGCGCCGCATGATCTTGCCCGACCGCGTCTTCGGCAGGTCGCCCGTCCAGATGATCCGCTTGGGCCGCGCGAGCTTGCCGATCTTGTTGGCGACGTGGTCGCGGATCTCCTGCACGAGGTCGTCCGAGCCGGCGTCCTCGTCGCCCTCCAGCGTGACGAACGCGGTGACCGACTGGCCGGAGTCCTCGTCGGCCTGGCCGATGACCGCCGCCTCGGCGACCTTCGCGTGGGAGACGATGGCCGACTCGACCTCGGCGGTGGACATGCGGTGGCCGCTGACGTTGATGACGTCGTCCACGCGGCCGATCACGGAGACGTAGCCGTCGTCGTCGATGCGCGCGGCGTCGCCGACGAAGTACGTGTCCGTGCCGAACTTGTCGAAGTAGGTCTCGATGAAGCGGTCGTCCTCCTGGTAGATCGTCCGCAGCATCCCGGGCCACGGGCGCTGCAGCGTGAGGAGGCCTTGGCTTGTGCCGGCGTCCTCGCCCTCCTCCGTGACGACCTTCGCCTTGATGCCCGGCATCGGACGCCCGGCGATCCCAGGCTTCATCGGCAGGACGCCCGGCAGCGTGGTGATCATGATGCCGCCGGTCTCCGTCTGCCACCAGGTGTCGACGATCGGGCAGCGCTCGCCGCCGACGACCTTGTAGTACCAGAGCCAGGCCTTCGGGTTGATCGGCTCGCCGACCGTCCCGAGCAGCTTCAAAGCGCTCAGGTCGGCCTTCTCGACGTGCTCGACGCCCCACTTCATGCAGGCCCGGATCGCGGTCGGCGCGGTGTAGAACTTCGTCACCCCGAACGTCTCGCACAGCTCCCACCAGATGCCCTTGTGCGGGTAGTCGGGACCGCCCTCCCACATCACGGACGTGGCGCCGTTGGCGAGCGGCCCGTAGACGATGTAGGAGTGCCCGGTGATCCAGCCGACGTCGGCCGAGCACCAGTAGACGTCGTCGTCGTGCAGGTCGAAGACGACCTTGTGCGTGTAGGCGACGTGGGTGAGGTAGCCCCCGCTGGTGTGCAGGATGCCCTTCGGCTTCGCCGTCGACCCGGACGTGTAGAGGATGAACAGCGGCGTCTCGGCGTCGAACGCCTCCGCTTCGCACTCGTCGTCGGCGGCCTCCATCGCCTCGTGGAACCAGACGTCGCGGTCTGAGTCCATGGGCGCGTCGTTGTCGGCGTGCTTGACGACGAAGATCTTCTCGAGGGTGTCGAGGTCGGCCATGCACTCGTCGACCTGCTCCTTGATCGGCGCCGTCTTGCCCTTGCGGCGCGCGCCGTCGACGGTGATCAGCGCCTTGGCGTTCGAGAACTCCATCCGCTCCTTCACGCTGCCCGGCGAGAAGCCGCCGAAGACGACGTTGTGCATGGCCCCGATGCGCGCGGGCGCGAGCATCGCCACGGCGACCTCGGGGATCATCGGCAGGAAGATCCCGACGACGTCGCCCTTCTCGATGCCGTGGTCCTTGAGCGCGTTGGCGAAGCGCTGCACGTCGCGGTGGAGGTCCGCGTAGGTGACGTCGCGCGTCTCCCCCTCCTCGCCGTACCAGTGGAAGGCCACGCGGTCGCCGTTGCCGGCGTCCACGTGGCGGTCCACACAGTTGTGGCTGACGTTGAGCGTGCCGCCCTCGAACCACTTGTAGAAGGGCGGGTCGTCCTCGTTGAGGACCGTGTCCCACTTGGACGCCCAGTCGAGCGCCTCGGCCTGCTGTTCCCAGAAGCCCTTGAAGTCCTTCTCGGCTTCCTCGTAGATCCCCTCGTCGGAGACCAGCGCGTGCTTCGCGAAGTCCTCCGGCGGGTCGAAGGTCTCTACGTCCAGCAGCTCCTCGAGATCCTGTTCCAGCGTGGCCATGGGTGAGTCTTACCCGTTGAGCGGCTTGACCGGCAGGACGGTGCGGCCGAACGTCGAGTTCGTGACCGCGGCGAAGCTGCCGTACCAGGCGGCGACGGCGGTGGCGAGACCCACGAAGCCGCCGGCCTTGGTGATGCCGGTGGTCTCCGTCCAGTCGCCGATCCCGAGCAGCAGGAAGGTGACGGCCAGCAGCGCGAACACGGCGGCGATGGCGCCCGTCGTGCGCAGCGAGGCGACGAACATGTAGGTGGTGAAGACGCCCCAGGCGACCAGGTACACGCCGACGGCCTGTGCGGCGGCCGAGTCCGTGACGTTCTTCTCGAAGAACTGGACGTAGGCGAAGAAGGACAGCCAGAAGGCGCCGTAGGAGGTGAAGGCGACGGCGCCGAAGGTGTTGCCGGTCCGGAACTCCCACATGCCGGCCAGCAGCTGGGCCAGCCCGCCGTAGGCGAGCGCGAGGCCGAGCACGACCGGTTCACCGGCGCTGTTGAGGATGCCCGAGTTGAACATGCTCAGGACGAACGTGGTCAGGGCAAAGGCGGCGAGGCCGAGCGGCCCCGGATCGGCGATCTTCACGGCGCCGGGCCCGGGACTGGCCGGCTCGGTCTCGGCGGTGGAGCCGCGCATGCGGCCGGTGGCCGGGTCGTGGGTGACGGTTGACGCTTCCATCTGGTCCTCCCTCGGTTGGTACTTACAGGGATTCCCGCTGGAGCATGTGACAAACGGTGCTTAGTTCCTGCGCTTACGCTTTCGCTTCTTCGAGGACGGATGCGGCTTGGCGGACGCGGCCCGGTCCTCGACGGGCACGGGGTCCGGAGCGGCGAGACCACCCGCGCTCTTCTTCGCGCGATCCTCGCGCATCTGGGCGCTGGAGGGCCAGGGCTCCGCGTTGCCGGTCACCCAGGCCGGCGGCTGCCCGCCCATCCAGCGGCCGAAGAACAGCGGTGCCAGGAAGGCGCACCACAGCGGCAGCAGCGGCTGGCTGGGGCCGAACAGGATGATCGCGCCGCCGGCGAACATGCCGAGGATGCCCATGGTGCGCGTGAGCAGGCCCGCGCGCATCGCGTTGAGGTTGATGATCACCGCCGAGACGGCGAACGTGAACAGGCCGAGCAGCTCCATCGTGAGGCCGATGCCCTCGCCCTTGGGCCGGTCGCGGACGGCGTCGACCGTGCGCGCACCGTTGAGGATGTCCTCGTGGAACGAGCGCTGGCTGAGGTAGACGACGATCAGGCCGATGCCGATGATCGCCCCTCCGACCGCGGCGCCGGGCACGGCGAAGCGCGGCAGCTGGGTCCGGCGCGCGCGCGTGCAGCGGGCCAGGAAGGTCAGGGTCAGGCCGATCCCGAGCAGGCCCAGCGCGAGCATGAAGATGCTCAGCAGGACGGGCGTGCCGTGGTTGACCGTGTAGGTGAAGTCGGCGATGTGGACGGTCGGTTCCTTGCCGACCGGGCCGGGCTTCTCGAGGTTGCGCAGCGAGTCGAGCAGGAGCGCCTTGGGCTGGTCGCGCGTGGCCAGGCCGGCGATCACGAGGGCGGCGATGGTGATGAGCCCGGCGGCGAGGGCGGTGACGGCGGCGCGCGGGCGCTGCTGCTCCTCCCACGCGAGCTGGTCGGCGGTCTCTGCCATGGTTGGGGAGCTTATGGACTGTCCGGCGTGCGGAGCGGAGCTGGTGGCGTGGCGACGGGCTGGCGACAACGAGCCGGCGTCGCACGAGACGCGGCTGCTGCTGCGCTGCCCGGCGTGCGGGACGGCGCGGACGGCGGGCGCGCCGGTCGCGGACGCGCACTCGGCGGGCGCGTTCGCACCGGGGACGCCGCGGGGCGCGCGGCTGGTCGCGCCGCTGCTGCGGGCGTTCGATCGCCGCCGGCTGGCGCTGCTCGGACCCGCGCGCGAGCCGCTGCTCGACGTGGGCGCCGGCAAGGGGCGCTTCGTCGCCTACGCGCGCGCGCACGGGTTCCCGGACGCGACGGGCCTCGAGCCGTCCGCGCGCGCCGTCGCGCCGCACGTCGCCCCGATCGCGCTGGAGGACGCGGTCTTCGCTGGCCTCGGCGCGATCACGCTCTGGCACGTCCTCGAGCACGTCGAGGACCCGGCGACTGCGCTGACGCGGCTGCACGGCTGGCTGCGTCCCGGCGGAACGCTGCTGGTGGGCGTTCCCGATCTCGACTCGTGGCAGGCGCGCGTCGGCGGCCCGCGCTGGTACCACCTCGACCTCCCCCGTCACCGCACGCACTTCACGGCGCGCGGGCTGCGGGTGCTGCTGGAGCGGACGGGCTTCCGCGTCGACGTGGTCACGCGCCGCACGCTCGAGCACAACCCGTTCGGGCTGTGGCAGTCGGCGGTCTCCCGGGTCACCCCGACGCCATCCTGGCTCTACCACGCGCTCAAGCGCAACGCGCCGCTGCGCGCCGCCGATGCGATCCCCACCGCGCTCGCCCTCCCGCTGCTCCCGGTCGCGGTCGCGGTGCGCCCCCGCGGGACGGTCGCCGTGAGGGCGACGAAGCACGGGGGCCCGCCTCCGGCGACATTTTACGACCCTTCCCGCCGCGGCGGTTGACGGTCGCCTCCGGCACCCCTAGCGTCCATGACATGGAAGGTGGATTCGGAGACTTCTTCAACGACCCGGACCTGCAGCGCCGGCTGGCCGAGATGGCCGAGCAGATGCAGGGCGCGCAGAACCTCGCCTGGGCCGACAACGCCATCAAGCTCGCCGTCGACATGACCGTCGCGGCGATCTCCCGCATCAACCTGCAGGGCGACGCCGAGGCTCAGGCGCAGCAGATCCGCAGCGTCATGGGCGTTGTCTTCCCGGAGGCCGTCACGCTCGTGCGCGAGGCGCGTCAGGGTCTGTCCTAGGACGGTCTTCGGCGCGGGCCGCCTTGCCCGCTCCGATCGCTTCCTTGAACGAGCGGAACTGGAAGATCGTCACCAGCGCGCCGAAGCCGACGGCCAGCGAGAAGGCGCCGATCGCGATCTGCTGGCCGACGCTGTAGGCGGCGACCACCGAGCCGCCCCCGAACACCTTGACCAGCAGCGCCTGCTGGACGCCGGCGCCGCCGGGGGTGAAGGGGACGATCGCCGCCACCGCGTTGACGCCCAGCACGAGCAGGACGTTGCGCACCGAGCCGCCGACGCCGAACGCGTCGAGCAGGCACCAGAACGCGGTGAAGCGGAACAGCCAGCCGGCGAACTGGAACAGGAAGACCTCGCGGACGTAGCGGCGGCGGTCCTTGAGGATGACGAGGCCCTGGCGGACGCGCGCCCAGAACGCGCGCACGCGCGCTGAGAGCAGCGCGAAGCCGACGAACACCAGCACGCCGATGACGGTGAGGCCGAACAGCGTCCCCTTGGGGTGCGACGCGTAGAAGGACAGGTCGAAGGCGCCGATGTTCGGGAACTCCGGCGGCTTCGGGAACACGCCCTGGGTGAACGCGAAGGTCAGGACCGGGATGGCGATGACGGCGTCGAAGACGAGCTCGACGAACATGGAGGAGCCCACGGCGGGATAGCTGGACGCCGGGATCGACGTCTTGGTCAGGAACAGCTTCATCACGTCGCCGCCGCGCGCGGGGACGACGTTGTTGAAGCCGTAGGCCGAGAAGTACGCGCCCCACACCCGCCGCCACTGGAACTGCTCGTCGGGGTAGGCGGCGCGGAGGACGTGGAACCACGCGCGGGAGCGCAGCGTCAGGTAGATCCCGAAGGAGGCCAGGCCGAGCAGCAGCGTGATCCAGTGGACCCGTGCGAGGTTCGCGAAGAACTCGCCGACCGAGTCGAAGAAGGATCCGATGGAGGCGACCGGCACTGCTGGTCACCGTACCCTGGTCGGGGTGCGCCGCCTCGTCGCCCTGAGCGTCGTCCTGGTCGTCCTCTTCGCGGTCTTCTGGATCGTGCGGCCGATCTCCGAGGACGACGTGCGCGACGCGATCGAGCCGTTTGGCTGGGCCGCCGCGCCGATGTTCGTCGTCCTCGCCGGGCTGCTCGGCGCGGCGCTCGTCCCCGGTCCCCTGCTGGCGGGCGCTTCCGGGCTGCTGTTCGGGACGCTGACGGGCTTCTTCGTCACGCTCGCCAGTGCGGTCGTCACCGCGCTGATCGGCTGCGCCATCGGCGCCCGCGTCGCCCGCCGCTCCCCGGTCCGCGACACCGCGCTGGCGACCCGGGTGCGCGAGCACGGCGTCGTCTCCGTCGTCGTCCAGCGCCTGGCGCCGGTCGTCCCGGACGGGCCCTTCAACTACGCGTTCGGGGTCGCCGGCGTGTCCGCGTGGCCGCTCATCCTGGGGACGCTGATCGGCTCCAGCCCGCGCGCGTTCGCCTACACCGCGCTGGGGGATTCGGTCGACGACGGCTTCTCGCCGCTCGTGCTCGTGTCCATCGGGGTCGTCGTCGTCACGGGCGCGGTCGGCGCGCTGGTGGCGCTGCGATTCCGGCAGGGGGGCCCGGCTCGGCCGGCAGAGGGTCCGGCGACGGGGCCTCGCCACCCCTGAAGCGTGCCGGCTGACGCGCTCGCCCTGACGCTGCTGGCCGCGGTGCTGCACGCGGCCTGGAACGCGGGACTGGCAGGGCAGGCGGACGCCCGGGCGGCGACCGCGGCGGCGATGGCCACCGGCGCCGTGCTGATCGCGCCGGTCACGCTGATCACCTACGACATCGGGGCGCGTGCGTGGCCGTACCTGGGCGGGTCGATCGCGGCCGAGGCCGTCTACATCGCGCTGCTCGGGCTGGCCTACGCGCGCGCCGAGCTGAGCGTCGTCTACCCGGTGGCGCGCGGGTCGGCACCGCTGTTCGTGTTGATCGTCACCGGCGCCAGCGCCGTGTCGGCGCTCGGGGTGGTCGTCGTGGTGGCGGGTGTCGTCGCCGTCCGCGGTCTGCGCGCGGCCGAGCGGGCGGGCGACCTCGCGCTCGCGCTCGGCATCGGCATCGCCATCGCCACCTACACGACGCTCGACAAGCACGGGCTCGCGCACGCCGCCACGGTCCCGTACCTGGGCGTCGAGCTCGGGGCGGCTGCGCTGCTCAACGCGCTCGTGCTCGGGCCGCGGCGCCTGCGACCGCAGCTCGGGGTGCGCACCACGCTGGTCGGGATCGGGACCTTCGTCGCCTACGGGCTCGTGCTCGCCGCGCTCGAGCTGGCGCCCGCCGCCGCCGTCTCCGCGGTGCGGGAGACGAGCGTCGTGTTCGCCGTCGCCATCGCCGCGATCTTCCTCGGGGAGCGGGTCACGCTCTCGCGGGCCGTCGGCGCCGCCGTGGTCGCCGTCGGTGTCGCCTTGGTGGCGGCCGGCTAGCGGCGTAGCGTCTGCGCGCGTGCCCTCGGTGCGCGCCCTGAACCGCTCGTTGCTGGCCCGACAGGGCTTGCTCGAGCGGGTGGACGTCGGGGTCGAGGCGATGGTCGAGCGGCTCGTCGGGATGCAGGCGCAGATCCCCGGCAACCCCTACGTGGGGCTGTGGTCGCGGGTGGCCGGCTTCACGGCGCCGGCGCTGAGTGAGAGGGTCGCCGACGGGACCGTCGTCCGCGCCCAGCTCATGCGCTCGACGATCCACCTCGTAAGCGCGGCTGACCACGACGCCTTTTACGCACCGATGCTCCCGTGCCAGCAACGCCACTACAGCGCCCAGTGGCGCAGGCGCATGGGTGGTGCCGATCTGGGCGCCGTCGTCGCCGCCGGCCGCCGGCACCTCGCCGAGGGGCCGCGCTCCCGGGGCGACCTCGACGCGCTCCTGGCCGCCGAGTTCCCCGGCGCCGAGAAGGGCGCGCTGGCGATGGCGGCCACGCTGCACGTCCCGTGCGTCCAGGCGCCGCCGCGTGGCGAGTGGGGCGTCCGCGCGATGCCGCGCCAGGCGATCCGCGAGCCCGCCGGCGAGGGGGCCTCGGTCGACGAGATCATCCGCCGCTACGTCGCCGCCTTCGGCCCGGTGAGCGTCGCCGACATGCGCTCCTGGTCCGGCCTCACCGGCCTGCGCGCGGTCGCCGATCGCCTCGACCTGATCGAGGTCGACGGCCTCCTCGACGTCCCCGGCGCGCCCTGGCCCGACGAGGACACGCCCGCCCCGCCGCGCTTCCTCCCCGAATTCGACAACGCCGTCCTCGCCCACGCCGACCGGTCCCGCATCGTGGCCCGGCCGGTCGCGCTGCCGCCCGGCGGCGTCCGCGGGACCGTGCTGATCGACGGCTTCGTCGCCGCCGCCTGGGGCTTCGACGGCGAGCGCGTCACCGTCTCCGGCGAGCCCGACGGCGCCGTCGCCGCCGAAGCCGACGCCCTCGGCGCGTTCCTGCGGAGCGGCGCATGAGGTCGCTGCTCGCGCTCGCCCTGATCACCGGCCTGCTCGGGTGCGACAAGCCGGCGACGTCCGCCGTCACCTTCACCCGCGGCGGCGGCTTCGCCGCGCACCCGCTGACGCTCGCGATCGACGCCGCCGGCCACGTGACGTCGTCCGGACGGACCTTCACCCTCAGCCCTCGCCAGCGATCGCGCTTGGCGCACGCGCTGGACGCGGCACGCGGCGTCACCCTCCCGAGCTCCGAAGGGGGCTGCGCCGACTGCTTCGTGTACACGATCACGGCCGACGGCCTCTCGGTCACCTACGCCGACGCGTCGCCGGTGCCGGACGAGATCGGCGACCTCACCGGCCTGCTGCTCGACCTCAGTCGCTAGAGCGCCGCAAGCGCTTCGAGCACCTCGTCGTCGTGGGTGGCCGGCTTGGCCTTCGCGATCACGTGGCGAACGGTCCCGTCGCCGTCGATGACGAACGTCGACCGCGTCGCGCCCCAGTACTTGCGCCCGTACATCGACTTCTCCTGCCACGTCCCGTAGGCCTCGCAGACCGCGTGGTCGGTGTCCGCCAGCAGCGTGAAGTTCAGCTCCTGCGCGTCGTGGAACTTCTTGACGTCCTTCACCGGATCGGGCGAGACGCCGATCACCGTCGCGCCCGCCTCCTCGTAGTCGGGCTTGTGCTCGCGGACGCCGCAGGCCTGCGTCGTGCACCCGCTGGTGTTCGCCTTCGGATAGAAGTAGAGGACCACGGTGCTCCCGGCGAAGTCCTTCAGCGAGACGTCGTTGCCGTCCTGGTCGGGAAGGGTGAAGTCAGGTGCGCGTTCGCCGGTCTCAATCATTGCCGCGAGGGTACGCCGTGACGCCGCAGCTCGGCTTCGATCAGGTCGCCGTCCTCTCGGAGCTGCGCGTAGGCGTAGCGAAGCACGGTGAAGCCATCGCCGCGGCGATGGAGATCCCGGCGATGATCCCGGAGGACGCGGCGCTCTCCCCGGTGGCCCTGCACGCCATCGAGCTCGACGAGCAGACGCTGCTCCGCGAAGACCGCGTCGATCGTCGTCAGGCCGATGGGGTGGTTGATCATCGGCAGCTGAAGTCCCCTGTCGGTGAGGAAATGGATGAAGGCCCGTTCGAGCTCGCTGCGGGTGTGCGCGAGCTGGGGTGTGTGGTCGGCGATGGCTTGCCGGAGCCTGGCCGATCCCCGGACGCCCTTCTTCGTCGTCAGTTCGTGCGGCTCGATGTCGTGGTGGTACTCGAGTTCGGCGAGGAGGTGCTTGAGGTCTCTCAGATTCAGATCGGCGGCGCACTCCAACGGCAGTCTTCGAAGGGGCGGGATCGGGAGGCGGCGGTGGGTCGTCCCCGCTCCGTCGTGGATGCGGTGCCAGCGGATGCCGTCGATCGCGACGCGCGGCCGGGTCACGGCGACATGGATCGTCGGCGGTCTCTGCTTCCGGAGGCCGGCCCACCACGCGGCGGTGAGGCCGTAGAGGCGGGCGCCGTCGCCGCCGCGCAGGATCGCCGCCGCGAGCCAGGCTTCGAACGGCATCAAGGAAGGAGGGATGGCGGAGTACACGCCGTCGTGGACCGCGTGGAGGCGTCCCGCCGCCAGCGCGCGGTCTATCGCCGTGGTCGACATCCCTCGGCGCCGAAGCTGCGCGCGCGTCGCCAGCCCGAACTGCCGCACTGCAACTGAGTCGATTCGGCCCCGGAAACCGGGGCCATTCTTACTGAGTTGGGGCACCGACCCAATCTCACCCCTCCTTCGGTGACCGATCTAGACGGAGCGGTGACGGATGTGTGTCGCTACTTCAACAGGCGACTCAGGCGACGGTCCTTCAGAACGCGGCCGCCGGTCTGGTCGGTGGGGCAGTAAGTCATGACGTAGTCCTCGAAGAAGACCGCCTCCAACAGGGTGCCGCAGCGAGGGCAGGGCTCGCCTTGGTGGTTGTGGATGCGGGCCACCTTGGCCTGCTTGTCGGGGAGGGGGAGCGTCCAGTGCTCGGCGTAGAGGTCGACGGCGCGGCTGAGCTCGGTGCGGATGGCGGCGTCGAGCGCGGCGGCCTCGTCGTCGCCGAGGTCGCTGCCGCGCTTGAAGGGCGAGAGCTGGGCGGACCAGAGGATGTCGTCGACCCAGGTGCGGCCGATGCCGGCGATGACCTTCTGGTCGCGCAGCTGCGTGTGAAGGGGACGGGTGCCGGACAGGCGCCCGGCGATCGGCGGCGGGTCGGGCCAGGCCTCGGGGCCGAGGTCGGCCAGGTGCTCGTCGGAATCCACCTCCGCCGCCCGGTAGACCTTCGCCCACGCCGCCTGCTTCGTGCCGAACTCCCGCAGCCTTAGTTCTCGATCTCCGTCCAGCCGGATGAGGAGACGGGACGTTCGGTCCTTGAGAGAGGCGCGCTTGTCGAACAGCTGCAACCTCCCCGCGTTCATCAGGTGGATGAGGAGGACGAGGCCGCCTCCGAAGTCCACGAAGAGCAGCTTTCCCCGGTGCCGGACCCCTTCGATGACCGTCCCGTCGAGCGCGTGGAGGGGCGGGTCGAACGTCTTCATGACGTTCACGCCCGGCGCCAGGGTGGATTGCACGACCGCGCCCTTGACCGCGGCGGAGAGCAGCCGCGCCGTGGCGGCGACCTCGGGCAGCTCGGGCATAGGCTCGACTGTATGGACCCCTGGGTCGCAGAGCAGGCGGAGATCATCGGCGCGCGGGCGTCTCGTGAGCTCGACGCGCTCGTGGGTGTCTCCTCCCCGAGCGGCGATGTTCCAGGCGCCAACGAGTGCGTCGCGGTCGCCGCCGCGCTGCTGCCCGACCGGGCCGGCATCGAGCGTCCCGCCTGCTCGTCCCCCGGCCACGCCCCCGACCTGCTCGCGCGCCTCGACGGCACCGGCTCCGGCAAGGTCCTGCTGCTCGGCCACGTGGACACCGTCCACTCCCACGACGCCCACCAGCCGCTGCGCGCGGAGGACGGCAAGCTCTTCGGCAGCGGCACGGTCGACATGAAGGGCGGCGACGTGCTCGCCCTCGGCGTCCTGCGCGCGCTCGCGCAGCGGCCCGACCTGTACGACGAGGCCGCGCTGCTGCTCGTCTGCGATGAGGAGTGGCGGACCGCCCCGTTCTCCCACACGCAGACCTTCGCCGGTTGGGACGCCTGCCTGTGCTTCGAGGCCGGGGAGACGACGAAGGACGGCGAGGACGCGGTGGTGGTCCGTCGCAAGGGCGCCGGCACCCTGCACGTGCAGGCCCACGGCCGGGCCAGCCACTCCGGCTCCGCGCCCGACGCCGGCCGCAACGCCCTGCTCGCGCTCGCCACCATCGCCCAGCGCGTCACGACTCACCACGACCCGGCCGGCCCGCACCGCCTCACCGCCGTCCCCACCATCCTCAACGCGGGCGAGGCGTTCAACGTCGTCCCCGGCGACGGCGAGCTCTACTGCGACCTGCGCGCCGACGACAAGGCCGCCTTCGACGCCGTCTGCGCCGACGTCCCCGACACCCTCGACGACGTGCGGCTGGAGAAGAAGCTCCTCCGGGTCTGGCCCGGGATGGACGCGCGCGAGCGGGACGCCCCCGTCCTGCAGGAAGCCGCCACCCACCTCGGCCGCCCGATCCACGGCCACGCCCGCGGTGGCGCCAGCGACGCGAGCCACTTCGCGCCCGTCATCGGCGTCACCATCGACGGCCTCGGCCCCCGCGGCGGTGCCGCGCACAACCCCGGCGAGTTCGTCCTCGCGCGCAGTCTCAGGGAACGCGCCGAGGTCGCCCTCGCGGTGACGCTCGCCGCGCTCAGCCCGCCATCGCGATGATCTCGGTCGGCCGCAGCAGCACCAGCAGCTGCGGCGACGATCCGAGCTTCACCAGTGCGACGCCGCCCTTCTTGAAGTCCACCCGCGCGCCCGTGAGGTCGTAGACGACCTGCGAGAAGTCCGGCTCGTGGCCGACCACGAGGACGTTGCCGTCGTGCGCCTCGGCCAGCGCCCGCGCCGCCTTCGCCCCGAAGTCCTCCGCGATCTCCGCCACCTCCGTCACCGGCACGCCCAACGCCTCCGCCGCCAGCCGCGCCGTCTCGGCTGCGCGCACCTTCGGGGACGTGTAACAGGCGTCGAACTCGGCGCCCGCCCGGGCCAGCGCGAGCCCCGCCGTCCGCGATTGGTGCTCCCCCTTGGGGGTCAGGCCACGGTCCCCGTCGTCCGCCGTGGACCCGTGTGGGACCGCCTCACCGTGCCGCAGCATCCAGAGGAAGCTCGCCATCGCGGCGAAAGCCTACGGGTCACTTGTGAACTCGTCTGCGATGGCTACCAGTAGGCACGGGCGCGGTCCGCCTGCTCGTTGCCCCAGCGGGCGTTGTCGGGGGCGGGGGCGTCCTCGATCTCGGCCAACGTGCACGGGAACTGCAGGCACTCGGCGAAGTGGACGCTGCCGGCCAGGGGGACCAGGCGGGTCTGGCCGAGCGGGCCGCGGGCGAGGCGGATGACGGCGAACTCGGGTTTGCTGCCGTCGTACGGATAGGTGGCCTCGATCCGGCCGACCACGTCACCGGCGAGATCGAGCGCGACAAGCCCCAGCGGGGAGAGCATGGCGCCCGGATCGGCAGCCACGCCGATGCACCTGTAGAACTGACCCCGCGTGCGTGGACTTCTGGTCGATTTCGGTGGGGTCCTGACCTCAAATGTCTTCCGGTCCTTCGCGATCTTCTGTGAGCAGTCGGGGATCGACCCGGATCGCGTCCGGCTGCTCTTCCGCGAGGACGACGAGGCCCGCGGCCTGCTCGCGCGCCTGGAGTGCGGCACGCTGTCCGAGCCGGACTTCGAAGTCGCCTTCGCGGAGCGCCTCGACCTGCCGCCCGAGGGACTCATCGCCAACCTGTTCGGCCACATCCAGCCCGACACGGCGATGGTCGCCGCCGTGTCTCGCGCGCGCGACCAGGGGATCGTCACCGGCCTGCTCTCGAACTCGTGGGGACGGGCGACCGACTACGACGCGCTCGGCGACATCTTCGACGGCAAGGTCATCTCCGCCGAGGAGGGGATGCGCAAGCCCGACCCGCGCATCTATCCGCTCGCCGCCGAGCGGATGGGACTGCCGCCGGAGGCGATCGTCTTCGTGGACGACCTCGGCTTCAACCTCAAGCCCGCCAGGCAGCTCGGCATGACCACCGTCCTGCACACGGACGCGGACACGACCATCCCCCAGCTCGAGGAGCTCCTCGCCGTCTCACTGTGACGGCGGGTCGGTCCCGAACATCTTGCGGTAGCGACGGCGCATGAGCTCGTCGCGGCGCGCGGCCTCCGGGTGACGGCCGCGACGGACGAGCAGGGCCATCAGGTCGCGGTGGACCTCGAGGTCGTAGGGCTCGAGCTCGCCCAGGCGCTGCAGCTGCTCCGTGGCGCCGTCGAGATCCCCAGCCTCCACCTTGAGCTCGTGCAGTCCGCGCAGCGCCTGGCCGGCCAGCTCCCGCAGCCGGTCGCGCTCCCCGAAGGCCCAGTCGGCGTAGATCTCCTCGGCCAGGAAGTCGCCGCGGTAGAGCCCGACCGCGCGCGACAGCGCCGCCTCGGCGGTCTCGACGTCCCCTTCGACCCGTGCGCGCGCACCCGCGCGCGCGGAGGTCTCGAAGTCATCCGCGTCGATCCAGATGGACGCGCGCTCGAGCTCGTAGCCGCCCGACCGCGACGCGACGAACGCCGAGCCGCCGTGCTTGGGCCGCCCCGGCTCGAGCCGGTCGCGCAGCGTGTGCACGGCCTGGCGGACGTTGGTGACGCCCTTGCGCGCCGCCTCGGCCCAGAACACCTCGATCAGCTCGTCGGTGGGGACGACCCGCTCGCGGTGGGTGAGCATGTACTTGAGGACGGCGCCCGGCTTGTGGCCGAGCCACTCCCCCGCCAGCGGTCCCTCGCCGCTCTCCACCCGGCTGCGCCCGAGCGTGAAGACGCGCAGGTACGGGCCGGCCATCCAGTGCGGCTCCGTGCGGCGGCGGCGGTCGCCCGCGACGCCGGCCCGGACCTGCAGGACGACCGCCGGGTCGGCGCCACCGTAGGGCGACCCGGTCACCCACACCGAGCCGACCCCGGCGTTCCCGGGCAGGTCGACGCGCAGCTCGGGCAGCGGGCCCTCGTGCGCGAGCGCCAGCTCCGTGATGCAGTGGTCGGCCAGCGGGGTGCCGGGCCGCCGGCAGTCGAAGAGGTCGCAGCAGCGCAGGCGCTCGCGCTCCAGCAGCGGGCCGAGCATCGCCTTGGCCCGCAGGTTGGTCCCCTGGACGGACCCGCGGGCGTCCGTGACCACGATCCCGGTGGGGAAGAACTCGAACACCGCCCGGTAGGGGATCGGCGGTCGCTGACCCAGTTCGGAGGGGCGTGGGGAGACGGGAAACTCGCTCAATGCACTTGTTGCCGGTCGAACAAACGTCCAGAGGCTGACACTTGATCCGCGCTTAATCTATGAGCTAATCGGTGGCTGACGGGTGTGCGTAAAGGTGCCGCTCGTCCGCCGCACCACTTTGCCTCTGGGGGGAGGCACCACATGTCCCAGTCCGTCACCGCCGCCTTCCCACCATCCGCCGTCCGCGCGGAGGCCGACCGCCTCGCCGCCACCGGCCGGGGCGAGCGCTTCCGCCGCCGCCGCCTCGAGCACTCGACTTCCGCCGAGAGCGTCGTCCTGTCCGCCGTCGAGCGCGCCAAGGCGGGTGACGAGGAGGCGATGCGCTTCCTCTATCTGCGTTACGCCGACAACGTCTACGGCTACGTCTGCTCCATCGTCCGTGACGAGCACGAGGCCGAGGATGTCACACAGCAGATCTTCGCCAAGCTGCTGACCGCGCTGCAGCGCTACGAGCCCCGCTCCGTGCCGTTCTCGGCCTGGATCCTGCGCATCGCCCACAACGCGGCGATCGACTCGATGCGCGCCCGCCGCGCCGTCCCCTGCGAGGAGGTCCGCTCGCCCGATCTGGAGGACTCCTCGGTGGCCCGCGAGCGTGCCCGGGACCTCAAGCAGGCGATCGACACCCTTCCGCTCGAGCAGCGCGAGGTCATCGTGATGCGCTTCATCCTCGGTCTCTCCCCCCGCGAGATCGCCGAGCGCATCGGCCGCAGCGAGGACGCCGTCCATGGCCTCCAGCACCGCGGCCGCACCACGCTGCGGCGGGAGCTGACCGCCCTCCAGTCAGCCCCCGCGGCGCTCAGCGCCTAGCGGAAGCGCACGCGGCGCACCGCCGGCCGGGTGACGTGGCGGGCGTCACGGGCGCGGATGACGAGGTGGCGCCGGCCGCGCGGGACGTGCACGCGGAGCGTCCGGCGCCCGCCGCGGGCGATGCGGAAGTGCGCTCGCGCGCGGCCCGCGTAGGCGAGCCGGCCCGCGCAGCCGCGGCGGCGCGCCTTCGGGCAGGCGAGCGTGACCCGGGCGATGCCCGCGCGGCTGACCCGGGCGCGCCGGGTGGTGACGGCGACCGTGGCGCCGAACGAGGTGAGCTGGCTGTTGCCGGTCGCGTACAGGCTGCGGCCGTCCTGCGAGCTGGCCAGGCCGCGCACCCCGCTGAGGCCGGCGGCGACCGAGCAGGACTTGTAGGTCTGGTAGCCCTCCGCGCAGCCGACCTGGCGCAGGGCGCCCGTGTCGCGGTTGCGCTCGAACGCGGTCAGCGTCGAGGCGCCGGCCGCGAAGACGCTGCGCCCGTCCGGGGCCACCGCGACCTCTGACACGGAGGAGAGCGCTCGCGCGTCGGTGCACGTCGCCATGTCCCTGCGGTCGTACTCCTCGTCGTCCCCGGAGTCGTCATCATCGGAGTCGTCGTCGTCCGAGCTCTCGTCCGGGTCCTGGTAGACGGAGTCGTTCCCGGCCGGCGCCGCGTTGACCAGGCAGCCCGCGGGAGTGAGCGCCCCCGTCGCGGCGTCGCGGGTGAAGGTGACCAGCGTGCTCGAGGATGCTGACGCGAGGTACAGGCTGGTGCCGTCCGGAGACAGCGCCATCGAGGCCGCGCCGGCGATCCCGTCGAGGTGGGTGCACGCCCCGCCCTCCGGCGGCGCGTCCATGAAGCAGCCCGACGGCGTAAGCCTGCCCGTCACCGCATCGCGGGCCAGCACGGTGATCGCGCTGATCTTCGTCGCGGTGACGTAGACCGACTTCCCGTCGGGCGCGACCACGATGTCGCGAGCGCCGTCGAGCGCGGTCGCGTCCCCGCACGCGCCGTCGTTGCCCGTGTTGGAGACACAGCCCGCGTCAGTGAGCGCGCCCGTCTCCGGATCACGCGTGAACGCCACCACCGCGTTCGAGTCCCGCGCGGCCGCGTAGACGCTCCTCCCGTCCGGGCTGACCGCGACGCCGTCGACGCCGCGCAGGCCGGTCGCCGTCGTGCAGCGGTCGCCCTCGGAGTAGGACTTCACGCAGCTGGACTCCGTCAGCGCGCCCGTGTCCGGATCGCGGTCGAAGACGGCGATGCCACTTTGTGCGGCCGCGGTGACGTACACGCTCTTGCCGTCCGGGCTGATCGCGATGGCGTCGGCGCCGGCCAGGACGTCCCCGTCGGTGCACAGGCCGTCGGAGCCCGGCCGCCCGTCACCACCGTCGTCGCTGACGCACGCGGTCTGGGTGAGCGCGCCCGTCCCCGTGTCGCGCGTGAAGGTGAGCACGGCGTTGGACCCGCCGCCCTCCGGCGGCATCGACGACGCCACGTAGACGTTCTTCTGATCGGGGGAGACGACGACCGCCGCCGCCTGCAGGAGGCCGTGACCGGTCCCGCAGCCGGGCGTGGTCGGCCCGGCGCCGATCTGGGTCAGGCACCCGCTCGCACCGCTGAGCTGCGCGAAGCTCGAGGAGACGACGTCGCCGGCGTGCGCCGGCGAGGCGGCGGCGAGCATCGCGCCCGCCGTCAGCAGTCCTGCAAGACGACCGTTCATGGCCCGCTTCAACGGGCCGTGAAGAAGGGTGTTGCCGCGGCCGGGCCGTCAACGGACCCGGCCGGGGAAACCCCGCAACTCAGTCCCGCTTGCCGCGTCCGTACATGAGCTTCGTGACGCGCCCGAGCAGCTTCGTCGTGCGCGCGGAGTAGCCCATCATGTGGATGTCCTTCTTCATCGGCGCGTAGCGCGTGATGAGCAGGGACTGCTGGCGGCAGAACTTCTGGATGCCGCCCGGCCCGTGGCGGTAGCCGAGGCCGGAGGTCTTCCAGCCGCCCATCGGCAGCTCGGTGGCGAGGTAGTTGATCTGGGCGTCGTTGACGGTGACGACGCCGGCCTCGATCTGACGGGCGACCCGCTCGGCGCGCGCGACGTCCGAGCCCCACACGGAGGCGGCCAGCCCATACAGGGAGTCGTTGGCCAGCCGGATCGCCTCGCCGTCGTCGGCGACCTTCATGATCGGCAGCGTCGGCCCGAAGGTCTCCTCCTGCATGCAGGTCATGGTGTGGTCGACGCCGGTGAGGACGGTCGGCTCGAAGTACAGGCCGCCGTCGCGCTTGACGTGCCCGCCGACGGCGACGGTCGCGCCCTTGTCGCGCGCGTCCTGCACGTGGGACTCGATGACGTCGAGCTGCGGCGGGAAGATGATCGCGCCGAGGTCGACCGACCCGGGACCCTCCGGCTTGCCCTGGCGCAACCCGCGCACCTTCTCGGTGACCTTGGCCACGAATTCGTCGTAGACCGCCGCCTCGACGTACACGCGCTCGGTGGAGATGCAGGTCTGGCCAGCGTTCTGCATCGAGTAGTGGACCGCGGCGTTGGCGGCGCGCTCGACGTCGGCGTCGTCGAGGACGATCATCGGGTCCTTGCCGCCCAGCTCCAGCGAGACGGGGATGAGCCGCTCGGCCGCGCGCGCGGCGATCTTCTTGCCCGTGCGCGTCGACCCCGTGAACATGATCATGTCGACGTGGTCGATCAGTGCCGCGCCCGTCTCCCCGTAGCCGGGAATGGTGGTGAAGACGCCGTCAGGCAGCCCGCATTCGCGCATGCACTCGGCCATCAGCAGCGAGGTCAGCGGCGTGATCTCCGACGGCTTGAGGACGACGGCGTTGCCGGCGGCCAGCGCCGGGATGGCGTCCCCGAACGAATTGGTCAGGGGGTAGTTCCAGGGGCCGATGATGCCGACGACGCCGACCGGGCGGAAGCGGACCACGAGCTTGCGGCCCAGCACGAACGGGTTGGCGCTGGAGACCTTCTGGTCGGCCAGGTACTTCGGCGCGTTCTTGGCCCAGAACCCGAAGGCGTGCGCACCGTAGCCGAGCTCGGCCAGCTGCGCGTCCTCCCAGGTCTTGCCCGTCTCGGAGACGATCGTCTCGATGACGCGCTGCGAGTTGTCGATCAGCCACTTCTGGGCGCGGCGCAGGATCCGCCCGCGGCCCTCGAAGCCCAGCTCCTCCCACGCCGGCTGGACGGCGCGCGCCTTGGCGACCGCGGCGGCGACCTCCTCCGGCGTCGTGACCGGGATGGTCCGGACGATCTGCCCCGTGGCCGGGTCCTCGACGGGGATCGTCTCGCGGCCGTCGCCGGCCGAGCTGGTCTTCTCCTCCTGAGCGATAGCCATGGGTCGAAGGCTACCCCTCCCGCGCCTCGGCTATGAGCGCGCCCACCGACAGGGCCCACAGCGCGCCGAGGCACGGTTGGTGCCAGGACCAGTCCACGAGGTTGCCGAGCAGGAAGGCGCCCGCGCACGGGATCAGCAGCGCCGCGGCCGGCCTCGACCAGGTGCGGCGAACGAGCCGTCCTGTCGTGGCCAGGAGGACGATGACCGCAGCGAGCCCGAGCCCCCCTTCTTCCACCCACACTTCCAGAGGGAGGGAGTGTGCGAAGCGTGGCGTCTGCGCTGTCGGGTGCGACCGGCTCGCAATGAAGTAGCTCGATGCGCCGGCGCCGCGAAGGGGCCGGTCGAGTGCGGTGTCCATCGCCGACCGCCAGAGCTGCGCGCGTCCGTGGAGCACGTTCCCGAGGTGAACCGGCCGGGCGGGCAGCAGGACGGCCAGCAAGGCGGCGGCGAGCAGGAGACCGGCCACCGCTCGGCGGGCCGAGCGGGACGTGACCGGCCACTCCGGCCGCAGCCGCAGCGCCACCGGCACGGATGCAGCCAAGACGGCGAAGAGGACGAGCCGGGGCACGGGTGTTTGGCGGTCGAAGCCACCCAGCCCACGCAGGATCGCGAGCTGGACGGCAACACCCGCAGCGGACGCCGCCACGATCGCGGGGAGGGCGCGGCCGACTCCGACGCCGAGGACCCTCTCGGGCGCCGCCACCGCAGCCAGGAGCACCAGCACGGTCAGCGCGAGCCCCCACTGGCTACCGGACAGGCCGAGGACGAGCGCGGCGATGCCGAGGCCTAAGCCGCTGGGCGCCGCCACCCCCCGTCGCACGGACAACGCGCCGCGGGCCAGAGGCACCAGGGCGCAGACCTGCAGCAGGGCGAGCGTCGGCGGATACTCAAACGGTCCGCCGGGCCGCCAAGCGTGGTCGATGACCTCAGCGTCGGGAAGGGCGCGCACCGCCGCCGCGGTGAGTCCCACCGCGCCGCTTCCTGCGGCAGCCAGCGCGAGCAGGACCGCCACGGGCTGGACGCCCAGGGCTCCGCCGACAAGCGCCATCGCGGCGTACGCGCCGACGACCAGCGCGGCGCGGACGCCCTCGGCCGTCGGGGCAGGAGTCCATGCGCAGGCGACCAGGGTGATCGCGGCGAGCGCGAGGAGCGCCGCCACCGGAGCAGCCTGCCACGCCGCTCCGACGGCCGGCCCGCTCACCGCGACGGCCACGCACAGGGCAACACCCGCCAGCGCGACGAAGGCGATCTGACCGCCGGCGTAGAAGCCGCCGCTCGCCGCAAGCGGCGCGGCGACGGCAGCCGCCGCGGCTAGCGTCAGGAGCGCTGAGCCGCGGCGGCCTGCTCCCGCTACCTGCGCCGCGCTGCCTTCGCCCTGGCGCGGCACTTCGACTTCGCCTTGCCTCGCTTGGCCGCGCACTTGGCGAGAGCCTTCACGCGCTTGCGGCACCGCGCCTTCTTCGACTTGCCGGTGTGCTTGTCACACGTGGCGAGCTGCTTG
Source organism: uncultured Solirubrobacteraceae bacterium (assembly GCA_964242305.1). Classification (GTDB taxonomy): domain Bacteria; phylum Actinomycetota; class Thermoleophilia; order Solirubrobacterales; family Solirubrobacteraceae; genus DATLGB01. The sequence continues at coordinate 40,660 of CAXTBB010000039.1, forward strand.
GCCAGCGCCCGCTTGGCCTTGCACTTCTTGAGCTTCTTGCCCTTCAACCCGGCGCACGGCTTGGCGGTGCCGGTGCCGGTGCCGGTGCTGGTGCCGGGACCGCTGCCAGTCCCGGTGCCGGCGCCAGTCCCGGTCCCCGCTCCCGTGTCGGTTCCGGCGCCCGGGCTCGGCGGATCGCAGTCGAGCTTGAGCGCGATGTCCGTCACGGGTGGCGGAACCTGGAGTGCCGCAGTCTCGACGAAGGGGGTGCCGGCGTCGCCGGGCGCGTGGCAGCCCGACTTCTCCGCGCGCACCTTGTAGTAGCCGGCGCTGACGTCCCAGCCGAAGTGACCGGCGCCGTCGGTCTTATCGGGGTTGGCCCGGTTCGCCGGGGACATGATCGCGCTGCCGTTCGGCACCGCCGTGAAGCTTCCGTCGGCGGAGTCGGAACGCAGCAACGTCACGGTGGCGTCGGACACGCCCGCGCCATGGACGTCGCGCACGAACCCGCTCGGGTCGATGTAGATGTCGAAGACCACCGGCGCCGGGTCATCCGCCCCAGGGCAGTCGACCCTGTAAGTGACGGTCGCGTACCCGTGGTTCGGGTACACAGGGGGCGCATCCGCGGTGAACGTGCCGGCCGGCGACTCGGCCATCGGGCCAGACGCGAGCGTGACGATGATGGGGTCGCCCTGGGTGATCGTGTAGGTCACCGTCGGGTGCGCACATGTCGTCACGACCGTCTTCAGACGCACCGGGTCGGTCCAGAAGACGAGCGGCAGGCCGTCGGCGGACGTCTGCTCCCCGGAGCTGTCCGTCGCCGTCGAGCTGCCGTCCGCCGGCGGCACGCGCAGGGTCGAGAACTCGAAGTCCTGGCCGAGGGTCGCCGACGCACTGACGTGCAGGTGCTTGACCTCGGGGGGCAGATCGGCGTGCGGACCGGCCGGGTTGGGCCGTCCCTCGAGCGTGTAGTCGCCGGCGGGCAACCCCCTGAGCTCGTAGAGACCGTCCCCGTCCGCGACCGCGGTGCGGCACGCGTCGGCGCCGGACACCGGGCATGCCGATATCTGCGCTCCCGCCTCCGGGTCGTCCTGGGTCTCGCCGCCAACGAGGGTGCGCGCGGTCGCCGCGCCGCGGATCATGCCGCAGAGCCTGGGGACGGTGATCGTGCGGTGCACGTGTCGCTCCCCGCCGGCCGTCCCGCTGCCGTCGAAGTCGCCGTAGACGTCGTACTCGAGAATCTGGTCCTCGTCGCACTTCGGCTCGGGTGCGCGTAGGTGCCAGCTCGCCGTCGGGCCGGTGCCCTCCGAGTGCGCTGCCAAGGTCCCGAGCGACGCGGGGTTGGCCCCGCTGACCAGTTCGAGGCCTGCGCCCGGAACGATCCGTGCCGTCCCGCCCGTCACGGCCGCATCGCTGACGTTGTCGAGCTCCGCGCTGGCGTCGAACTCCCGCCCGCCGATCGGGAGCCGGCTGGGCGCCTTGGTGACGAGGTGCACCGGGGCCGTCGGATCGGTGCCCCCGCCCGCACCGCCGACGCCGGAGAAGCCGAAGATGAACGTGTTGGGCGTCCCCAACGTCGGACCGTCATCCGTGCTCGGCTGACCGAACGACCAGACCTCGGCTTGTGCGTCGCCGACCGCCTTCACGGCGTCGGCCTCGTTCCCTGCCGCACCGTAGAAGATGGAGAAGGAGCGCGTCTCCAGCGCGTTGAGCTTCCCGAAGCCGAAGTCGAAGAGAGCGCCCTGGTCGTCCGGACCGTGGTCGGTGAAGAACCCGTCGACGGAGATCTTGCTCGGGCCGGCGAGCGGGTTGCTGCTGGCGAAGCCGTCGTCGCTGCTGTACTTCAGGAACGCCGAAGCCTGATCCCCGTCGATCGTGGAGTACTCATCGAACGCGGTCGGCTCGATGTCCCAGTCCATCACGCGTCGGTAGCGCAGATCGCTCACGTCAGACCCGGTCAGGTTCTCGACTGTGACCGCTGCCCGGAACAGGTTGGGGGACCCTGCGAACGGCGCGTACTCATGCGTGACCCGCAGGACCGGAGTGCCGGAGCTGTCGAGGACGTCGACAACCGAGCGTGCGGTGTCGGCGGTGTGGCTGAACTCCACGACCTTGAGGTGCTCGATGCCCTCCGCTTCGTTGGCTGCGCCGAAGACGCCGCTGAGGGCGCCGTCACCGGCGTCGGCGACGCCCCAGCCCTCGCACAGGCAGCCCGGCGAGGTGCCGTCGGCGTTGGTCGGCAGGTAGCGGAGGCCGACGTCGGTCGTGTGTTCCGATGAGGACGGGGTGCCGCCGGGGACGTTGAGGTCACCGGTCGGGTTAACGCCGAGTTCGATCGTGCCGTTGCTGATGATCGCCGAGGGGTCGTAGGCCGCGTCCCGCACGGTCACGGAGGGCGTCGCCCGTCCGCTGGCAAGCGCCCGCTGGTTCGGGTTGCCTCGACGCTGCCCGTCAGCGAGCGCCATCGCGGCGACTACTAAGAGCGCGGCCAGCGCGATGGGCCCGGCCAGACGCAGTCGGCGCCGGAGCGCTCCACTACCAATCATCTTCCCGCCTTGTCTCAGGGCCAGCCGACGGCCACGGTGTTAGTCGTCAGTGAACGTCAGCCGATGGAACGATCTTCCGCCGGTGCCAACAATTTGTCAGGAAGCGGACACGCCTACTCGACCGTGACCTTCTCCATCTTCGCGTCGTCCTTCGGCTTGTCGCGGCCGTCGGTCGGGAGGCGCTCGATGATGTCGACGACGCCCATCCCGCCGGTGACCTCGCCGAAGACCGTGTGCTTGCCGTCGAGCCACGGCGCGGCGCCGGTGGTGACGATGAAGAACTGCGAGCCGTTGGTGTTCGGGCCGGCGTTGGCCATGGCCAGCGCGCCGCGGACGACCTTGTG
>CAXTBB010000040.1:0-38965 GCA_964242305.1 uncultured Solirubrobacteraceae bacterium
GCGAGCGGGACGGGCCCGGCCGCCGGCGGCGTTGCGGGCCGCCTTCTGCGCGGCGCGCTCGGCCCGCGAGCCGGACACGTCGCCCTTGTAGATCCAGACCTTCACGCCGATCCGGCCGAAGGTGGTCTTGGCCTCGTAGAAGCCGTAGTCGATGTCGGCCCGCAGCGTGTGCAGCGGGACGCGGCCGTCGGAGTAGGACTCGGTGCGGGCCATCTCGGCGCCGCCGAGGCGGCCGGAGACCTGGACCTTGCAGCCCTTGGCGCCCGAGCGCATCGCGCTGGTCAGGGCGCGCTTCATCGCGCGGCGGAAGGCGACGCGGTTCTGCAGCTGCTCGGCGATCGACTGGGCGACGAGCTTGGAGTCCAGCTCGGGGCGCTTGATCTCGAGGATGTTGACTTTGATGGCCTTGCCGGTCAGGCGGTTGAGGTCGCGACGCAGCGCGTCGACCTCCGAGCCCGACTTGCCGATCACGATGCCCGGGCGCGCCGTGTGGATGTTGACCTCCACCTCGTTGGCGTCCTTGCGGATCGTGATGTCGCTCAGACCCGCGTGGGCGAGCTTGCCCTGGATGTGGTCGCGGATGCGGATGTCCTCGAGCAGGTAGTCCGAGAAGTGCTTCTCGTTGAACCAGTTCGACTTCCAGTCATGGATGGTGCCGACTCGCATCGACTCCGGATGGACTTTTTGTCCCATGCGTCTAAGCCTTCGGCGTCAAGTGGATGGTCAGGTGCGAGGTGCGCTTGCGGATCCGTGTCGCGCGGCCCATGGCGCGCGGGCGGAAGCGCTTGAGCGTCGGGCCCTCGTCGGCGAACACCGCGGTGATCCGCAGATCGGCGGGGTCCAGGTCGTGGTTGTTCTCCGCGTTGGCGACGGCGGACTCGAGCAGCTTGCTCCAGGCCTCGGCGACGTGGCGGGGCGAAAAGGCCAGGATGGATCGGGCCTCGTCCACGGACTTGCCGCGGATGTGGTCGCAGACCAGGCGAGCCTTGCGAGCCGACGAGCGCACGTAGCGGGCGTGGGCGCGCACGACGAGGTCCGGATCGGCCTCGCGGCTGCGGCGGCGCGACGGGGCGGCCTTCGGCTTCGCCTTGGCCTTCGCGGCGGCCGGCTTCTTCTTGGCCGCCGGCTTCTTCTTCGCGGCAGGCTTCGCCTCGCCCTCGACGGGCGCTTCGACGGCCTCCGCAGCCGGCTTCGGCGCAGCCTTCTTGGCGGCCGGCTTCTTCTTCGCGGCGGCCTTGGCCTTCGGCTTCGCGGTCTCGTCTTCGATCGGCTCGTCGCTCATCGCTTCCGTGCCTTCTTGGCGTCGTCCCCGTGCCCGCGGTAGGTGCGGGTGGGGGCGAACTCGCCGAGCTTGTGGCCGACCATCGACTCCGACACGAACACGGGGATGTGCTTGCGGCCGTCGTGGACGGCGATCGTGTGCCCGACGAACTCGGGGAAGATCGTCGACGTGCGCGACCAGGTCCGCACCATCGTCTTGGTGCCGGCCTTGTTCATCGACTCGATGCGGGTGAAGAGCCGCTCTTCCACGAACGGCCCCTTCTTCGAACTTCTACTCATCGGGAAGAGCCCTTCTTACCGCGGCGGCGGCCGCGGACGATGTACCGGTCAGAGGCCTTGGCCTTCTTGCGCGTGCGGTAGCCGAGCGTCGGCTTGCCCCACGGGGTCTGCGGGTGGTTGCCAAGCGAGCCGCCGCCCTCGCCGCCGCCGTGCGGGTGGTCCACCGGGTTCATGGCCTTGCCGCGCGTCTGCGGGCGCACGCCCATGTGGCGCTTGCGGCCGGCCTTGCCGACGTCGATGTTCTGGTGATCGGCGTTGCCGATCGTGCCGACGGTGGCACGGCAGGTGACGCGCACCTGGCGCATCTCCGAGGACGGCATGCGCAGGGTGGCGAGGTCGCCCTCCTTGGCCATCAGCTGGATGCCGGCGCCGGCCGAGCGGCCCAGCTGGGCACCGCGGCCCGGCTGCAGCTCGACGTTGTGGATGATCGTGCCGAGCGGGATGTTGGCGATCGGGAGCGCGTTGCCGACGGTGATGTCGGCGCCCGGGCCGGACTCGACGGTCATCCCCACCCGCAGGCGCTGCGGCGCGATGATGTAGCGCTTCTCGCCGTCCAGGTAGTGCAGCAGCGCGATGTAGGCGGTGCGGTTGGGGTCGTACTCGATCGCGGCGACCTTGGCCGGCACGCCGTCCTTGGTGCGCTTGAAGTCGATCTGGCGGTAGGCGCGCTTGGCCCCGCCGCCGCGGTGGCGGGCGGTCTTGCGGCCGGTGGCGTTGCGGCCGCCCGACTTCTTCAGCCCCTCGGTCAACGACTTCTCGGGCGTCGCCCTGGTGATCTCGGCGAAGTCGGCGTAGGTCGCGAAGCGGCGACCCGGCGACGTCGGCTTGACCTTCTTGATCGGCATTAGAGATCGGCCTCCAGGCCCTGGAAGATCGGGATGCTGTCGCCCTCGCGCACCTGCACGACGGCCTTCTTCCACGAGCGGCGGCGGCCGGACGTGTAGCCACGGCGCTTGGGCTTGCCCTTGACCGACAGCGTGGCGACCTCGAGCACCTTCACGTCGAAGAGCTCCTCGACCGCCTGCTTGATCTGGGTCTTGTGGGCGTCGTCGTGGACGCGGAAGGTGTACTTGCCCGCCGTCGCGAGGACGTAGGACTTCTCCGAGACGATCGGGGCGATGATGATCTGCGTCGCGTCCATCAGGCCACGGTCTCCTTCGCAGCGGCGCCCTTCGCCCGGGCCGTGATGGCCTCCAGCGCGGACTCGGTGACGACGAACTGCGCGGCGCCGACCAGGTCGGCGACGCCGACGTTCGCGGCCCCGAGCACGTTGACGCGCTCCAGGTTGCGGAACGACTTGGCCGCGTTCTCCTCACTCTCGGAGAGGACCACGAGCACGCGGCCGCCGAGGCGGCCGTCGAGCAGCCCGAACGCGGTCTTCGTGGACGGCGCGTCGCTGAAGGAGCCGGGGTCGAGCACGGCGATCGTCGAACGCTCGGCGTGGACGGAGAGCGCGGAGCGCAGCGCCGCCTTGCGGGCCTTGCGGTTGACCTTGACCGTGTAGTGGCGCGGCGTGGGTCCGAAGACCGTGCCGCCGCCCGTCCACAGCGGGGAGCGCGAGGTGCCGGCGCGGGCGCGGCCCGTGCCCTTCTGGCGCCACGGCTTGGCGCCGCCACCGCGGACCATGCCGCGGGTCTTAGTCGCGTGCGTGCCCTGCCGGCGCGCGGCCAGCTCGGCGAGGACGACCTCGTGGACGAGGGGGCCGTTCCACGCCGCGCCGAACACGTCGGCGTCGAGGTCGACGGTCTTGGTGCCGCCGAGGACAGGAGCGCTAGCCATCGGTGCGGACCTCCACGGTGGTGCCCTTCGAGCCGGGGACGGCGCCCCGGACGAGCAGCAGGTTCTGGTCGGCGATGACCTCCACGACCGTCAGCCCCTTCTGGGTGACGCGCTTGTTGCCCATCTGGCCCGGGCCCTTCATGCCCTTGAACACGCGCGACGGGGTCGCGGACGCGCCGATGGAGCCGGGGGCCCGCACGTTGTGCGAGCCGTGCGACTTCGGACCGGAGGCGAAGCGGTGGCGCTTGATCGTGCCCTGGAAGCCCTTGCCCTTGGAGACGCCGGCGATCTTGACCTTGTCGCCGACGGTGAACGTGTCGACCGTGACGGTGTCGCCGATGGTGACCTCGCCGGCCTCGCCGCGGAACTCCACGAGCGTGCGCAGCGGCGGGGCGTCGGCCTTCTTGAGGTGGCCGAGCTCGGGACGCGAGAGCGCCTTCTCGCGCACGGCGTCGAAGCCGAGCTGGACGGCGTTGTAGCCGTCGCGCTCCTGCGTGCGGATGCCGGTCACGGGACAGGGGCCGGCCTCGAGCACGGTCACGCGCTCGACCTTCCCGTCTTCGGCGAAGCGCTGGGTCATCCCCAGCTTCTTGGCAAGAATGGCAGGCATCCGACTAGGCGAAAGCGAGCTTGATCTCGATGTCGACGCCCGCGGGCAGGTGGTCGAGCCGCTGGAGCGAGTCGACGGTCTTGGGGGTCGGCTGATGGATGTCGATGAGCCGCTTGTGCGTGCGGATCTCGAAGTGCTCGCGTGAGTCCTTGTCCTTGAAGGGGGACCGGATGACGCAGTAGACGTTCTTCTCCGTCGGCAGCGGCACGGGGCCGGACACGGTCGCGCCGGTGCGCTGCGCCGTGTCGACGATCTCCTTGGCGGCCGTCTCGATGGCGCTGGAGTCATACGCCTTGAGGCGGATGCGGATCTTGTTCTGAGGAGTGGCCATGGGCGTCGTAAGGCGAAGAAGGGCGGGCCTGGGCCCGCCCTGTCAACAGCGTGGTTACTTAATGACCTCCGTGACGACGCCGGAGCCGACGGTGCGGCCGCCCTCGCGGATGGCGAAGCGCAGGCCGGCGTCCATGGCGATCGGCTGGATCAGCTCGATCTCCATCTGGATGTTGTCGCCCGGCATGACCATCTCCGTGCCCTCGGGGAGGCGGGCGACGCCCGTCACGTCCGTGGTGCGGAAGTAGAACTGCGGGCGGTAGCCGGTGAAGAACGGCGTGTGGCGGCCGCCCTCCTCCTTCTTGAGGACGTAGACCTCGGCCTTGAAGTGCGTGTGCGGGGTGATCGACCCCGGCTTGCACAGGACCTGGCCGCGCTCGATCTCCTCGCGCTTGATGCCGCGCAGCAGGCAGCCGACGTTGTCGCCGGCCTCGCCGCGGTCGAGGATCTTGCGGAACATCTCGACGCCGGTGACGACCGTGTTGGACGTCTCGGTCTTGATGCCGACGATCTCGACGGTGTCGCCGGTGTTGACGACGCCCTGCTCGATGCGGCCCGTGGCCACCGTGCCGCGACCCGTGATCGAGAAGACGTCCTCGACCGGCAGCAGGAACGGCTGGTCCAGCGCGCGCTCGGGCTGCGGGATGTAGGCGTCGAGCTGCTCACCGAGGTCGATGATCTTCTGCTTGTACTCCTCGTCGCCCTCGAGCGCCTTCAGCGCGGAGCCGATCACGAACGGGATGTCGTCGCCCGGGAAGTCGTATTCGGTGAGGAGCTCGCGCACCTCGACCTCGACGAGCTCGAGGAGCTCCTCGTCGTCGACCATGTCGGCCTTGTTGAGGAACACGACGATGTAGGGGACGCCGACCTGGCGGGCGAGCAGGATGTGCTCGCGCGTCTGGGGCATCGGGCCGTCGGCGGCGGACACGACCAGGATCGCGCCGTCCATCTGCGCGGCACCCGTGATCATGTTCTTGACGTAGTCGGCGTGCCCGGGACAGTCGACGTGCGCGTAGTGACGGTTCTCCGTCTCGTACTCGACGTGCGACGTGGCGATCGTGATGCCGCGCTCCTTCTCCTCCGGAGCGTTGTCGATCTCAGCGAACGAGCTGGCCTGCCCGCCGTACTTCTCGGCGAGCACCGTCGTGATGGCAGCGGTCAGCGTCGTCTTGCCATGGTCGATGTGACCGATGGTCCCGACGTTGACGTGCGGCTTGCTGCGCTCGAACTTCTCCTTAGCCATTCTCTGTTGCTCCTTGCGTCTCTACTGAACGTTTCTCGAAATTTGTCGGCGGGACACTCTAGGCGGCGACGGGGCCGCCCCGGCGCTCCTCGATGATCTTGGTCGCGACGCTGGACGGGACCTCGTCGTACTTCTCGAACTGCATCGTGTAGGTCGCCCGGCCCTGGGTCATCGACCGCATCTCGGTCGCGTACCCGAACATCTCCGACAGCGGCACCGTCGCGGTGACCGCCAGCGCGTTGGAGCGCCGGTCCTGACCCTCGATGCGACCGCGGCGACGCGACAGGTCGCCGATGACGTCGCCGAGGAAGTCCTCCGGGGTGACGACCTCGACCTTGAAGATCGGCTCCAGCAGCGTCGGCTTCGCGCGCCGCAGGCCCTCCTTCATGCCGAGCGAGCCGGCGATCTTGAAGGCGATCTCCGACGAGTCGGTGTCGTGGAACTTGCCGTCCGTCAGCGTGACGCGCACGTCGACGACCGGGTAGCCCGCGAGCACGCCGTCGCCGAGCGCCTCCGCGGCGCCCTTCTCGACGGCGGGGATGAACTCCGTGGGGATGGAGCCGCCCTTGATCTTGTTGACGAAGTCGAAGCCCTCGCCCGGTGCCGGCTCGATGTCGAAGTAGACGATGCCGTACTGGCCCGAGCCGCCCGTCTGGCGGACGTGGCGTCCCTCCACCTTCTGGGCGGTACCGGTGACCGTCTCCCGGTAGGAGACCTGCGGGCGCCCGATGTTGGCCTCGACCTTGAACTCGCGCATCATGCGGTCCACGAGGATCTCCAGGTGCAGCTCGCCCATCCCGGAGATCTCGGTCTGGCCGGTCTCCTCGTTGGTGGCGACGCGGAAGGTCGGGTCCTCCTCGGCCAGGCGGCCGAGGGCGACGGACATCTTCTCCTGGTCGGACTTCGTCTTGGGCTCGATGGCCACGGAGATGACCGGATCCGGGAAGACCATCGTCTCCAGGCGGATCGGCTTGTCCGGGGCGGCCAACGTGTCGCCCGTGTAGACCTGCTTGATGCCGACGGCGGCGGCGATGTCGCCCGAGTAGACCTCGTTGACGTCCTGGCGGTCGTTGGCGTGCATCATCAGGATGCGGCCGACGCGCTCGGTCTTGCCGGTGTTGACGTTGAGGATGCGCGAGCCGGCCTCGAGCTTGCCCGAGTAGACGCGGAAGAAGGTGAGCTTGCCGACGTGCGGATCGCTCATCACCTTGAAGGCGAGGGCGGCGAACGGCGCGGAGTCGTCGGCGGGACGCTCGGACTCGACGTCCTCCCCGCCCCTGACCGTCTCGACACCCTGGATCGGGGGCACGTCGAGCGGGCTCGGCAGGTAGGCGAGCACGGCGTCGAGCAGCGGCTGGACGCCCTTGTTCTTGAAGGACGAGCCGCACAGGACCGGCGTCATCGACATGTCCAGCGTGGCGGCGCGGATGGCCGACACGAGCAGGGCCTCGGGGATCTCGGCCTCTTCGAGGATCAGCTCGACGAGCTCGTCGTTGTAGTGGGAGACCTCCTCGAGCAGGTGCTCGCGCGCGGCGGCGGCGGCGGCCTGCAGCTCGGCCGGGATGTCGCTGACGACGACTTCCTTGCCCAGGTCGTCCAGGTAGGTGATCGCCTTCATCGACACCAGGTCGACGATGCCGCTGAACTCCGACTCGGCGCCGATCGGCAGCTGGATCGGCACCGGGTGCGCGCCGAGGCGGTCGATCATGGTCTGCACGCCGCGGTCGAAGTCCGCGCCGATGCGGTCCATCTTGTTGATGTAGGCGATGCGGGGGACGCGGTAGGTGTCGGCCTGGCGCCACACGGTCTCCGACTGCGGCTCGACGCCGGCGACGGAGTCGAACACGGCGACGGCGCCGTCGAGCACGCGCAGCGAGCGCTCCACCTCGACGGTGAAGTCGACGTGGCCCGGCGTGTCGATGATGTTGATCTGGTGGCCCTTCCACTCAGCGGTGGTCGCGGCCGAGGTGATCGTGATCCCCCGCTCCTGCTCCTGCTCCATCCAGTCCATCGTGGCGGCGCCCTCGTGGACCTCGCCCATCTTGTGGGAGCGGCCCGTGTAATAGAGGATCCGCTCCGTGGTCGTGGTCTTGCCCGCATCGATGTGGGCCATGATCCCGATGTTGCGGGTCTTCTCGAGAGTGAAGTTGCGTGGCATAGGAAGTTCTAAGGAGCGAGATTGAGGCAAGAAAAAGGGCCCCGGTCGGGACCCTCGCACGTCACGGCATGGAGTTGCTCCCGGGGCAGTGACTATGTCCGCTGGGACTCCATAAGGACGAGAGGGGCGCGTTGTCACACGGCGACGACGCGACAGGGGAGACTAGCAGGGTCTACGGGACGGGGTAGGGCGAGATCGCGGCCTTTTCCGGGTCGGCCACGAGCCCCCCATTCGCGCTCGGGACGATGGTCACCGCGAGGTGCCGCGAGCCCCGTTTGAAAGCGGGCAGCTGGAGGCCGAGGGTGGGGCCGCCGCGGGGGTTGGCCTTCTGCCACCGGGCCGCGAACACGCGCACCGTTCCCACGGTGTTGACCGGTATGGAGACGCGGTAGGAGCCGTACTCGCCGCGGATCCGGAAGGCGCGCACGCCCGCGAGCTGGAGGCCGTGTGCGGCGACCACCGTCTTGCCGTTGCGCAGCACCGCCTCCAGGCGGGTCACCTTCCCCCAGCTGGGGAACAGGACGATCGGCCGGGCGCCGTGCTTGGCCTTGCGCCGGTTGATCGTCCAGGCGGCGTCGATGCCGCGGTTGTGGAACGTGTAGGCGCTGGTCACGGTGATGCCGTTGTCGCTCTTGCGCCCGACCACGGAGAGGTTGGAGAACGGCCCGGCGTCGGGGCGCGTGGCGAGCACCCGCTGGCGGGTCACGCGCCCGCGCGGGGAGTGGGTGAGGATCAGGGGCGGGTGCTTGGGGTCGGCGTGCAACGGCCGCTGGCTGATCATCAGCCGCTCTCCGTGCGCCCCCTCCACACGCACGCCGAAGGACGCCGGCGGGTGGCCGCCGGTCCCGCCGATGGGGTCGCCGTCGGCGTCGTAGAAGCGCGCCAGCTCGTTGCCGCCGTAGGGGACCTTCCCGCGGTTGTCGGCCAGGATCGCCGTCGAGTAGTGGCGGGTGGAGACGGCCAGGCGGCCGATGTCGGCGTCGTAGCTGTAGAAGGGCGGCGGCTCGGCGGCGTCCATTGTCCCCATCCCGGCGCTGACCGCGCGCACGGCGTTGGCGCCCATGCGGGCCCAGAACATCGTGCTGGCCGGGGTGCCTTGGTCGCCGATGTGGAAGAGGCGCGCGCTGGGGCGGAACGGGCCCTTCGCGCCGGCCTGGTAGCTGAGGTGCTCGTACAGGCGCAGGCCGCGGTCGAACAGGTACTTCGCCCACGGCCCCTCCTGCTTGCGCATCTGGAACTGCTTGGCGGTGGCGATCGCGATCAGCCCCTGCTGTCCGTACGCCCACGCCTTGCCCTTCATCCAGCGCTCGTAGCTCCAGCCGGTGTCCCAGTTCATGAACCCGGCGTGGGTCCAGTAGCCGTACAGGTCGCGCTGGACCCAGCCGCGCAGCAGGCGCTTGTCCTCGCTCGGCAGCGGCGTCATCCCGGCCTTCTCGGTGGCGAGGTCGTACCAGTACAGGAAGTGCAGGGTCATGTTCGCGTACTCGGCGGAGTCCAGGTTGCGTGAATAGAGCGGCGAAGTGTTGGACTGGTAGATGAAGCGGTAGCTGGGCCCGACGTTGGTGGAGCCGCCGGCGATCTGCGGGCGCTTGAAGCCCTGCGTGAAGGCGTTCATGTGCTCGCGGTAGTCGCGGCGCAGCAGCGCGGGGTCGTCGTTGACGAGGTAGTCGTAGGCGTACAGCTCGGCGGGCCAGTTGATCTGGTTCAGGCGGACCTTCGGGTAGCCGAAGAACTCGTTGTTGGCGACGCGGTGGATCTCGTCCCGGATGCGGTCGGCGTCCGCGGTGGGGAGGTCGAGCTGGCGCTGGGCCCGGAAGGCCATCTGCAAGCCCTCCGCGACCTTGGGGTCGATCGACTTGTCCATGTCGACGTAGGGGCCGTCCATGTTCGACGTCCACCCGGGCGTGTGGAACATCTTGTCGTAGTGCGGCGGCGCGTCGGCGGTGAAGAAGGGCGGGGACGCGGTGAGCGACTTCACCAGCGTGCGGGCGCGCTCGTCGTCGCGCGCGGGGCCGACGTGGCCGTAGGCGGCGGCGGTGGCGTAGATGGTCAGCATCGCCGACGAGCAGATCGTGTCGATGGAGCGCGCGCCCGTGCGGAAGTACCCCTTGCTGGGCTCCCAGTAGCGGTCCATCTGCTCGGCGACGTGGTCGGCGAACGTGAAGTAGTCCGCGTCGGTCAGCGGCGGCAGCGGCGTCGCGGGGGCCGCGTGCGCGGGCGCCGCGAACAGCAGCGCCAGGGAGAGGATCAGCCCACTGAGTCGAGCTCGTGCCATGCCGATCCCTTCAACGCGTAGACCACGACCTTGTTGCGGCCGCGGTGCAGCGACGCCGGCGGGACGAGCATCGAGAAGCGGGGGGCGCCGTGCTCGGAGTAGGCCTCCCCCGTGGCCTCCACGGTCCCGTTGACCGCGACGGCGAGATCGGTGCCGGGCGCGACGCCGCTCGTCGATCCGGTCACGTAAGTGGGGATGACGCCCGAGTTGAGGCGCACGTGGCGGTAGAGCTTGCCGTTATTGATGAAGGCGCTCCCGGAGCCGGCGCCCGCGAATTCGGCCCCACCCACCCGCTTGCCCACGAGGTCCTGGCGCGGGCCGATCTTCCAGATCGACTTCAGCCCGGGCGGCCAGCGCCTGTCGCGGGCGGCCACCTCCGCGTCGCGGCGGCGCTCGAAGTCCTGCGGGGTCACGCCCACGAGCTTGGCGTTGCGGCCGTTGCGCTGGCGCAGGAGCTTGGCGGTGTGGGGCTCGTCGACCGGAACGCCGTCGAATTTCCAGTCTGTGTCCAGGCCGAGCTCCTTGGCGATGGTGGGGACGACGTCGAGCGTGGTCACGAACGTGCTCTTCGTCGCGCCGCTCGTTTGTCCCGGTTTCTTGACGAAGAACGGCACGCTGCCGACCTGCGGGAAGTTCTCCTTGGTCACCGGCCGGCGCGACTCGCCGGGCCCGATCGCGCCGCCGTGGTCGGCGACCACGATCACGAGCGCCTTGTCCCACAGCCCGGTGCGCTTCATCTGGTCGATGGCGTTGCCGAGCAGCGTGTCGCCGAAGCGCAGCATCAGCATGTGGCGCTGGTAGGCCTGGTCGAGCAGGAACTGGTTCTTGCCCCAGTTCTGGTCGTTGAGGCCGGGCATCGTCGGGCCCGAGACGACGTACTGGCTGCCGTCGGGCAGGAAGCGCCAGGGGACGTGCGGGATGACGTTGTGGACCATCCACAGGCCGGGCTTGACGCCCCCCGGCCGCATCGTCTGCACGACCTTGAGACCCTGGCGGACGCGCTGGCTGGGGAGGTCGGACCCGGCCGTGCGGATCTTGGACCCGGTGCCGGCGGTCGCCTTGTCGCTCGCCGCGCCGGCCAGGCCGTCGTCACCGGCGTCGGCGCGGAAGTCCTCCCAGTCGCGGTCGATCGGGGGCAGCTTGTTGGCCATTCCCTTGGGCAGCAGCAGACGGCGCTCGACGATGCTGAGATCGCTGGCCAGGCTGGACAGGCGCTTGCCGCGGTTCTCGGTCTCCTTGACCCCGCACAGCGACTCGGGGCAGACGCTGGTGATCGGCTCCTGGTCGTGCTGCTGATAGCGGCGGCCGAGCAGCGTGTAGAGGTTGTTCGGGTAGGTGTGGCTGGTCGGCAGCTCGGCCTGGGGGCGGCGGCCGGTGAGGATGGCGGGGACGGCGACGTAGGTGCCGTCGGAGACGCTGGTGGCGTTCTGGTACCAGGTCGAGGTCTTGGCCAGGCGCGCGAAGTTCGGGTAGCGCTCGGCGTCGACGGAGTGGTCGGGCTTCATCAGCGACGGCGTCGGCAGCTCGTCGAAGATCAGCAGGACGACGGGGACGGGGTCCTTGGCGGGCGCGCCGGCGGTCGCCTTGGCGTCCGCCCCGGGGAAGACGACGTCCTTGACGCCCGAGCCGAACAGCAGCAGCACGAGCACCACGACGGGCGCGACGCCGAGGATGGAGACGAACGAGCGCAGGCCGGCGGAGCGCGCGTACAGGGCCGCGGCGCCGGCGCCCAGCAGCACGGCGATCGGGAGCACGACCTTGGCGTCGGCGCTGATGCCCTTGACGATCTGCAGCAGCAGGACGCTGGCGAAGGCGGTCAGGAAGGCGAGCTGGGCGAACTGGCCGGCGCGGAAGGAGATGGCGCGCGCGACGGCGACGATCAGCAGGGCGACCAGCGGCGGGCCGAGCGCCCACACCACCGCGAACAGGACGACGTCGCCACCCGTGTTCTGGCGGGCGACGAAGAAGGCGGGGTTCTTGCCGAGCAGGTCGAACAGCGGCTGGACGAAGGCAAGCGTCCACAGGGCGGCGAGGTGCAGACCGCAAAAGAACAGCCCGGGCCAGCCGGGCCGCTCAGTGGACTTCATAGAGCACCCGGGACCCCAGGTCCTGTTGCCGCGTCACCTCGAACAACGCATTGAGGGCGGACTCGAACGGCTCGCGGTTGAAGTCCGGGTGGGCTTCGTCGTCGCGCTTGGCGCTGAGGAGTCGTTGCACCATCGGGTCGTTGCGCAGCGGGAGCTCGATGACGTGGGTGCCGCCGAGGTCCTTCAGCCATTCGAGGATGGCGCGGACGGGGATGTTGCGGGTGATCGATAAATGGTGGATCAGGGCGAGGCTGAGCGTCAGGTCGGGCCGGCCGCGCTCGGGCAGCGGGCCGCGCTCGGCGAGCGCCCAGCCGCGGGACGGGCTCGGGTCGCACAGGTCAACGACGAGCGGGGTGACGTTGGCCGTGTCGAGCTGGCGGTACATCTTCTCGACGGTCTCGTGATCGAAGTCCATGGCGATGACCGTCTTCGCATGGGGAGCGATCACCCGCGCGAAGTACCCGTCATTGGCGCCGAGGTCCCAGGCGAGCGTCGGCTTGATGCGCTCGGCGGCGGCTTCCACGAAGGCCCGCTTGGCCCGCAGGTCGGGCTCGTCGTAGCCGCGGTTGTTGTCGTCGTACTCGCTCCAGGTGGACTTGCCCGGCTTCCACTCCAGGCCCTTGACGAGCTTGTGCAGGCGGCGGACCTGGGCCTGGATGATCTCGGGCTTGAAGCCGGCCTTGGCCAGCTTTGCGTTCGTGTTCCGCGCCGAGTCGTCGTCGCCGGTCCGGCGCTCCAGCCGCGCGAGCAGGCGCGCGTTGATGGTGACGCCCTTCTTGCGCGGCAGCAGGGCGGCGGCGTCCGCGGGGTCGATGCCCTCGAGCGAGCCGCGCAGCCACGGCTGGAAGGACACGCCCGCGTAGGCGGTCAGCATCAGCGGGTACAGGTACAAGCAGCAGAACTGGCGGTAGCCGACCCACGGCTCGTTGCCGCGCAGGCGCTCGAAGGAGCCGACGTCGACGAACACTGGCTTGGTCCCGACCCACTGGACGTTGTACGGCGTGGCGTCCTTGAGGCTCAGCGCCTCCGTGATCGCGCGGTCGAGCAGGTCCAGCTGCAGGTCGGCGGCGTCCTTGAGCATGCCGAAGCACCACTCGTACGGGTAGGTGACGAAGGGGATGCGCTCGTGCTCGAGCACGGCGACGGTGGCGTCCCCGTGGCTGAGGATGGCCGGGCCGTCCGCGTCCCCCCTGGCCGTCTTGACGACGGACCCGTCCGCCTGCGTGGCGGCGAACAGCTTCGAGGCGGCGAACGCCTCGTAGTCGCGCAGGCCGCGTTCACTCAGCGCGCGGAGGACGGCGCCGTCCTCGACGTAGACGCGACTGTCCGGGTCCCGGAACGAGCCGGCGTCGACCTGCGTCACTTGGTGCCGACGGGCTCTTTCTCAGCCTCGTCGGCCGGCGTGGCGGAGACGGGCTGTGCGGCCGCGTCCCCCTCCTCGTCGGGCTTGCGGATCTTCAGGAAGCGAAGGAGCTGGTTCCACCGGTAGCGGACGGCGACGCCGAGGGCGGCGACACCGCCGAGGATCATCGAGACGATCGCGCTCGCGCTGCCGGCGTCGAGGTAGGCGAATGGAGTCCGCATCGCGGTTAGGGTAGCGACGTGCTCAGACACGCCTTGCTCGGATTGACGCTGGTCGCCTGCCTTCTCCTGGTCCTTGCGGAGTTCGGCGACCTCAACCACATCCAGATCGTGACGGTCACCCGTTCGGGCGTCAGCGTCGGCAGCCACCACGGCTACGCGCTGCTGATCATCGGCCTGGTCGCCGCGGTCATGGCCTTCGGCGCCTGGCGCGGATCGCGCCCGGCCGGCCTCGCGCTCGCCGTCCTCGGCCTCGCCGCGCTGCTGATCGTCCTGTTCGTCGACCTCCCGGACGTCGACGCGACCGGCCTCTACGGCCGCGACTACGAGCAGGCCGTCGCCAAGGCGGCGACGGGCTTCCGGCTGGAGGCGGCGGGGGCTGTGCTGTTGCTCTTCGCGGGGGTGCTCACCGCGGTGTTCGCGCGTTCAGCTCCAGCGCCGGCTCGAGGTGAAACCGCGCCGGAGGGCACTTAGGGGAAGGGTTCATGCACTTTCGTACCCGTGAGGTACGCAATCGCATGAACCCTCCTCCGTCAATGCCGCAGTTCGTCCCGCAGCGCGCCCGCGGCTACCAGCGGTAGTGCGCGAAGGCCTTGTTGGCCTGGGCCATGCGGAAGATGTCGTCCTTGCGCTTGTAGGCGCCGCCCTGCTGGGACTGGGCGTCCATGAGCTCGTTGGCGAGGCGCTGCGCCATCGACTTCTCGCGGCGTGAGCGGGCGAACTGGACCAGCCAGCGGATCGCCAGGGTGCGGGCGCGGGGGCTCGGAACCTCGACGGGGACCTGGTAGGTCGCGCCGCCGACGCGGCGGGAGCGGACCTCAAGCTGCGGGGTGAGGGCCTTGACGGACTGCTCGAGGTACTCGAGCGGCTCGCGGCCGGTGCGCTCGGAGATGATCGACAGCGCGTCGTAGACGATGCGCTCGGCGGTCGACTTCTTTCCGTCCAGCATGACCTTGTTGATGATCTGCTGGACGAGCTTGGACCGGTGGACGGGGTCCGGATCGATCGGCCGGACGGTGGCAGCTGAGCGGCGGGGCATCTACTTCGCCTTCACGCCGTACTGGGAGCGGGCCTTCTTGCGGTCGCTGACGCCGGCGGCGTCGAGCGTCCCGCGGACGACCTTGTAGCGCACGCCCGGCAGATCCTTGACGCGACCGCCGCGCACGAGCACGACGGAGTGCTCCTGGAGGTTGTGGCCCTCACCGGGGATGTAGGCGGTGACCTCCATCTGGTTGGTCAGCCGGACGCGGCAGACCTTGCGCAGAGCGGAGTTCGGCTTCTTCGGCGTCGTGGTGTAGACGCGCGTGCACACCCCGCGCTTCTGGGGCGCGGCCGTCTTCTTCTTGCGGCCCTTACCGGTCTTGAGGCCGGGGGTCGCGAGCTTCTTGGTCTTCGGGGTGCGTCCCTTGCGGACGAGCTGGGAAGTCGTGGGCATGCGAACGAGACAGGCTAGCGGGCATCTACGCTTGCGCCCCATGGAGTTCAGCGCGATCGTCTTCAACCTCCGCCTCGCCCTCGCGGCGCCGCTGCTGTACGCCTTCCGGACGTCCCCCGCGCGCGCGGACCTGGAGGCGGACGTCGACCGCTGGATGGACCTGTCGCGCGAGGACGGCTGGTTCTGGCGGCCCGACCGCCTGACCCGCACCCGCCAGATCCTCTACCTGCTCGCCTACGAGCGGCCGTTTCGCAGCCTGTTCTACTTCCGCACCGACAAGGCCGGCGGCGTGTCGCACCTCGTGGCCGCGCTGCTGCGGCCGCTGTTCAAGCCCGAGCACGCCTGCAACCTCTTCTGCGACTCGATCGGCCCCGGCTTCTACATCGCCCACGGGCACTCCGTCGGCATCTCCCGCGGCGTGACCTTCGGCGCCCGCTGCCGGATCAACCAGATGGTGACGATCGGCTGGGACGCCGGCGGCGGCGCCCCGCAGATCGGCGACGACGTGACGATCTTCGTCGGCGCGGTGCTGATCGGCGGCATCACGATCGGCGAGGGCTCGGTGATCGCCGCCAACGCCGTGGTCACCAAGGACGTGCCGCCCCACCACGTCGCGCGCGGCATCCCGGCCACGAACCACCCGCTGCGCCGCTCCGTCACGCCAACCGGCGGCTGAGCGCTGCGCGTCCTGTTCCTCCAGCAGGGCCGCGCCTCGCCGGAGGCCGCGCTCGGCCACATCCGCGTCCAGCACGCGCTCGCGCTCGGCCTGCCGCCGGAGGTGCCGGCGGCGTTCGCGACCGTCCCGCCCTTCACCGTCCCGGAGCGCCTGGCCGCATGGGACCTCCCCGGGGTGGCGCGCTGGGACTTCCACAAGCTGCGCTGGCACGTGGTCCGGGCGGTCAAGGCCCGCCGCGTCCTGGAGGCCGCGCTGCGCCGCGACCCGGCCGACGTCGTCCACGTCATCACCGACCAGGTCGCGCTGTTGCTGGGGACGGGCGGGCCGCCGTGGGTGCCGAGCCTGGACTCGACGACGGTCGACTGGGTGCGCACCCAGCTGCGCCTCGCCCCGGACGCGCCGCTCCCGCGCCAGCTCGCGCCGCTGGCCGCGCTGGAGCGCCGGGCGCTCGAGCGCGCGCCGCTGTGCATCGCCTGGACGGAGACGATCGCGGACCAGATCGCCCGCCTGGCGCCGCGCGCCCGCACCGCCGTCGTCCATCCGGGCCTCGATCCCGAGGCGTTCCGGCCGCCGGGGGGCGAGCGCCGGCCGGGGCCGCTGCGGGTGCTGTTCGTCGGCGGGCGCTGGGAGGAGAAGGGCGGGCCGGACCTGGTCGCGGCGCTCGGCGAGGACATGGAGCTGCACGCGGTCACCCCCGCGGCGGTCGACCCGCGCCCGGGGCTGACCGTCCACCGCGCCGGCCCCGGCAGCCCGGAGCTGCGGGCGCTGTTCGCCGACGCCGACGTCCTCGCCCTGCCCACCTACGTCGACGCGACGCCGTGGGTCGTCCTGGAGGCGCTGGCCAGTGGCCTGCCGGTCGTGGCCAGCCGGATCGGGTCCATCCCGGAGCTGGCCGGCGACGCCGGCGTCATGGTCGCGCCGGGGGATGTGCGGGCGCTGCGCGAGGCGCTCGCGGCCCTGCGCGACGACCCCGCCCGCCGGGCCGCGCTGGGCGCCGCCGGGCCGCCCCGGATCGCCGAGCGCTACGACGCCCGCGCCAACACCCGCAGGTTGCTCGACCTGCTGGCCGGCGTCACGGACGGACCAGGCACCCGCGGGCGTACCCCGCCGCCGTGACGGCGAGGGCCGCGACCACGCACGCGGCCCGGCCCAGCGCGGCGGCGTCGCCGCGAGCGGCCACGGCCAAGTCGCGCGCAACGGCCGCCGGCAGCACCCGCCGCACGTAGGCACGCTCGGCCTCCAGCGCCGCCTCGCCGCCGACGCGGCGCGCGATCAGCGCCTTCGAGATCCCCTCCGCCCAGCAGCGGCGGCGGAAGTAGCTCCAGCGGGCGCGGTCGGCGGGCACCAGGTGCCGGACCCGGGCGGCGGGGACCTGCACCACGATGGTGTCCGGGCGGGCCTGGCGCAGGCGGATCGCGAACTCGGTCTCCTCCCCACCCAGCGGGACCCGCCCCACCCGGCCGATGCCGTCCGTGAAGCCGCCGGCGACGTCGAAGGCGCTGCGGCGGAAGGCCATGTTGGCCCCGATCGGGTTGCGGATCGGGCGCACGTCGACCGGCTGGCCGGTGTAGGAGCAGCCCACCACCCACAGCAGCTCGTCGGGGATCCAGCCCGGCCGCGGCGCCTCCCAGCGCGGGAGCGCGCTGCCGCCGGCGCCGGTGACGGACGGGTCGGCGAGCGGCGCCAGCAGCGTGGCCAGCCAGCCCGGCTCGGGCACGGCGTCGTCGTCGAGGAAGGCGACGACGTCCCCGCGCGCGGCCGCCACCCCGGTGTTGCGGGCGCCCGACAGCCCTTGCGCTCCGGTGTTGGCGAGCACGCGCACCCCGGGCAGGGCGGCGCGAGCGCGGGTCTCGAGCGCCGGGGCGTGGTCGACGACCAGCAGCACTTCGAGCGGGTCCTGCGCGGCGGCGGCGGTGACCGCCTCCAGCAACGTGTCCCAGCGGCGCTCGGTGTAGGCGCAGACGACCACGGAGGCCGAAGCGGGACCGGACACGGGCGCCAGTCTACGTTCCGGGGTATACCTGAGGCGTGAACGCGTCCCCGTGGGCGAGACAGACCCTGGGGTTCGCGCCGGGCGCCGCGGCCATCGTCCTGTGGGCGCTCTCGCTGGCGTCCATCCCCGTCGCCGGCCTGAACGACTACGGCCTGTCGGACCGGCTGCCACTGCTGTGGTGGCTCGCGCTCGGCCTGGCGGTGGCCGGCGCCGTGGCCGGGATCCTGCTGCGGCGGCCCGTGGTCGCCGGCTGCCACATCGGCGCGGTGGTGATCATCTGCTTCTGCACGATCCCGGCGATCTCCGGCGTCCCCCAGTACACGTGGACCTACAAGCACACGGGCGTCGTCGACTACATCCTCCAGAACGGCTCCGTCGATCCCGGAATCGACATCTACCACCGCTGGCCGGGCTTCTTCGCCCTCGCGGCGGCCTTCGGCGAGGTCACCGGCCTGCACGACCCGATCACCTACGCCGCCTGGGCCGAGCCCGCCTTCACCGGCCTGGACGCGGTGCTGCTGGCCGGGGTCATGCGCGCGGTCAGCCGGGACGCCGCGGTGGCCGGCCTGGCCGCGCTGCTGTTCGTGCTCGGCAACTGGGTCGGGCAGAGCTACTTCGCCCCGCAGGCGCTCTCCTTCACGCTCACGCTCGCCCTCGCGCTGGTGGTGCTGCGCGACCTCAGCGGCGCGCAGGACACCGGCCTCGGGCCATGGGTGGGCCGGGTGCTCGAGCGCATCAGCCGCCGGCCTCAGCTCGAGCCGTCCGAGCCGGCGACCGGCTGGCGGCGACCCGTCGCGATCGGGGTCGCCCTCGCGCTCCTCGTGGTGATCGTGCCCACCCACCAGCTCACCCCGTACGTCATCACCATCACGCTGGTCGGCCTGGCCGCCATCGGCGCACTGCGGCCGCGCTGGCTGGCGGTGGCGGTCGGGGTGCTCACCGTCGCGTACCTGATTCCGAACCTCGGGTTCGTCAAGGACAACTTCGGGCTGTTCACGAGCTTCGACCCCTTCGACAACTCCCGCAGCGCGCTGGCCGGACTGCCGCACGCGGCGGGCAAGATCCAGAACGCCTGGCTGAGCCGCGCGCTGGCGCTGCTGCTGTGGGCCGGCGGCGGCCTCGGGCTGCTCGCCCTCGCGCGCCGCGGGCTCGGGCGGCGCGCGCTCCCGCTGGTCGCCTTCGCCCTGGCGCCGTTCGCGATCCTGTTCGGCCAGAGCTACGGGGGCGAGGCGGTGCTCCGCGTGATCCTGTTCTCGCTCCCGTGGGCGGCCGGGCTGGCGGCGTGGGCGATCGCCACCACGCCCTCCGTGCCCCTACGTGGCGCGCTCACGGGCGGCCTGTCCCTCGTCGCCGCCGCCCTGTTCGTGCCCGCCTTCTTCGGCCAGTCGCAGATCAACATCGTCCCGCGCGGCGAGGTGACCGCCAGCCGCTGGTTCTACGCCCACGCCCCCAAGAACTCGCTCCTGCTGCTCGCCGGTCCGAACTTCCCCGTCCGGCTGACCGGCGACTACAACGACTTCCGCGGCCAGGGCAGCGGCGCGGACTCGAGCCTGCTCTCGGACCCGGCCTTCGGGGGCGCCCGCCTCCCCGGCGTCACCGCCGCGCAGGTGGCCGCCAAGCTGCGCGGCCTCGCCGTCCAGCCGTACCTGGTCTTCGCCGCCGGGGAGGTCGCCTACGCTCGCGCCTACGGCCTGGCCCCGCCCGGCGCGCTGGCCGCGCTGGAGGCGAAGGTGGACCGCAGCCCCTTCTTCACGCGCGTGTACGACTCGCCGACCACGCGCATCTACCGGCTGAAGGCGTTCACCTCATGAGGCTGACCGCGCGCACGGGGGCCGCCGGGGGGCTCGTGGCGCTCGCGCCGGCGCTGGCGATCGCGTCGGCGGGGGACCTGCCCGAGTGGGCGCGGGGCATCGTCGGGCTGTTGGCCCTGGCGCTGCTGCCGGGTGCCGCGATCCTGACCCGCCTGCCCCTGCGCAGCCCGCTGGAGACGGTCGCCTTCGCCATCGCGATCAGCCTGGCGATCGACACGGCCCTGGCGCTGGTGCTGGTCTGGACGCGCTGGTGGCACCCCGGTCCGGTGATGGCCGTGGTGCTCGGCGTGTCGACGGTGGTGCTGGCGGTCGACGCGATCCGCGAGGCGCGGCGGTGACGTTCGTCCCGGCCTGGGTCGCCTCCGTCGACATCGCCGACCCGCCGCGGCCGCTCGTCGCCGGCGACCCCATGTACACGCGGGCGCGCGTGCTGGCCCGCGCCGGCGGCCGCCCGCTCGGCTACGTCGAGATCCCGCTCGCCGGCGGGCGCGCCGAGGCGGACGCGGTCCGCGCGGCGATCGCCGCCGCCTTCGGGGACGCGCCCGCGCGCGGCGTCCCCGACGGACCCCATCCCGAGCGGGCGGAGGGTCCGGTGACGGTGGCGGTCTGCACCCGCGAGCGGCCCGAGTCCCTGCGCCGCACGCTCGCGTCGCTCGCCGGCCTCATCCGCGCCCCCGACGAGGTCCTCGTCGTCGACAACGCGCCCGCCACGGACGCCACCCGCAGCGCCGTCGAGGCCCTCGGCGACCCGCGCGTCCGCTACGTGCTCGAGCCGGTCCCGGGCCTGTCGGCGGCCCGCAACCGCGCGCTGGCCGAGGCGACCGGTGCGGTGCTCGCCTTCACCGACGACGACGTCCTCGTCGATCCCGGCTGGCTCGGCGGGCTGCTGCGCGGGCTGACGCGGGACCCGCGCGTGGGCTGCGTGACCGGGCTCGTGCCGACGGCGGAGCTGACCACGGTCGCCCAGGCCCGCTTCGACGCCAAGGTGGGCTGGAGCACCGCGCTCGAGCCGGCCGTCTACGACCGCGAGCGAGGACCGGCGGACGCGCCGCTGCACCCCTACACGGCCGGCCGCTTCGGCGCGGGGGCGAACTTCGCGCTGACCCGGGCGACGTGGACGCGGGTGGGCCCGTTCGACGAGGCCCTGGGGGCGGGCACCCCGGCGGCGGGCGGCGAGGACCTCGACTACTTCCTGCGCGTGCTGGCGGCGGGCGTCGCGCTCGCCTACGAGCCCGCCTCGATCGCCTGGCATTTTCACCGCAGCGACGAGGCGGCCCTGCGCCGCCAGCTGCACGGCTACGGCAGCGGCCTCGGCGCCTACGCGGTCAAGACCCTGCTCGACCCGGCCCACCGCCGCGCCGTGCTGCGCCTCGTGGGACTGAGGGGACAGTCCCTTTTTTCCCAAGCATCGGAGGAGGCGATCCCGGTGGGGCTTCGGCTGGTCGAGCTGCGCGGCCTGCTGGCGGGGCCGTGGCTGTACGCCCGCGGGCGGCGGGCGGTCCGCGAACGCGGCCGGTAAAGCCGCAGCGGCGGGGTGCCGTTGCCATGGGGACGTGGTCCGCCTCGCGTCCCTGATCGTCCTCGCCTGCCTGATGGCCGCCGCTCCCGCACGGGCCGAGCTGCGCGCCACCGCCGGCGACCGGGTCGTCGCGGACGCCTCCGGGCGCACGTTCGTCCCCGGAGGGTTCCGCGGCGGGTGGCCGGTCGGCTCTCCGACCTCGGTCACCGGAACCGCCTCCCCGCAGCTCTACCGCGGCCGGCTCGGGGTGCGCGGCTTCACCAGTCGCGGCCTCGCGCGCGGGACCTACGCCGTCGTCCTCCTGCTCGCCGAGACCCGGGGCGCAGGACCGGGCGAGCGGGTCTTCGACGTCCGCGCCCAGGGCCGCACCGTCCTGCGCGGGGTGGACGTCGCCCGCGCCGCCGGCCGGGACGCGGCGTACCGCGTCGCCTTCACCGTCCCCGTCCGGCGCGGGACGCTACGGCTGGGCTTCCGCGCCCGCCGCGGCCGGCCGCTGGTCGCCGCCGTCGCCGCCGCCCGGATGCGCCGGGGGACCGGCCTGGCGCGGACCCTCTTCCGCGACGACTTCGACGGCCCCGCCGGCGCCGCGCCGGACCGGAACCGCTGGACGGCGGACGTCGGCGGCCGCGGCTGGGGCAACCAGGAGCTCCAGAGCTACACCGCCCGACCCGCCAACGCCGCGCTGGACGGGCACGGCCGGCTGGCCATCACCGCCCGGCGCGAGGCGTTCGCCGGCCCCGACGGCATCCGGCGCGAGTTCACGTCGGCGCGGCTGCAGACCTACGGGAAGTTCGAGTTCACCTACGGCCGGCTCGAGGCGCGCATGCGCGTGCCGGCGGGGCGCGGGCTGTGGCCGGCCTTCTGGGCGGTCGGCCACCGCACCTACGCGGCGGCGGAGTGGCCCGAGGGCGGCGAGCTCGACGTGATGGAGCTGCTCGGCGACGCGCCCGACGTCGTCTACGGACACGTGCACGGGCCGCGGCCGGACGGCAGCGCGTACGGCGTCGGCGCGCCGACCACCGCCCCCGTTCCGCTCGACGGCGGCCTGCACGACTACAGCGCGCTGTGGGCGCCCCAGGTCGTCCAGGTGGCGCTCGACGGGCGCCCCTACCTGACCGTCACGCCCTATGACCTGCCCGCCAACCAGGCCTGGGCGCTGGACCAGCCGAGCTTCCTGCTGCTCAACCTGGCCGTCGGCGGGCGCTGGCCCGGCGCGCCGGATCGCTCCACCGCGTTCCCCGCCCGGCTGCTGGTCGACCGGGTGCTCGTCACGCGCTGAGCGAGGTACCCTGCTGCGTCTGTCGACCGAGGACGTGCCAGCCGAGCGACGGGCGCGAGCCGGGTTCCTGTCGGCTGGACGACGCCTGGGGTCGGGGGGCGAGCCGCTGATGCGCAGCGCCTACAGCCTCATGGTCAACGTGGTCGCCAACGGCGTGCTCGGCGTCCTGTTCTGGGTCGTGGCCGCGCGGCTGTTCCCGGCGTCGCAGGTCGGTCGCGACTCGGCGCTGATCTCCGCGATGGTGACGCTCTCGAGCGTCTGCCAGCTCAACCTGCACAACGCGCTGCCGCGCTTCCTGCCCGAAGTCCGGCGCACAGCCCGCGCCCTCCTCGGCGCCTACGCGGCCAGCGGGGCCGCCGCGGTCGTGCTGGCCAGCGCGTTCGTCGTCGTCGTCCCCTACCTCACGGACGAGTTCGCGTTCCTGCACGACCGGCCGGAGATCGCCGTCGCGTTCGTCGCCGCGACGGCGCTGTGGGGCGTCTTCGCGCTCCAGGACGCGGCGCTGACCGCGCTGCGCCAGGCCGTATGGGTCCCGATCGAGAACTCGGTCTTCGGGGCGGTGAAGCTGCTGCTGCTGCCGGCGCTGCTGCTGGTCGGCTCGACGCACGGGTCCTTCTTGGCCTGGACGATCGCCATGGCCGTCCTGATCGTGCCGGTCAGCTGGCTGCTGTTCGGTGTCGTCGCGCCGCGGTACGCCCGCGAGCGCGACGCGTCCGGCCGCGACGTCAAGCCGTTCGAACGGCGCGGGCTCGGCCAGTTCATGGCCAAGGACTACGCCGGCTCGATCTTCACGCAGGCGGCGCTCACGCTGCTGCCGCTGATCGTGGCCGCCAAGCTCGGCGCCGCCACCAACGCGCACTTCTACATGGCCTTCACGATCATGACGTCGTTCGACCTGCTGGTGAACTCGGTGACGCTGTCGCTGACGGTCGAGGGCGTCGTCAACGCCGAACGGGTGCACGCCCTCACCCAGCGGGTGCTGCAGCGCTTCGCCCCACTGCTGATCGCCGGCGTCGTCCTGATCATCGTGGCCGCACCGCTGCTGCTGCGCCCGTTCGGGAACAGCTACGCCGACGACGCGGCCGGCACCCTGCGGCTGCTGGCGATCGGCAGCCTGCTGCGGGCGCCGGTGACGCTGTTCGGCGCCCTGTCGCGCATCCAGCGCCACGGCGGCTGGCTGCTCGCCACCCAGGCGATCAACTTCGTGCTCGTGATCGGCCTCACCTTCGCGCTGCTGGGCCCGGTCGGGATGGAGGGCGTCGGCATCGCCACCATCGTGGCGAGCGCGACGCTGCTGGCGATCGTGGCCGCGCCGCTGGCCCGCTTCTTCCGCGCCGCGCCCGCGTGAGCGCCCTGCACCGACTGCTCGACCCGGCCGTCCGCCGGATCGGCCGCTTCCGCGTGGTCTTCTGGCTGCGCGTGCTGGAGATCCCGGCGCGCCTGCTGGCGCGGGCGGTCAGCCGCCGGGTCCGCCGCGAGCCCGGCCTGATCGCCTTCGGCGCGCCGGGCGACCGCTTCGCCGACAACGGGGCGCACCTGTTCCTGGCCGCGTCGGGCACCCGCGGCCTGCGCTGCGTGTGGATCACCGGGTCCCGGCCGCTGGTGGCGCGGCTGCGGGAGCAGGGCCACGCCGCCGAGTTGCGCTGGTCCCGGCGCGGCCTCTCCACGGCGCTGCGGGCGGAGTGGTACGTCATCACCGCCTACGTGGCCGACGTCAACCGCTGGACGCACACCGGCGCGCGGGTGCTCAACCTGTGGCACGGGGTGCCGCTCAAGACCATCGAGCGCGACATCCGCACGGGTCCCGTCGCCCGGGTGTTCCGCGCGCGCCGGCCGCGCTCGCTGGGCGCGCTCGCCTACGCCGACGACACCCGCCGGCCCGACGTCGTCCTCGCCCCCTCGAAGGCGCTCGCCGAGCGCTGCTTCGCCTCCGCGTTCGGGGTCCCCGGAGAGCGCTGCCTGGCCGCCGGCTACCCGCGCACGGACGCGTTCTTCGGCCCGCCGCCCGCCGCGCCCGACCCGCTGCTGGTGGCCGACCCCGACGCCTGGCGCCGCGCGGCGGACGCGCCGTTCGTGGTCGGCTACTTCCCGACCTGGCGCGACGACGACGCGCCCTTCCTGGAGCGCAGCGGGCTGCGGATCGAGCGCCTCGCGGAGACCGTCGGCGCCCTCGGCGGCGTCCTGCTCTTCAAGCCCCACCACAACACGCTGCTCGACGCGGGCGCGGCCGGCCCCGCGCTGATCGTGCTCGGGCCGGGGGAGGACCTGCACGCGTGGCTGGCGCTCTGCTCCGTGCTGGTCACGGACTACTCCTCCGTCGCCTTCGACTTCCTCCTGCTCGACCGCCCCGTCCTCTACTTCGTCCCGGACCTCGACCACTACGCGGCCCAGCGCGGCTTCTACTTCGAGCCGGAGCGCATGATGCCCGGCCCGCTGCTGCGCACGCCGGAGGCGCTGGAGGACGCTCTCGCCGCGGCGGCCGCCGACCCCGAGCCCGACCCGCGGGCGCAAGCCGTCCGCGACCTGGTCTGGGACGGCTACCGGGGCGGGGCGTCGCGCACGCTGGCCGCCTACCTGGCGGGCGCGTGAAGCGCGCGCTGCTCGCCCTCGCCCCGCCGTCCCGCCGCGCGAGGGCGCGCGCGCTCGTAGCCGCCTCCCTCGTCCCGCTCGCCTGCGGCGGGAGCGCGGCCGCGCCCGACCCACCGGCGCTCCCGGTCCGCGTCGCCGCCGGCGGCAGCGCCCTGGTCGACGTCGGCGGCCAGGCCTGGACCGGCGATCGCGGCTTCACCGGCGGCCGGGCCGTCAGCACCTCCACGCGGGTGGCCGGCACCGGCACCCCCGAGCTCTACGCCCGCGCGCGCGAGGGGATGACGGGCTGGAGCGTCCGCGTCCCCGCCGCCGCCACCTACGCCGTCACCCTGCACTTCGCCGAGACGGGCGGCGCGGAACCGGGGCAGCGCGTGTTCGGCGTCGAGGCGGAGGGCCGCCCGGTGCTGCGGGGCGTCGACGCTGCCCGCGAGGCCGGCGCGGCCACCGCCGCGGCCGCTGTCTTCACCGTGCCCGTCACCGACGGCCGGCTCAACCTGCGCTTCCTCGCCGAGGCCGGCACACCGCGCGTCAGCGGCATCGAGGTCCACCGCTACAAGGCGTCCGTCCGCCCCGAGCGGACGCTCTTCGAGGACACCTTCGCCGGGGCCGCCGGCCGCGCGCCGGACCCGCGGCGCTGGGGCGCCGACGTGCGCGCGCCGCGCGACGGCGAGCTGCAGGACTACGCCGACGCCCGCGACGTGGCCGCGCTCGACGGCCGGGGGCACCTGCGGCTGACCGCGCGGCGAGCCGGCACGGGGTACCGCTCGGCGCGGATCCAGACCTACGACCGCTTCGGCTTCACCTACGGGCGGGCCGCGTTCCGCCTGCGCGTCCCCCGCGGCCAGGGGCTGTGGCCGGCCGCCTGGCTGCTCGGCGAGCAGGCCTACCGCCGGCAGGCCTTTCCCGACAGCGGCGAGATCGACGCGCTCGAGGCTTACGGGGACAGCACCGGGATCGCCCGCCAGTCCATCCACGGGCCCGACCAGCAGGGGATGGCGTACGGCGTGACCCGGCGCACCCGCGCGGCGCGCGACCTCGCCGACGGATGGCACACCGTCGCCGTCCTGTGGACCCCCGACGCGGTCCAGTTCACCCTCGACGGGCGCCGCACGGCGGCGATCACCGCCGCCGACCTGGCGCCCGGACAGCGTTGGACGCTCGACCAGCGCCACTTCCTCCTGCTGAATCTCGCCGTCGGCGGCGCGGCCGGGGCGCCGGGGCCCGACACCCCGTTCCCGGCGCGCTTCGTCGTCGACCGCGTCAGGGTCGCGCGCTGATCAGGCGGTCTCGAGCGACCACGAGGGCCGCATCCGCTCGCGGCAGATCGTGCGCAGCACCCGGAAGCCGTCCCGGATCGTGTTGAGGTTGGAGGACCCGTGGATTCGCGGGCGCTCGAAGGAGCCCACCTCCTGCACGTCCAGGTCCGCGCGGGCGATCCGGATGTTGATCAGCGTCTCGACCTCGAAGCCGTCGCAGTCCACGTTCATGGCGGGCAGGCAGTGACGCCAGAACGCGTTGTAGCCGTAGCAGAGGTCGGTGTAGTCCGTCCCGAAGAGGACGTTGACCATGCCGTTGAGCGCGCGGTTGCCGGCCTGGCGCAGCACGGTGATGTCGGTCGTGCCGCCGGCGTCGGTGAAGCGCGTGCCCTTGGCGAAGTCGGCGCCGTCCAGCAGCGCCTGCACGAAGGCGGGGATCTCCCGCGGGTCGGCCGAGCCGTCGGCGTCGAGCATCACGATGATGTCGCCCGTGGCGGCCGCGAACCCCGACGACAGCGCGTCCCCCTTGCCCTGCCCCGTCTGCTCGATGACGAGCACGTCGGGACGCAGCTCCCGGGCGACCTCGATCGTGTTGTCGGTGGAGTTGCCGTCGACGACGATGACCTCGTGCAGCCCCGCCGGCAGGTCGGCGAACACGTGCGGCAGGTTGGCGGCCTCGTTGAGGGTCGGGACGACGACGCTGACCGGCACACGGCTCAGCGGCGAGCTCGCCTGAGCCTTTGCGATGTGTCTGGGACCGGTCGGGACGAGTGCTGCGGACATGGCGTTGAGACCTCCGGGACGTGACGACGTCGCCCCCTGCCGGGAGAAGTCGACTGCGTGTATGCCGCTGGATGGAAAGGCGGTCGCGCCCCCGGCGGCACTGCTGTTGGGTATTGGCTTTTCCGTTGGTTACGGTGCCGAAACCCGAATTGCGGAGTGTCACTTGAACCGGACCCCGTATATGTCCGCAGTCTGACATGCGACGCGTGACCGAAGGGCTCTGGCTGGTTACGGGCGGCGCCGCCCTCGCCTGGCTCGCCGCCGGCCGCGGGGACGCCGCACTCGCTCTGGCGCTCGTGCTCGCGCCGATGCTGGTCGTCCGCGCGTGGCGGCCGGACCCGCGGGTCGAGCTCGCGTTCTGCGCGTGGCTCGCGGCCGTCCAGGTCGCCGCCGGCGCGGGCGCGCTCGAGGACCTGCCGTGGCTGGACGTCCCCGCGCACCTGGTCGGCGCCGCGCTGCTGTGCGCCGTGCTGGCCGGCCGCCTGACCGCCGGCCGGGCCGTGGTGGTGACGATCGCGCTCGGCGCCGGGTGGGAGGTCGCCGAGGCCGTCGCCGACGCCATGTTCGGGACGAACTACTCCCTGGGCGCGGGCGACACCGCGCTCGACCTCGCCTGCGACGTGATCGGCGCGCTGGTCGCGGGGGTGGTCGTCAGCGCGGGATGCGCCGGCGCCCGCCCGCGTGCGGATGGGTCTGCTCGGCCCGCGCCGACGTGGCGGAGGCGGAGCGGTGCTGATGGTGCCAATCCGTCACGATCCCGGTCGGGATGGCGAGGACGATGCCGGTGAGCACGACGGCGATCGAGCGCGGCAGCCGCGGCACGGGCGAGGCCGCGCTGGCGTAGGCCGCGTCCTCCCGAAGGGGGACCTCAGCGGGCCGCGGGGAGGAGCTCCAGTGCCTCGGCCGGTGGCGTGTAATCGAGTCCCTGGTCGCGGGCGACGGGCTCGTAGGTGACCTTCCCGGCGGCGACGTTGAGCCCGGCCAGGAACCCGGGGTCGTCGCCGAGCGCGGCCAGGCCGCGGTCGGCCAGCTTGATCACGTAGGGCATCGTCGCGTTGGTCAGCGCCCACGTCGACGTGATCGGCACGGCCCCCGGCATGTTGGCCACGCAGTAGTGCGTGATGCCGTCGACCTCGTAGGTGGGGTCGGTGTGCGTGGTCGGCCGCGACGTCTCGAAGCACCCGCCCTGGTCGATGGAGACGTCGACGAGCACGGCGTTGCGCTTCATCAGCCCGAGCTGCTCGCGCGTGATCACGTGCGGGGCCTTGGCGCCGTGGACGAGCACCGCGCCGATGACGAGATCGACCTCCGGCAGCAGCGCCTCGACGCCGAGCGTGGACGCGAACACCGTCGAGCAGCGCTCGTTGAGGATGTACTCGAGGTCGCGCAGGCGGTCGATGTTGCGGTCGAAGACGTAGGTCTCGGCGCCCATGCCGATCGCGACCGCCGCCGCGTTCTGGCCGACGACCCCGCCGCCGATGACCATCACCTTGCCGGCCGCGACGCCCGGCACGCCGCCTAGCAGCAGACCGCGGCCGCCGAGCGGCTTCTCGAGCATGAACGCGCCCGCCTGGGTGGCGATCTTGCCGGCGATCTCGCTCATCGGCGCCAGCAGCGGCAGCCGCCCGTTGCGGTCGGTCACCGTCTCGTAGGCGATGCAGGTCGCGCCCGACTCGACGAGGCCGCTGGTCAGCTCGGCGTCCGGCGCCAGGTGCAGGTAGGTGAACAGCGTCTGCCCCTCGCGCAGCCGCGCCACCTCGACCGCCTGCGGCTCCTTGACCTTGACGATCAGCTCCGCCTCCGCGAACACCGCGTCGGCGTCCTCGACGATCCGCGCGCCCTGCTCGGTGTACTCGCCGTCGGCGATCGCCGACCCCTCCCCCGCCCCCTTCTGCACCAGCACCTCGTGGTCGTGCTCGACCAGCTCGCGGACACCCGAGGGCGTGAGCGCGACGCGGTACTCGTCGGTCTTGATCTCTGAGGGGACGCCTACGAGCATGAATGCCTTTCAGTTGAGCAATTCCCGCCCGCGGAGGGCGAGCCAGAAGTCGATGCGGTCACGGGCGGAGTCCAGCGAGCGGCCGGTGAGCTGCTCCACGCGCTGGATCCGGTAGCGCAGGGTGTGGCGATGGCAGGGGAGCTGGCGCGCGGCGCGCTCCCACTGGCCGTTGCACTCGATGAAGACCTCCAGCGAGCGCAGCAGCTCCGCGGCGTAGCCCGTGTCCGCGCTCTCCAGCGGACCGAGGATGGAGTCGCAGAAGGTGCGCAGCGCGTCGTCGTCCTGCATGGCGAGCAGCAGCTGGAAGGACCCGAGGTCGCGGTAGGTGAACAGGCGCGGGACGTCGGTCTCAAGCGCGGCGCACTCGAGGGCCCAGCGCGCCTCGTGGAAGCCGCGGCGGACGTCGGCGAGGGTGACGGGACGGCTGGCACCGGCGGCCACGCCGGCGCGTGAGCGGGCGTCCTCGGCGAGCGCGAACGGCTCCCCGCCGTCGCTGAGCAGCGCGCAGGTGAGCGACCCGACCCGGGCCACCAGACCGTCGACCGCGTCCTCCAGCGCGCGCTGGTGGCCCGCCTTGGCGACGAGGACGGTGATGCGCTCGCCCAGGCCGAAGGGGCGCAGGCGGCGCTCGAGCTCCTCGCCGTCGAGCTCGCCGGAGAGCACGGAGGCGAGCACGTCGCCGGCCAGGCGCCGCTCCGTGTCGGCTTGCACGCGGCGGCGCAGCAGCTCGAGGGCGACGATGGTGACGGCCTGGTGGACGACGAGGTGGTCGAGCTCGGTGAGCGGCGCGCCGGTGCGCTCGGCGAGCAGGTGCGCGGCGGAGTCGCCGGGGACCTCGAGCTCGAGTCCGCCGGCCGGGAGCGTGCCGGCCAGGGTCGCGCCGCGGGCGTCGACCACCGCGGCGGTGCCGCCGACGAGCTGCCCGAGCGCCTCGACGAGGCCCTCGAGCCCGCCCTCGCGCAGCGCGACCTGCTCCAAGCGCGTGTGGGCGGCGACGGCGCGCTCGAGCATCGTCGCCTGCTCGGCGGCGATGTGGTGGAACGCCTTCTCCGTGAGCGCGATGAACGGCGTCTCGTACGGGACCTCCAGGATGGGGAAGTCGAGCGCGTCGGCGGCGGCCGCCATCTCCGGGGTGACGGCGTCCAGGCCGCCGACCGCGACGCCGACGCCGAGCCCGGCCAGCCCGTGGCCGGCGATGCGCTGGATGTAGTCGTCCCCGTCGCCGTTGACGGTCATGCCGGTGGTCAACAGCAGCTCGCCGCCGCTCAGCCACGGGGTCGGGTCGCTGAGCTCGGAGATGTGGACCCAGCGCACGGGCCGGTCCAGCCCTCCCTCGCCCGCGACGACGCGGACTCCGGTGACGTCGACCATGTCGCGGACGGTGAGCATTGAGGTGTGGGGATTCGACGCTCCGGCGCATCCCGTAGTCCGAAGCGTACGAAACGTATCGCACATACGCTGCCGGGCATGCTGCACCACATGCGCGCCGGATCCGGGCCCCCCCTGCTCCTCGTGCACGGCATCGGCTCCTCGCACCGCTCGTTCGACCCCGTGGTGGAGGCCCTGGCCGCTGACTTCACGGTCGTCTCCGTCGACCTTCCGGGCTTCGGGGACTCGCCGCTGCTGCACCGGACGCCCACCATGCGGGCGCTGGCCGACGCGTGCGCCGAGGTGGTCGCGGACGACGGACCGTTCGCGGTGGCCGGGAACTCGCTCGGCGGCGGTGTGGCCCTGCACCTCGCGCTGGACGGGCGCGCGCGGGCCGCCTGCGCGCTGTGTCCGGTCGGCTTCGTCGAGGGCTGGGAGCGGCCGTGGCTGCACGTCAACGTCCGCTCCCTCGCCGTGGCCTTCCGGCCCGTCCTGCCGTTCGCCGGCTCCGCGCCGGTGCGCAGGCTCGCCACGCGGGTCGTGCTCGCCCACGGTGAGCGCATCAGCGCCGACCAGTTCCGCGACGCCGCGCAGGACGCCAAGGCCCCCGGGCTGCAGCCCACCGCCGGCCATGCCCTCAACTGGCGCGCGCCGTCGGTGACGAGCCTGCCCTGTCCGGTGACGATCGCCTGGGGCGACCAGGACCGCCTGCTGCGCTACGGCCCCCAGGCCGCGCGAGCCCGCGAGCGGATGCCTTCCGCCGACCACGTGACCCTGGAGGACATCGGCCACGTCCCGATGCTCGACGACCCGGCGCTGGCGGCGAAGGTGATCCGCGCGGCCGTCGCTCAGACGAGCGGGCGCGCGAACGAGCCGAGCGACGACTCGGCGGGGCGCAGCGACACGGCGTCGTCGCGGTCCGCGTGAGCGGCCTGGACGCAGAGCGCCACGACGATCAGCGCGGTGGCGATCCAGACTGCCGACAGGACGAGTAGCAGGACCACGGTGTTCCTCTTGTCGGCAGTTCGCTGCCGGGCCTTGAGACCCTCTTATGCGTTCGCCGACGCGGCCCGGACGGGCGGCGGCACGAGCACGGCGGCGATGATGACGAGCGCGAAGGCGGCGAACTGCATGATGATGCCGATGGCGTTGCCAGGCATCGGATCGCCGAAGACGAGGATGCCGCCGGCGATGCAGGAGACGTTGGCGGCGGTGGACGTCGCGGCGATGACCGGCACCGCCTCGCCGTCCTGGAGGCCGCGGGCCGACGCGTAGAAGGCGATGATGGAGGCGCCGACCGTCACGGCCAGCCACGGCGAGAGGAGGATGCCCATGACGCCGCTGTCGAGACCCGTGAGCGCCTTGATGGCGACGTCGGAGACGCCGAACAGGATGCCGGCGGCGGCGCCGAGCAGCAGCCCGTGGTGATGGTCCTTGGCGCCGAACTTCTTGCCCGAGATGAGCAGCGCGCCGACGGCGAGCATGCCCGCCTCGAAGGCGATCATGGCCGGGACGGAGAACTGGGAGTGGCTGCCGGGTGCCTGCGGGAGCGTGAGCACCAGCAGGATCAGGCCGAGGGCGGTGAGCCCGACGCCGACCCACTGGCGCCGGCCGACCTTGAAGCCGAAGCCGCGCTCGGCCAGGACGGCGAGCATGACCACGCCCGTCGAGAGGACGGCCTGGACGACGGAAAGCGGGGCCATGGCCATGGCGAAGACGTGCAGCACCCACGCGCCGACGGCGACGCCCCAACCGAGGGCGAACCAGCGGTTGGCGAACAGCGACTTCCCGGTCCGCAGCGGATGCGCGACGTCGACCCGGGGCGCCTCGCTGGCGCCGCGGTGCTTGTACAGGAAGCCGAGCTGCGTTACGAAGGCGCAGGCGAGGGCGAGCAGGATTCCGAGATAGAAGGTCATGTCAGCGGTTGGGTGGGTGGCGTGCAGAGCGGCCGGCAGACCGCCACGGTTCCCCAACCGTGACTTCCCCGGGATCGGCCCGGGCGTTTCGCCCGGACACCTCTCCCATCGGCCTCTGAAGATAGGGTCTTGACCCGGGGCCGGGGGAACTGGACACCTGGTTTTACGGTTTTCTTAGCGAGTGTCACCGGACCGGCCTCTTCTGCTCGTCGACGTCGACGGCGTGCTCTCCGTATTCGGGTTCGACGCCGCGGCCCCACCCCCTGGACGACCGGCGTTGATCGATGGTGTTCCCCATTGGCTCCCGGCGCAATCCGCCGCGGCCCTGCTCCGGTTGGCAGACCGCTTCGACCCGGTCTGGTGCACGGGCTGGGAAGAGCGCGCCGACGAGCACCTCCCGTGGCTGCTCGGCCTCCCCAAGGGCTGGCCGCACATCGCCCTCAAGGCGGCGCGGGGGCCGGGCCGCGGGGTGGCCGGGCACTGGAAGCTCGACGCGATCGACGCGTACGCGGGCCCCGACCGCCCGCTGGCCTGGATCGACGACGACCTCGACGACGCCTGCCGCGCCTGGGCCGCCGCCCGGCCCGGGCCGACGCTGCTCGTCCACGTCGAGCCGTCCGTCGGCCTGACGGACGCACACGCGGAGGCGGTGGAGGCGTGGTTGGGCACAACCACCATGCTGACCGGCGGCGCGTGACCGAACACCGTCCGGATGTCACAACTTCGTGCCAATCCACTGGACATTCGCCAACGGACAGGGTCCACCCCAATCGCCGCCGCGGAAACGGCGCGATAGCTACATTTCCCCGGGATGATCCCCGTTCCCGTGCCCGACCAGGCCGTCGTCGCGAACGTGCGCGCCGATGACTACTACCTCGGCACCGGCCCGCGCACGATCCTCATGAAGAACAAGGGCAAGGACGTGATCTTCTTCACGGGACCGAAGACGATCTCGCGCGGCGCGAAGCTGACCGTCCGCAACGACAGCAATCCGAAGGTCGTCGGCCGGCACACCTTCTCGCTCGTCAAGAAGGACCGGCTGCCCAAGACCCGCAAGCAGCGGCTGAAGTGCCCGATCTGCGGCACCATCGCGCTCGCGCACGAGTTCCGCGCCAAGACCAACAAGATCGACGAGCCGACGGTCGACGTCGGGCGCAAGGGCTGGGACACGTCCTTCGGCAAGACCGGCGACAGCTGGTTCGTGAGCAAGCGGGGCAAGTCCCAGACGCGCAAGGTGACCGCGCCCGTCGGCACCACGCTTCGTTACTTCTGCGGCGTCCACCCCAGCATGCAGGGCAAGATCAAAGTCGTCAACTAGGCGCTGCGCGCCGCGAGGCTCGATCGCGCCGCACGGCTCGATCGCGCCTCACGGCTTGATCGGGATCTTCGGCGGCGGCGTCTTCTGCGGCTTCGGCGGGATCTTCGGCGGGGACGTCGGCTGCGGCGTCGCCGGCGTGGGCACACGGGTGCGGGCCGGCGCGGGCCGCGGGGTGGCCGTCCGGACGGGGGTCACGGGGCGGGCGGTCGCCGCCGGGGCGCGCACGACAACGGGCGCCGGCGTCGACTTGCGCTTGGGCTGCGCCTTCGGCTTCGGCTTCGGCTTCGCGGCGAGCGCCTTGGCGATGCTGCGGATGAGGCAGTCCGGGCACGATCCGTCGAGCCGTTCGTTGTTCGCGGTGCGGGAATCGAAGACGAAGGCCGGGACCTTCTTGACCCCGATCTCGCGAGCACGCCCCACTCCGCGCGCGATCGCGCCGATGACGTCGGCCGACCCGGCCCGCGACCGCACCTTGGCCACATCGATCCCGCTGACGTCGCCGAGCGCCGCCGACAGCACCTTCGGGCCGAGTGGCTTCCCGGCGGTCCGCGCGCCGAGCGCGGCGAGGAAGTTCCAGAGGTGGTCGTCCACCCCGGCGGAGGTGGCCAGCCGCGACGCCGCCGTCGCCGACTTGGCGTCCGCGCGGCCTCGGGGAGGCTCGAAGCGGATCTGGACCCGGAGCCGGCCCGGCCGCACCCACCGGCGCACGATGGTCGGCAGCTCGCGGGCGAACAGCGCCTCCGTGGCGGGTCCAGGGACCAGGTAGATCGAGAGCGTCGCGGGGGCGCGCAGCTTCCCGAGGGTGATGCCGTCCTGGGGCAGCCCCTGGATGCTGCGCAGGTTCGCCTTCACCTTCGCGTCGGCGCCCGACGTCAGCGGCGCCGCCGGCGTGTCCCCCAGGGCGCGCGCGACCCGCGGGGTCAGGCAGTCCAGGCAGTCGCCGCCGATGGACTGCGAGGCGCCGTTCGGCCCGCGCAGCATGAAGGACGGGAGCACGCCGGGGACCTTGGCGCCCTCCTTGCGGGCGGCCTGGACGAGCGTGGACACGTCCTTGCTGCGCGCGTCCTTCAGGACGTCATCGGGCGTGATGCCGGAGATGCGCTCCAGCGCCGAGCGGGCCTGTCCGGGCGTGTAGGTCCCGTCGTAGTAGGTCTCGAACGCCACGTAGAAGTCCCACAGGTGATCGCTGCGCCCGGCGCTCTGGGCGACGCGCGCCAGCTGCCGAGACCCGCTCGGGTCCTCCACCGTGGTGTCGCGGTCGACCGTGACGAGGTCGATCTGCAGCAGCCCGGGCTTCACGAAGCGCGTCAGGAGCTTGGGCAGATCCGAGCGGACGAAGGCGGTGTTGAGCTCCGTTAGCGAGGTGTACAGCGTGAGCTTGGCGGGGGCGTTCGCCGCTCCGAGCCGGGCGCCGGCCTGCGGGATGCCCTTGAGCATCGCGACCGCCGTGGTCGCCTGGGCCTTGGTCGACGGACCGGGGTCGTCTCCGCCGCCGCCGCACCCGGCGACAGCCAGGAGGACGAGCAGCGAGACGGCGCCCCGCCGGAGACTCACGAGCGGGGCGCCCACTGGCTACTTCTTTTCGACGTCGATCTCGCCGAGGTCGTCGAACGACCCGCCGGCCGAGCCGAAGGACGAGTTGATCTCGTCCAGCTCGGCGGTGTCGAACGCGGGGCCGAAACCGCCGAGGCCGTCGCCGTCGGTCAGGCCGAGCTCGGCGGCGAGATCGTCGCCCTCGAGCAGCCCGACGTCGTCGATGCCGCGGGGCAGCGGCTCCGCCGGTTCGATCTCGATCGTCCGGTAGCGCTTGAGGCCCGTCGCCGCCGGGATCAGCTTCCCGATGATGACGTTCTCCTTGAGGCCGGCCAGGCGGTCGATCTTGCCCTCCAGGGCAGCGTCGGTGAGCACCTTGGTCGTCTCCTGGAAGGAGGCCGCCGACAGGAACGAGTCCGTCGCCAGCGACGCCTTGGTGATGCCGAGGATGATCGGCTCGAACTGCGCCTGCTCGCCGCCGTTGGCCCCGACCTGGTCGTTGGCCTTGCGGAACTCGTGCCGGTCGATGAACTGCCCCGGCAGGTAGTCCGTGTCGCCCTTCTGGTCCACGCGGACCTTCTTGAGCATCTGGCGGACGATGACCTCGATGTGCTTGTCGTTGATGTCGACGCCCTGGGACTTGTAGACCTCCTGCACCTGGTCGACGATGTACGTCTCGGTGCGGGTGCGCCGCTCGAGGGCCGACTCGCCGCCGTGGGAGAGCAGCTCGTGCGGGTAGAGGTTGCCCTCGTTGAGCTGCTGGCCCACCGTGACCTTCTCGCCCTCGTCGACGAGCAGCCGGGTGCGCCGCGGGAACGTCTCGCGATGCTCGTCGCCCGCGTCGTCCGTGATGACGATCGTGCGGCTGCGATCCGTGTCCTCGACGGACACGACGCCTTCGACGTCGGCGATCTTGGCCAGGCCCTTGGGCTTGCGCGCCTCGAACAGCTCCACGATGCGCGGGAGGCCGTGCGTGATGTCCGCGCCGGCGACACCGCCGGTGTGGAAGGTGCGCATGGTCAGCTGGGTGCCGGGCTCGCCGATCGACTGGGCGGCGATGATGCCGACCGCGTCGCCGATCTGCGCCGTCGCGCCGGACGCCATCGAGCGGCCGTAGCACTGCTGGCACAGCCCGGTCGGGGCCTCGCACTTCAGGACGGAGCGGACGGGGAACGTCTTGTCCGCGACGTCCGCGAACGCCTCCACCAGCATCGGTAGGTGGTGCCGGTCGATCTCGTCACCCTTGGCCACCAGGACCTCGGCCTTCTTGCCGGTCCCCAGCGCGATGTCCTGGGCCGCGAAGCGCCCGATGAGCATGTCGTTGGGCTCCCCCGTCTTCGCCTTGAACAGGGGCGCGTCCAGCCACTCCTCGGTGCCGCAGTCGTGCTGGCGGATGATCACGTCCTGCGCGACGTCGACGAGGCGCCGGGTGAGGTACCCGGAGTCCGCCGTGCGCAGCGCGGTGTCGGCGAGGCCCTTGCGAGCGCCGTGCGTCGAGATGAAGTACTCGAGCACGTCCAGGCCCTCGATGAAGTTGGACTTGATCGGCCGCTCGATGATCTCGCCCTTCGGGTTGGCCATCAGGCCGCGCATGCCCGCCAGCTGGCGGATCTGCTTGAACGACCCGCGGGCCCCCGAGTTGGCCATGATGTAGATCGGGTTCAGGCGGTTGGTGTCGGCGATGTTGTCGATCATCGCGTCGGCCACGACGTCCGTCGCCTCGTTCCACTTGTCCGTGACGGCGAGGTGGCGCTCCTCCTGCGTGATCAGGCCGTCGTCGTACTGCTCCTGGACGAGGGTGACCTGCGCCTCGTAGTCGTCGAGGATCTCCTGCTTGCGCGGGGGCACGATGACGTCGTTCTTGGACACGGTCACACCCGCGAGCGTCGCGTAGTGGAAGCCGAGGTCCTTGAACGTGTCCAGCACCGTCGAGATGGCGCCGGCGCCGTAGGCCTGGATCAGCTGGTCGATCAGCGTCACCACGTCGCGCTTCTTGAGCGCCCGGTTGACGAACTGGTACTGGTTCTTGTCGAACTCCTCGCCCAGCGTCTCCTCCAGCGCCCGCTCGATGTGGTCGTTGAAGATGATCCGCCCGACCGTCGTGAAGACGTGCCCGGAGTTGGACCAGTCCGGCCGGTACTGGCAGTACGTGTGCAGCGTGACCATGCCGGTGTCGTAGGCGATCTCGGCCTCCTGCGCCGACCGGAACGTGTGCCCGGACGCGCGGTCCGCCTGGTGGCGCACCTCCCACGTCTTCTCCTCGGCGTCCAGCTCGTCCGCCTCGAACCCGTAGGTCAGGTAGTACGTGCCCAGCACCATGTCCTGCGACGGCGTCGCCAGCGGCGCCCCGTGCGCGGGGGACAGGATGTTGTTGGCCGACAGCATCAGCACGCGGGCCTCGGCCTGCGCCTCTGCCGACAGCGGCAGGTGGACCGCCATCTGGTCGCCGTCGAAGTCGGCGTTGAACGCCGTGCAGACGAGCGGGTGGACCTGGATGGCCTTGCCCTCAACGAGCACCGGCTCGAACGCCTGGATGCCCAGGCGGTGGAGCGTCGGCGCGCGGTTGAGCAGCACCGGGTGCTCGTGGATGACCTCCTCGAGGACGTCCCACACCTCGGGGATCATCGAGTCGACCATCTTCTTGGCGGCCTTGATGTTCTGGACGGCCTTGCGCTCGACCAGGCGAGCCATGATGAACGGCTTGAACAGCTCCAGCGCCATGATCTTCGGCAGGCCGCACTGGTGCAGCTTCAGCGACGGGCCCGACACGATCACCGAGCGGCCGGAGTAGTCGACGCGCTTGCCGAGCAGGTTCTGGCGGAACCGGCCCTGCTTGCCCTTGAGCATGTCGGACAGCGACTTGAGCGGGCGGTTGCCCGGCCCGGTCACCGGCCGGCCGCGGCGGCCGTTGTCGAACAGCGCGTCGACGGCCTCCTGCAGCATGCGCTTCTCGTTGTTGACGATGATCTCGGGGGCGCCGAGGTCGAGCAGGCGCTTCAACCGGTTGTTGCGGTTGATGACGCGCCGGTAGAGGTCGTTGAGGTCGGACGTCGCGAAGCGGCCACCGTCGAGCTGGACCATCGGGCGCAGCTCCGGCGGGATCACCGGCACGGCCTCGAGGATCATCATGTCCGGCGTGTTGACCGCGCGGCCGCCCTCCTTCTTGAGGAACGCCGACGCGACCTTCAGGCGCTTGACGGCGCGCTGCTGCTTCTGGCCCTTGGCGGTGCGGACGATCTCCTCGAGCTCCTCCTTCTCGGCCTCGAGGTCGATCTGCTCGAGCAGGTCGCGGATGGCCTCCGCGCCCATGCCGCCGCGGAAGTACTCGCCCCAGCCGTAGGGGGAGCCGAAGCGCTCCTTGAGCTCGCGGAACAGCGTCTCGTCGTTGACGACGTCCTTCGGGCCCATCGAGCCGAAGGTGTCCCACACCTGGCGAAGCCGCTCGGCGGCGTCCTCGATGTAGGCCTCCGTGTCGGAGACGTCGGCGTCGATGGACTTGTTGACGTCCTTGACCAGCCGCTCGCGCTCGTCGTCGTCGAGCTTCTTGACGTTGATGTCGAGCGCCTCGGCCCACAGGTGGTCGTCGTCGGTGAAGCCCGTCTGGGTGCCCTTGGAGAGGTACGCCAGGCGGCGCTCGCGGGACTCGTTGAGCTCCTGGACGCGCTCCTCCTTCTCGGCCGCGTAGGAGTCCAGCGTCTCGTTGACGTTGTCCTGCAGCTCGTCGAGGTCCTTGGCGCGTGCCTCGTCGTCGACCCACGTGACGATGGAGGCCGCGAAGTAGAGGACCTTCTCGAGCTCCTTGGGCGCCATGTCGAGCAGGTAGCCGATGCGCGAGGGGACGCCCTTGAAGAACCAGATGTGGCTGAC
>CAXTBB010000041.1:0-35662 GCA_964242305.1 uncultured Solirubrobacteraceae bacterium
GCGATCTCGGCGTTGGTCTTGCCGGCGGCGATCCTGAGCAGGACGTCTCGCTCGCGCGATGTCAGCTCGGCGACGCTCGGGTCTCCTGCGCGAGACGGCTGGATCTCGGCGAACCGCCGGATGAGGCGTTGGGTGACCTCGGGTGCCAGCAGCCCGTCGCCGCGCGCGACGACGCGCACCGCCTCCAGGATGCGCGGGGCCGGCGCGTCCTTGAGCAGGAAGCCGCTCGCGCCCGCCTGCAACGCGCCGAACACGTACTCGTCCTCGTCGAAGGTGGTGATGACGATGACACCGACCTCAGCGCTCGCGCCGACGATCTCCCGGGTGGCCAGCAATCCGTCCATGCGCGGCATCCGGATGTCCATCAGCACCACGTGTGGACTTCGTCGGGCAACTATGCCGACGGCGTCCAGGCCGTCCTGCGCCTCGCCGACCACCTCGATGTCCGGCTCGGACTCGAGAATCGCGCGGAGGCCCTTGCGAACGATCGCTTGATCGTCGGCGATGACGACCCTGATCACAAAGCAGACTCCAGCAGAGGAAGACGCGCCCGTATTCGCCAGCCGCCGCCGTCCTTGCGGCCCGCCTCCACGCGTCCGCCGACGAGGGCGGCGCGCTCACGCATACCGGTCAGCCCTTGGCCACCGACCGTGCGCCTGCTCTTGAACAGGTCGCGTCCGTCGTCG
This sequence comes from uncultured Solirubrobacteraceae bacterium, assembly GCA_964242305.1. Classification (GTDB taxonomy): domain Bacteria; phylum Actinomycetota; class Thermoleophilia; order Solirubrobacterales; family Solirubrobacteraceae; genus DATLGB01. Next base: position 687 of record CAXTBB010000041.1, read on the forward strand.
TCGACGCAGAGCTCGACGTGATCATCCGTGTAGGTAACCACGAGCTCGGCCCTCGCCGGGCGGGCGTGCTTGGTCACGTTGGTCAGCGCCTCTTGCACGATGCGAAACCCGCATGTCTCCACCACGCCGGGCAACGCCCGCGGAGCGCCGACAACGGTCAGGGTCGTCGGCACGCCGCTGGCACTCACCCGTTCGACGAGCCCTCGAAGATCTTGCAGCGTCGGGCTCGGCACCATCTCGGGAGCTCCACCGCGCAGCGCTGCGGCCATCCTTCGGGTCTCGCCGAGCGCGGCCGTGGCCGCCTCGCTGACCTGCTCGACCGAGTTGCGCGCGGCGAGGGGGTCGCGGGCGTGGAGGTGAAGCGCCGCGTTGGAGTGCAGGGCGATCGCCGAGAGATGATGGCCGACGATGTCGTGGATGTCGCGGGCCATGAGCACCCGCTCCTCGGCCATCGCCCGCCGGACCTCGAGATCGCGCAGATCGTCCAGGCGCGCTGCATGCGTACGGATCTGGTTCAGCAACTGCTCGCGGACGCGGAACGCGTCACCGACCACGGCGGGGGCCGCCCCCACCGCGAACGCCGCGATGAGCCTGACCGCCGAGAAACCGTCCGGATCGGCAGCGATGACCAGCCCGATCGTCACGACGACCGCAACCGTGCCGACCAGCCACGTCGTCGGGCGCGACGTATGCCGAGCCGTCGACGCAAGGCCGAACAACAGGTACAACGCGGACACCGTCGCATACCCCGCGGTTGCCGAGGGGATGATGAAGGCCACCGCGAGCAGGAACGTCGGGACCGGCCAGCGGCGGCGCCAGGACAGCGGAACGGTCACACCCAGAGTGAGCAAGAACCCGACCAGGTCGCCGCGCAACCCGTGCACCGGATCGAGCACGAACGCGACCATCGCCGTGACGCTGACCAGCGCGCTGATGACGTAATCCTGAGCCTGCGGCGAGAGACGCCGCCATACGCGAGCGACGTCGCGCAGCAGCGGCTTGGATCGCCGTATCACCATCGCCCGTCCAGACTACGCAGCGGGCAGACTGCGCTCGGCCTGACCGCGACGGCGACATGGTGCTCGTCTGCAGGAGCCGTAGCTCAGGGCACGAACACGACTCTCCGGGCGGCGCGGTGCGACGCCGTCCAGGTCTGCGAACCCTGTCCGCTTCCCACCAGCTCGACCCGCGCAGCGCGCAACCACGCGGACGGGAGCGTGAGCTCGAGGCCGGCCACCGAGCCGATCTCGATCCAGCGCAGCGGGCGACCCCGGTCGCGCCGCTGAGTCAGGACCTCCGGCAGCGCCCGCTGGGTGGCCGCGCCCCACAGGTAGTCGAGGACGACGTCGACCTCTGCGGCCGCGGAGCCGAGTGCTCGGTAGGCAACCTCCGGGTCGCCGCCCAGCGCGACGGTCTCGTCAGCGCCCAGGCCCGTCAGGTCGGCGAGCCGGTCGGCGTCGCGGCCGGCGGCGATGACATGGGCGGCGCCGAGGTGCGTGGCGATCTGCACCGCCATCTGGCCGGCGTTGCCGGTCGCCCCGAGGACGAGCACGCTCTGGCCCGGCTCGAAGTCGATGCGCCGCCGCAGCGCGATTCAGGAGGACATCGCCGGGTTCATCACCGCGGCCAGCTCCACGGGATCGACGCTCTCGGGCAGCAGCGCGCTACGGCGCACATCGATGACCGCGCGCTCGGCCATGCTTCCGAAACGGGTGTCGGGCAGCACGAAGTACCGCCGGCGGCCGTCCGCGTCGCGGCCCACCCCGTCGATGCCCGGGACCAGCGGCAGCTCTCCGGTGCTCTCGTAGTGCGAGCCGTCGGCCATCGAGCGCACCCGCGGGTGAAGCGCGGCGGCGACGACCTCGACGCTCTGCTCATCGTCGCCTGAAGCGGGCGGGATGTCGAGCTCCTCATAGCGCGGGGCTCGATCGAAAGAACGGACGACGGCGGCGTGCATGGCGTGGTCAACCCCTCAGCATGTTGTTCGTGGCAGCCCACGATCGATCGCCCCGGGGACGACGACGCGCTCACCGACGCACTGGCCCAGTTGTCGTTCGCCGTGCAGGCGGCCCTCGGCGCGGTCGCCGCGAGCCACGACCTCTCCGTCACCCAGCTGCGCCTGCTCGGGAGCCTGCGCGACCGCGAGCCGCCGATGCTCGCCATCGCCCACGCGCTGAACCTCGAGAAGTCGAGCGTCAGCGGCCTCATCGACCGCGCGCAGCAGCGCGGCTTCGTCGAGCGTGTCGGCGCCGACCACGACGGGCGCGCCGTCCACGTCCGCCTGACCCCGCGCGGCCGAGCGATCGCCGCCGAGCTCACCCAGCAGGTCTCCGCCCACATCGAGCGCCTCACCGACCCCCTCACCCGCCGGGACCGCGACCGGCTGCGCGGCCTCGCCGCCCGCCTTGTCGCCCACGACGCCGCCCGCCGCGGCGTCCACCTCGATGAGCCAGGCTGAGCGAGCGGTGATCAGGCGGCGCGGACCTCGAACTCCGTGAGGGTCATCGGCCCGAACGACGTGATCAGGGCGACGTCGACGGCGTCGCGGCCGCGGCCGACGACGACACGGCCGACGCGGCGGCGGTTGTTGCGGGCGTCGAAGGTGTGCCAGGCGCCGTCGAGGTAGACCTCGAACCAGGCGGCGAAGTCCATCGGCTCGACCGGGGGCGGGACGTCGATCTCGGGGATGTAGCCGAAGACGTAGCGCGCAGGGATGTTGAGGGCGCGGCAGAAGGTGATGGCGACGTGGGCGAAGTCGCGGCAGACGCCCTGGCGGGCGCGGTAGGCGTCGACGGCCGTCGTCCACGGATTGGAGGCGCCGGCGACCCACTCGATCGTCTCGTGCACGTAGTCGACGATCGCCTGGACCCGCTCCCAGCCCGGCGCGAGGCTGCCGAAGCGCTCCCAGGCCTCGTGCCCGAGCTCGTCGGGCAGGCAGAACCGGCTCGGCATGACGAAGGTGATCTGCGCGTCGGGCACGTCCGCGATCGGCGTCTCCGGCGTGCCGGGGACGATGCGGTCACCCGGCTCCGCGAGGTTGACGTCGGCGTCGTAGCGGATGCGCGAATGGCCGGCGGGCATGAGGATGCGCTCGCAGCGGTTGCCGAAGCCGTCGACGTAGCCGTGATGGCTGACGCCGGTGTCCCAGCGCTCCGCGGTGATCTCCAGCTCACGGCCGGACGGGGCGACCTGGAGCACGGCCGAGGTGGCCTGCGTGGTCTCGATGCCGAAGGTGCACCCCACGGTCAGGGACAGAGGAGCGATCCTCCGAGGCTACCGCCGCCGCGGCCGGCCGGCGGCCCGGCGCTCCGATTAGTAGGGTCCCGGAGCATTGGCCAGGAGCCACGTCCCACTTCGGAAGGAACAGCCGTGATCGAGTCCGCCCGTCCCCGCGCTCGCGCCGTCTTGGCCGCCACGTGCGCCTTGCTCGCGATCGGTGTCCCAGCCGCTCGCGCTGACCGGACGCCCGTCCCCGCCGACGGCCCCTCCGAGGCCCAGGGTGCGATCGACCAGGGCGCCACGCCCGCCGCCGCCACCCAGGTTCTGCGTGTCTACCTCGCCCCGCGCGGGGGACTCGCCACGCTCAAGGACGACGTCGAGCAGATCTCGACGCCCGGGAGCGCGACCTACGGGCAGTTCCTGACGCGCAGGCAGTTCATGGCGCGCTACCGTCCCGCCGCCGCCGACGTCAGGAGCGTCGCCACATGGCTCAGGAGCCAGGGTCTGAAGGTCATCGGCGCGGAGCCGTCCGATCGCTACCTGACCGTGACCGGGCCCGCGAGCGCCGCCGAGCAGGCGTTCGGAACGCCGCTGCACAGCTACAGCACGACCGATCAGAGCTTCCAGGCGCCGACGCAGACGCCCACGGTGCCCGACAGCGTTCGCGCCAAGGTGATCGCGGTCTCCGGCCTGGCCACCCGCGCGCACACGTTCGCTCCCGGTGCCACTCCCGACCAGTCCTTCCCGCCGCCCGACGCGTTCGTCAACGGCCGCCCGTGCTCGAACTCCTACGGGGCGCTCTCGGCCACCTACCAGGCCGACTTCCAGACGCCGCTGCCGAAGTTCGGTGGCAAGAAGCTCCCCTACGCGCCGTGCGGGTACCAGCCGCAGCAGCTGCGCGGGGCCTACGAGGGATCGACGGACCTGACCGGGTCGGGCGTGACGGTGGGCATCGTCGACGCCTACGCGGCGCCGACCATCCTCGCCGACGCCAACCAGTACGCGACCCGCCACGGGGACCCGGCCTTCGCAGGCGGCGGGTTCACGCAGCGCAACGCGGCGCCGTTCACCCACGCGGACGAGTGCGACCCCTCCGGTTGGTACGGCGAGGAGACGCTCGACGTCGAGGCCGTGCACGCGATGGCCACCGGTGCCAACGTGCGCTACTACGGCGCCAAGAGCTGCTTCAACTCCGACATCGCCGACACGCTGGACACCGTCGTCGACGAGAACAAGGTCTCCATCGTCTCCAACTCGTACGGGAGCACGGAAGGCGATGAGACGCCTGACGACGTCGCCGCCACGCAGCAGGCCTTCCTGCAGGGCGCGATGCAGGGCATCTCGTTCCTGTTCTCCTCGGGCGACAACGGCGACGAGGTGGCCAACACCGGCGTCCTGCAGGCCGACTACCCGGCGTCCAACCCCTACATCACCGCGGTGGGCGGCACCTCGCTCGGCATCGGCGCCGGCCAGAACCTGATCTTCCAGACCGGGTGGGGCACGCAGAAGTACTCGCTGTCGGCCAACGGCAAGTCGTGGACGCCCGTCGGCTACCTGTATGGCTCCGGCGGTGGCTACTCGAGCCTCTTCAACCGCCCGAGCTACCAGACCAAGGTCGTGCCGGCAACGGCCCCGGCCGGCCGCGCGGTGCCGGACGTGGCGCTGGACGCCGACCCGACGACCGGCATGCTGATCGGCGAGACCCAGCAGTTCCCCAGCGGGCCGGCCTACGGCGAGTACCGCATCGGCGGAACGAGCCTGGCCTCGCCGCTGATGGCCGGCTTCCAGGCCCTCTCGCAGCAGCACCAGGGCTCGCGCCAGGGCTTCCTGAACCCCCAGCTGTACCAGTCCGCCAAGAGCAATCCGTCGCTGTTCCTGGACATCGCGAAGGCGGGTCCCGACGCCGGCAACGTGCGGGCGGACTACGCCAACGGGCTCGATCCGTCCGATGGCGTCCTCTACAGCGTTCGGACCTTCAACCAGGATTCGAGCCTGGCGGTCACGAAGGGGTGGGACCCGGTCACGGGCATCGGCTCGCCGAGCCCGAAGTACCTGACGGACTTCGCGGTCCCGCCGCCCGCCACCCGCTGATTCACGGGCCGGAGGGGGCGACCCCTCCGGCCCCTCAGCCGGTGAGCACGTCGGCGAGCGCCAGCGCCAGCGCGGCGAAGACGAAGCACGCGATCACCACGACCCCGTGGCGGAACGCGACCGCCCAGTCGCCGTGCGACGACGCCAGCGACGAGTAGAAGACGCTGCCCGTCACCGCGATGCCGGCCGCGGATCCCACGCGCTGCCCCGTCTGCAGGACGCCGCCGGCGCTGCCCGCGCGCTCGACCGGGACCTGCGACAGCGTCAGCGTCTGGTTGGGCGAGATGACCAAGCCACCGCCCAGCCCCGCCAGCAGCAGCGGCAGCGCGGTGTAGACCGCGACGTCGGCGCCCGGCTCGGCGCGCACCGCGAACCACACGCCGACGAAGCCGACGATCACTGTCCCCAGCCCGAACGCGATCAGCTTGCGCCCGCGCGTGAGCACGTGGCGGCTGCCGTAGGAGGACATCAGCGCACCGCCGATCGCGAACGGCGTCGCCGCCAGGCCCGCCTTCCAGGCCGGGTAGTCCAGGCCGCTCTGCAGGTACTGGGTGAGGATGAAGAACGTCCCCGTGAAGCCGCTGAAGTACAGCAGGCCGACGCCCGCCCCGAGCACGTAGGAGCGGATCTTGAACAGCGACAGGTTGACCACCGGCTCGCGCGTGCGGCCATAGCGGCGCTCGTGCAGCACCCACACCCCCAGCAGCACGGCGGCCAGCGGGAACAGCGCGAGGCGCAGCGGGCTGTGCCAGGTGCGCTGCTCGATGAACGGGACGAGGACACAGATCACCGCCGCGCCGAGCAGGAGCACGCCGACGGGGTCGAGCGCCGTGCGCTCGGCCGGCCGCGGCGCGGCGGCCGGCAGGTAGCGGCGGGCCAGGACCAGCACGGTGGCGCCGATAGGCAGGTTGACCAGGAACACCGCGCGCCATCCGTGCTCGGGGCCGATCAGCGCGATGAGGGCACCCCCTAACAGCGGTCCGATCGCCGTCGACACGCCGACCGTCGTCCCGAAGTAGCCGAACGCCTTGCCGCGCTCCTCCCCGCGGAACAGCGTCTGGATGAAGCCGCTGACCTGCGGGGTGACGAGGCCGCCGGCGAAGCCCTGGAGCACGCGTGCGGCGACCAGCGTCCCCGCGCTCGGCGCCGCCCCGCACGCCGCACTGGCGAGGACGAACAGCGCCACGCCGGTCATGAAGACGGGCCGGCGCCCGCGGGCGTCCCCGATCCGCCCAGCCGGGACGAGCAGCAGCCCCAGGGCGAGCGCGTAGCCGGAGACGATCCACTGCAGCGCGCTCTGGCTCGCGTCCACGCCCGACTCGATGCTGGGCAGCGCGACGTTGACGATGGAGACGTCGAGCAGCGTCATGAAGCCCGCCACCAGGCAGACGCCCAGCGCCTTCCAGCGGTCGGGATCGGGCTCGTAGTCGTCGCTCACGAAGGCTGTACGGGCGCCGGCGTCGGTTGGGGCGCACCGTTCAGCGGGATCTCGAGCCGGGTGTCCTCAAGGTCCAGGTCGCGCTCGATGCGGCGCAGGACCTCGTCGTTGATGAAGCGCTCGTTGCGCAGGCGGATGATCTCCTCGCGCTGGGCCTCCAGCACGTGGCGCTGCAGGTGCTGGTAGGCGACGGACCGGTCGTCGATGGCACCGTCGTCCTCCTCGTCGAAGCGCGCCTTGAAGCGGCGGATGCGGAACTCGTGGTACGCACGCATCCGCTCGGCGCTCTCGTCGCGGACCCAGTCCTCCCCGATCAGCTCGTCGATGCGGACGATCGCCGCCTTGGCCGCCTTGATGCGGGCCTTGTTCTCCAGCCGGTCCAGGCGGCCGTCGTCGTGGAGGCCGAAGATCCGGATCAGCGGGGCGATGGTCGCGCCCTGGATCAGCAGCGAGACGAGGATGACGCCGTAGACGAGGAACACGATCAGGTCGCGCGCAGGGAAGGTGATCGGCAACGCCAACGCGGCGGCCAGCGAGACGGCGCCGCGCATCCCCACCCAAGCGATCAGGACCATGCTGCCGACGCGCGGCATCGGGTCGCGCTCGCGCAGCGACGGCGACAGCCAGCGCGGGATCGCCGTGGCCGGGAACACCCACAGGAAGCGGACGGCGATGACCGCGCCCGAGACCGTCGCAGCCCACCCGAACAGCTGCCCCGCCGAGTAGTCGTCGGTGATGCGCTCGAGGATGCCTGGCAGCTGCAGCCCGACCAGCAGGAACAGTGAGGCGTTGAGGACGAAGGTGAGGACCTCCCACACGCTGTAGAGCTGGATGCGGGTGGCGGAGTTGATCAGCCTGGGCGCGCGCCAGCCCAGCCAGATGCCGCTCGTCACCGCGGCCAGCACCGCGCTGACGCCGAGCGCCTCGGCCGGCAGGTAGGCGAAGTACGGGGTCAGCAGGGAGATGCTGATCTCCGTCGGCGCGTCGTCGATGACGCGGCGGATCTCGGCGATCACCATGCCGACGGCGGCCCCGATGGCCACGCCGGCGAGCGGGTCGAGCACGAACGACATGGCGGCGTCGCCCATGGAGAAGACGCCCGTGAGCGTGGCTGCGACCGCGACCTTGTAGGCGACCAGGGCGGTCGAGTCGTTGACCAGCGACTCGCCCTCCAGGATGGTGATGATCCGGCCAGGGGCGCCCGAGCGCGAGGCGATCGCGGTCGCGGCCACGGGGTCGGTCGGCGCGACGATGGCGCCGAGCGTGAAGGCGGCCGCCCAGCTGAGGTCGTCCACGACGGCGTGGGCGACGGCGCCGACGCCGAGCGTCGTGATGACCACCAGCCCGATCGAGAGCAGCCCGATCGGGCGCACGTTGTCGCGCAGGTCGCGCAGGGAGGAGAAGAACGCGGCCGAGTACAGCAGCGCCGGCAGGAACAGGACCAGCACCACCTTCGGGGCCAGTTCGACGTCGGGCAGGCCGGGGATGAAGCCGACGCCGACGCCGCCGACGACCAGCAGGATCGGGTACGGGACGGACGTCCGGTAGGCGAGCACGAGCAGGATCGCGGCGCTGCCCAGGACGGCCAGCAGCGTGAGGTCGAGCGTGTGCGCGGCGGCGAGGATCACCACGCCGAGCTTATGCTGGCCGCCTATGGCCGACGAGCGCGTCCGGCGTCCCGCGATCGTCGTCGTCGACGACGAGCCAGCCGTCCTCGCCGCGGTCGCGCGCGACCTGCGTCGCGGCTTCGGCGAGCGCTACCGCATCGTCCGCGCCGGCAGCGGCGCCGAGGCGCTGGAGGCGGTCCGCGCGTCCCGCACGCGCGGGGACCAGGTCGCGCTGCTGGTTGCCGACCAGCGGATGCCGAGCATGAGCGGGACGGAGTACCTAGTCGAGGCGCGCAAGCTCGCGCCGGAGGCCAAGCGCGTCCTGCTGACCGCCTACGCGGACACGGAGGCCGCCATCGCGGCGATCAACGAGGTCGCGCTGGACTACTACCTGCTCAAGCCGTGGGACCCGCCGGAGGAGCAGCTGTTCCCGGTCGTCGAGGACCTGCTCACGACGTGGGAGTCGGGGGCGGCGCTGGAGGCCGGCGGCGTGCGCATCGTCGGCCACCGCTTCAGCCGCGCGTCCCACGACCTGCGCGACTTCCTGGCCCGCAACCGCGTCCCCGCCCGCTGGCTGGACGTCGAGCGCGACGGGGAGGCGCGTGAGCTGCTGACGGTCGCCGGCGTCGAGGACTCGCGGCTGCCGGTGGCGCTGCTGGAGGACGGGTCCGTGCTCGAGCGGCCGTCCGTGCTCGAGCTCGCGCAGCGCCTCGGCGTGGCGGTGGAGCCGACGTACGAGCACTACGACCTGGTCATCGTCGGCGGTGGCCCGGCCGGCCTGGCCGCGGCGGTCTACGGCGCCAGCGAGGGCCTCAAGACGGTGCTGGTCGAGCGCGAGGCGCCGGGCGGGCAAGCCGGGCAGTCGTCGCGCATCGAGAACTACCTCGGCTTCCCGGCCGGGCTGAGCGGGTCCGACCTGGCCCGGCGCGCGACCGACCAGGCCCGCCGGCTCGGTGCCGAGCTGCTCACCGTCCAGGACGCGGTCGGCCTGCGGGCCGAGGGCGCGGGCCGCGTGGTCGCGCTGACCGGCGGCGCCACCCTGAGCGCGTCGTGCGTGCTCGTCGCCTCCGGCGTCTCCTACAACCAGCACCCGGCGCCCGGCTTCGCCGACTACACCGGCGCGGGCATCTACTACGGCGCGGCGCTGACCGAGGCGCGCTCGTGCGCCGACCAGCACGTCGTCGTCATCGGCGGCGCCAACTCGGCCGGGCAGGCGGCGGTCTACTTCGCGGGCTACGCGGCGACGGTGACGATGCTGGTCCGCTCGTCGCTGCAGAAGTCGATGTCGCACTACCTGATCGAGCAGATCGCGGCGCTCGCCAACATCGACGTTCGCGAGGGCGTGGAGGCGGTGGGCGCGTCGGGGGACGGGCGGCTTGCGCGGCTGTCGCTGTCCGACGGGACGGACCTCGACGCCGACGCGTGCTTCGTGTTCATCGGGGCGGCACCGCGGACCGACTGGCTCGAGGGCGTCGTCGCGCGTGACGCGCGCGGCTTCATCCTGGCCGGCCCGGACGCGCAGACGGCGGGCTGGCCGCTCAAGCGCGACCCCTATCCGCTGGAGACGACCGTGCCCGGCGTGTTCGTGGCCGGCGATGTCCGCGCGCGGTCGATCAAGCGGGTCGCGTCCGCCGTCGGCGAGGGCTCCATGGCCGTCTCCCTCATCCACCAGTACCTGGTCGACGCGTGACGGACCTGCGCCCGGTCGACCTCTTCGACGGCCTCACGGACGCCGAGCTGGCGCTGTGGGAGGAGGCGGCCGAGGAGCGCACCTTCGCGCCCGAGGCGCTGATCACCGAGCAGGGCGACCCGACCGAGGGCATCTGGCTGCTGCTGGAGGGGCGGACGCGCTCGTTCCTGGTCGACAACGGCCGGCCCGACCCTATCGGCCACCACGAGGCGCCGACCTGGATCTACGCGATCATGACGCTCACGGGCGGCGAGTACGGCGTCCGCCTGGTCGCCGAGACGGCGTGCCGGTTCGCGGTCGTGCCACGCGAGCGGGCGGTCGCGCTGGTGCTCTCCCAGCCCGCGGTCCACCAGCGCATCATGGCGCAGGTCGCGCCGGTCATGAACCGCATCACCGCCATCGAGCAGAACCGCGAGCGGCTCGCCTCGCTCGGCACGATGGCGGCCGGGCTGGCCCACGAGCTCAACAACCCCGCGGCCGCCGCCCGGCGCGCGGCCAGCGACCTCACGGAGGCGCTCGACACCATCTCGCGGACGCTGGACGCGTTCGTGAGCAGCGGGGTGGAGCGGGAGGAGGCACACGCGCTGGTCGAGCTCCAGCACGAGGCCCTGGCGCGGGCGGCGACGCAGAGCCGGCTCGACGCGCTGGACGCCTCCGACGCCGAGGACGAGCTGCTCGACGCGCTCGACGACGCCGGCATCGCCGACGCCTGGCGGATCGCCCCGGCGCTGGCCGTCGCCGGCGTCGACGCCGACTGGCTCGCGCGCGTGCAGGCGAAGGCGGGACCGGCCACGGACGCGACCCTGCGCTGGGTCGCCGCGACGCTGACGGCCAACGAGCTGGCCGCGGAGCTCACGGAGTCCACCGACCGCATGAGCCGCCTCGTCGGCGCGGTCAAGTCCTACGCCTACATGGACCGCGGCGGCGTCGTCGAGGTCGACCTCCACGAGGGACTGGAGACGACCGTCGCGGTGCTCGGCCACAAGCTCAAGCACACCGCCATCGAGGTCGTCCGCGACTACGACCGGACGCTGCCGAAGGCGACCGTGCGCGGCTCGGAGCTCAACCAGGTGTGGACGAACCTGCTCGACAACGCCATCGACGCGCTGGGCGACTCGGGCACCATCACGATCCGCACGCGGCGCGACGGCGACTGCGCGGTGGTCGAGGTGGCCGACGACGGTCCGGGCGTCCCGGCCGACGCGCGGGACCGCGTCTTCGAGCCCTTCTTCACCACCAAGGGCGTCGGCGCCGGGACCGGCCTCGGACTGGACGCCGGCCGCCGCATCGTGGTCGACCGCCACGACGGCTCATTGAGCTTCGACTCACGTCCCGGCGAGACCGTCTTCCGGGTCCGCATCCCGCTTCAGACCAGGTCCTGATACTCCGGGTGCTCGCTGACGAAGTGCGCCGCGAACGGGCACGCGGGCACGACCGTCTTGCCCTGCGCGCGGATGTCGTCGAGCGCGAAGGCGACCAGGCGGCCGGCCAGCCCCTGGCCCTGGTGTGCGGCGTCGGTCTCCACGTGGGGGAGGACGCGGACGTCGCCCTGGTCGCGGAAGTCGGCCAGGGCGACGACGTCGCCGTCGAGGCGCAGCTCGTAGCGCTGCGCCTCGGTGTTCTCAGAGCAGACGGCGTCCATGCCGCCGACGCTAGCCGCCGAACTTCACCTGGCAGTTGGCGAGGGCGCCGGTGTCGGTGCCGGCCTTCTCGACGCAGGCGGTCAGCTTGGACGCGTCGTCGAGGGACTTCTGGGCGGACGCCGGAGCGGTCTTGCGGATCTCCTTGATCTGCTGGCCCGCCTGGTGGGTGGCGGAGCGGATGGCATCGTTGGCCGTGTCGTTGCTCGGCTTGATGACCGTGAAGTACATGATCGCGAAGATGATCAGCGGAAGCGCGATCAGGGCGACGCGGGCGATGGGGTTACGAACCTGGTAGATGAGCATGCCTGGTCAACGCCGGGCGGCGGCGCGGCTTAGGGGGGTTCTCCCTACGCCGTCAGTAGGCGGTGGTCTCCGTGCGGTGGGGGCGCCCGCCGAGGCCGAGGCCGCGGTGCCAGAGCCAGTTGTCGAGTGTGCGCGGCGGGACGCCGGCGGCGACGGCGAGCCCCTCGCAGGCGTGCACGGCGCAGGCGCGCAGCTCGACCTCGGCGCGCTCGCCGTGGATCAGCGCGTCGCCGCGGTCGATGCGCGCGGCCAGCTCCGGCGCGTAGGTGAGGACGCCGTCGGTGCGCAGGACGTGGGGCAGGAGGTTGTCGGCGAAGACGGTGAGGCGGTCGACGTCGGCGAAGTCGGCGACGCCGGCCAGCTGCAGGTCGTTGGCGGCGATCTGCGGGCGCTTGTGGAAGCCGGGGTCGGGCGGGAACGGCAGGCGCGCGGCGAACGCCTGCGCGGAGGGGCCGGGGTCGAGCGGCTCGCGCAGCCAGGCGCCCAGCGCGTGCAGGGCGTCCGTGTAGTGCCCGGTGAGCGCGTGGTCGCGTGGCAGCCCCAGGGTGTCGGCGACCTCGGCGGTCTCGAGCGCGCGCAGCTCGGCGGGCGTCCACGGGGTGCCGCGCTCGGTCAGCCGGCGCGTCAGCGCGTCCGTGTCCGTCCCCAGCGCCTCGAACCAGCCCGAGCCGAAGTTGACCGCGTCGAGGATCAGCACGTAGCGGACGACCTCGTCGCGCGGCGCGTCGAGGCGGTGCAGCTCCGGGTCGAGCCCGCTCACGCCGCCCGCGTAGCTCGCGGCGTCGAGGTCGATGGCGACGAGCTCGGCGCGCGCCGCCACCTCGGCGCAGTGGGCGCGCACGTCCTCGGCCAGCCGCTCCGGCGTCGAGCCTTCCGGCAGCGCCGCCGGCGCCGGCGCGGCCGCGCCACGGTTGCCTCGTCGCGCCACGCGCCTACCGTAGGCGCGCCCATGCGGCGCCTGCTGATCCTCCTCGTCGCCGCGCTCGCCGGCTGCGGCTCCTCCTCGTCATCCAAGGAGGCGCCGAAGCTGACGCTCGCGCTGGACTTCACCCCCAACGCGGTCCACGCCCCGCTCTACGCCGCGGCCGCGCACGGCGCGTTCCGCATCCGCCAGCCCGGCTCGGGGCCCGACGCGCTCAAGCTCGTCGCCTCCGGCAAGGCCGACCTCGGCGTGCTCGACATCCACGACCTCGCCATCGCCCGCGCACGGGGGACGAAGGTGGTCGCCGTCTCCGCGCTGGTCGAGCGCCCGCTCGCCGCGCTCGTCGCGCGGGGTGGGCGGGGCGGGGTCAAGCGCCCGCGTGACCTGGAGGGCCGGACCGTCGGCGTCTCCGGCCTCCCGTCGGACCCGGCGTTCCTCGACGCGATCGTCCGCCACGACGGCGGCGACCCCGCCAAGGTCAAGCAGGTCACCATCGGCTTCAGCGCGGTCACCCGCATCCTCAGCGGCCGGGTCGACGCCGCGCCGGTGTTCTGGAACGCGGAGGGCGTCGTGCTGCGCAAGCGCGGCCTCGACACGCGCGAGTTCCGCGTGGACGACTACGGCGCGCCCCCGTACCCCGAGGTCGTCCTGATCGCCTCGGAGGCCGGCCTGCGCGAGCATCGCGCCGCGCTCCAGAACGCGATCCTGGCGGTGTCCAACGGCATCCAAGAGGTCCGCGCGAACCCGGCCGCGGCCGCGCGGCGCGTGGCCAAGGCGGCCGAGACCGACGACGTCGACCTCGTCCGCGCGCAGCTCGACGCGGTCGCCCCGCTCTACGGGACCGCCTTCGACACCGCCGTCCTGAAGCGCTGGGCCGCCTTCGACGCGCGCATCGGGATCGTCAAGACGCCGCCCGACGTCAGCACGGCGTTCGTGAACCTCGGGAAGGATCCGGGCTCGACGGCGTCTTAGGGGGCATGCGACGTCTCCTTGCTGGCATCTTCTGCCTCCCGCTCCTGCTCGCCGCCTGCGGCGGTTCCGACAAGTCCTCCTCGTCCTCGTCCTCCTCCTCTTCGTCCTCGTCCGGATCCGCCTCGTCCTCGCTGAAGCTGACGGCCGGTGAGCCTGGGCCGGAGAAGTTCTCCTTCACCCCCAACGACCTGACCGCCAAGGCCGGCAAGGTCACCATCAGCCTCCACCTCCCCGCCGGCCTGAAGTCGCCGCACGGCGTCGCCATCGAGGGCGGGAAGACCGGGTCGGTCGTGCAGCCCGGCGGCACGAGCACCGTCACCGAGACCCTCAAGCCCGGGAAGTACACCTTCTACTGCCCGGTCAGCGACCATCGCGAAGAAGGCATGGAAGGAACGCTCACTGTCAATTAGCCTCGACGGTGTGAGGGAGCTGGACCCAGACACGCTGGGCGATCACGTCGACCGGCTCTTCCGCGCCGCATGGGCCCTGACGGGCGACCGCCACGAGGCCGAGGACCTGGTCCAGGACACCTACGCCAAGGTGCTGGCCCGGTCGCGCCTCGTGCGCGGCGACGACCTCGGCTACCTGCTGCGCGCCCTGGAGAACCAGCACCGAAGCCGGTTCCGCCGGCGCCGCCGCCGGCCCGCCGAGGTGCCGCTGCACCCCGCCGTCCCCGACCGCACGCCCGGGCCGGACGTCCACTACGAGGTCACCGAGCTGTTCGCCACCATCGCCGCCCTCCCCGAGGACTTCCGCGCCGCCGTGATCGCCGTCGACGTGGCCGGCCTCTCCTACGCGGAAGCCGCCGCGGCCCTCGACGTGAAGGAGGCCACCCTGACCACCCGCCTGCACCGCGCCCGCACCCGCGTCGCCGACCAGCTCCGTGCGAATGAGGGGTCAGTCCCCTCATTCGCATCCAAGTCCGATGGCTGATCCCACCGACCCCATCGGCGAGCGCATCAAGGCGGCCAGCCGGACCGTGTCGGCGCCGCTCGCGCTGCGCGAGTCGCTGGACCGCGAGCCGGCCCAGCGGCGGTCCTATCCGAACCGCTGGTCGCTGGCCTCGGTCGGTCTGACGCTGGCCATCATCGCGACGCTGGCCGCGCTGCTGGCGCCGAGCGGCCCGACGGTGGAGAGCGTGGCCGCCGCCGCGCTGCAGGCGCCGGAGCGCGCCGCGCCCGCCCGCAAGAGCTACCTGCCCGGCTTCACGGCCATCGGCGCGCGCACGGACACCGTCGACGGCCGGACCGCGAAGACCGTCATCTACCGCCGCGGCAGCGCCGGCGTCCATTACACGATCGTCGATGGCGACCCGCTCGACCTCCCGAGCGGTCGCCGCGTCAAGGCCGGGTCGCTCAGCCTCGCCCGGGGGCGCGACGGCGACGTCAACCTAGTCGCGTGGCACATGGGCGGCAAGACCTGCGTGCTCGCCTCTAAGGCGCTCAGCACGGACGCGCTGGTGGCGCTGCTCAGGTCAGCTTGACGCGCACGGTGCGCGTCTTCTCCTGTCCCGGCGACGCGAAGTTGAGCGTGACCTCGCGGCCGGGCTCGATCCCACTGGCCACCGCGCAGTAGGCCTCCAGCGTCGGGGTGGCGAACGCCGTCCCGTTGATGCCGGCCAGCACCTCGTCGGGCCCGACCTTGATCTTCGCGGCCGGCGTCCCGGGAATCGCGCCCCTGACGCGCAGCCCCGTGGCCAGGTCGCCGGCCCGCAGCGCCTCCGGCGTCGGGTAGTCGAGGATGAAGCCGAGCCAGCCGGGGGTGCGGCCGGAGCGCAGGCCCGCCAGGACCGTGCGGGCGTGGTCGATGGTGATGGCGTAGTTGACGTTCTGGAGCGAGCGGCCGTCCGAGCCGGTCGTGCGTGCCGCGGCGTCGACGGCGACCACGCGCGCGTCGAGGTCGACCAGCGGGCCGCCGGAGTTGCCGGGGTTCAGCGACGTGTCGGTCTGCAGCACGTTCGGATAGGCGGGGACGTCGGCGGCGGGGTCGTGGAACGTCGTCCGCTGCGCCGACACGACGCCGCGGGTGGAGCCCGCCGAGTCGCCGGCCGTGGAGTCGGCGGGATAGCCCATGGCGACCACCGTCTCCCCCTGCTTGACGCTGCCCGGCGGCGCCAGCGCGGCCGTCCTGAGCCCGCGCGTGTCGCTCACCCGCAGCAGGGCGAGATCCTCGCATGGCGACGAGCCGACCACCGTGGCCGGCCGCGAGCGGCCCCCGTTGGCGACGGTGAACGTGTCCCCCTGGTTGACGACATGGCCGTTGGTGACGATCAGGCCCTCGCGGGCGTCGAGCACCCAGCCCGACCCGGTGCCCGTCAGGACCCGGCCCTGCCTGGTGGTGATCAGCACCGTGGAGGCGCGCAGCTTCGCGACCACCTTGGGGACGGCGTCGTCGGACCCGCCGAGCACGCCGGTGACGAGCAGGGCGACCACGACCAGGACGGCGAGGACCGCGGCGCCGGCCCCGGCCAGCAACCCGGTCCGCGACGCCTGCTTGGTGCCCGCGTCGACCAGCCGCCGGACCATCGACTGGGTGGCGAGCTGGGGCGCCATCTCAGTGCGGCCGAGCGGCGTGCGGTTGGTCACCGCGGGCGGCTCGAACACCGGGGTCGCGCGCGGCTGCGGGCCGCTGACCGTCACCGAGATGACGACGTCGCCGATCTTGACGTCCTCGCCGCCCTGGAGCTCCGTCTCGGTCACCTTCAGGCCGTCGACGTAGGTCCCGTTGGCGGACTGCAGGTCGCGCAGCCGCCAGTGGCCCGGGCGGACCCGGGTCAGCTCGACGTGGGAGCGCGACGCCCGCGAGTCACGGACGACGAGGTCCGAGCCGCGCTGGCGGCCGAGGACGAACGGGGCGTCCTCGGGAAGCTCGACGGCGGCCCCGGCGTCCGGCCCGCTCCGTATGTGCAACCACATCCGACCTGTATCGGTCAGCCGGCGACGGCGCCTGAACCAAGCAGGCGCCGCAACTTGACCTGCAGCTGCAACGGAGAGAAGGGGGTGGCGAGCGCATCGTCGGCGCCGATGGCGGCCAGCTGGCGCCGGCCGGTGTCCCGCCCCGGGCCGAGCAGCACCACCTTGATGTCCTTCGTGACCGCGTCGGCCCGCAGCTGGCTGGTGACGGCGGCGGCCGCGGCGGTGGTGACCAGCACGACGTCGGGGCGGCGCTCGCGGGCCAGCGCGACGACGTCGTCCACGCCCTCGCTCTCGAGGATCTCGCAGCGCTTGGCGATGGCGACGCGGGCGGCCGCGCGGGAGGCGGCGTCCAGGCCGGCCAGCAGCACGATCGCCCGCCCGCCGCCGGGCGCGACGATGCCCGTCACCGTGTGCATCGAGGACCCGTCGCCGCCGGACGGGATCGCGTCGCGCGAATCGGTCGGCATCGAGCTCGGGTCCCCGCTGGGCGGCACCGCGCGGGTGACCGACGACGGTCGCCGGGAAGAGGCGGAGGACTCGCTGAGCGGCCCGAACTGGTCGACCACGATGCGCGCGGCCAGGATCAGCTCCTCGCAGGTCGCGAAGCGGCGCGCGGGGTCCTTGTCCATGGCCTTCTCGATCACCGCGTCCAGGCCCGGCGGCAGGCCCTTGCGCCGCTCGGACAGCTTCGGCGGCGGGTCGTGCAGGTGCGCGTACAGGATCGCCATGTCGTTGTCGCGCGGGAACGGGACCTCGCCGGAGAGCGTGTGGAAGATCAGGCAGGCGAGCGCGTAGCCGTCGGCCCGGCCGTCGACCTCCTTGCCCTCCACCTGCTCC
The DNA here is from genome assembly GCA_964242305.1 of uncultured Solirubrobacteraceae bacterium. Classification (GTDB taxonomy): domain Bacteria; phylum Actinomycetota; class Thermoleophilia; order Solirubrobacterales; family Solirubrobacteraceae; genus DATLGB01. The sequence goes on from CAXTBB010000041.1 coordinate 18,324, forward strand.
GGCGCGAGGTAGGCGGTGGTCCCCACGACCTCGCCCGCCCGGGTCAGGCTGGCCCCCGATCCCGACGCGCGGTCCTTGGTCAGGCCGAAGTCCGTCAGGTAGGCGTGGCGGCCGTCGATGAGCACGTTGGCGGGCTTGACGTCGCGGTGGATGAGGCCGGCGGCGTGCGCGGCGTCGAGCGCGGCGGCGACCTGGCGGCCGATGTCCAGCACCCGGTAGGGACCCAGGCGGCGCTCCTCGCGCAGGATCGCGGCCAGGTCGGGGCCGGGGACGTACTGCATGGCGATGTAGAGCAGGCCGTCGATCTCGCCCGCGTCGTAGACGGTGACGACGTTGGGATGGGTCAGCGTGGCGGCGATCCGCGCCTCCCGCAGGAAGCGCTGGCGGAAGTCCGAGTCGTCGGCCAGATCGGGGGCGATGATCTTCAGCGCCGCACGGCGCCGGAGCGTCTGATGTTCGGCCAGGAAGACGACGCCCATGCCGCCCCGACCGATGCGCGATTCGACCCGGTACCCGGCCACGACGTCCCCCGGACGTGGGTCTGAGCGCTGGTCCGGCATCATGGTCAGCATGGCAGACGCCGAGGACCGTGACCTCCACGCAGACGAACAGAGCGGCATGGGACCGTGGTCGGAGGTGCTTCGGGGCGCCTGGATCCTGGTCGCCGGGCCGGACACGGGCACCGCCGCACGGTTGCGTGCAACGCTCGCCGAGCGTGGCGCGGCTGCCGTCGAGCTGGCCATCGACGTCGAGGAGGCCGTCGTCCGCGCCTCCGCCGCGAAGCCCGACGCGATCCTCGCCCTGCCCGGCTTCGGGGCCGAGCTGGCCCAGCGGCTGGACCCGCTGGGCACGGGGGCGGGGCCGCCGATCGTCGCCCTCGACGAGCTGCCCGGGCTGCCGGCGGGGGCCACGGGGGACGAGGTCGTGCTCGATCGCCTCGCGCTGCGCCTGGAGCGTCATCGCCTGCGCGCCCGGGTGCGCGACCTGGAGTCCGTGCTCGCCTCGGACGCGGTCGCCAGCCACCGGGGCGCCACGGAGGCTCAGCGCGACGCGCTCCTGCGCCTGGCGCTGGCCGGCGAGTACCGCGACGACAACACCTGGGAGCACACCCAGCGCGTCGGCGTGATGGCCGCGCGGCTGGGCCACTCGTTCGGGCTCGACGACGCCGAGGTGGACACCATCCGCGCCGCGGCGCCGCTGCACGACATCGGCAAGATCGCCGTGCCAGAGGACATCCTGCTCAAACCCGGGCGGCTCACGGACGAGGAGTTCGAGGTCGTCAAGACCCACGCGGCGCTGGGGGCGCGCATCCTGGAGGAGAGCAGCGCGCCGCTGTTCCGAACCGCCGAGCGCATCTGCCGCACCCACCACGAGCGCTGGGACGGCAAGGGCTACCCGGACGGCCTGATCGGGGAGGACATCCCGCTGGCCGGCCGCCTGGTCGCCGTCGCCGACGTGTTCGACATCCTCGTGCACGAGCGGCCCTATAAGGAGGAGATGTCGGTCACGGACGCCGCCGACGAGCTGCGCCGCAACGCCGGGACCCAGTTCGACCCGGCGGTCGTGGACGCCTTCGAGGAGCTCGGCACCGCCACCTGGCAGGCCCTCGCGTCCGAGATCTGACGAGGGCGTCCAGAGCCGGGGCCGGAAGGTAAAGCGGGGTGCCGGGCACGCCGATGACGCCTGTGTATGACTCGATCAGCCCGCCCTCTCGCTCTGCTCTTCTCCGCCGCGCTCATCGCGGGCTGCGGCGGCTCATCGTCGTCCTCCGATTCCCCCGCCCCTTCGCAGAAGACGGCGCCGAAGACCGGCAACGGTGAGCTCCGCGTCGGCGTCACCGGCGGCGGCATCGGCACCGCCACCACGGGCGACCAGAACGGCACCGAGAGCCTCCCCAACGGGCGGGTCAAGCAGCCGTCGAACACGGAGCAGGGCGTCGGTGCCGGCGCGAGCTGCCAGAACACCGACATCATGCCGAGCGCCGACACGCTGCCCACGGTCGTCGCCTCCACGCTGTGCCTGCTCAACGGCGAGCGCCGGGACGCGGGCCTCAAGCCGCTGAGCCAGAACGCCAAGCTCGCCTCCGCCGCGATCGCCCACTCGCGCGAGATGGTCGACAAGCAGTACTTCGATCACGTCGGCAAGGACGGCAAGGACCCGACTGACCGCATCCGCGGCGCCGGCTACATCCCCAACGTGGGTGCCTGGACCGTGGGCGAGAACCTCGCCTGGGGCACCGGCTCGCTGGCCACGCCCAAGGAGATCGTCAAGGCCTGGATGAACAGCACTGGGCACCGCGAGAACATCCTGCGCCCGACCTTCAAGGAGATCGGCTTCGGCGTCGTCGTCGGCAACCCGCGCTCGGACAACGGCTCCGGCGCGACTTACACGACCACCTTCGGCGGCCTCACCGGCGTCACCCCCACGGCCACGTCGGCCCGGGCCAAGCGCCGGGCCCGCCGGGCGCGCCGGGCACGGACCGCGAGGGCGCACGCCAGCGCCAACGCCAAGAAGTCCGCCTCCAAGAAGTCACCGAAGCCCTCCGGCTCGCACTGATCGCGTAGCCCCCCGGCCGCCGCGCCGAGCGGTGCATATCGTCTGACCGATGGACTGGACGGGACGCAAGGTGCTGGTGACGGGGGCGGCGGGCTTCATCGGCAGCCACCTCACCGAGGCGCTCGTGCGCCGTGGCGCCGACGTGCGCGCGTTCGTCCGCTACACGAGCGCCGGCGGCTGGGGCTGGCTGGACGACTCGGAGGTCAAGGACCAGATCGAGGTCTTCGCGGGCGACATCCGCGACCCGGAGACGCTGGTCGCGCCGATGGCCGGCACGGAGGTCGTCCTGCACCTCGCGGCGCTGATCGCGATCCCGTACTCCTACGTGACCCCGCTCGCCTACGTGCGCACGAACGTCGAGGGGACGACGAACGTCCTCGAGGCCGCGCGTACCGCCGGCGTCGCCCGCGTCGTGCACACCTCGACCAGCGAGGTCTACGGGACCGCCCAGACCGTCCCCATCGCCGAGACGCACCCGCTCGTCGGCCAGTCCCCGTACAGCGCGTCCAAGATCGGCGCCGACAAGATCGCGGAGTCCTTCCACGCCGCCTACGAGCTGCCGGTCGTCGTCCTGCGCCCGTTCAACACCTTCGGCCCGCGCCAGTCCGCCCGCGCGGTCATCCCCACCATCATCACCCAGTTGCTGGCCGGGCGCAGCGTCCGGCTCGGCGCGCTGACCCCGACCCGCGACCTCACCTTCGCCGCCGACACCGCGGACGGCTTCATCGCCGCCGCCGAGGCGCCGGATGCGCCCGGGCGGACGATCAACCTCGGCGTCGGCCGCGAGATCTCGATCGGGGACCTCGCCGAGCGCATCCACCGGCTCATGGACCGCCCCTACGAGGTCGCCCACGACGCCCAGCGCGACCGGCCCGTCGCGTCCGAGGTCGAGCGCCTGCTCAGCGACAACCGGCTGGCCAAGGAGCTGCTGGGCTGGGAGCCGCGGCACACGCTCGACGACGGGCTGACGGCGACGATCGAATGGCTCGAGCGCCACCTGCATCGCTATCGCCCCGAGACGTACACGGTTTGACCACCCCGACGATCCCGTTGTTCGACCTCGTCATGACCGAGGCGGACCTCGCCGCGGTCGCGGCCGTGCTGCGCTCCGGGCGCCTGCGCGCGGGCGAGCAGGTCGAGGCGTTCGAGCGCGAGTTCGCGGCGCACCTCGGCGTCCGCCACGCGATCGCGGTGTCGAGCGGCACCGCCGCGCTGCACCTCGCCTACCTGGCCACGGGCGTCACGGACGGCGACGAGGTCATCGTCCCCTCGATCACGTTCGCGGCCAGCGCCGCAGGGGCGATCTACTGCGGGGGGACGCCGGTGTTCGCCGACGTGCGCGGCCCGCGCGACATCGGGGTCGACGTCGAGGACGTTCGGGGGCGGATCACCGACCGTACGAAGGCGGTCTGCGCGGTGCACTTCGGCGGCTACCCGGCCGACGTCGCCGCGCTGCGGGCGCTCTGCGACGAGCACGGGCTCAAGCTGATCGAGGACGCCGCGCACGCGCCGGACGCCTCGCGTGACGGGCGGATGGCCGGCGCCTGGGGCGACGCGTCGTGCTTCTCGTTCTTCTCCAACAAGGTGCTCGCGGTCGGCGAGGGCGGGCTGGTCGCCACCGACGACGACGCCGTCGCCGAGCGCGCCCGAGCCGAGCGCTCCGGCGTCTACAACCTGCGCATCGACGAGCCGCGGGCGGCCCTGCTGCGCTCGCGGATGGCGCGGATGGCCGACGACGTCGCCGCCCGCCGCGCGCTCACCGGCCGCTACCGCGAGCTGCTCGCCGGCGTCCCCGGGGTGATCGTCCCCTACACGGACGCCGAGGTCGCGACGTCCTCCTGCTACGTGATGCCGATCGTGCTCGAGGACCCCGAGCGCCAGTCGCCCGTGCGCACCCGGCTGCGCGAGGAGCACGGCATCCAGACCTCGCTGCTGTATCCCGCCGTGCACGAGTTCACGGCCTACCGCGACGCCTATCCGGCGTCCCTGCCGCAGGCGGAGCGCATCGCCCGCTCCGAGGTCACCCTGCCGCTGTTCGGCTTCCTCACCCACGAGCAGCAGGACCGCGTCGTCGACGCACTGGCGGCGGCGCTGTGAGGGAGTCCGACGTCCAGGCGGTGCTGGCCACTCTGCGCTCGGGCTGGCTGACCATGGGCCCGCGCATCAAGGCCTTCGAGGACGCCTTCGCCGCCTACGTCGGCGCCGAGCACGCCGTCGCCGTCTCCTCCGGCACCGCGGGCTTGATCCTGCTGCGCCGCATCAGGCCCGACGCGCAGGTGGCCGAATGGGACTCAGGGGACAGTCCCCTCAGTCCCATCGGTGGGATTGAGGGGACAGGCTCCGTGTGGTCGTTCGCCGACGGGCGGCCGCTGGCGATGGGGGAGGGCGGGATGGTCACCACCGACGACGCCGACCTCGCCGCCCGCGTCCGGCTCCTGCGCCAGCACGCGATGACGTCAGGGACCTGGGACCGCCACCGCGGCCACTCCGACTCCTACGACGTGATCGACATCGGCTTCAACTTCCGCCTCGACGAGCCGCGCGCCGCGCTGGGCCTCGCCCAGCTCGAGCACCTCGACGAGGATCTGGCTAGGGGTGGCGTCGGCGACCCTGACCCGCTGAGCGGTCGGGAGTCGTAACGGGTCGCCGGAGCCGGGCCCTCTGGTGGTTACGACTCGCGACGGCGCCTGATCAACGGGATGCCGGGCGTGACGCCCGACTCGCCCGGCTTGGGCAGCGGGCGCTTCTCCGCCGCGACGTCGTCGGGCCCGCGGCGGTCGCCGTCCTCGCGCCGGCCGGCGTCCTGACGGCGGTCCTCGCCCGACCGGCGATCGATCGGGTCGTCGGGGATCAGCCGGTCCCGCATGCGCTCGAACTCCTCCAGCGCCTGCTCGTAGTCGTCGTGGCGCCCGATGTCGAGCCAGTAGCAGTCCGAGCGGAAGGCGCGCACGACCTCGCCGGCGTCGAGCAGCCGGCGGATCAGGTCGGGGAAGTCGAGACGCTCGTTGGCCTCCATGTACTCGCGCACGCGCGGTGAGAAGGCGTAGACGCCCATGGACGCCTCGAACTCGAAGTGCGGCTTCTCCTCGTAGGAGGTGAGGCGGTCCGGCTGGTGGGGGTCGGCGAAGTGCAGGACGCCGAGCGAGACCTGGATGTCGCGGGTGATGGTGGCGATCGTGGCGGCCGCCTCCGTCTCCAGGTGCTGCGCCATCAGCGCGGTGTAGTCGAGGTCGGTGAGGACGTCGCCGTTCATGACCAGGAACGGCGCGTCGAGGTCGTCGATCTGCGCGATCGCGCCGGCGGTCCCGAGCGGCGTGTGCTCCCGGTAGTAGTCGATGTGGATGCCGTGGTTGTCGCCCGCGCGGAAGAAGGCCTCGATCAGCTCGGCGAGGTAGCCCGTCGCGATCGTCACGCGCTCGATGTCGTGGTAGCGCAGCTGACGCAGGACGATGTCGAGCACGGGGCGATCACCGACGGGCATCAGTGGCTTGGGCAGGACGGCGGTATACGGGCGCAGCCGCATGCCCAGACCCCCTGCGAGAACGATGGCTCGCTTCGTCATGGTCGCACCATAAGCGTCGGCTGTCCGAGGTCTGACCTTGAGTGCGGCAACCTTTAGCCTGACCTCGGTGAAGGGCCTCCTCCTCTACGCGCAGATCGCAATCGTGGCCTTTGTCATCATCGGGATGGTCATCGCCGTCACCAAACTCGTCTGACCGCGCCCCGCGGCGCGCCGCCGCAGGGGGCTTACCGGTATGTTCGCGCAATGATCAAGTCCATCGTCGTGGGCACGGACGGCTCCGACACCGCCAAGAAGGCCGTCCAGGAGGCGGCCGAGCTCGCTGCCGCCGTCGGCGCTGAGATCAACCTGGTCTCCGCCTACGTCCCCGTGTCCAACCAGCGCCTGCGCGAGGAGACCCGCGAGGCGCCCGATGACGTGCAGTGGCAGGTGACGCCGCGCGAGGACGTGGACGGGATGCTCGACGAGGCCGAGGAGCTCGTGAAGGGCGCCGAGGTCAAGTCGGTCACCAAGCATGCACGCGAGGGCGACCCCGCCGACGCGATCCTCGACGTCGCCGAGGAGCAGGGCGCCGACCTGATCGTCGTCGGCAACAAGGGGATGTCGGGCGCCAAGCGCTTCCTGCTCGGCTCCGTGCCCAACAAGGTCTCCCACCACGCGCCCTGCAGCGTCCTGATCGTCCGGACGACTTAGCCTGGATCCAGGCTTAGGGAGTCGGCGCCGGGAGCGGGGCGGTCGCCGCGGCGGCGTCCACCTTGCCGGCCCCGTAGCGCGCGTCCGGCCCCGGCTTGCCGAGGTCGAGCGCCGTCGCCTCCAGGTGCTCGGTCAGCGCTGCGGGTGACGGCGTGGGCCCCAGCACGCCGGAGGCGATCACCAGCGCGGCGGTGGCGGAGACGTGCGGCGCCGCCATCGAGGTCCCCTCGTAGCCGCCCGGCAGCCCGAAGGAGCGCACGGACCCCTTCAGCGTGAGCTGGAAGACGTCATGGCCGGGCTCGTCGTCGGGCCGGCAGTTGGGGTCGGACGGGATGTCGGCGTCCGACCCGCCGCCCGGCGCTGAGATGTCCAGCGACGAGCCGCCGTTGGAGTAGTCCGCCTGGCAGCCGTGCTCGGTGATGGCGCCGACGGACAGGACGTCGGTCGCGCGTGCGGGGTAGGCGAGGTGGCCCTTGTGCGCGTTGCCGGCCGCGCCGACCACGAGCACGCCGCGCGACCTCGCGTAGCGCAGCGCGCTGAGGATGTCCGGGATCGAGCGCGCGCTGACCGCGTCGGAGAACTCGAAGGAGAGGTTGATGACCTGGGCGCCGTGGCGGGCGGCGTAGCGGATGCCGGCCGCGATCGCGGCGCTGTCCCCCTCCCCGCGGCGGTCGAGCACGCGCACCGGCATGATCGTGGCGCCGTAGGCGAGGCCGGTCAGCGAGAGGTTGTTGTCGACGGACTCGGCGATGGTGGACGCGACGTGCGTGCCGTGGCCGTTGGCGTCGAGTGGATAGCGGTCGTCGTCGACGAAGTCGTAGCCGCGGCGCAGGCGCTCGGTGAAGTCGGGCGAGCGCAGGAAGCGCCCGTAGTCGCGGTAGGCGACCCCCGTGTCCACCACGGCGACGACGACGCCGAGCCCGCCCGGCCGTCCCGCCGAGATCAGGTGGTCCCACGCGGCCGGGGCGTTGACCCCCGACAGCGGGTTGACGAAGTTCCACTGCACGTCCTGCCAGCCGCCCGGGGTGGTGCGGCGGCCGGGGTCGTTGGGGATGAAGGCGGCGCGGGCGATCCAGTTCGGGTCCGCCGACTTCACGCCCGGGCGCAGGGCCAGCTCGGCCATCTTGGCCAGCACCGAGGTGCCGTCCTTGATGTGCACGACGTGGGTGCCAGCGTCGTCGCGGACCACCACCTCGCCCTTGCGGTAGTCGCGCCCGGGCACGGCGGTAGCCCCCTGGGCGGGGGCGGTGGCCAGCAACGAGGCGGCCACCGCGGCAGCGGTGATGAGGCGGCGCATGGGCGAGGTCTTCAACAGCTGGAGGGGGCGGGAGTTGCCCGGAATCCTGACCACGTAAAGATACTTGTCAGTGGATCTGACGGATGAAGGTTGGATGGAGCTTGCCTTAGCGGAGGCCCGCGCGGCGTTGGAACACAACGACGTGCCCGTCGGCGCGGTCGTCGTCCGGGGCGGCGAGGTCGTCTCCGCCGGTCACAACGAGCGCGAGCTGCGCGGGGACCCGACCGCCCACGCGGAGCTGCTGGCGCTGCAGCGGGCCGCGGCCGCGCTGGGGTCCTGGCGGCTGTTGGAGACGACGCTCTACGTGACGCTGGAGCCGTGCGCGATGTGCGCGGGCGCGATCGTGCTGGCGCGGGTGCCGCGGGTGGTCTACGGGACCACCGATCCCAAGGCCGGGGCGGCCGGCTCCGTGCTCGACGTCCTGGCCGAACCGCGGCTCAATCACCGTCCCGTCGTCGAGGGCGGGCCCCTCGCGGGCTCGTGCGCGGAGATCCTGCGCGAGTTCTTCCGCCAGAAACGGGTTTGAGGTGCGTTGCAGGAGCCATGATCAGAAAGCTCCTCCTGGCGACGCTCGTCGCGTTCGGCGTCGTCGCGGGCACCGCCCAGGCCTATGACTACAAGGGCGCCGACTTCACCCAGGCGTTCTTCAAGTCGAGCGACGGGGTCACCCTGCACGCGGACGTCCTGCGGCCCAAGGGGCTCCCGGCGAACGCCAAGACGCCGGTGATCCTGTCGATCGGCCCGTACTTCAACCACTCGGGCCAGACCGGCCCCGCCGGTCCCGCAGAGGACACCAACTACGACCCCGTCGGCCCGTCCGGCGGGCCGTCCGAGCGCTTCGCCGACTTCATCGAGGGCACCAAGCTCTTCGAGCGCGGCTACTCGTTCGTGATGGTCGACCTGCGCGGCTTCGGAGGCTCGAGCGGATGCCTGGACTGGGGCGGGCCCGGCGAGCAGGCCGACGTCAAGTCCGCCGTGGAGTGGGCGGCGTCGCGGCCGTGGTCGACGGGCAACGTCGGCATGTACGGCAAGTCCTACGACGGCGTCACCGGGCTGATCGGCGAGGTCTCCAACCCGGTGGGCCTGAAGGCGGTCGTCTCCATGGAGCCGGTCTACGACCTCTACCGCTACCTGTACTCGGGCGGTGTCCGCTACGAGAACTCGCTGGCCACGCCGGGGCTGTACGACGCGATCGCCACCACGCCCGGGCCCCTTGGTGACGACCCCACGTACAACGCGAACGGTGCGACGACGCCCGACTGCCTGCTGAGCAACTACACGTCCCAGCAGGACTCCGACCACCAGTCGGCCTACTGGAAGCAGCGCGACTTCATCGCCAAGGCGTCGAAGGGCAAGGTCCCGCTCTTCCTCACCCAGGGCTTCCTGGAGAACAACACCAAGCCGGACGGGACGTGGGACTTCTACAACGCCGTCAACGCGCCCAAGCGAGCGTGGTTCGGCATGTGGGACCACGTGCGCGGCAACGAGACGGACGAGAACGGCCGCCTGAAGGAGGGCCGCAAGGGCTTCCTCGACGAGACGATGCGCTTCTTCGACCACTACGTGCGCGACGTCCCGCTGGCCGACGCGCCGACGGACAAGGACCCCGCCAACGCGGTCCAGACGTCTGACGGCTCGTGGCGTGACGAGACGTCGTGGCCGCCCGCCGACTCGACGCCGGTCAAGGTCCCGCTGACCCCCGGGGTCTACAACGGCGACGGGCAGAACAACGGAACGGGGTCGGGCGCGGGCAACGGTCTGTGGACGATCTCCGAGCCGCTGACGTCCGACGCCTGGTACTCGGGCGTTCCGAAGGCGACGCTCGAGCTCGTCGCCGGCGGCCTGCCCTCCGCGGGCGTCGTCATCGACACCTACGACATCGACGCCAAGCGCATGGCGACGCTGCTCTCGCGCAACACCGCGCTGGTGCCGTCCGACGGGAAGCTGTCGCTGGACCTCTACGGCAACGACTGGAAGATCCCGGCCGGCCACCGCCTCGGCGTGCTGGTCACGGACACCAACGCGGAGTGGTGGCTGCCCGCGGCGCCGTCCGCGCTGACCCTCAAGTCCGGCACGGTCGAGCTGCCGTTCCTCACGTACAAGCGGCCGAACGCGATCGAGGGGACGGGGTCGATCCGCCTCGAGGAGTGGCAGAAGGACGCGCCCTTCGAGGTGCCCGAGGACACGATCGCCAAGTCGACGGTGAAGACGTTCCCGACGCCGGCCCCGCTGACGGACGCGCCGGCCGGGATGCTGCCCACGGCGGGCTCGTCCAACCCGACCATCGTCGGATCGTCGTCTTCGATGTCCGCCACGGCGAATGGGGCCGGGCGGCTGAAGATCCGCATCGCGCACCGCAAGCGGCGGATCGTGGTCTACGGCAGCGCTCCGCAGGGCGTGAAGATCGCGGTCCGGCTCAAGCGCCGCGGGAAGGTCGTGCGCCACCGCACGCGGACCACGCGGGTCAACGCGTTCCGGATGACGTTCCGGGTCAAGCGCGCCGGCCGCTACCGCGCGGTCGTGACGGCGAAGGTCGACGGCAAGACGCTGCGCGCGCGGACCAAGCGGCTCCGCGTTCGCTAGGGGTGCCGTAGGTGACCGGAGGTCTCGCTGCGGCTGCGGCGTCGTAACCGGTCACCGGAGGCGCGCCCCCGACTCATCTCCACCGGTAGGGTCCGCGGTCATGCGCTGGCTTGGCGTCATGACCGCGGTCCTGCTGCTGGCCGCGCCGGCCTCCGCCGTGCCGCCGAAGGCGTGCCCGTCGATCGTCGTGCGCGACACCACATACGTGGTCACCGCCCACGGGGTCAGCTGCGGCTACGCGCGCAAGTGGGTCCGCACGTACCTGCGCAGCAAGGCGCACCCGAAGCACTGGACCTGCACGCCGCCGTCGGGGGAGACCAACGTGCGGGTCAACTGCCACGGGCAGACCAAGCCCAAGGGCGACACGGCGTTCCGCTTCTACTACGGGATCAAGACATGATCGCGACGGCGGCGCACGCCGGCCACGCGCCGCCGATCGTCTCCATCGCCGTCTACGCCTACGCGCCGGCGTCCGTCTCGATCGTCGAGGGCGACATCGTGCAATGGAACTGGGACGGGCCGGACGTCGACCACTCCGTCACCTCGGACCCCGGGTCGGGTGAGTCGTTCGACTCGGGCGTCAAGAAGAAGGAGGGTGCGAGCTTCACCTACTACTTCGCCAAGGCCGGGACCTATTCGTACCACTGCACGGTGCACGACACCATGAAGGGCACGATCACCGTCGCGCCAGGGACGCAGTTCGACAAGACGGCGCCGACGCTCTCCCGCGTCCGCCTCGCGTCGACCACCCGGCGGCGCGCGAAGCTCTCGTTCCGCATCTCCGAGGACGCGAGCGTGACCTTGAAGCTGCGGCGCCGCGGTTCGGCCGCGGTGGTGCGCGACGCCTTCTCCTTCGTCTCCGCCGGTCGCGCCGCAGCCTCCGTCCGCACGGCGGGACTCCCGCACGGCCGCTACGTCGTGTCGGTCAGCGCTTCTGACGCAACCGGCAACGTCTCCCTCACCAAGACGGTCAAGGTCACGCGGTGAGACGGTGGGTGTGCGCCGTGCTCTGCGCGGTGCTGCTGGTCCCCGCGAGCGCGCGCGCCGACGGCGATCCCGCCAGCGACGTGCTCCTCTCCCAGGACTCGTACCTCCCCTACGCGCCGACGGTGCAGGCGCGGTTGAAGACGGCCCTCGAGAAGGTGTTGAAGGACGCGCGGACGGCGGGCTACCCGATGAAGGTCGCGCTGATCAACACGGAGGCCGACCTCGGCGCCTACCCGACGCTGTTCAACGAGCCGCAGCGCTACGCGGATCTCTTGAAGGGCGAGCTGGCCACGTTGAATCCGCACGGCGATCCGCTGAAGGCGGTCCACCTGCTGGTGGTCATGCCCGGCGGCTTCGGGGGCTCGAACCTGGGGGACGGGGTGGACAAGGCGCTGAACGGGATCGACATCCAGGGGAACGCGGCGTCCAACGGGCTGGCGCGGGCGGCGATCGCGGCGGTCGCTCGGATCGCGACGTCCAACGGGCATTCCGTGCCGGTGCCGCCGGAGGCGTCGCTGAAGCTGGGGAAGTCGACGGCGTCGGCCAAGCGCAAGTCGACGTCGCCGCTGGTCTTCGCGCTGCCGGCGGTGCTGCTGTTCGCGGGGCTGTTCGTCGCGGGCCGGCTGGCTAACCGGCGATCGCGACCAGCACCGCAAAGCGATGATGCTTGAAGAGGCAGTCGGCGTCTTCGAAGCCGGCCTGTCTGAGCCAGGCGAGCTGGTCTTCGACGCTGGCGCAGCGGTCGTGGCGCATGCGCTCGAGCGCGCCCGCCCACTCGGCGTCGTCTGAGCCCGCGGCGCGGGCCTCGCGCTCGTGCCACTGCTCGTAGAGGGCGGTGAATCTGGACGTGGGACCCGCGACGTGCTCGGCGTTGACGAAGACCCCGCCGGGTCGGAGGGCCTCGTTGATGCGTTTGTAGAGGTCCTGCTTGGGCGCGTCGTCGAGGTGGTGGATCGCGAGCGCGGAGACGATCGCGTCCCACGGGCCGGCGGGCAGCGGGTCGGTGAGGTCCGCGACGATGTGGTGGGCGCCGACGGTCGCGCGCTCGAGCATGCCGGCGGCGCCGTCGAGGAGGGTCAGCTCGGCGTCCGGGTGCGCGTGCTGGACGCGCGCGGCGAGCATGCCCGTGCCGGCGCCGAGGTCGAGGACACGGTGGACGTCTGTCGCGAGGCCGACCGCGTCCGTCGCCGTGGCGTAGAAGGCGTCGAACGGAGGGATGAGGCGGCGCCGCGGGCTGTCGTAGGTGGCTGCTTGCTGGTGGAAGGTGTGGATCGCGTCTTGCATCGCGTACAACTGTACGTCATACAGGACGGTCGTAGTGTCGTCGAGGTGCGGTGGCCGGCTCAGATGCTGATGGTCGCGGTGATCTGGGGCGCGAGCTTCATGTTCATCAAGGTCGAGCTCGACGACAGCATCGCCCCGCTGCACGTCGCGTGGCTGCGGTGCGCCTTCGGGGCCCTGGCCCTGCTGGTGATCCTGCGGGCGCGCGGGGAGCGGCTGCCACGCGACCGCGTGCTGTGGCGGCACCTCGCCGTTGTCGCGGCGCTCATGAACGCCGTCCCGTTCGTCCTCTTCGCCTACGGGGAGACGGAGGTCTCGTCGCTCCTCGCAGGGATCTTCAACGCCACCACGCCGTTGCTGACCCTGCTCTTCACGCTGCTCGTGCTGCCGGGCGAGCGGCCGACGCGCGAGCGGGTCCTCGGCCTGCTGGTCGGCTTCCTCGGGGTGCTCGTCGTGCTGGCGCCGTGGGACGGCCTCGGCCGCGGGTCGCTGTTGGGCGCGCTCGCCTGCCTCGGCGCGGCGTGCTGTTACGGCATGGGCTTTCCGTACATGAGGCGGCACCTCGCCGACCGTCCTGAGACGGCCGTCGCGATCTCCACCGCCCAGGTGCTGCTCGGCGCCCTCTTCCTGCTCCCGTTCGTCTTCCTCGACTCCTTGCCGCAGGAGTTCCCGGGCATCGACGCCGTCGGTTCGATCCTTGCGCTCGGCGCGCTCGGAACCGGCGTCGCCTACATCCTCAACTTCAACGTCATCCGGCTCGCCGGCCACCAGACCGCGTCGACCGTCACCTACATCGTGCCGATCTTCGCGGTGATCTTCGGGGTGTCGTTGGTGGGAGAGCGGATCTCCTGGCACGAGCCCGTCGGCGGCCTGCTGATCCTGGCGGGCGTCACCCTCGCCAACGGTCAGAGCAGGCTCAGGTTCTCCCGCAGATGGTCGAGCGAGAGCGTGCCCGGGATCGGCAGCATCGCCGAGGAGCGGTCGAGCAGCCACCGCAGCTGATCCGCGTTCGAGCCCGACCCGCCGAGCGGGAAGAACGGCACGAACACGATCCCCTCCCGCTCGCAGTAGTCGACCACCTCGTCGTGCTTGCGCTCGTCGGTGTTGTAGTGGTTCTGCACCGCCGCGATCTCGATTACTCCGCGAGCCCGCTCGATCTGGTCGACACTGACTTCGGAGATTCCCACCGCGCGGATCCGGCCTGCGTCGACGTGCCTCGCGACCGTCTCCAGGCTCGTCTCGATCCCGATCTTGCTGTCGACCCGGTGCAGGTACCAGAGGTCGATGGTGTCGGTCTGCAGCGACTCGAGGCTCTGCTTGACCTCCGCGTCGATCGCCTCCGCCGACCCGTCGTGGTAACCGCCCTTCGTGGCGATCACCAGGTCATCTCGACCGCCCGGCAGCGCCGCCCCGATCGTCTTCTCACTCTCGCCGCCCGTGTACAGGTGGGCCGTGTCGATGTGCCTGAGCCCGGCCTCGACCGCATCCCGAACGAACTGGACGTTGTCCTGCGTGAGCCGGTTCGTGCCGAGCCCGATGCGCGGGACGTCCACGCCCGCCAGCTGGATGGAGGAAGTCATCCTGTTCCTTCTACCCAATCAACGGGCTAGCCTTGCCCGTCCCGCGCCTGCCGGCGCGGCACCCGCGGAGGGGTGCCGGAGTGGTTGAACGGGGCGGTCTCGAAAACCGTTGTGCGGGTAACCCCCGTACCGAGGGTTCGAATCCCTCCCCCTCCGCTTCGGGGCGATGTCAGGCCCAGGGGCCGACGCCGCCGATGCGCTCGATCGTGTACCGGACGATGAACCCGGGGCCCCGCGGCGCTGGGAACGTCTTGTCCGTCCCCCAGTAGATCTTCGCGAGCCGGTCGAGCAGATCCCACGCGCCGTCGGACGGCTCGACCTCGGCGTGTGCGCGGACGATGGCGTAGGGCTGGAGGAACGCGTCCTTGTCGCGCGGCGCGAGGAACGAGAGCACGACGCGTGCGTCGCGCTCGATGTTGCGGTGCTTGCGCTGGTGCGACATGTGGCCGGTGACGAGCTGGTCGCCGTCGAGGCCGGCCCAGATGACGGTGACCTGTGGGCTGCCGTCGGCGTTCGTCGTGCTGAGGTGGACGAGCGGGCCGGTCTCGACGAGCTCGACGAAGGACGGGGGAAGGCCGGACACCGCCGTGATGGTGCCAGAGTCGCTCAGGTCACGGAGACCCGGAACGGAGCGTGCTCCATGTCCGCGGCGCGCCGGTTCTCGGAGCGCTTGCGCTTGTACATCATCGTGTCGGCCTCGTTGATCAGTTCGGCGAGGGGTTGCCGGCGATCGGTCCGGGTGGTCGCCCAGCCGACGCTGGCGGTGATGGCGCCCGCGATCGGGTGTTCGAACAGAGGAGACGTGCTTGCCGTCAACGCCGCGCGCGCCTCCGCAGCGGTGACACCTGATTCGATGAAGAAGGCGACGAACTCGTCTCCCGCGTGGCGGGCGAGCAGGGCCTCCGGACCGAGCACCCGGCTGAGCTCCGAGGCGACGCCGCGGAGGACCTCGTCTCCGATCTCGTGGCCGTGGATGTCGTTGACCCCTTTGAAGCGGTCGAGGTCGATGAAGAGGACGGCAGCGGCTTGGTCGCCGGTCAGACCGTCCAAGGCGGTCTCCGCATTCGTCATGAACGCCCGGCGGTTCGACAGCCCGGTGAGCGCATCGCGATAGGCGAGTCCCTGCGCGCGATCGTGCTCCCTGCGTAACTCCCGCTCGGCCTCGACGCGCTCGGTCACGTCGTTCTGGACGCCGACGTACTGGATGACCCGTCCGCTCTTGTCGAGCACGGGAGAGAGGTGGATCTCGCACCAGTAGGTCGTGCGATCCTTGCGGTAGTTGAGCACCGTTACCCGGCACTCGCGCCCGTCGCGGAGGGCGGCGCCCATCTCGGCGACGGCAGCGGGATCGGTGTCCTCGCCCTGGACGAACGTGCAGCTGCGGCCGGTGATGTCGCCGAGGGCGTAGCCGGTGAGTCGCTCGAACGCGGGGTTGGCGTAGATGATCGGCATGCCGTCCTGGGAGGCGTCGGAGATGACGACCCCGCTCGTAGCGGACGTCAGCGCTCGGTCGCGCAGTTCCAGCGTGGTGGCCGGAACACGCCCGGCCTTCGCGTCGAGCACGAGTCGGTGGTCGACCCGGACCGGCTCGGCGGCCGGACGGCCGAGGTACCAGCCCTGACCGAGATCGGCACCGAGATCGCACACGGCCCCGAGCTCGGACTCGGTCTCGATGCCTTCGGCGACGACCTGGACGTCGAGCTCATGGGCGTAGTGGACGAGCGCCGCCACCAGCCGCTGGCGGGCGGGATCCTCGTCGATGCCGCTGATCAGCTCGCGGTCGAGCTTGACCACATCGGGGCGGAGCGCGTCGAGGTAGGTGAGGCTGGAATGGCCCGCGCCCAGATCGTCGAGCGCCACCATGGCGCCCTGCGCGCGGTACTCGTCCAGGATGCTGCGCAGGAAATCGAGGTCCGGGAACTGCTCGGTCTCGACCACCTCGAAGCAGATGCGCTCCATCGCGAACCCGTACCGCCGGGCGATGGCCCACGTCGTTCGCAGGCAGATCTCCGGGTCGTAGATGGCGGTCGGGGTGAAGTTGACGAACAGGATCTCGTCGCCCTCGAGCTTCGGCATCCCCTGTTCGAGGGCGACCGTGCGGCCGACCAGGTCGAGCGTGAAGGTCGCGCCGTGGGCGCGCGCGGCGGAGACGATCTCGCCGCCGTTGACCTCGCGGCCGTCCACCCGCCCGCGGATCAGCGATTCGTAGCCGTAGGTGCGTCCGTCCGTCAGGGAGACGATCGGCTGAAGGTTCGTGTAGACGTCATCGCCGTTCAGCAGCCCGGGGAGCCACATGGTCCGCGCCCGGGTCAGGACGTCGTCGACGGGCAGCGCGATGCCCTCGCTCTCGCCGTGCAACGGGGCCGCGAGCAGCGCCGAGCGCTCGGAGTAGGAGAGGTCGTCGAGCACGGTCTCGAGCCGATCGCACCAGCCGTCGCCTTCGAGCCGAAGACCGTCGGCCTTCTCGAGCAACGCCCCCACTCGCTCCCGCACGTGCCGGCGCTCGGCGATCAGCACCACGCCGTCGACTCTCTCGCGGGTCTCCGCGGTTCGACAATCACACGCGTGGTTGTCGGCGCACGTGGTCGTGGACGCGGAAGCGCTCATGGGATTGTCATCGACGGAAAGGGCGGCGAGCTTGACCCAGTCGGTTCGGCAGCAACGCACGTTCGACGTACGGCTGTGAGCACTTCGGGTAGGTTCGGATCATGGCCCGCCTGCCGAACCCGATCGGCCTCCCGACCGAGATCGTCGGCGCCCTGAAGCTGCTGCCGACGATCGCGGAGCGGCTCGGTGAGGTGGTGCAGGCGGTGGCGGTCCTGCCTGACGTGCTGAGGGGCGT
>CAXTBB010000041.1:35672-36485 GCA_964242305.1 uncultured Solirubrobacteraceae bacterium
CGGTCGGTGGCGAAGGACACGGAGTACCTGCCGGGGGTGAACGAGAAGCTCGGCGTGGTCGCTGCGGCGACCGACGTGCTGCCGTCGATGGACGCGCGGATGGCCACGATCGAGAAGGCGATGCCCGCGTTGCTGGAGGTGCAGCAGCACCTGGCGCAGCTGCCGGAGCGGATCGAGCACCTCGACGGGCACATCGGCCGGCTGACGGGGATCATGAATGAGCTGCTGACGTCGCTCGGCCGGCTCGACGAGGACGTCGCGACGCTGTCGAAGTCACTCGAACCGCTGGGCCGGCTGGCGGACCGCATGCCGGGCGGATCGAAGCGCTAGGCCCCGCCCGGGGGCGCCGCCGCTCAGGGCCTCCGGCGTGATCTCGCGACCCGCGCGACCGCGCGCGGGAACGGGTCGAGATCGATGCCGCGGGCGGCGCGCAGCTGGCGGCGGGCGCGCAGCACGCTGATCAGGCCGAAGGCCCAGATGGGGTACTGGACGCACATCGCGACACGGAAGTCGTCGCGTCCGTAGTCGCCCGGAGCGCCGCTGGAGACCGCCGACAACACGATGCCGATGAGCAGGATCGTCAGCAGCGACGCGACGAAGCCGCCGACGTTGACGATGCCGTTGGCAGAGCCGATGCGGATCGGGTCGTTCTCCGTGCGCGCGTAGTCGAACCCCATCATCGAGCCGGGGCCGTTGGTGGCGAGCACGAGCACCAACAACACCAGCAGGACCAGCGGCGCGCGGCCCGGCCACAGCAGCACGATCGTCCACATGCTCGCCGAACCGAGGACGATGGTGATTGTCGGGATGGAG
>CAXTBB010000041.1:36495-37420 GCA_964242305.1 uncultured Solirubrobacteraceae bacterium
GAGCGGCGGAACGGCCAGCGGCCGGCGAGGTAGCCGAGCAGCGGACCGACGGCCATCCCCGTCAGCACGAGCAGGGTGAGCAGGGCGCCGGCCTCACCCGGCGAGCGGCTTTCCCCCTGGACGAGGAACGGGTAGCCCCACAGCAGCGCGAAGACGATGCCGGAGAACTGCGTGACGAAGTGCGTCCACAGGCCCAGCCGCGTGCCCGGCTCGCGCCACGCGTGGCGAAGCTGGGCCAGGGCCTCCCCGGCGCTGACGGCCCGCGACGGCGGCACGAAGTCGGGAGGGTCGGCGAGCACGGAGAAGGACACGACCGCCACGCCGATCCCGACGCAGCCGGCCACGAGGAAGGACGCGCTCCACCCCGCCGCGCCCAGCAGGGCGACCAGCGGGATGGCCGCGGCGATCTGGCCGAGCTGGCCGAGGATGCCGGTCAGCTGGATGATCAGCGGCGCCCGCCCGGGCGGGAACCACAGGGGCACGAGCCGCAGCACGCTGATGAAGGTCATCGCGTCGCCCGCCCCGACCAGCACCCGGCCCAGCACGGCGAGCCCGACCGAGTGAGCGAAGGACAGGACGAGCTGTCCCGCGGCCATCACCAGCCCGCCGAGCACGACGAGCCGCCGCGACCCGATGCGATCCAACACGACGCCGACCGGGATCTGCAACCCGGCGTAGACCGCGAGCTGCAGGACGCTGAAGAGGCTCAGCACCGCCGCCGTGGCGCCGAAGCGCCGCTGCGCCTCCACGCCGGCCACGCCCAACGACGCCCGCTGGAACACGGCGACCACGTAGGCGAGCAGGCCGACGGTCCAGACGATCCAGGCGCGGCGAGGTGTGGTCACGGTGGGGTTTCCTACAGTCGGCGGAATGGATTACCGCACCCTTGGCGCCAGTGGGCTCCGCGTCTCGTCTCTCACGCTAG
>CAXTBB010000042.1:0-35598 GCA_964242305.1 uncultured Solirubrobacteraceae bacterium
CCGAACCGAGCGAACATTTCCGACCCTTCTCTCTGGCCCGAGCGGCGGGCCTCCCCCGGGGGTCCGAGCGACCGATCGTTTCGGCGCATAGTGATGCACCCCGACGGCCACCCGTCAATAGGCGATCGACCAGACTCGCCGCCTGCTTGTCAGTTCTTGGCTGTGGCGCCATATCCCTATTCCCCGCTTGTCATTGACCTGACAATGCGCGACAGTCCGATTCCTGACGTTTGTGCCCTCTACGTGCGCAGGAGGGCGTCGCAGGCGGTGCGGGTGCCGACGACGGACAGGGCGGCGCCGGCCGTGACGACGAGGTCGTCGCGGGGGCGCCAGGCGTCGTTGAGGGCGAGGACGCGCAGGTCGCGCTCGTGGTGGATGGCCTGGATCGTGCGGCCGTGGAGGGGGGAGCCGTCGGCGACGGTGAGGTCGAGGACGCGGAGTGGGACGGAGGACACCGCCAGCGGCTGGGCGAGCGCGCGACCGAGTAGCGCCGCGGCGAAGGCGGGGGCGGCGAGGGCGGAGACCGAGCGGGTGAGGTCGAGGCCGACGGTGCGGTCGAGGCGCTCGGCGAGGCGGCGGTCGAACATCCGCAGGACGACGCGGACCCCGGGCGCGCGCTCGAGCGTGGTCAGGCCCGCCTGGAGGTTGGCGAGGTCGTCCGTGGTGACGGCCAGGACGGCGCGAGCGGTGTCGACGTGGAGGCGCTCGAGCGTGCCCGGCGTGCGGGCGTCCCCGATGACGACCGGGATCTCGAGGGCGCGGGCGACGCCGATGCCGACGGCATGCTCGGACTGCTCGATGCCCACGCAGGGGACGTCGAGCTCCTTCAGGGCGCGCAGGATGGCGGTGCCCGCCTTGCCGAGACCGCAGACGATGACGTGGTCGCGGCGCGGGCGGGGAAAGCGGCCGAGCGCGCGGTCGATGCGGGTGGAGACCAGCGCGTCGGTGACCAGCGCCAGGACGGAGGCGAGCAGGACGGCGCTGACCGCCATCAGACTGATGTCGAAGAGCTTGAGCCAGTCGGGTGCGCCGGTGAGGTTGATGTCGCCGTAGCCGACGGTGGCCATCGTCGCCGCGGTGAAGTACATCGCGTTGATCGGGTCGAGGTGGTCGGACAGCGCGAACACCAGCGTCGCGGCGGTGAAGACGCCGACGATGGCGGCCAGCAGGTAGTAGGCCCGCTTCGGGATCAGCCGCTGAAGCCCCTTCGTGCGGCGTTTGCGCTGCTTGGACCGGCGGCGGCGCTCCTGCTCCTGGCGCACCCGGATCGCCGCCACGTGCTGGGGGAGCGCGCCGCGGGCGCCGTAGATCATCCCCTCCGGATCGATCAGGGCGAGGATGCGCGAACCGAGGTCGGCCTTCAGCGGCAGCACCTCCGTGGGGGTGTCGGCGTTGGCCAGCGCCGCGATCAGGCGCGGGTCGTCGGGGTCGACCTCAGCGACCTCGAGGCGCCGGCCCGCCACCACCACAGCGGCCCCCTCGTTGCCCGACAGCGCCGCCTGCAGGAAGGCGGGGGCGGCGAGTTCGGTGTCCGACAGCACCGACGCCCGATCGCCGAGCAGTCGGTCGATGCTCGCCCGCAGGTCGGTGGAGAAGAGCCGGACGACGATGCGACAGTCCGGGTGCGTCTCGGCGATGTGCAGCGCCGCGTTGAGGTTGGCGAGGTCGTCCGGGCCGAGCACCCCAGCCGCCTCGACGTCCGCCGCGGCCCAGTCGGCCGCCGTCACCGCCCGCCGCCAGGCGACCCCCAGCGCGTCGAGCTCCTCCCCGACGCGCGTGGGCACGCCGTCGTCTCCCGAGATCAGGATCACGGGAGCGATCCTCGGGGATCGGTGCCCGCCGCGATATGGCCGGAAGGCGCAGTCGTGGCGCCCCGCCTTCGCCGTGGCTCAGGCGAGCGCCGCCGGATGCAGCTCCGACACGTCGGCGACGGCGTCCGCGAAACGCTCGAAGCCGGCCGGGTAGGACAGGCGGAGGACCTGGGCGGGCGTGGCGCCGACGCGGTAGGTGTGGGGGACGCCGCGCGGCGCGAGCTGGAAGGCCCCGGCCTCGAGGTGGACCTCGCGGCCGGGCAGCAGCAGGCTCAGCTCGCCGTCGACCACGTAGAAGCCCTCGTCGGTATCGGGGTGAACCCGGAGCGGCGGCATCTCCCCCGCGGGCATGTCGAGCATCGCAACGAGTCCATCGGCGGCGGTCATGCAACGAAGCGTGCGCCATAGCGAGCATCGGCGCAACTGGAATCCACGAAGCTAGTATCGCGATCACCGATGCTCGATCTGCGTCGCCTGACGGTCTTCCGGGAGGTCGCCTCCCGCCGCTCGTTCTCCGCCGCCGCCGCGGCGCTGTCCTACACGCAGTCGACCGTCTCCCAGGCTGTCGCCGACCTCGAGCGCGAGCTGGGCGTCACCCTGCTGGACCGCTCCAGCCGCCCGGTGCGCCCCACCCACGCCGGCGAGCTCGTCCTCGAGCGCGCCGAGGCGCTGCTCGGCCAGGCCCGGCTGATCGAGGACGATCTCGCCGCGCTCGGGCAGGGCGACGTCGGGCGCCTGCGGCTGAGCGCGTTCCTGACCGCCTGGTCCACGTTCGTGCCCGGCGCGGTGGCCGCCTTCACGGCCGCCCACCCGCGCATCGAGATCGGCGTGGAACAGCTCGAGCCGGCCGCAGCGATCCGCCGGCTGGCCGCCGGCGAGCTCGACCTCGCCGTGATCTACCGCCACGGCGGCCCGGCGGGCGACCCGGAGCCCGGCCCGCGTTTCGTCACCGAGCACCTGCGCGACGATCCCCACGCGCTCGTGCTCCCGGCCGGTCACCGACTGGCCCGGAAGCGCTCGCTCACGCTGGCCGACCTCGCCGGAGAGCGCTGGATCCTGCCGCCACGGGAGCTGTCCTTCACCCAGGCGGTCCTCGCGCTGTGCCGCGAGCACGGCGGCTTCGAGCCGGTCACCGCCTACGAGACCGCCGACGTCGGCATGGCCCAGCCGCTGGTGGCCGCCGGGCTCGTCGTCTCCCTGTTCCCGCGCATGAGCCTCGAACGGCCGCACCCCGGCGTCGCCGTCCGGGACCTGCCCGAGCTCTCCCTGACCCGGTCGGTGTGGGCGGTCCGCTCCGCCGCCCGCGTCGTCCCGGCGGCGCGCGACATGGTCGCCGCGCTCGCCACCGCCGCCCGCGGCTGACGGAGGCGTATCCTCGCCGCGTGGCGCTCTCCATTGCGCAGGTCACGCCGTATCCGTGGGAGGACGTCCACGCGGTCAACGAGCACGTCGCCCGGCTGTCGGGCGAGCTGCGGGCGTTGGGGCACCGGGTCGTCGTCGTCGCGCCGTCGCACTCGCCGAAGCTGGTCCGCGACTCGCGGCGCCTGATCCGGGCGGGCGAGACCGCCGACGTGCTCGCCGCCGGGGAGCTGCTGCCGACGCTGTCGCCGCGGCGGGCGATCCCGTCGGTCCCCGTCGACCTCTCCCGGACGATCGAGGAGCTGCTCGACACGGACGCCTTCGACATCGTCCACGTCCACGAGCCGTGGGCGCCGAGCGCGTCCTCGACCGCGCTGCGTCACTCGCGCGCGCTCAACGTGGCCACCTTCCACCTCCCCGTCGAGCGAGTGCTGTCGACGCAGGTCGCCCGGCGCTTCGTGGAGACGTTCTTCGGCCGCATCGACGCGCGCCTGGCCTCCTTCCAGGCGACGGCGGATCTGGTCAACCGCTTCTTCCCGGGTGACTACGAGGTCGTCCGGCCGGGGGCGCAGATGGTCGCCGCGCACGCGCGCGAGGACGACGGGCCCGTGCACATCGTCTTCGCGGCCGAGGAGGAGCGCGCCTCGCTGCGGACGTTCCTGCGCGCGCTGCGCCGGCTCGACCCCGACCTGGACTGGCGGGCGACGGTGCACGCGCCGGGCGGCCACGTCCCCTCCAGCGCCACGCGGCCGGAGCTGCGGGTCACCGTCGTGGAGGACGACGACGGGCTGCTCGAGTCGGCCGACCTCGTCGTGCTGGCCTCGAGCGGCATCGCTCCGGCGCCCGGGCTGCTGCTGCGCGCGCTCGGCGCCGGCGCCGTCCCGGTCGTCTCGCGCCTGCCCGTGTATGAGGAGATCGTCGCCGACGGGGACGCGGGCCTAGTCTTCGGAGCCTCCGACGTCGACGTCCTCGCCGAGCAGCTCGAGCGCGCGGTGCGCGATGCCGGGCTGCGGGAGCGGCTGCGCGCGGGCGCGGAGCCGCTGCGGACAGACCTGGCCTGGTCGCGCGTGGCCAAGGACGTCGAGGCGGTCTACGAGCGCCTCGCCGCGCGCCGCCACACCGGCCGCGGCAACCCCGCTGCCCGCAAGCGGCTGGAGGGCCGGCCGGAGATCGACGTCGACCTGCACATGCACACCGACCACTCCCACGACTGCGCGACGCCCGTCGAGGCGCTGCTCGCCGCCGCGCGCGACCGCGGGCTGGGCGCCATCGCCGTCACCGACCACAACGAGGTGTCGGGCGCGTTCGAGGCGGCGGCGAAGGCGGCGGACTACGGCGTCAAGGTGATCGTCGCCGAGGAGGTCAAGACCGCGTCGCAGGGCGAGGTCATCGGCCTGTTCCTCAAGGAGCGCATTCCCAAGGGGCTGACGCTGCAGGAGACGATCGCCGACATCAAGCGCCAGGGCGGGATCGTCTACGTCCCCCACCCGTTCGACCGCCTGCACTCGATCCCCGACTACGAGCACCTGCTCGACGTGCTCGAGGACATCGACGCGATCGAGGTCTTCAACCCGCGCGTGGCGCTGCCCGCCTTCAACGAGGAGGCGGTGCGCTTCGCGGCCAAGTACGGGATCGTCGGCGGGGCAGGGTCGGACTCCCATGTCGCTCAGGGCCTGGGCAGCGTCCGCATCCGCATGCGCGACTTCGACGGGCCCGAGGAGTTCCTCGAATCGCTGCGCGAGGCGGACATCATCGGCCGCCCCTCCGCCCTCTACTACGCGGGGGTCCAGGCCCTGAAGTTCCTGCAGACCAAGGCAGGCACGAGCGCCGGCCGGCGGGCTGCCCGCGAGCGCCGCGTGCGCAAGGCGACGCGCAACCTCTGATGCAGCAAGAGGGAAAAGCCGGCCCGGGGTCCAATCTGATCGGCGGAATGCCAGTCACTGACGACGAGATCCGGGAGAAGTACCTCGAGCGCGCGATCCGCGAGCTCAACCACTTCACCCGCGACCTGCAGGCCTGCGAGCGCTGCCCGCGGGGCGACCACATGCCCGTGCTGGGCTCCGGTCACCCCCAGGCGGACGTGTTCATGGTCAAGTACGCCCCCTCCCACGCGGAGATCGAAGAGGGGGTCGCGTACTACGGCCGCGCCGGCACCGCGATCATGAAGTCGCTCAAGCGGCTGGGCATCGACCCGCTGGAGGTGTACGGGACGGTGTGCGTGAAGTGCCCCGTCCCCGACACCGCGATGGCCGCCCCCGAGTGCCTGTCGCGGCTGGTCGAGGAGCTCGCCATCGTGCAGCCCAAGATGGTCATCGTCATGGGCCCGGACGCGCTGACCGTGCTCAACGAGGTCGCCCTGCCGCTGGCGCGGACGATCGAGGAGACGCCAGGCGCCGTGCAGACCCTGACGCCGTCGACGGAGGCGCTGTACACGCCCGACATCGACCACTGCCTCGACGACGAGGACTCCAAGCGCGCGTTCTGGTCCGCCTTCCGCGCGCTCGGAGCCTGGTACGCCGAGTTCCCGCCCTACTGATCAGCGCAGGTAGGACGGGCGCCCGGACTGCGTGCGCCTGGGCGCCGGGCCGCTCGGGCCGGCCTTCGCCCGCGCGAAGGGCGACGCGCAGCCGAAGCAGTCGTCCGGTGCGTTGTGGAAGAACCGCAGATCGGTGGCGGTGAACGGGAACGTCGTGAAGAGCCCGCCGCCGCGGCGCGGCGTGCCCTTGGGCGCCGTCAGCCGGTTGCCGGCGATGACGACGTCGTCCAGCGAGAGGTCGGACGGGCCGCTGAGCTCGTCGCTGTTGGAGATGCCGCCGCCCTGAGCCGAGCCCCCCGGCGTCGCGACGCTGCCCCGATTGGCGCGGATGGCGGAGTGGCTGAAGGCGATGCGCGCGCCGTTGAGCACGCCGGCACCCTGCGCGAAGGCGGGGCCGGTGGTGCTCGACGCCGAGACGACGTTGTTCTGGATGACGGCGTCCTCGACCTCGAGCGGTGCGATGTCCCCGCCCAGGGCGGTCAGGGCGCCGGTGATCGCGGCGACGCCGTTCGTGGCGGTGGCGAAGGACTGATTGCGCGACAGGAACAGGTCGCGGACGGTCCCGCCCCCGTCGAATTCGAGCACGCTGCCGCTGCCGCCGCTGAACTCGGCGGTGGCGGTGCGGGCGGTGAGCCCGTTGTTGTCGACGATGGCGTGCTCGAGCGTGACGTTGCTGTTGGAGAACATGGCGCTGTCGAAGGCGACCGGGCCGCCCCGCTCGTTGATCACCCGGACCAGGTTGTGGTCCATCCGCACGTTGGCGATCGAGCCGGCCACGCCGTCGCCGATGTGGATCGCACCCGAGTTGCCGTTGCCGTCGATGAAGTCGCCGTTGCCGTCCAGCAACGGCACCGAGCTGTCCAGGACGGCCTGGTTGTCGCTGAAGCGAACGCCGTCGACGGCGAGCGTCGCGCCGACGGTGAACACCCCTCCGCCCTCGGCGAAGCGCGCGCGACTGCCGGCCGCGCTGGCGATGTTCCGGATGACCTTGGTGTTGTCGAGCGTCAGCCCGCCAGTGCCGAGCACGGCGACGCCGCCGCCGATGGCGTCACTCGGGCCGTCGCCGCCCGCGACGTTGCCGAACACGGTGCTGGTGCGCACGGTCAGCGGTCCCCAGGTGCTGATGCCGCCGCCGGCGGCAATCGCGAACGGGCACACGGCTCCGCACGAGAGCCCTGAGGGGACCGCGGCCGTCGGGTTGGCGCTGTTCTCGCTGATGGTGCTGTCGGTGATGGTGACCGTCGCGCCCGGGCTGAAGTCCTTGCCAGGCGGGATGCTGATCCCGCCGCCGGTGGCGAAGGACTCGGGCACGCCGGTGACCATCGGCCCCTCGACGCCCCTGCGCGTGACGCCGCCCGTGACCCGCAGCTTCGCCAGCGTGACGGTCGGCTCCGACGCCGCGCCGGGCGTTCCGATGGTCAGGACCGGTCCGCCGCCGCGGATGGCGGTCGACCGCGCGCTGAAGCCGGTGATGTCCAGGCTCTTGTCGATGGTGACGCCGCCCCTGAACGTGCCCTTGCCGATCGTGATGGCGTCGCCGTCGCTGGCCGCGTCCACGGCGGGCTGCAGCTGCGCGTAGCAGCCGGCTCCCGAGCCGACGCACAGCGTCGCCGCGTTCGCCCCCGGCGCGAGCCAGGCGGTGAGCAGGAACATGGACGCGGCGATGCGCTTCATCGGGGTCTCCTCTGAGCTGGTGTTGAATGCGCTCGCGCCAACCAGCGCACCTAATTTCAGCCTAAACCGTTCCGGCGATGCTGTCCAGTCCCGTCGCGGCTGCCCGTGTAGGTTCGCGCCATGAAGCGGTTGCTGGTGGTGCTGCTCGTGGTCCCCGGACTCATTCCTGCGCGCGCGCTCGCCGCGCCGACGAAGGCCCAGTGCCGCGCCGCGGCGGCGGCGAACAGCGTCCCGCCGGTGATCAGCCGCGACCCGACGCCGGGCGCGCCCCGCGTGTTCGCGATGCAGGTCAAGCTCGACCCGGCCGACGTCACCACGCGCGCCGCGTACGCGCGCAAGGTCGAGTGCCT
Organism: uncultured Solirubrobacteraceae bacterium; assembly: GCA_964242305.1. Lineage (GTDB taxonomy): Bacteria > Actinomycetota > Thermoleophilia > Solirubrobacterales > Solirubrobacteraceae > DATLGB01. The sequence continues at coordinate 7,731 of CAXTBB010000042.1, forward strand.
GCTGCGCGCCTACGTCCTCCCGTACCGGGCCAAGGGGCGGCCGAATCTGGTCGTCTTCGACGAGGACATCGGGCTGCTCACGGGTGCGACCGGCGCCCGCTTCGCCGCAGTCCGGCGCCTGGCCGCCGACCCGGCCGGCGACACGAGCTGCGCCGGCGCGCCGTCCCCCTGCCGTGCGGTCTCGCTGCTGACCCGGTTCGGGGAATCGCTGCGACCCGAGCGCGCGTACTACGGCGACGACGTGACCGGCCTCGGCGCGCCGTTCGTGCTGGCCACGGACGGCATCGTGCGCACGTTCATGGGGACGTTCGCGCGCGCGGCGAGGCGCCATGGCCTCTACGTCGTCGCCGCCAACGACCAGGCGCCCTACAAGCGCACGCGGGCCAAGCGCGCGGTGGCGGCGCTCGCGCCCAAAGGTTCGACGTCGGCCTTCGTGGCCACGTCCGCCAAGGTCTACAACTCCGTCTTCCTGTGGGGGCCGACGGGGCGCCGGCTGGCCGAGAACCGCAAGCTGCCGCTGACGCCGATCGAGCAGGCGATCGGGTTGACCCCCGGCCCGGCCACGGTCAAGAACCTCGCGCCGTTCCGCGTCCCGGGGACGAAGGCGCGGCTCGGCTTCGCCACGTCGCTGCCGGCGTTCCAGTACGGCGACAAGACGACGGAGCCGTGCGAGGCGATCGCCACCACCTACATGCGCTGCCTGGATTCGCTGGGCGCCAACGTCGTCATCCAGGCCGACGCCAACCCGGGCGCGTGGACCGGCTTCGACGGCGACGGCGTCGAGAAGTGGCAGCCGCTGTCGTGGATGACCTCGACCTGGCGCGCCGTGGCCGACCCGACGGTCGCCTTCGCCTACAACGTCACGCCGATGCTGACCGGCAACCTGGCGGACCTGGCCTTCGACGGCCAGACCGCCATCACCCAGCGCGGCGGCACCGACGGGCCGGGCTGCCACTACGTCGGCAACGGCACCTTCGTCGCGGGCGACGACCGGCCCGACCTCACCGACGAGGCCGGCGATAAGACCGAGTTCCTCGGCATCGCCCCGTGGGTCGCGCCCGACGGGCCGCGCGACGATCTACGGGCGGTCAGCGCGCAGCTGGACCCGCTGTCGGGCGACCCGCGCTCGGGGGACTACGTGGAGACGGCCGTGATCGCCGACCTGCCGTTCCCGGTCGATCGGACGCGGCGCGGCTGCGCCTAGACGGTGAGCACGACCTTGCCGAACTTGCCCGCCTCCTGGAAGAACGCGTAGGCGTCGGCGGCGTCCGCGAGCGGGAAGGTGCGGGCGACGGGGACGGTCAGCTCCCCGGTGGCGAAGCCGGGGAGCACCGCCTTCTCGACCAGCCGGGCGGCGACGGCCTTGTCCTCCAGCGAGCGCGCGCGCAGGGTGGACGCGTGGACGGAGCCGCGCTTGCCCATCAGCGCGAGCAGGTTCAGCTCGGCCTTGAAGCCGGCCCCCACGCCGATCACGCAGATGCGCCCGCGCGGCGCCAGCGCCTTCAGGTTGTCGGGGAAGTTGGGGGCGCCGACGAGCTCGAGGATGACGTCGAACGGGCCTGCCTCGGCGAAGCCCTCGGGGTCGATCGCCAGCGCGCCCAGGGCGGCGATCTTCCCTCGCGACGCCTCGTTGCGGACGGTCGCGGTCACGCGCGCGCCCGCGAGCTGGCCGAGCTGCACGGCCGCAGTGCCGACCCCGCCCGCGCCACCGTGGACGAGCAACCGCTCCCCGGCGGTCAGGCCGCCCTGGGTGAAGATCGCGTCGTGCGCGGTTGTGAAGACCTCCGGGATGCCGCCGGCCGCGTCCCACTCGACGTCGTCGGGAACCGGCATCGCCTGGCGCTCGTGGACGGTGATCAGCTCCGCCTGGCCGCCACCGCCGACCACGCCCATGACGCGGTCGCCGACCTCGAAGCGCAGGACGCCGTCGCCGCACTCGGCCACCTCGCCGGCGAACTCGAGGCCGGGGATCTCGGCTGGTGAGCCGGGCGGTGCGGGGTAGCCGCCCTTCATCTGGAGGATGTCGGCGCCGTTGAGGCCGGCGGCACGGACACGGACGAGGATCTCGCCCGACTGCGGGCGGGGGTCGGGCTGTTCGGCGACGACGATGGCGCCGTCACGGACGGTCACGGCTTGCATGGCCGCGAGGCTACCGCCGGAACGTCCAGTCCAGAGAGTAAATTCGCTCCTGACAGTCCGTCAAGGTTGGCGCCTCAAAATCCCATAAAACGGGAAGAATGCCCGCTGAGATGCTCGGTCTCCCCGCCATCCCGCCCCTGTGGCGGGAATCGCTCGTACCGTTGGAGGCCGCTCGCCTGTTCGGGAGCTCCGAATGGCAGGGCGTCGGGCAGGCTGCCGGCGACGGGCGCGAAGTGCTCCTCATTCCCGGCTATCTGGCCGGCGACGCCACCCTCGCCGTGATGACGAAGTGGTTGCGCGGGCTCGGCTACCGGACCCGCAAGGCTGGCATCCGCGCGCACGTCGACTGCTCCACCGAGGTCTGCGACTGCCTGGAGGCGCGCCTGGAGGAGATGGCCGCGCGCTCCGGCGACCGCGTCGCCATCATCGGCCAGAGCCGCGGCGGCATCATCGCCCGCGCGCTGGCCAAGCGCCGGCCCGATCTGGTCAGCGGCATCGTCACCCTCGGGTCGCCCAACGCGGGGATGCTCTCCATCCACCCGCTCGTGCTCGGCTCCATCCTCGGGGTCGGGACGCTGGGGACGCTGAAGGTCCCGCACCTGTTCAGCTTCACCTGCCTGTTCGGCGACTGCTGCGCCGACTTCCGCGCGTCCCTGCACTCGACCGACTTCCCCGAGGACGTCGGCTACAAGTCCGTCTACTCGCGCCACGACGGCATCGTCAACTGGCGCTCCTGCCTGGACCCCGCCGCCGACGAGCTGCTCGAGGTCGACTCCTCGCACTGCGGGATGGGCTTCCACCCGCACGTCTACGGCGTCATCGGCCGGGCGCTGGCCGAGTTCGCCGACGTCGGCGACGCGCCGGTCTGGACCCCCTGGGCCAAAGCGGCTTAGGGATCGCCGCGCTGCAGGCGCTCGATGCCGTCCTGCACGCCGGCGATGACGTCGGCGCGCACGCGCAGCTTGGACGCGGCGTGGGCGCTTGCGTCGACTGACTTCAGCTGCGCGGCCGCCTCGGTCGCGGCGGCGGTGACGTCATCGGCCGCGCGGTCGAGGAAACCGAGGGTCACCGCCTCGCCCGGCGTGACGACGGCGCCGGTGACCACGGCGCGGTCGTAACCCGGCCGCGTCAACCGGTGGCGGGCGAGCGCCAGCGCGAAGTACGGCATCGTCAACCCGATCGCCACCTCGTTGAGGCCGATCTTCCCCTCCTGCGCGCCGATGCGGACGTCGGCGGACAGCAGCAGCATCGCGCCGGCGGCGATCGCGTTGCCGTTGCAGGCGACCACCGTCGGCCGCGGGAAGCCGAGCAGCCGCTTGCACAGCGTGGCCCCCGCGGTCAGCATCTCCGGCCACTGGTCGCCCGGGACGCGCAGGTCGAAGCCGGCCGACAGCGTCCGCTCGCGACCGGTGATCACCACCACCGCCCCGTCAGCCTCCGCTCGGTCGAGGTCGGCCATGATCGCGGCCGTCATGACCGGGCCCAGGGCGTTGACCTTCCCGTCGTCCAGGGTGATCGTCGCGATGCCGTCTTCCAGCGCATAGGTCGTGCTCATGTCGTGGCGTAGTCTGACGGCATGCCCCGCCACGAGCCGCTCGGGCGCCCCGCGCCCGGTGAGATCATCGACAGCGCGAAGGTGAAGCTGCGCCGCGACGCCAGCGGCAAGCTCGTCGGGATCCAGCCCGACAAGCGGGCCAAGGGGACCACGGAGGCCAGGCCCGAGCCGCGCGACGCGCCGCCGGTGCCGCAGCCGCCCCGGTACGCGACCTAGTCGCGGTCGGGGTTCTGCACGCCGTCAGGACCGGCGGTGAAGCGGGCGACGCACTCGATGTGGGGCGTCTGGGGGAAGAGGTCGACGGGGCGGACGCGGTCGAACGTGTAGCCGGCCTGGACGAGCTGGGCGGCGTTGGGCGCCAGCGTGGTCGGGTTGCAGCTGACGTAGACGATGCGCTCCGGCGCGGCCTCGACGATGCGGCGCACGATCTTGGCCGACAGCCCGGCACGGGGGGGGTCGACGACGACGACGTCGGGCTTGCCGACCTCCTCGACGAGCTCGCGCATCGACGTGCGCACGTCCCCCGAGTAGAACGTCGCGTTGGTGATCTCGTTGAGCTTGGCGTTCTCGGCCGCGTCCTGGATCGCGTCCTCGATCAGCTCCAGGCCGATGACCTGGCGGGCCCGCGGGGCCAGCGTGAGCGCGATCGTGCCAATGCCGCAGAAGAGGTCGTAGACGCGCTCGGTGCCGCGCAGGTCGGCGTACTCCTCCGCGATCCCGTAGAGGACCCCGGCCATCGGCGTGTTGGTCTGGAAGAACGCCTCGGGGGAGATCAGGAAGCGCAATTCGCCGATGTGGTCCTCGAGCTGGGGCGCCCCCGCCAATAGCTGGGACTTCCCGCCGGTGGTGGCCTCGCTGAGACCGTCGGTCTGCGTCCACCACAGTGAGTCGACGTCGAGCGCCTCGCGCAGGGCGTCGACCGGGAGCGTGCCCGGCGACGTGACCAGGCGGACCTGGAACTGCCCCGTCGACTGGCCCTCGCGGACGACGAGGTTGCGCAGGAAGCCGCGCTGCGTGCGCCGGTCCCACGGAGTCAGCCCCGCCTCGCGGCAGACCGCCAGCGTCGCCTCGCGGAGCGCGTTGCCACGCTCGGAGGCGAGCTTGTTGTCGGTCACGGGCAGGATGCGGTCGAAGCGGCCGGGCGCGTGGAAGCCGCAGATCAGCTCGCCGTCGGCGCCCTCGCCGAACGAGTACTCGAGCTTGTTGCGGTAGCGCCACTGCGCGACCGCCGGGACGATCTCCTCCATCACGAAGCCGTCGAGGCGGCCGATGCGGCGCAGCGCGTCCTCGACCTGGTCGGCCTTGGTGGCCAGCTGCTTCGCGTAGGGGAGCACCTGCCACGGTGCGCCGGGATGGTCGGCGACCGGCTCCAGGCGATCGGGCGACGGCTGGACGACCTCGAGCGCGCGGGCCTCTGCGTAGGCCTTCTTGGACTTCTCGACGCGGACGCGGACGGTGTCCCCCGGCAGGCCGCCGGCGACGAAGACGACGAAGCCGTCGTCGCGAGCGACGCCCTTGCCCCCGTAGGCGAGGCGGTCGACCGTGACCGTCAGCTCGTCCCCTGGACGAGGCCTAGCCAAGCTTGGACTCGATGGCGCTGAGAACCGTCTTGCGGTTCGCGTTGCGGCGCTCGTAGTCGCGCACCTTGCGCAGCTCGGCGGGTGAGAGGTCGTCGAGGCGGGACTGGACCTGGCCGGCAGTCAGGCCCTCGTAGCCGGAGATGGGGAAGGTGGGGCCGATGCCGGTCGCGCGGCGGGCGCGGTCGACCTCGCGGCGGACGCGATCGGTCGGCAGCAGGTTGAGGATCTCCTCCGTGGTGCTGCGGCTGCGGGCGAAGATCTCCGCGACCAGCTCCGTGGCGTCCGAGCGGGTCATGCGGCCGCGGGTGACGGCGTCGTCCACGACCTCCTGCAGGCGCTCGCGGGTGAGCACGACCGCGTCGACCGGGTTCAGCAGTCGCTTGAGGTCGGACTCCGCCGAACGGCGGCGCGGTGCGTTCTTGGCCTTCGGTTGCGGCATGACCTCGGCAGCCTACCCATCCAGCAGGAATTCGATCAGGGCCTTTTGCGCATGTCGCCGGTTCTCGGCCTGGTCCCAGATGCGCTGGCGATCGCCGTAGAGGACGGCGGCGCTGATCTCCTCGCCGGGGTGGGCGGGCAGGCAGTGCAGGGCGAAGGCGCCGTCGGCGGCGCGGTCCAGCAATGCGTCGTCGAGCGCGAACGGCGCGAGGTCGCGGCGGCGCTGCCCGGCGGTCCCGTCGTCGTCTGACATCGAGACGAAGACGTCGGCGTAGACCGCGTCGGCACCCTCGACGGCGGCCTCCGGCTCCGAGTAGAGCTGCGCGCCGTGGCCATCCTCGAGCTGGTAGCGCGCCGGAGCGGCGACGGCGACCTCGACGCCCGCGCGGCCGCCGACGATCGCCAGCGAGCGGGCGACGTTGTTGGCCCCGTCGCCGACGAAGGCCAGGCGCCGGCCGCGCAGCGCCCCGAGCGCCTCCTGCATGGTCATCAGGTCGGCGAGCGCCTGGCAGGGATGGTGGCTCGGGGAGAGCATGTTGATGACCGGCACGCCGGCGTGCTCGGCCAGCTCGTCGAGCGTCGCGTCCGACCCGGTCCTCAGTCCGATGACGGCGGCGTGGCGGGAGAGGACGCGGGCAGCGTCCCCCATCGACTCCCCGCGCGTGAGTTGCATCTCCTCCGCGCGCAGGATCATCGGGTGCCCGCCCAGCTCGAACACACCCGCCTCGAAGCTGGTTCGAGTCCGCGTCGATGGCTGCTCGAAGATGAGCGCGACGGTGCGGCCCGCCAGCGGGCGGGCGCTCAGCGGGTCCGCCTTGAGCTCGATGGCGCGATCCAGCACCGCGCCGAGCTCCTGGCCGGAGAGCTCCTCGCCCGTGATGAAGTGCCGCACTACTTCTCCCGCTTGAGGCCGAACCCGCGCAGCATCAGCAGCGCCTTCTCGCCCAGCGTGCCCGGCCGCGGCAGGACGCCGAGCTGGGTGGCGGCGTCGTAGAGGTCGAAGAACATGCGGATCCGGTGCAGGCGGCCGTCGCGGACCTGGGCGACGGTGACGCCGTGGACGATGATGAAGCGGTTGGTGGGCGCCAGACCGTAGAGCTCGCGGGTGTGGGTGGCCAGCAGCTTCGCGGGGGCGGCGGCGTGGCCGTCGACGCCGACCAGGCGCGGGCCCGTCTTCTGCAGCCGCGCGTCCGGGAAGCCGGTCCAGAGCCGCTGCGCGTGGGCGACGATCGCCGCCGTGGACTCGAGCGGCGCGGCCGTCAGCGGGTCCTCGTAGTGGACGTCGTCGGGATCGCAGACGTCGGCGAAGGCATCGGGATCGCGCCCCGACCATGCGCGCTCCCACGCGTCGAACACCCCGTCGGTCGTCACCATGGATGACCTTATGCGCCGGGTCCTGCGACATCGCGACTTCCGCCTGCTGTGGATGTCCCAGGCCGTCTCGACCGTCGGGGACCGGATGGTGCTGGTCGTCCTGGCGCTGTACGTCAACGACGTCGGCGGCCCCAGCGACGTCGGCGTCGTGCTCGCCGCGCACGGCATCCCCTTCGTGGGTCTGCTCCTGGTCGGCGGCGTCTGGGCCGACCGCCTCCCGCGTCACCTCGTGATGGTGTCGACGGACGTCGTCCGCGCGGCTCTGCACGTGCTGCTCGCCGTGCTCATCCTGACCACGAGCGACGTGCCGATCTGGGCCGTCGCCGCGATCGAGGCCGCCTTCGGCGGCGCGGAGGCCTTCTTCCGGCCCGCGTACACGGGCCTGCTGCCGCAGACGATCCCCGATGCCGAGATCGCCGAGGCGCAGGCGGTCACGCAACTCACCGGCACCATCACCGGCTTCGCGGGCCCGGCGCTCGGGAGCGCGATCTTCCTCGGCTTCGACGCCGGGATCGCGTTCGGCCTCGACGCCGCCACCTTCGTGGTGTCCGCGCTGCTGCTGCTGCGCGTCCGCCCCCGCGAGCGCGGCGAGCGAGCCACGCGGGAACCGATGCTCGCCGAGCTGCGAGGTGGCCTCGCCGAGCTGCGCGCGCGGCCGTGGGCGGGCCTGATCATCCTCGGCGCCTGCCTCGTCCTGCTCGTCGCGGTCGCGCCCTACCAGGCGCTCGGCCCGGCGATCGCGGAGAAGGGCTACGGCGAGTCGGCGGTGTTCGGGGTGTTGAGCGCCCTCGAGGGCGCGGGCGCGCTGTTCGGCACGCTCCTGGCCGTGCGCTGGCGCCCGCGGCGCATCATGCTCATCGGCTGGCTGTGCTTCGTCCCCTTCGTGCTCCTGCTCCTCGCCTTCGCGGCGGGCATCCCGCTGTGGGCGCTCGTCCCGGTCGGGGTGGTGTCCGGGGTGGGCTTCGGGCTGTTCATGGTGTGGTGGGAGACCGCCCTGGCGCTGTCCATCCCGCCTGCGTCGCTGTCACGCGTGAGCGCGTGGGACTGGATGGGCTCGCTGGGCCTGCTGCCGGTCGGGTTCCTGCTCGCCGGTCCGATCAGCGCGGCCGTCGGGGTGCAGGAGACGCTGCTGGCGGGCTCGGTCCTGGCGCTGGTGGTGACGGCCGCGATCGCCGTCGCGCTGGCTCACCCGAATTCCGGGACGCCGCTCTCCGGCGTCGAGGCCTCCGCGTAGAGGCGGCGCGGGATGCGTCCGGCCTGACGGGCGAGGTGGCCGGCCTCGACCGCGAGCCGGATCGCCCGCGCCATCGCCACCGGGTCCTCCGCGCGCGAGATGGCGGTGGCGCAGAGCACGCCGTCGCAGCCGAGCTCGAGGGCGATGGTGGCGTCGCTGGCCGTCCCCACGCCCGCGTCGAGGATGACCGGGACACCGGCCTGTTCGATGATCAGGCGCAGGTTGTACGGGTTCAGGATCCCCTGGCCGGAGCCGATCGGCGAGCCGAGCGGCATCACCGCCGCGCAGCCGATGTCCTCCAGCCGGCGAGCCAGCGTCGGGTCGTCGGTGGTGTAGGGGAGGACGGTGAAGCCGTCGTCCACGAGCTCCTCGGCCGCCTCCAGCAGTGCGGGCGCGTCGGGCATCAGCGTGCGGTCGTCGCCGATCACCTCGAGCTTGATCCAGTCCGTCGCGAACGCCTCGCGGGCGAGCTTGGCGGTGAGGACGGCGTCGCGCGCCGTGTAACAGCCCGCGGTGTTGGGCAGCACGCGCGCACCGGCCTGCTCGAGGACGTCGACGAGCCCGCCCTGCGCGTCCTCCCCCAGGCGCCGGAGGGCAACCGTGACCATGTCGGCGCCGCTGGCCTCGACGGCGGCGGCGAGGACGTCGAGCGAGCGGAACCCGCCCGTCCCCAGGATGAGGCGAGAGTCACCCGCCTTGAACGGCACGGACCACCTCCAGGCGCGAGCCGTCCCCGAGGACGGTGCGCTCCCACTGGCCGCGCGGGATGACCTCGCGGTCGAGCGCGACGGCGATGCCGCGCGGGGGCAGGTCGAGCCGGGCCAGCACGGAGGCGACCGTCGATCCCTCCGGCAGCGCCTGCGGCTCGCCGTTGACGATCACGTCCATCACGCGGGCACCCCTGCGAGCATGTCAACGACGCGGGCGGCGGTCACGGGGGCGAGCAGGACGCCGTTGCGCCAGTGACCGGTGGCGACGACGACGCCGTCCTCGCGGCGCTCGATGATCGGGCGGTTGTCCGGAGTGGCGGGCCGGAAGCCGACGGCGACCTCCTCCAGCTCGAGCTCGAGCACGCCGGGGACGACCTCGCTGAGGTCGCGGATGAGCGCGAAGACGCCGCCCGCGGTGGGGGCGGCGTCGAAGCCGCGGTCCTCGACGGTGCCGCCCAGGACGTAGCGCCCGTCGCCGCGCGGGACCAGGTAGGCGTCGACGGTGCGGACGGTCCGCTCGACCAGGCCGGCGTCGCCGCGCAGGCGCAGGATCTGGCCCTTGACGGGGCGGACGGGAGCGCCGAACGCGCCCGACCAGGCGCCGGCGGCGAGGACGACCTGATCGGCGCGATGCCCGTTGGCGCTGGTGGCCGTGATGCTGGTCACGCGCTCCCGCCGGACGGGGACGCGCTCACGCAGCGCGGCGAGCAGGGCGCGGGGGTCGACGCTCGCGTCCGTCGGGACGTCGAGCGCGAGCCGGACGGAGGGCGCCAGCGCCGGCTCGAGCCGGCGGGCCGCCGTGGGCAGGACGCGGTCGGCGGCCAGGCCGAGACCGGTCCGGTGGGCGTGCAGGCGGTCGAGCGTCGCCGCGTCGTCGGCGTCGCGGGCCACGACCAGCGTGCCGGCGGTCCGCAGCTCCACGCCGAGGTTCGCACAGAAGGCCGGGTAGCGCTCAAGCGACTCGATCCCGAGGGCGACGTCCTCGCCGAAGTCCGCCTCCGTGACCGGCGCGAGCATGCCCGCCGCGACGTCCGCCGCCGGCCGTTCCCCGGCGTCCAGGACGAGCACCTCCGCACCGCGCTCCTGCGCGGCGTGCGCGATGGCGAGGCCGATGATGCCGCCGCCGACGATGAGCACGTCCGTCACTGCCGACGTACGGTAATGAGCGTGCGCCTCTACCTCTGCGCCCCGGCCGTCGATCGCGGCGTCCTGGAAGCCGCGGTGGCGGGCGGCGTCGACATCGTGCAGCTGCGCGACCATTCGCTCGACGACGACGGGATCCGGCGGGCGGCAGAGTCCTTCCAGGGCCTCGGCGTCCCCTGGATCCTCAACGACCGGCCCGACCTCGCGCGCGAGCTGGGCGCCGACGGCGTCCACGTCGGGCAGGACGACGCGACCCCGGCCGCGGATTGGAAGAAAGGGACTGTCCCCTCATTCCAAGTGGGGCTGTCGTCGCATTCACCGGAGCAGGGGGCGCGGGCGGCGGCGGACCCGGCCGTCTCCTACGTGTCCGTGGGACCGGTGTGGCCGACGCCGACCAAGCCGGGCCGGCCGGCGGCGGGGCTCGGGTACGTGCGCTGGGCGGCCGAGCACATCGCCAAGCCGTGGTTCGCGATCGGCGGCATCGACACCGAGACGATCGGCGCGGTGGTCGAGGCGGGGGCGACGCGGGTCGTCGTGGTGCGGGCGATCCTCGACGCCGAGGACCCCGAAGCGGGCGCCCGCGCGCTCCGCGCCGCGCTCGATTAAGAGCCAGATTCGTCGCGGCCCTGCGTTGTGGCCTGCATGAACCTGCGTCTCTCCCTGCTGCTCCTGGTCACCGCGGCCGCGGCCGCGCTCGCCTCGACCGCCTCGGCCGCGCCCTCCCTGCACCGCACCGCGAGCGTGCGCGCCGGACGCGCCGCCGTCCCGGATGCGGAGGCGACGATCCCGGACGGCGCGACCGTCCTCGGCACGGCCACGGACGACGTCGACGTGCTCGTCGGGCTGCGCCACCGCAACCAGGCGGGCCTGGACGACTTCATCGACCGCGTGTCGGACCCGAGCTCCGCCGAGTACCGGCACTACCTCACCCCGGCCGAGTTCGACGCCCGCTTCGCCGCGCCCGACAGCTCGGTCGACGCGGTCCGCGCCTTCGCGGGCACCTACGGCCTGAAGGTCGCCGACGTCCCGGCCAACCACGCGTTCGTGGAGCTCAAGGGCAGCGCCGCCGCCGCCGCGCAGGCGTTTGCGACGAAGTTGACGGCCGTGCGGGTCGCCGGCCGGCTCGCGCACGTCCCCACCGGCACGCCCAGCGTGCCCGCGTCACTCGCCACGATCGTCACCGGCGTCGAGGGCCTGGACACGAGCCGGGTCATGCATCCCGACGCGCAGACCTTCCCGGCCGCCTACGTCAACGCGTCGCCGTGCTCGAACTACTACGGCGAGAAGACCGCGACCGACGTCCCCGGCGCCCTCGGCAAGGACCATCTGCCGTACGTGACCTGCGGCTACGTGCCGTCCCAGCTGCGGTCGGCCTACGGCGTCGCGGACGCGATCAAGGCCGGCATCGACGGCAAGGGCGTGAACGTCGCGATCATCGACGCGTTCGACTACCCCCACGCCGAGGAGGACGCCAACACCTACGCGGACAAGCACGGCGAGGTCCACCTGCCCAAGTACACCGACATGAGCCCGAGCGGCCTGGACCAGGTGCCGGAGGATCCCACCGGGCTGCTGCTGGACCCGCACGGCTGGTCGGGTGAGCAGCAGCTCGACGTCGAGGCCGTCCACGCCATGGCGCCGGGCGCCAGCATCCTCTTCTACGGCTCGGTCACGCCGTTCAACGCGGCGCTGTCCATGACCCAGAACCAGGTGGTGATGGACAACCAGGCGCAGATCGTGTCCAACTCCTACGGCGGCGCCTCCGACGACGCCGACACCATGACGGAGAGCATCCTTCAGCAGGCGGCCACGCAGGGGATGGGCTTCTACTTCTCCTCGGGCGACAACGGTGACGAGACGCACGACCCGTCCGATCCGACCGTGACCACCAATCCCCGGACCGTCGACTCTCCCGCCGACCAGCCCCTGGCCACCGCCGTCGGCGGCACCTCCCTGGCCGTCGGCGCCGACGGTGGCTACCAGTTCGAGACCGGCTGGGGCGTCTACTCGTCCGAGCTGACCGGCGGCGCCTTCGGCACGCCGGCGTGGAGCGGTGGCGGCGGCGGCGGGACGAGCGAGGCCTACAAGCAGCCCGACTACCAGGCGGGCGTCGTGCCGGACGCCATCGCGAACTACTTCCGCGACCACGCCGACCAGGGACCGGACGGCGTCACGCCGCTCCTGCCGGGACGCGCCGTGCCCGACGTCGCCATGGACGCCGATGCGCAGACGGGCATGCTGATCGGCCAGCAGCAGGACTTCGACTCGACCGCCAACGGCACCACCCTGCCCACGGACACCGTCAAGTACAGCGAGTACCGCCTCGGCGGGACGAGCCTCGCCTCCCCGCTGTTCGCGGGCTACATGGCGCTGGCCGATCAGGCCGCCGGGGCGCGGCACGGCTTCGCCAACCCGGCGCTCTACAAGCTGAGCGGATCCGGCGCCTTCCACGACATCGTCGACCCCGCCCAGAAGCTCGGCGTCGTCCGGGTCAACTACACGAACTCAACGGACGCCAGTGGCGGCACGCAGACGTTCCTGCGCACGTTCAACGACACGAACACGCTCCACACGATCCCCGGGTACGACGACGTGACCGGCCTCGGGTCCCCGAACGGCGTGGCGCTGCTGAGCCGGCTCGCGCCGGGGAACGCGACCCTCGCGACGCTGGCGAACCCGCCCGCGCCGACCGCTACGGCGACCGCCGCTCCCTCGCTGACCACGACGCCCACCCCGGCGACGTCATGCAAGCGCCACAAGGTCAACGTGCGCCTGCGCCACCACAAGCGCGATCACATCCGCAAGGTCGTGGTCCGGCTGCAGGGGTCCAAGGCGAGGGTCTTCCGCGGCCGCAACGTCACGAAGATCCGCCTGCTGACGCCCGCTAAGCGGCGCAAGCTGACGGTCGTGACGATCACGAAGAGCGGGCTGCAGATCACGACGGCCCGGAAGGTCGGGCCCTGCGGGCTGGTCGGGCGCGGCAAGGAGACCAAGCGCAAGCACGTCAAGCGGCCCAAGCGCTAGGCGGGCGGCTGCGACACTGGGGGCATGCCCGCCCCCGGTAGCGAACCCCGCCTGCGGGGCGAGGCGCGCAACGAGCAGCTGCGCGCGCAGATCGTCCCGCTGGCGCCGGGGGAGCGGCCGCGCATGGTCACCGCGTGCGCGGTGCTGTGCGCGGTCGTCGCCGTCGGCAACGTGATCCTGTGGGCGACGGGCTGGGAGGTGCGCGGGACGGAGGTCTCCACGGTCGGTGCGCTGATCCCGGCGGCCCTGTTCGCGATCCTGGCCGTCGGACTGTGGCGGACGCGGCTGCTGGCCGTGGCCGCCATGCAGACCCTGCTGGCCATCACGGCCATCTTCGCGTCGGGCGCCCTGCTGGTCTCCTCCGACGTGCAGGCCGTCGTCCTCAGCCTGGTCATCGTCGTCGGCTCCGGCGTCCTGTTCTGGCCCCTTGTCCGCATCAACGCCCGCATCGGACTGCGGGATAGATTGGAACGCCATGCCTGACACCTCGTACGACTGCATCGTCATCGGCTCGGGTCCCGGTGGCTACGTGGCCGCGATCCGCGCGGCCCAGCTCGGGATGAAGACGGCGGTCGTCGAGAAGGACACCGTCGGCGGCCGCTGCCTCAACTACGCCTGCATCCCCGCCAAGGCCGTCCTGCGGGTGGCCGACATCCTCTCCGAGGTCGACGAGGCCGCCGAGTTCGGCATCGAGGTCCCGTCGCGGACCGTGGACTTCGGCAAGGTCTCCGAGCGCCGCCAGAAGGTCATCAAGACGCTCACCGGCGGCGTCGCGGGCCTGTTCAAGAAGAACACCATCGAGTACATCGAGGGCGAGGCGACGCTGGCCGGTGGCAAGACCGTGAAGGTCGGCGACACCACGTTGGAGGCCACGACGTGCATCGTGCTGGCCACCGGGTCGGTCCCGCTGCCGATCCCCGGCACCGAGTTCGGCGGCCGCGTGATCGGGACGGAGGACGCCTGGGCCTTCGAGGAGCTGCCGGGGTCGCTGGCCGTCGTCGGCGCGGGTGCGTCGGGCGCCGAGATCGCCTCCGCGTACGCGCGCCTGGGCTCCGAGGTCGCGCTCTTCGAGGCGGTCGACCGCGTCCTCCCGCTCGAGGACGCCGACATCTCCAAGGCCGCCGGCCGCGCCCTCTCCAAGCAGGGCATCAAGATCCACACGGGCACGCTCGTCCGCGACGTGCAGACGGAAGGCGACAAGGTCACCTTCACCCACAACGGCGAGCCGGCCGAGGCCGACTACCTGGTCATCGCCGCCGGCCGCGGGCCCGACGTCGACGCGCTCGGCCTCGAGGCCGCCGGCGTGAAGGTCGGCGAGCGGGGGCTGATCGAGGTCGACGGGCGCCTGCGCACCTCCGCCGAGGGCATCTACGCGATCGGCGACCTCGTCCCGGGTCCCGCGCTCGCGCACAAGGCGTCCGACGAGGGCGTCATCGCCGTGGAGGACGCCGCCGGCCGGGACACGCACCCGATCAGCTACGTCGACATCCCGCGGGCCACGTTCTGCACCCCCAACGTGTCGAGCTTCGGCCTCACCGAGGCGCAGGCGCGCGAGGCCGGCTACGACGTCGTCGTCGGCAAGGTCCAGTACGGAGCGGTCGGCGCGGGCACCGTCTACGGCGACCGCCAGGGCATCATCAAGATCGTCGGCGAGACCAAGTACGGCGAGCTGCTCGGCGGCCACATCGTCGGCGCCAAGGCGACCGAGCTCATCCAGGAGCTCGTCAACGTCCGCGCGTTGGAGGGCGGCTTCGCCGAGGTCGCCCGCATCGTCCACGGCCACCCGACCCTCGCCGAGGGCGTCATGGAAGCCGCCCGGGCCGCCGACGGCTGGCTCATCCACGGTTAGACGCGCAGCTTGAGCCAGACGGCCTTGCCGCCGCTGGCGTCGCGCAGCTTGGCGGCCTCGTAGCCGGTGCGCGGGAGGCCGCGGCGGCAGCCGCGCGGGCGCCGCTTCCAGATCGCCCGGGTGGGGCTGACCGTCAGCCTGCCGTCGGCGGCCCGGCAGGCGAAGCGGTGGCGGGCGGTGCACGGCGCGACGCGGAAGCGCGTCCGCATCAGCACGCACCCCGTGCCGCTGGGCTGACCGGGCGCCCAGCTCCAGATCGTCGCGGCCAGGCGGCCGTCGGTGGAGGTGAGCTGGTCGAAGCCGAGCAGGTCGACGCCGCACTTGGTCATCGCGCGGGTGATCGCCGGCGTCAGCGGGGCCGGCGGGAGGCCGTTGGTCTGGTCAACGGTGGCGGACAGCTTCGTGGAGTCCTCGTAGAAGCGCTGGAAGCGGTCGGAGTAGTCGCACTGCGGATAGCGGACGGTGAAGTCGCGCGGGCCACCCTCGTCCTTGGCCCGCTCGTCGCTGGCGAACACCAGCGAGCGCCACGCGGTGCCCTCACCGCAGTTGGACATGATGATCACCTGCTTGCCGGCCGCGCGGATCTGGTTGCGGGTCAGCGCGTGCGGCAGCTGTGTGCAGCTGCCCGGCGGCGGCAGGTAGAGCTTGTCCCCGAGCCCCTGCCGGAGCACCTGGGCGCCGGTGTCGTAGGCGCCCTCGAGATGGTCCTCGAGGTAGAGCAGCAGGACCTCGGACGGGTGCGCGTCCAGCCAGCTGCGGATCTCGGGCAGCCGCGCGGCTAACGTCCGCTCGGTGCTGCAGCCCAGGTGCGCCTGGTCGGCCCCCTCGCCGTGGCAGACGATCGGCGTCCCGGCGATGTTGTGGACGTCGAGCTCGAGCGAGCGCACGCCGATGTCGAGCTGCCCGGACAGCGACAGCTTCTGGTTGGGGTCCTGGCTGGACAGCGTTCCCGGCTCGGTTGGTGAATTGAAGGAGTTGTGCGTCCCCACCCAGGGCGCGTTGACCATCGGCAGCGGGTCGCCGAGGTGGTACTGGAAGGCGAGCGCGTCCTGCAGCCAGTCGGCCCGCGCGGGGGCGGCAAGGACGAGGAACGCGGTCAGGACGAGAAGGGTTCGCCGCACGGACGCGATACTGGCAGGGGTGGCCCTCGAGCACCCCCACTTCTACTACGACCTGCGCTCCCCGACGGCGTGGCTGGCCGCCGAGCGCGTCGTGCAGCTGCTCGGCGAGGTCCCCGAGTTCGTCCCCGTGGAGCTGGCCGGCCTGGCCGCCGGCGACGTCGGGCCGTTCCGCTGCGCGGCGGAGGCCGACGCGCACCTGGAGGACATCGGCCGGCGCGCGCGGGCGTACGGGTTGCTGGCCGCGCGGCGCCCCGCGCAGTTCCCGTTCGAGGACACCCGCTTCGCCATGCTCGCGGCCACCTACGCGAAGCAGATCGGCAAGGTCGTCGCCTTCAGCTTGGCCGCGTTCCGCCAGTCCTTCAACGCCGGCCGCGACCTGGCCGATCGTGAGACGGTGTTCCTGGCCGGCGCCGCCGCCGAGATCCACCCCGCTGCGCTGGTCAAGGGCGCCGAGCTGAAGGGGACGGCGCAGCGGCTCCGTGTCGCCAACGAGGAGGCCGCGGGCCTCGGCGTGCTCGACGTCCCCTCCGTGGTGCACCGCGACGGCCGGGTCGAGCTCGTGTCGTGAAGGCCAACCGGGTCTACGAGCTGCGGGTCAGCCGCGCCATGATCGAGGTGCTGGAGATCGACACCGGAGAGATCGCGCTGTTCTGGGACGTCCGCCCCGACCAGACGCGCAAATTGGCCAAGGCGCTGCGCGCAGACCTTTCGCAATTAGACGACCGGAGCTTCCTAGACAAATGGGCGATCTACGACCAATCGTGAAAGCGTCCAGGCACGTTTCAGGTCCGGACCCCATGTGCCGATCCGACCAAAGCCGAGGAACGGACTCCGCGGCCCGCCACCGATGCCCGTCACCCCGCCCGAAACCGCTGCGTTGACCGAATCCGGCGTGCTGCGCCTGCAGACCGTGCTGCGCCCGGAAGCGCGCTACAAGGCACTTGTCGACATCCTCCCCGACGTCCTGGTGGTCACCTTCGACGAGCGGCTGCGGATGCTGAGCGTGGAGGGGGGCGCCGTTGCGCGCCTGCCGATGTCGCCGTCGACCGTGATCGGCCGGCCCCTGGACGAGGTTCTGAGCCCGGAGCGATTCGCGGCGGTCGAGCCGCACCTGCGCACGGCCCTGGGCGGAGAGCCGACGCAGTTCGAGTTCGCCGGCTGCAACGGCGTCATCTGGTGGATCCGGGTGATCCCGATGGTCGACGCGGACGGCCACGTCAGCGGCGGCCTGGTCAAGGGGCGCGACATCACCGACCAGCGCGCCACCGAGCGCGCGCTGGCCGAGCACGCGCAGGAGCTCGAGCGCTCCAACGCCGAGCTCGAGCAGTACGCCTACGTGGCCGGCCACGACCTCTCCGAGCCGCTGCGCATGATCAGCGGCTACCTGCGGCTGCTCCAGCGCCGGCACGGCGACGCGCTCGACGAGGACGCGCAGCAGTTCGTCGCGTTCGCGCTCGACGGCGCGGCCCGCATGCGCGAGCTCATCGACGACCTGCTCATGTACTCGCGCCTCGGGCGGGAGGGGTTCGACTGCGAGCCGGTCGCGTTGCAGGCGCTCGTCGAGGACATCTGGCGCACCCTCACCGCCGAGCGCGACGGACCGGCGCCGACGCTGCTGGCCACCGGCCTCCCGGTCGTGATGGGCGACCCGGGCCAGCTCGGCCAGGTCTTCCAGAACCTGCTCTCCAACGCGCTGAAGTTCGTCGAGCCCGGCCACCCGCCGGTGGTCGAGGTCACCTCCGCGCCGCTGCCCGACGGCGGTTGGGCGCTGGCCGTCTCCGACGATGGCATCGGGTTCGACGACACCCAGGCCGAGCGCCTGTTCCTCATGTTCCAGCGGCTGCACACCCGCGACGAGTTCCCCGGCACCGGCGTCGGCCTGGCCATCAGCCGCAAGGTCATCGAGGCGCACCAGGGCCGCATCTGGGCCGAGAGCCGACCGGGCGGGGGCGCGCGCTTCCGCATCGACCTCCCGGCGGGGCCGGCCGCGTGAGCTGGGGTTCGATCCTCGACGAGCTGGCCGGCGCCCACGACGCGGTCCGCGTCCTGCTCGTCGAAGACGATCCCGGCGACCGCCGGCTGGTCGCCGAGATGCTGCGCGACGCCGACGAGGCAGCCGTGCTGGCCAGCTGCCCGCGGCTGGAGGAGGCCATCGAGCCGGTCAGCCGCGGCCTCGCCGACCTCGTCCTGCTCGACCTGTCGCTGCCCGACTCGTTCGGGATCGACGGAGTGCGCCGGCTGCGCGCCGCCGCGCCCGACATCCCGGTCGTCGTCCTGTCGGGCAACAACGACAAGCAGATCGCGCTGGAGGCCGTGCAGGCGGGCGCGCAGGACTACCTGGTCAAGGACGACGTCGACGGCCCCTCGCTGACCAAGGCGATGCGCTACGCGGTCGAGCGCCAGCGCTCCGAGCGGCGGCTGGCCCGGCTGGCGCTGTCGGACCCGCTGACCGGGCTGCCCAACCGCGTGCTGTTCGCCGACCGCCTCGAGCAGGCGCTGGCCCGCGCGGCACGTGCGCCCACGCGCGGGCGCAAGGCCCCCAGGCTCGTGGTCATGTTCATCGACCTCGACGGCTTCAAGCCCGTCAACGACACGCTCGGCCACCTGGCCGGGGACGCCGTGCTGGTCGAGGTGGCGCGCCGGCTCGAGCACGAGCTGCGCGGGGCGGACACGGTCGCCCGGCTCGGCGGCGACGAGTTCACGGTGCTGTGCGAGAGCGTGTCCTCCAGCGACGGCGGTGTCGGCCTGGCCCGGCGCCTGGCCGCGGCGCTGGCCGAGCCCTACGACACCGACGCGGGCGCGGCGCGGCTGAGCGCCGCCGTCGGCATCGCGGTCGCCGACCCGCGGGTGGAGGACGGCGCGGCGCTGCTGCGGCGCGCCGACGCGGCGATGTACGCCGCCAAGCGCGAGGGCGCCGGGCGGGTCGCAGTAGCTTCCGCTCCTTGAGCGACCGCCTGACCGAGACCCTGGCCCGCCGCGTGTCCGAGGCGGCGGCGACGATGCCCTCCTTCACCGCGGCGCGCGCGTGGGCGCCCGTCGATTCGCTCGATCTCCTGCGACGCGTGGGAACGGCATTGACGGAGGGGAGTGCGGTCTGGCGCGACGGGACGGCGGTGGCCGTGGAGTCGCCGGTGGTGGCCGTCGCGTTGCCGGGGCCTGTCTTCCCGGTCCTCGGGTGCTACGAGGCGCTGGCGGCTCGCGATCCGTCGTCCTTCACCGCGGCGGAGACGACCGGGGCCACGTTCACGGTCTGGGGTCTCGATCTGGAGCTGGACTGGCTGACGCCGCCGCTGCTGCCACGCCAGAGCGGCGGTCTTGGTGTCGGCCGCGCCGGCCTCACCCTCATCGCGGACGGCCGGGCCACCACGCCGTGGGACGCGGAGCGGTTTCTCTCCAGCCTGCACGTCTAATACATCCAATAGGTGTCTCAGACGTGCAGGTCAGCGCCGCCACAGGGCGTTCGGCGTCTGGTCCGGGTCCCTGGTCACCCCGGCGGGTGACTGCTCGACGTTGACGAACAGGCACAGCGCGCGCCCGGTGCGCCGTGAGGGGACGCAGGCCCGCCACACGCCGTGCTCGACCTCGATCGCGTCCATGCTCGCCAGCCGGCCCGCGAACGCCGGGTCCTGATTGTGGACGTAGGTCGAGGTGGCCACGTAGGCGGCCGAGCGGTCGCGGTCGTCGGCCTGCAGGGCCTGCCGGTGCACGACGCCGACGGCGATCGTGGCGACCAGCAGGACGGAGATGAGGACGGTCCCGGCCTGGTCGGTGGCGATCGCGCGCGGGAGGTCGGGACGGCGGTAGTGGCGCCAGCCGAAGCCGACCGCGGGCGCCACCACGGCGACGGCGATCAGGTTCAGCGCCATCGCGATCAGGAACGCGCCCAGGAGGTAGTCGGGCCCGTCGCCCGCCGCCGGCAGCCAGTGCCACAGCACCGTCTCGACCAGTGTGGCGGCGATGAAGGCCGGCCACATCGTCGCGCCGCGCAGACGCCACCGCAGGCGAGCCATGATGGCCAGCGTACCCTTGGGGGTTGTGGAGATCCGCCAGCTCGGACTCGTCGGATACGAGGACGCCGTCGCCCTGCAGCTCGCCGAGCGCGCGAAGGTGCAGGCGGGCGAGTCCGACGGCGTGCTGCTGCTGCTCGAGCACCCCGCCGTCTACACGCTCGGCCGCCGCTCGGAGCCGAGCGACCTGCCGATGGGCGAGGCGTGGTACCGGGCCCAGGGCATCGACATCGTCCGCACGGACCGCGGCGGCAAGCTCACCTACCACGGGCCGGGGCAGCTGGTCGGCTACCCGATCGTCCGCATCGCGTCCGTCCCCGATCACGTCTGCGCGATCGAGACGGCCATCAAGGCCGCGCTGGCCGAGCAGGGGATCGAGGGTGAACACGGACCCACCCACCCGCACGCCGGCGTGTGGGTCGGGGAGCGCAAGATCGCCGCGATCGGCATCCACGTCTCCCGCGGGGTGAGCATGCACGGCTTCGCGGTCAACGTCGACAACGACCTCCAACCGTTCGAGTGGGCGGTCGCCTGCGGGCTGCCGGACACGCGGATGACCTCCGTGTGCCGGGAGACCGGGCGGACGGGGACGCTGCCGGCGGTGGCGCAGGCGATCTCGGATCGGCTCGTACCCTCGCTCGTATGAGCACGCGGTCGCGCTCCAACCCCGGCGGCGGGAACGTGCTCGAGGTCATCGGAGCCGACGTCCTCCCGTTCCGCTCGCGCAAGCCGGCCTGGTTCAAGGTCCCCGCGCCCGGCGGCGATCGCTACCGCGCGCTGCGCAAGGACATCGCCGACGAGGACCTGCACACCGTCTGCCAGGAGGCGGCCTGCCCGAACATCGGGGACTGCTGGGAGCGCGGCACCGCCACCTTCATGATCCTCGGCGACACCTGCACGCGCCGCTGCGGGTTCTGCAACGTCAAGACGGGCAAGCCGACCTGGCACGACCCGCTCGAGCCGGCCCGGGTCGCGCGCTCCGTCGCCCGGATGGGCCTGCGCCACGCGGTCGTGACCAGCGTCGACCGCGACGACCTGCCCGACCTCGGCGCCGGCGTGTGGGCGGCCACCATCCGCCAGATCCGCCGGCAGGCGCCCGACTGCAAGGTCGAGGTCCTGACGCCGGACTTCCGCGGCGAGGAGGTTCCGCTCGCGCGGGTCATCGCGGAGGCGCCCGACGTCTTCAACCACAACGTCGAGGTCGCGCCGCGGCTGTATCCGGTCGCCCGCCGCGGGTCGACCTGGGAGCGCTCGCTGCGGGTGCTGCGCAACGCCCACCTGCTCGGCGCGACGGCCACGAAGTCCGGCTTCATGGTCGGGCTCGGGGAGTCCTTCGACGAGATGGTGGACGCGCTCGGCCGCCTGCGCGAGCAGCACGTCTCCATCATCACCGTCGGCCAGTACCTGCGCCCCACCGAGCGCCACCTCCCCGTCGTGCGCTACTGGCACCCGGACGAGTTCGACGCCTTGCGCGTCGAGGCGGAGGCGATGGGCTTCGACCACGTCGCCGCCGGCCCGCTCGTGCGGTCCTCGTATCACGCTGACGAGCACGTGGTCCAGGACCGGCCCGGCGTCGGTCCGCTTGCGATCAGTTGATCCCGCTCAAGGACCGCAACCCGACGCGGACGTTCCCCGCCGTCACGGTGACGCTGATCGCCGTCAACGTCCTGGCCTACTTCCTCTTCCAGCACGGGACGCTCTCCTTCGGCGACCCCAGCTCGCGGGCCTACCTGTGCAACCTCGGCGAGTACGCCGCCGTGCCGCGCGAGTACACGCATCCGGCGTTCGAGCTCGGCGCCTGCGGCGGCGCCGCGCCGTCGCGCTGGATCACCCCGTTCACGGCCATGTTCATGCACGGCGGACTGCTGCACCTGGGCGGGAACATGCTCTTCCTGTGGGTGTTCGGCAACAACATCGAGGACGCGCTCGGGCGGGCGAAGTTCGTCGCCTTCTACCTGCTCGGCGGGATCGCGGCGCTGGCGCTCCAGGTCGCCGTGGACCCCAACTCGGCCGTCCCCACCATCGGCGCGTCGGGCGCCATCGCCGCGGTGCTAGGCGGCTACCTGGTCCTGTATCCGCGAGCGAGGGTGTGGACCTTCGTCGTCTTCATCGTCCTCCCCATTCCCGCCCTGATCGTGCTTGGCTTCTGGTTCGTGCAGCAGATCGCGTTCGGCTACCTGGGCTTCGTCGATCCCGGGGCCGGTGACGCGGGCGGCGTGGCCTACTTCGCCCACATCGGCGGGTTCGTCTTCGGGCTGGCGACGATCCGGGCCTGGGCGGGCAAGCGGTGAACGCGCGCCAGGTCATCACCGCGCTCGCCTTCGTCCTGTGGGCGGTCCTGACGGGGCTGACGCTCTACGTGCTCTTCACGGAGGGACCGGACGTGCTGGTGTTCATGTCCTTGGTCTTCGTCACCATTCTCGGGATCGGGATCTTCGGAGCTCTGAACGAGCGGCGCGGCGGGCCGCGGTGAGGCGAGCGTGGTTGGTAGCGCTCTGCCTGCTGGCCGGCTGCGGCGGGGGTGGCGCGACGCCGCCGGCGGCGAAGGCGCCCACCGCATCGGGTGGGCGGGATCGAGTTGGGGCGGCGCTCGACCTCGGCACGGCGCCGTCCCCACTGGCGGTCCGGCTCGACGATCCGCGCGACACGGTCGACCCCCGCTTCCGCCACCCGCCCTCCGCCGGGCTGCTGTTCGACGTCGACACGGGCCGTGTGCTGTGGCGGCGGCGGCCGACGGCGCGGCGGCCGATCGCGTCCCTGACCAAGATGATGACCGCGCTCGTGGTCGACAACCGGGTCCCGCCGGGGACGCGCATCCTGGTCACCAAGCACGCGCTGGACACGACCGGCTCGGAGGTCGGGCTGATGAAGAAGGGCATGCGCCTGGACGTTCGGACGCTGCTGTACGGGCTGCTGCTGCCCTCGGGCAACGACGCCGCGCGCGTGCTCGCCCAGGGGGCGGCGGGCACGATCCCGGCCTTCGTGCGGCGCATGAACGCGTACGCCGCCACGCTCGGGTTGCGCTGCTCGCACTTCGCGACGCCGAGCGGGCTCGAGGACGCCGGCAACCACTCGTGCGCCGCCGACCTGGCCGCCATCGCCCGCGCCGTCCTGCGCCGGCCGCGGCTGGCCAAGATCGTCGGGAGCCGCTCGAAGGTGCTCCGGTTCCCCATCAAGGGGCACAAGCTCTTCCTCTACAACCACAACCCGCTGCTGTATGAGGACTACCCCGGCGTGACGGGCGTCAAGACGGGCTACACGGACGCCGCCGGGCCGTGCTTCGTGGCCACGGCGACCCGTGGGGCGGTCAAGCTCGGGGTCGTCCTGCTCGACTCGCCGGACATCGAACGGCAGTCGCGCAAGCTGCTCGACATCGGCTTCCGATCCGCATTGAGATAGACATAACGGGGTGAAACGCGCGAGCGTCCTCCTCGTCGTGCTCGCGTGCGCGGGCTGTGGCGGGTCCTCCGGGAAGCCGGCGGCGAAGGCCAAGCCCACCGCCACGCCGCCCGAGCTGCCCGGCGGCGGGCGCACGATCTTCCACGCGCCCAAGCGCCGCGTGGTGGCGTTCTACGGGAACCCGCAGGACACCGGGCTGGGGGTGCTCGGGATCGGGTCGCCGGCCGGCGCGGCGCGCAAGCTCAAGCGCGTGGCGTCGTCGTACGCGACCAAGCGCCGCCCCGTCCTCCCCGCCATGGAACTGCTGGCGACGGTTGCCACCTACGCGCCCGGCGACGACGGCAAGTACCGTTCGCTGACGCCCAACCGGACCATCCGCCGCTACCTGCGGGCGGCACGGTCGGTCGGCGCGATCCTCATCCTCGACCTCCAGCCGGGCCGGGCGTCGTTCCTGTCCGAGGCCAAGCGCTACGCGCGCTGGCTGCGCCAGCCGGACGTGTCCCTGGCGCTCGATCCCGAGTGGCACGTCGGGCCGGGCGAGCTACCGGGCAAGGTGATCGGGTCGGTCGACGGCAGCGAGGTCGTGCAGGTCACCGCCTGGCTGGACCGGCTGACCGCGAAGGCGAACCTCCCCCAGAAGCTGCTCGTCGTCCATCAGTTCACGGAGGGGATGATCCGGCGGCGCAGCCTGCTGCGGCCGTTCGCGCACGTCGCCACCGTGCTCAACGTCGACGGCTTCGGCACGCGCGCGGTCAAGACCGCCAAGTATCGCGAGTTCTCCAAGCTGGTCCCCTTCGCCTTCAACGGCTTCAAGCTCTTCTACGTGGAGGACACCGGCCTGATGACCCCCCGCCAGGTGCTGCGGTTGCGCCCAGCACCGGACATGGTCGTGTACGAGTAGAAAACGCTCGGGGGCCCGGCTCGGCCGGCCCGGGCTCGGACGATTTGGCCTCGCCACCCCTAGATTTCGCAACTATGGATCTGAACGACACCCCGGAGCTGGCCGACCATCGGGCCAAGGTCCGGAGCTGGCTGGAGGAGCACAAGGGCGAGGCGCCGGTCAACGCGGGGGCGTCGCAGGTGGACGACGGCGACGAGATCAGCGCCCGCCGGGCCTGGCAGGCGCGCCTCACCGAGGGCGGCCTGAACGGCACCACCTGGCCGGCCGAGTTCGGCGGCCAGGGCCTCGGCCCGCTGCACCAGGTCGTCACCAACCAGGAGATCGCCGCCGCCGGCGTCCCCGGCATCCTCGACGTCATCGGCGTCGGCATGCTCGGCCCGACCATCATCGCCCACGGCGCCGAGGAGCAGAAGGAGCGCTACCTGCTTCCCATGTTGCGCGGGGACGAGGTGTGGTGCCAGCTGTTCTCCGAGCCGGCCGCGGGCTCTGACCTCGCGGCGGTGCAGACGCGCGCTCGGCGCGATGGTGACGCGTGGGTGCTCAACGGCCAGAAGGTGTGGACGACCAACGCGCAGTTCGCGCAGTACGGGCTGCTGCTCGCGCGCACGGACGCCGACGTCCCCAAGCACAAGGGCCTGACGATGTTCATCGTGCCGATGGACGCCGCCGGGGTCACGGTGCGCCCGCTGCGGCAGATCAGCGGGGACGCGCACTTCAACGAGGTCTTCCTGGACGACGTGCGGGTCGACGAGGACGCGGTGGTCGGGCCGATCGACGGCGGCTGGGGCGTCGCGCTGACGACGCTGATGTTCGAGCGCGTGACGATCGGGCTCGGGGGCGAGGGCTTCGGCTGGCGCTCGGACCGCTTCGCGGGCGCGCTGCTGGCGGCGCCCGGCGCGGCCGAGGACCCCGAGGTCCGGCACCGCTTCGGCGAGCTGGCCGCGGACTTCCTGGCCCTGCGCTTCACCGGCTACCGGATGCTGACCACGCTGCAGCAGGGTCGCATCCCCGGTCCGGAGGGCGGCCTGGCCAAGGTGACCACGATCAAGGCGGCGATCGAGGCGGGCGAGCTGCTCGCCGACACGCTCGGTCCCGACGCGCTGTCCCTGGAGGCGGGCGCGTGGGGCAAGCTGATCGCCGACCTGCCGGGCCTGAAGTCCGCCGGTGGGACGGAGGAGATCCTGCGCAACATGGTCGGCGAGCGGGTGCTCGGCCTGCCGCCCGAGCCACGGCTGGACAAGGGCATCCCGTTCAAGGAGCTCCGCGCCCGCGAGAAGAGGAGCGTCGGCGAAGCCGACCGCGGTGGCGAGCGAAGCGAGACCGGGGTGGCCTCGTGAACTTCTCCCTGACCGAGGAGCAGGAGTTCCTCCAGGAGGCGGCGCGCGGTGCTTTGGGGCGTGTGAAGACGGTCGAGGCGGCGCGCGACGCGCTGGAGGGGTCGGAGCTGCCCGACCTGTGGGCGGCGGCGTGCGAGGCGGGCTGGCCGGGGCTGCTGATCTCCGAGGCCAACGAAGGCGCCGGGCTCGAGCCGATCGACGCGATGCTCGTCATGGTCGAGCTGGGTCGCGTGCTGGCGTCCGTGCCGCTGCTCGGGCATCTGCCGGCCACGTATCTGCTCGATCGGGCGGGTGCCGACACCCTGCTGCTCTCCGAGCTGGCCGCGGGCGCGAAGCGGGCGTGCTTCGTGGGCGCGGCGCCGCCGTCGTCCGTCGAGCCGCGCTGGACCGTGGCCGCCGCGTCCGGCTCCGTTCGCGAGGCGGCGGACGGCTCCGGCGGATCCTGGGTCCCGGACGCGCCGGGCGCCGACGTCTACGTGGTCGTGGGCGCCGACGGCACCGCCGCGCTGCACGAGTCCGCCTCCGTCGAAGCGGTCGTCCGCTACGACGCGACGCGGTCGCTCGGTCACGTCTCGGTCAGCGGGGAGGGCACGCCGCTGGACGTCGACGCGGAGCTTGTCGCCAACGCCTGGCACCTGCAGTCGGCGCTGCTCGCCGCCGAGTCCCTGGGCGCAGTCGAGACCGCGCTGGAGGTCTCAGTCGCCTACGCGAAGGAGCGCTTCACCTTCGGCCGCGCGATCGGGTCCTACCAGGCGATGAAGCACCAGCTCGTGGAGATCCTGCGGCTGCTCGACAACGGACGCTCGCTGATGATGTACGCGGGCTGGGCCGGCTCGGACAAGCCGGAGGAGTTCGCGCTGGCGGCGTCCGCGTTCCGCCTGAAGGCGGGCAAGGCGCTCGAGGAGTCCTCCCGCATCCAGATCTCGGTGCACGGCGGGATCGGCGCGACGTTCGAGCACGACGCGCCGCTGTACTTCCGCAAGGCGCAGCTGTCGCGGCGCCTGCTCGGCGGGACCGCCGGCGCCGCCGACCGTGTCGCCGACGAGCTGTTCAAGCAGGCGACGACGGCCGGCTCGCTCTAGAAGGCGCGCTTCATGAGGGGGAGGGCGAGTGTGCGCGGGGCGAACCGGCCGCCGAGCGCCGCCGCCTTCCACTTCAGGCTGGGGACGACGGTGCGGCGGCCCTTGGCCATCGCATCGACGGCCTGGCGCGCGACCTCGTCCGCATCCACGTAGGCGACCTCGGGCGCCATGCCGTCCGTGACGCCGGCGACGTCCTCGAACTCGGTGTGGACCGGGCCGGGCAGCAGCGCCGTGACCGACACGCCTGTCCCGCTCAGCTCGGTGTGGACGGCCTCCGAGAGCGAGGACACGAACGCCTTCGTGGCCGCGTAGGTGGCCATGAACGGCAGCGGCTGCACGCCCGCCAGCGACGCGACGTTGAGCACCGCGCCCGCGCCCGCGGAGACGAAGCCGGGCAGGAAGGCGAGCATCAGGTGGTGCAGGGCGGTGCAGTTGAGCTCGATCATCGCCTGCTCCTTGTCCAGGTCGGTCTTCGTGAACCGCCCGGAGTTGCCGTAGCCGGCGTTGTTGCACAGGCCGACCACGGTGCGCAGGTCGAGCTGGGCGAGCAGCTCGGCGCGGCCCTCGCGGCTGGCCAGGTCGGCGGGGACGACGGTGGCCCGGTTGCCGATCTCCTGCGCGAGGTCCTCGAGGCGGTCTCGCCGGCGCGCCACCAGCGTCACGGCGTAGCCCCGGCGCGCCAGCTCCCGGGCAAGCTCGGCGCCGATGCCCGAGGATGCCCCGGTCACGACAACGGTGGTGTTCTGGTCAGGTTTCGGGAGCGCCATGTGTCGGTTGAGCCTATGCGCGTCTGGACCCACGATCGCTTCACCTATCCGCTGCCCGAGGGCCACCGCTTCCCGGCCGGCAAGTACGCGCTGCTGCGCGCGCGGCTGGTCGGCGTGGTGTCGGAGTTCCGCGAGGCGGCGCCCGCGTCCTGGGACGACCTGGCCAAGGTCCACGACGCCGGGTTGCTGGCGCGCATCCGCGCCGGCG
>CAXTBB010000043.1:0-35003 GCA_964242305.1 uncultured Solirubrobacteraceae bacterium
CGTTGGTGTTCGGGCCGGCGTTGGCCATGGCCAGCGCGCCGCGGACGACCTTGTGCGCGTTGAACTCGTCCTCGAACTTGTACCCCGGATCGCCGGTGCCGGTCCCGTGCGGGCACCCGCCCTGGATCATGAAGTCGCGGATGACACGGTGGAAGACGAGGTTGTCGTAGAAGCCGTCCTTGGCGAGCTTCTTGAAGTTCTCGACCGTCTTGGGCGCGTCGTCGTCGAAGAGCTCGATCTTGATGTCGCCGTGGTTGGTGGTGATGGTGGCTGCGGACATGGGCAAGGAAGCTAGTCGCGAGGACGCATGACGGTCAGGCCGACCAATCTCGGCACGACCCAGGGCCCGGGCCCACGTCCGAGCCCTCCATCAGCGGGTACAGCAGGACACCGAGGAGCTGGGCGGCGAACAGCACCGCCGAGGGCTCACGGCGAGCAAAGCTCAGACGCGCGCCGCCTCGAACCGGAGGCCGTTGCCGGACGCGAGCACGCGCTCGACGTCGCCCTCGGGGACCTCGAGCAGCGCGAAGCGCTCGAGCAGCCGGACGTTGCGGATGCGCGCGCCGTCGACGCCGGCCTTGTGGACCGCGGCGACGAGGTCCCCCTCGCTGAGCCCGTCGGCCCGGCCCGAGCCGGCGATCAGCGCCCGGTAGGTGGTCCCGTTGGCGGACGGCGTCGGCTCGACGTCGGTCGGCTTGACGGAGTGCCGGCGCGGGCGGCGCTCGGAGATCGGCTCCGGCTTGACCTTCGCGCCCTCCTCCCACTTGGCGATCTTGGTGTTGGCGTGCGCCTCGATCGCCTCGAGGTCCTTCATCTGCTTGGGCTCGATGAAGGTGATGGCGCGGCCCTCGCGCCCGACGCGGCCCGTGCGGCCGATGCGGTGCACGTAGGTGTCCGGCGAGTTCGGGACGTCGAAGTTGACGATGTGGGTGACGGTCGAGATGTCCAGGCCGCGGGCGGCGACGTCGGTGGCCACCAGGATCGTGACCCGCTCGTCCTTGAAGGAGATCATCACGCCGTCGCGCGCGCCCTGGGACATGTCCCCGTGCAGCGCCTTGACGTTCATCCCCTTGTCGCGCAGCGTCCGGTAGAGCTGGTCGCAGCGGATCTTCGTGCGGCAGAAGACGATCGCCTGCTTGGGGCGCTCGGAGGCGAGCACCCGCGCGAGCGTCTCGTTCTTGTCCTTGCCCGACGTCTCCACGTAGAACTGCTCGACGGTGTCGATGGTCAGCGTCGCCGCCTTGACCTTGACCGTGATCGGGTCGTAGAGGTACTTGTCGGCCAGGCGCGCGATCGGCGGCGGCATCGTCGCCGAGAACAGCGCCGTCTGGCGCCCGCCGGGGCACAGGCTGAGGATCTTCTCGACGTCCTCGAGGAAGCCGAGGTCGAGCATCTCGTCGGCCTCGTCGAGGACGACGTAGCGGCACGAGTGCAGCACCAGCGAGTGGCGGCTGATGAGGTCCAGCACGCGGCCGACCGTGCCGACGACGATCTGCCCGCCGGTCTTCAGGCGCGCCTGCTGGTCGCGGATGGGCGCGCCGCCGAAGACGGCCACGGGCTCGATGCCCTTGCGCTTGGCGAAGGAGCGCAGCGCCTGGGTGACCTGGATGCAGAGCTCGCGCGTCGGGGTGAGGACGAGTGCCTGGACGTCCTCCTCGGTCGGGTCCACGAACTGGACCATGGGCAGGCCAAAGGCGGCGGTCTTGCCGGTGCCGGTCTGCGCCTGGCCGATGACGTCGTGGCCCTGGAGGAGATGCGGGATCGCCTGCTCCTGGATGGGGCTCGGCGCGTCGTAGCCGACGTCGGCGACGGCGGAGAGGATGTCCTCGGAAAGGCCGAGGTCCTGGAAGCTTTGTGTCATTGAGTTCTGCCCAGGGACTTTAGGCTGACGGACGTGCGCACCGCCCGGACCGTCGCCGCCTTCGTCGCCCTGGCCACCGTCGCCTTCGCGGTCGGGGACTTCGCCAGCCATCCGAACCCGCTCGGGGCCGTCGGGATCCTGGTGCTGATCGCCCTCTTCGCCGGGCTGCTGGGCTACCTGTTCCGGTCCCCGAAGACACCGCCGCCCGCCCCGGAGCCCGCACCCGCGCCGGAGCCCGAGCCGCGCCGCCGGGCCTCGGCCGCCGGCGTCTGGTCGGAGGGCTGGGACGCCGACGAGGCGCAGCGCGCCCGCGAGCGCGGGCGCCGTAGCTAGCCTCGCCGCCCATGAGCACCGTCACCGTGGTCGGGTCCATCGCGTTCGACGCCGTCGAGACGGAGACGGGGTCGCGCGACAAGATGCTGGGCGGGTCCGCCACCCACTTCTCGCTGGCGTCCTCCTTCTTCGCCGACACGCGCGTGGTCGGTCCGGTGGGCGACGACTTCGGGGACGCCGAGTTCGCCGTCATGCGCGACCGCGGCGTCAACACCGACGACATCGAGCAGATCCCCGGCGGCAAGACGTTCTTCTGGTCCGGCCGCTACGAGCGCGACGTCAATGTCCGCCACACGCTGCAGACCGACCTCAATGTCTTCGAGACCTTCGAACCGAAGCTGAGCGCCGAGTCCGCCGGCGCCGACGTCCTCTTCCTGGCGAACATCGTGCCGGCGCTGCAGAGCGCGGTCCGCGAGCAGTGCCAGGCGGCGCGCTTCGTCGCGCTGGACTCGATGGACCTGTGGATCGACATCGCCCGCGACGACCTCGTGCGCGCCATCCAGACCGTGAACTGCGTCCTGCTCAACGACGGGGAGATCAAGCAGTTCGCCGACGAGCCCAACCTCGTCCGCGCCGCCCGCGCCGTCCTCGACCTCGGTCCGGAGGTCGTCATCGCCAAGCAGGGCGAGTACGGCGTGACCATGTTCACGCGCGACGAGGTCTTCGGCCTGCCCGCCTTCCCCACGCCCGACGTGGTCGACCCGACGGGCGCCGGCGACACCTTCGCCGGCGGCTTCGTCGGCTACGTCGCCGCCAACGGGGACGCCAACCTGCGCGCCGCCCTCGCCTACGGCACCGCGCTGGCCTCCTTCAACGTCGAGGCCTTCGGGACCGAGCGCCTGCAGACGCTGACGATGGACGAGGTCGAAGAGCGCGTGCGCGCCCTCGTTGAGATCACTCGCCTCGACGTCTAGCCTTCAGCGCCATGGGTTGGGGCTTCGTGTGGCTGATGTTCATCCTGAAGATCCCGATCATCGGGCTCTTCTGCATCGTGTGGTGGGCCGTCAAGCAGGACGAGGACCCTGCGCCGCTCGAGCCGGTCCGCATCGCGCCCGACCCGCACCACCGGTCGCGCCGCCTGCCGCGCGGCCGCCGTCCCCGCGGTCCCCACGGCGGCGCCACCGCACCGCCCGCCCCGCCGCGGGTCCGGCCCGCGTGGCAGACTGCCGCGCGTGGACGTCCACTCCGCGATCTCTGACGGCACCCTGCGCCGCCTCGTCGAGGAGGGGCGGCTGGTCGTGGAGCCGTGGGACCCCGAGATGGTGCAGCCGGCGTCGATCGACCTGCGGCTGGGGGACTCGTTCCGGGTCTTCTCCAACCACAAGGTCACCGCCATCGACCTGCGCGACATGCCGCCCAACCTCACCGACGAGGTGACGATCGGGCCCGACGAGCCGTTCGTCATCCACCCCGGCGAGTTCTGCCTGGGCCGCACGCTCGAGCGCGTCGAACTGCCCGACGACCTGGTCGCGCGCGTGGAGGGGAAGTCGTCGCTCGGGCGCCTGGGGCTGATCGTCCACGCCACCGCCGGCTTCGTCGACCCGGGCTGGAGCGGGACGCTCACGCTCGAGCTCAACAACCTCACCCGCGTCCCCATCAAGCTCTACGCCGGGCTGCCGATCGCGCAGCTGTCGGTGATGGCGCTGGACCGGCCCGCCGAGCGGCCCTACGGATCGCCCGAGCTGGGCTCGCACTACCAGGGTCAGATCGCGGCGACCGAGAGCCGCTACGGCGTGTAGGGTCCCGCGCGTGATCTTCGCTGCCGAGGGCTCGCACGCCCTC
This sequence comes from uncultured Solirubrobacteraceae bacterium, assembly GCA_964242305.1. Classification (GTDB taxonomy): domain Bacteria; phylum Actinomycetota; class Thermoleophilia; order Solirubrobacterales; family Solirubrobacteraceae; genus DATLGB01. The sequence goes on from CAXTBB010000043.1 coordinate 3,977, forward strand.
TTCTACATCTGCGGGGGCCTGCTCGCGCTGTGGGCCGTCCTGGTCTCCTTCTTCGGGATGCGCGGCCACGAGAACTGGCCGCCCAGCGAGGGCGCCGCGCGCGGGGTCATGGGGATCTCGGCCCTGCTCGTCGTCCTCGCGATGGCGACCGCCGTCATCACCGCCTGAAAAACGGGTACCGCAGGACCCAACTGAACTTCTACGAGGAGCCGCATGGCTGAAGACACGCTGTCCATCACGGACAACCGCACCGGCAAGACCTACGAGGTCGAGATCACCGACGACACGATCAAGGCGATGGACCTGCGCCAGATCAAGGTCGAGGACGACGACTTCGGGATGATGGCATACGACCCGGCCTTCACCAACACCGCGTCCTGTCGCTCGGAGATCACCTACATCGACGGCGCCGCGGGCGTGCTCGAGTACCGCGGCTACACGATCGAGGAGCTGTGCGAGAAGAGCAGCTACCTCGAGGTCGCCTACCTGCTCATCCACGGCACGCTGCCGAACAAGCTCGAGCTCGACCAGTGGGTCCACGACATCACGATCCACACGTTCGTTCACGAGAACGTCAAGGACTTCATGCAGGGGTTCCGCTACGACGCGCACCCGATGGGGATGCTGCTCGCGGGCACCGGGGCGCTGTCGACGTTCTATCCCGAGGCGACCAACATCAAGGACGAGGACGTCCGCAACCTGCAGGTCATCCGCCTGCTGGCCAAGGTCCCCACGCTGGCCGCGTTCGCCTACCGCCACAGCATGGGCCAGCCGTACGTGTATCCGGACAACGACCTGTCCTACGCCGGCAACTTCCTCTCGATGATGTACAAGATGACCGAGCTCAAGTACGAGCCCGATCCGCGCCTGGAGAAGGCGCTCGACGTCCTCTTCATCCTGCACGCCGACCACGAGCAGAACGCGTCGACCAGCGCCGTCCGCTTCGTGGGCTCGACCCAGGTCGACCCGTACTCGTCGGTGGCCGCCGGCATCGCCGCGCTCTACGGGCCGCTGCACGGCGGGGCCAACGAGCAGGCGCTGCGGATGCTCAACCGCATCGAGACGGTCGAGAACATCCCCGACTTCCTCGCGGGCGTGAAGAAGGGCGACGAGCGGCTGATGGGCTTCGGCCACCGCGTCTACAAGAACTACGACCCGCGCGCGCGGATCATCAAGAAGCACCTCGACGACGTGCTCGAGGTGATGGGCAAGAGCCCCAAGCTCGAGATCGCGGTCGAGCTCGAGAAGCAGGCGCTCGACGACGAGTACTTCACGTCGCGCAAGCTCTACCCGAACGTCGACTTCTACTCCGGGCTCATGTACGAGGCGCTGCGGCTGCCGACCGACATGTTCCCGGTGATGTTCGCCATCGGGCGGACGTCCGGCTGGATCGCCCAGTGGCTCGAGATGGTCACCGACAAGGAGACCAAGATCGCCCGGCCGCGCCAGGTCTACACGGGCGGCCGCGAAGTCGCCTACGTCCCGCTCGAGGAGCGATGACACACACGGACGGGCGGGGTCGTTGTACTTTGCAACGATCATGCTCGTCCATCGCCTCGCCAACGGGGACCAGGTGCTCATCCGGGCGATCGCTCCCGAGGACAAATGGCGCCTGCAAGAGGGCCTGAAGGCACTCTCGCTGGAGACGGTGCGCCGCCGGTTCCTGTCGGCGAAGCCGAGCTTCAGCTCCGCTGAGCTGCGCTACCTGACCGAGGTCGACGGGGTCAATCACATCGCCCTGGTGGCCATCTCGGTGGCGACGCGCCAGCTCGTCGCCGTCGCCCGTGCCGTCCGGCTGCCCGGGGAGGACGTGGCCGAGTGGGCGATCGTCGTGGGTGACGACTACCAGCGCCTCGGCCTCGGCACGCGACTGATGCAGGCGCTGGCCGACGCTGCCGTCGAGGTTGGCATCCACCGGTTCTCCGCGCTCGTCGCAGGGGAGAACCGGGCGGTCCTCCGGCTGCTCACGCACGCCCCCGGCCGCGCTGAGCGGACCGGGGTGTCAGGGGGAGTACGCGAGGTCGTCCTCGACCTCGCCGCCTGACTCACGTTCTCCCCGGACGCCGCCGATGAGGTGAGGGTGGGAGAGCCGTTGGCCGCCGAATTGAACACTGCCCGTTTGCAAGTCGCCGAGCTCCGCCGGGAGCTGGCGGCTGAGCGCGAGCGCGGCCTGGAGCTCGCCTTCCGGGACCCGTTCACCGGCCTTCCGAACCGAGCCCTGCTGGAGGAGCACCTGACCCTGTCGCTGGCCCGCTCCCGGCGCGCCGGCACCGGCGTCGCCCTCCTGCACATCGACATCGACGCCTTCCGCCTCGTCAACGACTCACTCGGCTTCGTGGCCGGCAACCGGGTCCTGGCCGCCGTCGCCGGCCGCCTGAGCGAGACGACGCGCAGCACCGACCTCCTGGCCCGGCCGGGCGGCGACGAGTACCTGCTCCTGCTCGCCGACCTCGACGCCGACGCGGCCCAGGCCGCCGCCGAGCAGACCGCGGAGCGCGTCGTGGCGGCGCTCGACGCGCCGTTCCGGATCGACGACGCGGAGTTCTCCCTGGCGTGCTCGATGGGCATCGCCGTCTGCGAGTCCGGCACCAGCACCGCGCAGGACCTGCTCGAGCAGGCCGACGCTGCGGTATTCCGGGCCAAGGCCGTCGCCCGCGGCGGCTGGTACGTCTACCAGCGGCCCGAGCCCGGGGATCGCCGCGAACGCCTGGAGGGCTCGACGCGCCTGCGCCGCGCGCTCGCCAGCGACGAGTTCCTGCTGCATTACCAGCCCATCTTCGACGTCTGCCGCGGCGAGCTGATCGGCGTCGAGGCGCTGCTGCGCTGGTACGACCCCGAGCGCGGCATGGTCCCGCCCAGTGAGTTCATCGGCCTCGCCGAGGAGACCGGGCTGATCGAGGCGATCGGCGACTGGGTCGTCAGCGCCGTCTGTGAGCAGCAGGTGGCCTGGGCGGCCAAGGGCCTCGAGCCGCAGATCTCCTTCAACGTGTCCCCGCGCCAGCTGCGCCGGCTGGACTTCGCCGACCGCGTCGCCGCCCACATCGAGCGCACGGGCGCGAACCCGCGCCGCCTCACCGCCGAGCTCACCGAGTCCGCCACCATGGAGGACCCGGCCGAGTCCGAGCGCATCCTCCGGGCGCTGCACGCGCTTGGCCTCAAGCTCGCGCTGGACGACTTCGGCTCGGGCTACTCCTCGCTCTCGCGCCTGCGCGAGATGCCGGTGGAGACCGTGAAGATCGACCGCGCCTTCCTGCGCGAGGTGCCCGACAACGACGAGGCGTCCGCGTTCGTCTCCGCGATCCTGCGGCTGTCGCACGCGCTGGGCCGCATCACCGTCGCCGAGGGCGTGGAGACCGAGGCCCAGCGGCGCTTCCTCGCCGACGAGGGCTGTCCGCTCGCGCAGGGCTTCCTCCTCGCCCGCCCCTTGCCGGCGGCGGGCGTGGAAGAGCTGCTCGTCGCCGCTGCGGTCTGAGTCCTAGGTCGGGAAGACGGTGATGGAGGCCGTGAACTGGTTGTACTGGCCCTTGGGCTTGCCGTAGGCCTTGCGGTTGTCGACCGCGATCTTGTACTTGCCGTAGGCGATCTTCTTCGCCGGCCACGCGGGCAGGCGGCGCAGGCGCTTGGTCAGGATCCCGCACGGGGCGCTGGACGCGCCGGCCTTGGCGGTGTACGTCTTGCCCTTGCGGCGCACGTGGACGTAGATGGGCTTGGACGGCTCGAAGCCCGAGAAGGACCACTTGGTCTTGCCGGTCGGCTTGCCGCTGTCGTCCTTGAGCTTGACGTTGAGGTTGACGACCTGGAAGGTGGTCGAGGCGACGTCGGTGCCGTCCTGCTGGCCGGTCAGGGTCACCGTCGTCGCCTTCGTGGTGTCCTCGGGGACGATCGGCGCCGTCTGCGAGGAATCGAGGAAGTTGCCGGTGGGCTCGACCGTCCCGGAGGCGAAGATCTGGTCGGCCCGGTAGCTCCATGCCGTCCCGGGGCCCCACCCGGTCCCGGCGACCCCCACCGGCTGCCCCTCCAGGTAGCACGGCAGATCGGTCTGGATCGTCGCGCCGGAGGCGGCGGCCGGCGCGATGAGCGCAGCTGTCGCCCCGGCGAGGGCGAGGCGGGAGAAGGTCATGACTTATGCCTACCCTAAACGCGTGTCCTGGCGACTCACGACTCGCGTCAACGGACGCGTGGAGCGTGAGCGGTTCGCGGACGGCGACGCCGCGCTGGCCGCGCTGGAGCAGCGCGCACGGGAGATCGCGGGCGGCTCACGGCGCGACACGGTCACGGTCGCCAAGCGCACCTACGACCCGGTCGTCCAGGTCCAGGCCCGCCTCGAGGTCCGCGGTCCGGGCGGGGCGGGCGGCGTCGACATCCGCGGCAACGGCGCCGTCGAGGCCTACACGGGCCGCTTCCGCCGTCAGTTGCTCGAGCCCGAGCGCGGCGAGAGCGTCTACGCGGCGCTGCGGCGCGCGCTGGGCTCGAGCGTCAGCGTCGCCCCGTAGCGGCGCAGCCACCGCGAGTGCTCGCGGTGGTCGGGCACGCGTGCGGCCATGAGCGCCCAGAACCGGCTCGAGTGATCCAGGTGGGTGAGGTGGCAGACCTCGTGCTCGACGACGTAGTCGAGCACCGCCTCCGGCGCCAGCAGCAGCCGCCAGTTGAAGGACATCGCGCCGGACGCCGAGCAGGACGCCCAGCGCGTGCGCTGCCCGCGGATGGTCAGGGCGGCGTAGGTGACGCCGGCCCGTTGCGTGGCTGCGTCGAGCTTGGCCGCGATCAGCTTCCGGGCCTGGCCGCGGTACCAGCGCTCCAGCGCGGGCCCAGGGTCGTTCGCCGGGACGAGCAGGACGTCGCCGCGGCGGTGCACGCGGCTGCGCCCCGGCTGCGGCGCGAGCGTCAGGTCGGTGCCCAGGAAGGGGACGGTCCCCGCCGGTCGCTCGAGCTCCGTCGCCATCCGGTCCAGCGACCGCAGCCGCCGCTCGATCCATGGCGCGAGCTCCTCCACCGCCGCGCCCGCCGCCTTCTGCGGCGCCCGCTGGGGCAGCACGACCTCCACCCGGCGGTCCGGGTGGACGGTCACCCGGACGCGACGGGCGCGGTTCGAGCGGCGGATCTCGTACGGCGGGGTCACGATCGATGATGATACGTCGTGGTACGGCGGTGGTATCGTCGTGCCATGAGGACGACCATCGATGCCGCCGGCCGGATCGTCGTCCCGAAGCGCCTGCGCGAGCAGCTCGGGTTCGCGCCGGGCACTGAGCTCGAGCTCGAGGACGTCGACGGGCGGCTCGAGGTGTCCATCCCGTCGCAGGTGACCATGCGCCGCGATGACCAGGGTCGTCCGTACTTCAGCGCTCCGCCTGGCACACCGCCCCTGACCGTCGAGGACGTCCGCGACCTGGTCGAGCGAGGCCGTCGCTGACCGCTGACACGAGCGTCGTCGTCGCGTCGTTCTCCGACGCGCACCCTCGGTTCGCCGAGGCCAAGGAGGCGTTGGACGTGGTGGACCGGCTCCCGGCGCACGTCGTCTCCGAGTCGTACTCCGTCCTCACTCGCCTCCCCCACGGTCGGGCGATCGCGGCCGGAGACGTGGCGGCGGCGTTCGCGGAGCGCTTTCCCGGTGCTGCGCTGACGCTCACCGACGTCGACCGCACCCGGCTCCCCATGACGCTCGCCGACGTAGCGGTGTTCGGCGGCGCCACCTACGACGGCCTGGTCGCGCTCGAGGCACTCACCCACGGCGAGACGCTGCTCACCCTCGACACGCGCGCCCGCGGCGCCTACGCGCGCATCGGCGTCGAGGTGCGGTGGCTGTGACCGGCGAGCGCTGGCGCGTCCGGCTCCCCCCGGGCGTCACCCCGCCCTTCACGGTCTTCGTCAACGGCGTCCGCCAGGAGCCGGGCCGCGACTACGAGCTCGCCGACGGCGCCCTCCTCTTCACCAAGCCGCTCGTCAAAGAGGGCCGCCTCGGCTTCTGGAAGTGGTTCTGGGGCGCCTTCGGGATCGGCTCCTACGGCCGCAACGACGAGGTCGACGTCGCCTGGAGCGGCGGCCTCGCGCACGCGCTCGACATCGAGCCGCCACCGCGTTGAGTGGTCCTGAGCAGTCGCTCGAGGAGCAGCTGCGTTCACTCATCGCCTATGGCGTTGGAGTAGTGGAACCGCCAGCGTTGCGGAGCGATGGCGGAACGCTCAGCGGTGCAGCGCCGGCTGGGGCGGGCGGTCAAGGTGGTCCGGGTGTCGCGCGGGCTGACGCAGGAGCAGGTGTCGGCCAATTCCGGCCTCCATCCGACCTACATCTCCGACATCGAACGGGGAGCCCGCAACCCGAGTTGGGAGGCGATCACCCGGCTCGCGGACGGCATCGGCGTGCCGGTCACGGAGATCAGCCGGGCGTATGAGAAGGACGACGCGTAGTCGTCGCAAAGTTGTGACAGCTGGGTCTGGATTTCGCTGAGCCCGCGCGCGTAGCGTCGCGGGATGGTCCCCGCCGACTGGTTGCTGCTGTTCGTGGCCGAGAAGCCGGACGCCGCGATCGACCCCGTCCGGGTGCAGAAGGGACTGTTCCTGCTGGCGCAGACCGAGCTGCTCGAACGCGACGAGCGCTACGTCTTCGAGCCGTACAGCTACGGGCCGATGAGCCGGGCCATCTACCGGGACGCGCGCGAGCTCGAGCGCGCGCAGCTCGTGGAACGCGTCGACGTCCCCGGCTCGGACTGGCCGCGCCTGCGCGCGACGGCGGCCGGCCGCGACCGGGCGGAGCGGTTGCACCGCGGAATCGACCGCCAGCTGGCCGGCGCCCTCGCGGGCGCGCGGGAGACGGTCGATCGCCGGTCCTTCTCGGAGCTGCTCGAGTACGTCTACGACCGGTATCCGCACTACGCCACCCGGTCGGTGTTCCGGAGGCGCCGGTGACGCTCGTGATCGCCATCGCCTGCCGCGACGGGATCGTGCTGGCCTCCGACGGTCAGGCGACCTGCGACGCGGCGGGGCAGCCCACCCGGCAGCCGGTCCGCAAGCTGTTCGACATCGGCGGACGGATCGCGTGGGGTGCGGCCGGCAGCGCCGGGTTGCAGCAGACGGTGGAAGCGGGCTTCGCGCAGCTCGACGGCCACCAGGACGATCCCGGGCAGATGCGGCGGCGGCTCGCCGCCGCGATCATCCCGCACCAACAGCGAGCGGTGCGCGACTTCGTCCCCCACGACGGATCCGATCCGCCCGAGCTCGCCTGCCTGTTCTGCTGGTGCGATCCGCAACGCGGGCCGGTCCTCCTCACGGTGCCGCGGACCGGCAGCGATCATCAGCTGCACGACGACTACGCGGCGATCGGCAGCGGCGACATCTTCGCCGCGTTCACGATGCGCTCTGTCGCGCACTTCGGGACGCGGCACCTCGGCATGGAGCAGGCCAAGATGCTGGCCTACAAGGCGGTGGCGGACGCGATCGAGGTCGCCGCCGTCTACCTCGGTCCGCCGATCCAGATGTACGAGGTGGCCGCGCGGGGCGCGCGGCGCGTCGCTCAGGAGGAGATCGACGGCGCGCTTGCCGACGCCGTCCGCGTCTGGAAGGCCCGCGAGCGCGAGACGCTCGGCGACCTCGCGCCGATGCGAAGGTCCGCGTGAAGGGACCGTGTGCCCGAAGCTGCCTAGGCGGTGGTCTTCGGGCGTTACGGCTCGAAGACCTTGAGCGCGGACAGGATCGCGCGGGTGGCGGGGGAGCGGTTCAGCGTGATGAAGTGGATGCCGGGTGCGCCGCCGGCGAGCAGGTCGGACGCCTGCAGGGTCGCGTAGGAGACGCCGAGCTCGGCGACGGCCTCGTCGTCCCCCTCACGCGCGTCGAGCTCGCGGACCAGGCCCGCGGGGAGCTTGGCGGCGCTCAGCTCGGTCATGCGCTTGATGCCGGTCGAGGACAGGATCGGCATGACCCCCGGGATGATCGGGACGTCGATGCCGATCGCCCGCGCGCGGTCGACGAAGTCGAAGTAGTAGCGGTTGTCGAAGAACATCTGGGTGATCAGGAACTGCGCGCCGGCGTCGACCTTGGCCTTGAGGAAGCGCAGGTCGTCGTCGGCCGAGGTCGCGTGGATGTGCGTCTCCGGGAACGCGGCCGCGCCGATCGAGAAGCCGTAGTCGGCGGCCAGCATGGTGACGAGCTCGGTGGAGAACTCGAAGCCGCCGTCGGTCTTGGTCCAGCGTTCCTGGCCCCGCGGCGGGTCGCCGCGCAGCGCGAGGACGTTCTCGATGCCGGCCTCGGCCATCTCGTCGAGCGTGTGGCGCAGTTCGTCGACCGTCGCGTTGACGCACGTGAGGTGCGCCATCGCCTCCATCCCGAAGTCGCCCTTGATGCGCTTGACGATGTCGATCGTCTTGTCGCGCGTGGAGCCGCCGGCGCCGTAGGTCACGGACACGTAGTCGGGCTGCTGCGGGCCCAGCGCCTCCAGCGCGTCGAGCAGGTTGCGCTCCCCCGCGTCCGTCTTGGGCGGGAAGAACTCGAAGGAGAAGACGGGCCGGCCGGCCGTGAAGAGCTCGTCGATGCGCACGGCTACGAGGCTAAAGCCCAGCGCTCCGGATCGCCCGGGATCCGGCGCGCCTCCCCCCGCCGCTCGAGGTGGGTGAGGAACGCGATCGTCTCCGTGAACAGCCACGCGCCGGTCGCCTCGCCGAAGGCGTCGCCGAACACCAGCGGGGCGAGCTCGAAGGCGGTGTGCTCGCCGTCGGCCATGGCCGCGCGGCACGTCGCCAGGTGCGAGTCGACCAGCGCGCGGTTGGCCTGGACGTGGCCGCGCACGTCGGTGAACGGCCGGCCGTGGCCGGACAGGGCGAGGCGCGCGTCGAGGCGGTCGACGCGCTCGAGCCCGTCGAGGAACTCGCCGACCGGGTCGGGCGTCCAGCCGACGTCGAAGTACAGCGAAATGCGACCGAGCAGGTGGTCGCCCGACAGCAGCAGGCGGCGGTCGGGCTGGTGCAGGCAGACGTGCGAGGGCGCGTGCCCGGGCGTCTCCAGCACCTGCCAGACGCCGAGGTCGGTCTCCAGCTCGACCCCGGGGACGAGCTCGCGGTCGATGGTCAGCGGGAGATCGACGAGCGACCCGCCGGCCCGGCGCGCCTCGGCCCAGCGCGTGAGCGGCTCGGCCGGGACGCCGGACTGGCGCGCGACCTCGAGCCGCCGCGACAGCACCGCCTCCGGGTCCTGCGCGGTCGAGAACAGGTGCTCCGAGCGCGGGTGCATCCACACCTGGCAGCCCGTCCGCGCGGCGACGGTGGCCGCCTGGCCGCAGTGGTCGGCGTGCGCGTGGGTGCAGACGACGAGGCGGATGTGCTCGACCCGCAGGCCGACCTGCTCGAGCGCGCGCTCGAGGTGCCCCATCGAGCCGGGCTCGTGCGCGCCCGTGTCGACGAGCACGACGCCGTCGCCGGCCGCCACCGCCCAGGCGTTGCAGTGCGGGACGCCGGGCCAGGGCAGCGGCAGGCGCAGCCGCCACAGGCCAGGCAGCACGCGTTCGCCGCGCCCCACGGCGCGCTGGGTCGGCTTGGCCATCGCCGGCGATCGTATTGCCGGGGGTGGCGAGGCCCACCGCCGGCGCCCTCGCCGGCCGAGCCGGGCCCCCCTAGCTTTCTCTCATGGCCCGCCGCCGGCAGCGCTCCGCCGACAAGCTTCGCGCGCCCGACGTCCCCTACGGGGAGGGGGACGACGTGATCGTGCTGCGCGGGGCGATGACCCCGAAGACCCGGGCCGCGTACCTGGACATCGGCGGCGTGCGCGAGGACGCGTGGGCGCGGCGGGTCGAGTTCCTCTTCGAGCGCCTCGCCATCAGCTGGACGATCGCCGGCGCCGAGCCGCTGACCAGGCAGTCCGAGCTGCTCGGCCGCTTCCGCTTCGCCACCGCCGAGGAGCGCGCCTGGCTGCGCGATCAGCTCCGCGCCCACCTCGCCGAGCACTTTCCGGAGCTGCCGGCCCCGTGATGCGTCACTCATACTCCACCGGATCACCTACCTGGTGAGCTACGACGCGGATAGGCACGCCGAGCTGCTGGCCGGCTACTGCCTCGACGCACAGGCCGGCCAGCAGGTCGTCGTCCACGGCGCGGTCGCCGCGGCGCCGCTGCTCGTCGCCCTGCAGCGCGCCATCCTCGCCCGCGGCGCCTGGCCGCTCCTGCGCGTCGGCCTCGACGAGGGCGTCGTCCTGGACGGCATCGCCCCCCTCGAGCTGATCGAGGCGCAGACGACGGACGCGACGATCCGGATCATCGCGCCGACCAACACCAACGCGCTCGCGGACACCGACCCCGCGCGCCTCGCCAAGGCCACCCGCGCGCGAGCGCCGCTGCGCGAGGCCGGCGCGCACCGCCGCTGGAACGTCACCCTCTTCCCGACGCCCGCGCTGGCCCAGCAGGCCGGGATGGGAACGACCGGGTTCGCCGACCTCGTCGGCCGGGCGCTGTTCCTCGACCGCCCCGATCCAATCGCGGCGTGGGGTGCGCTGCGCGAGCGCCAGGCGCGGCTGATCGAGACGCTGTCGCGGGCGGAGGAGATCCGCATCGAGGCTCCGGGCACGGACCTGACGCTGAACGTGGCCGGGCGCACCTGGTCGAACTCCGACGGCAAGCGCAACCTGCCCTCGGGCGAGGTCTTCACCGGCCCGCACGAGACGTCGGCCAACGGGACGGTCCGCTTCACCATCCCCAGCGCGCCCAGCGGCGTGGACGTCGCGGGCGTGGAGCTCACCTTCCGCGACGGCGAGGTCGTGGAGGCGCGCGCCGAGCGTGGCGACGCCTACCTCCAGGAGACGCTGGACACCGACCCGGGCGCGCGCCGGCTCGGCGAGCTGGGGATCGGCACCAACACCGGCCTCGACCGGCCCACCGGCCTGATCCTGCTCGACGAGAAGATCGGCGGCACCGTCCACCTCGCGCTCGGCCGCAGCTATCCCGAGACCGGCGGCATCAACGAGAGCGCCGTCCACTGGGACCTGATCTGCGACCTCCGCACCGGCGGCCGCCTGCTGGCCGACGGCGAACCGGTGGTCAGCAGCGCCGCGAACGTGTAGATTTCCCTGCTCGGTGCTGAGAAAAGGACGTCTCGGCCGGGCGCTCGTCCTCGCGACTTTGGCGGCGGTCGTCCTGGCGCAGCCTGCCGGGGCCGTGCCGGGAGACCTCGATTCGACCTTCGCGGGGGACGGGCGGCTCGCCGTGCCCGCCCTGGGGCCGTTCGTCGCCCGGGCGGTGGCCATCGACGCCAAGGACCGCATCGTGGTGGCCGGCTACCTGTGCGAGGCAAGCGCGGACGCCACTTGCCTCGAGGACGGCAACACGAACGTCCGCATCGCCCGGCTCACGCCCGACGGCGGCCTGGACGCGGAGTTCGGCGACAACGGCATCGTGACGACGGCGATGGGGGACGGCCGCTCGCAGGCCTTCGACGTGCTCGTGCAGCGCGACGGCAGGATCGTGACCGGCGGGGTGGCCCGCCGCGGCGGGCGGGACGTCTTCGCGCTCGCCCGCTACCGCACCGACGGCGGCCTGGACCCGACCTTCGGCGACGGCGGGATCGTGCTGCTGCCGGTGGGGTCGCGCTACGCCTCGATCGGGGACATCGAGCGCGGGCCCGGCGGCAGCATCTTCGTCGCCGGGCAGGCCGTCGACGCGGCCGGCGTCCCCCGCATCGCCATTGCGCGCGTGACCGCGACGGGCGCGCTCGACCCCGGCTTCGGGTCCGGCGGCGTCGTGCTCGGCGGCCGCGGCGCCTACGGGTACGGCCTGGCGCTCGGCGTCACCCGGGCGGGGGCGCCGATCGCGGCCGGTGTCGCGGGTGACTCGGCCGATCCCGCGACCTACCGCTTCGCCGAGTTCGCGGCCACGGCGAGCGGCGCCCGCCTGCGTGCCGCCGAGCACCGCGTGGGCGCGTCCTACTCGTTCGCCAACGCGCTCACGCTGCTCCCGGACGGGGACTTCCTGTCCGCCGGGGCGGCAACCGACACCCACGGCCGGGCCGCGATGGCGACGGTCCGGGCGAACCCCGGCGGGGGCCGCGTCCGCGCGCGGCTGTACCCGCTCGGCGCCACGGCCGTCGCCAACGACGTCCTCACCGATCCGACCGGCGGGACGTGGCTGGTCGGCCAGATCGCCCACGACGGCGGGTACGCGTTTTCGACCGCCCGCCTGAGCGCCACCGGCGTGCGCGAGCGCGCCACCGAGATCACCTGGTCGAGGTACCCGATCGCGCGCGCGATCGCCGGCGCGGTGCAGCGCTCGGGCCGGCTCGTGACGGTCGGCATCGGCTGCGCGGCGGGGACGATGGTGTCCTGCGAGGGCGGCACGCCTGTCCTGCTGGTGGCCCGCCAGCAGGGCGGACGCTTCGCTCCCACCGTGAAGGTCCAGCGTGCCATCAGCACGGCGGCGCTGCGCCGCGGCCTGCTCGTCAGAGTGCGCCTGGCCCGGCCGGCGCGGGTCGACGCTCGGCTCGTCGCGGATGGCCGGGTGCTGTGCCACGTGCGGACGGCCACGGCGCACGCGCGGGTGAAGCTGCGTCTGCGCGCTCAGGCGACGGTCGGCCCGCTTCGCCTGGTGGTGCGGGCCGCGGGCGAATCCACAACGCGGCGGGTGGCGTTGCGGGGCTAGCGTGCGCAGTCCGTGCCGCGCCGGACCAAGATCGTCGCCACCATCGGGCCCGCGTCCCGCGATCCCGAGGTGCTGGTCCGGCTCGTGGAGGCGGGGATGGACGTCGCCCGCCTGAACTTCTCCCACGGCTCCGCCGACGAGCACGCCGAGACCGCCCGGCGGGTGCGCGACGCCGCCAACCGGGCCGGCCGTCAGGTGGCGATCCTGCAGGACCTGCCGGGCCCGAAGCTCCGCATCGGCGTGCTGCGCGAGGACGTCGTCGAGCTCAAGCCCGGCGAGGCCGTCACCTTCGGCTGCGGCGGAGCCGACCCCGCCGACGGGGACGAGCACCACATGCACATCTCCTGGGCCGGGCTCGCCCAGGCGATCCAGCCCGAGGAGATCCTCTACCTGGCCGACGGCGCTGTCCGGCTGCGGGCGACCGCGGTCCGCGCCGGCCTCGGCGAGTTCGACGCCCAGGTCGAGATCGGCGGCTCGGTCGCGTCGCGCCAGGGCCTCAACCTCCCCGGCGAGGTCACCGACCTGCCCTCGGTTCCCGAGGAAGATCTCGCCCATCTGCGCACGGGCGAGCGGATCGGCGTCGACCTCGTCGCCCTGAGCTTCGTCCGCCGGGCCGAGGAGGTGACGGCAATGCGCCAGCACACGCGCCTGCCGTTGATCGCCAAGATCGAGAAGCCGCAGGCGGTCGAGCGCATCGAGGACATCGTGCGCGCCTCGGACTGCCTGATGGTGGCGCGCGGCGACCTCGGCATCGAGTTGCGCATCGAGGAGGTCCCGCTCGTCCAGAAGCGCGTGATCGCGTGCGCGGGCTCGATGGCCCGCCCGGTCATCACCGCCACGCAGATGCTCGACTCGATGGTCGCCTCCTCGCGGCCGACTCGCGCCGAGGTCGCCGACGTCGCCAACGCCATCCTCGACGGCACCGACGCGGTGATGCTCTCCCAGGAGACGGCGGTCGGCGCCCACCCGGTCGAGGCGGTGGCGATGATGGCCTCCATCGCCGAGCGCGCGGAGACGGCGGCGCCCTACGACCACTGGAACGAGCACCGGGTCGCGCGTGACGAGCGCGACCCGGCGTACACGATCGCCTTCATGGCCTGCCGGGCCGCGGACGAGCTCGGCCTCGACGCGCTCGTGTGCCCGACCCTCTCGGGTCGCTCGGTGCGGCTCATCTCCGCCCACCGCCCCACCGTCCCGATCATGGCGCTCTCACCCGGCCGCGAGACCGTCCGCCGCTGCGCGCTGATGTGGGGCGTGCAGGGCGCGTCGCTGCCGCGCTACGAGATCACGGAGGAGCTGATCGCCGCCTCCGCCCGGCGCGTCGTCGAGCTCGGCTGGCTCAAGCCCGGCGACCGCGTCGGCATCACCGCCGGCCTGCCCTCCGGCCGCCCCGGGACGACCTCGCTGTTCCAGATCCAGGAGGTCTAGCCGCAGGCGTGGGGGCGGGGCGTGGTGGGCCGGGGTTCCCCTGCCTGCCGCAAGCGGGATCACCGGCAGGGGGAACCCCGCCCCATCCCGCACCGCCCCACCCGGGTTCAGGCGTAGAAGCCGGCCTCCGCGCGGCCGAGGTCGGTCTCCGGCTCGGCGCCGTAGATCCACTCCCGGGCCACGCGGTACCAGTTCCCGGTCGCGCGCAGCTGGCACATCACGGCGAGGGTGAGGACCTCGACGCGGCGGCCGAAGAGGTGGTCGGCGGGCAGCGTCTCCCGGCGCATCTGGTTGAAGTGCTCCGAGCGCGGATCGCCCATGTCGATCATCACCTGCGCGGCGACGTCCGGGCCGAGCGCGATCTCCTCGTCGGTGAGGTACCACCAGGTCGCGTCGAGAAACTGGGCCAGCGCGGCGTCGGCGTCGACCTTGCCCGCCCGTCGCAGCAGGCCCATCTCCGTCCATTGCTCGAACAGGGCGACGGCGTCGCGCTCGGCGCCGGCGCGCAGGGCGGCCAGCTCGACGTCGATCAGCGCGCGGGGGAGCTGCTTGAACAGGCCGAAGTCGAGGAAGGCGACGGTCCCGTCGGAACGCAGCAGGAAGTTGCCCGGGTGCGGGTCGCCGCTGAACTGGCCGTGACGGTACATGGAGCCGAAGTAGAAGCGGAAGACGGTCTCCGCGACGCGGTCGCGGGTGGCCTGGTCGCGGCCCATCACGTCGTCGAAGCCGACGCCTTCGACGAACTCGTTGACGAAGACGCGCTCGCGACTCAGCGAGGTCACGACGTCGGGGACGTAGATGAACGGGTGGTCGCGATACAGGCGCGACATCGTGCGCTGGTTGGCTGCCTCCAGCTCGTAGTCGAGCTCCTCGTGGATGCGGTCGCGGATCTCGGCACCGACCGCCTTGACGTCGAGGCCGGGAGCGATCGAGCGGGCGACGCGCAGGATCATCCCCAGGTTCTGCATGTCGGCCCGGACCGCCTCGGCGACGCGCGGGTACTGGACCTTGACGGCGACGTCGCGCCCGTCCTCGCGCAGCGTCGCCCGGTAGACCTGGCCGATCGAGGCGGCGGCGATCGGCGTCTCGTCGAAGTCGGAGAAGACCGCGCCGAGCTTCTCGCCGAGCTCGGACTCGATCACCTTGCGCATGTCGGTGAAGCCGACGTTGGGCGCCGCGTCGCGCAGCTCGCCGAGCTTGCGCTGGAACTCCTCGCGGTACTCCTCGGGGACGAGGCCGGCGTCGAGGAAGGACAGCACCTGGCCGACCTTCATGGCCGCGCCCTTCATCGTCCCGAGCACGGTGACGATCTGCTCGGCCGCCTCGATGTGGCGCTTCTCGAGCGCGGCGTGGCGGCGCTCCTCGGAGCGGCCGACGTTCGCGGTCTTGGTGGCGAGCTGGCGCGCGCCCTGCCCGGCGGCGAGCCGGCCGATCGCCGCGGTGCGCGCGACCCGGCCGGTGGGAATCCGCTCCTTAGCCACGCTCCACTTGCGAACCACCGACGATGTCGTCGGCACCGTCCTCGGCCCAGCGGATCCAGGCCTTGTGACCGCCGTCGTAGTCGGGGCCCCACAGCACGAGCGTGGCCTCCTTGTCCCACACCGTGACCGTCTCCGTGCCCTCGGGGTCGGTCCCGTTCCAGACGCGCGCGAAGGCGTTGGACGTCTTCTCCTCGCCGATCGTCGACGGATCGGTGTGGCCGGGACGGATGATGGTCTCGTCGGGCAGCGCGAGCAGGACGTCCATGACCGAGTGCTTGAGGTCGGCGTAGGAGGTCGAGCCGGGCGCCCGCACGCCGCCGACCGAGCCCTTGAAGAGCGTGTCGCCGGTGAAGACGTTGCCCTCGACCAGCAGCGCGAGCATGCCGCTGGTGTGGCCGGGGGTGTGGATGGTCTCGACGCGCAGACCGCCCGCCTCGATCGTCTCGCCCGCGTCCATCGTCCCGGTCACGCCGAGCACCTCCTCCTCCGGATGCGCGAGGACCTGCAGGCCCGGCCAGCGCTCCAGCAGCTCGCCCAGCTCCTCCACGTGGTCGCCGTGACGGTGGGTGAGCAGGACGTGCGTCGGCGTCAGATTGAGCTCGTCGGCCTTGGTGATCAGCGGCGCCACCGGTCCACCGGCGTCGACGAAGAACGCCTCGCCGCCCTCGGCCGCCGCGACGAGGTAGGTGTTGGAGAGGTAGTCCTCCCGCATGGAGCGCTCCACGATCATGGCTCCGAACCTACCCGGGTAGGTTGCTTGCCATGGCAACGATGAAGATCGCGCGTGTTCCCGCCGCCAATGAGCCCTTCGAGGTCACCGACGTCGACATCCCCGAACCCGGTCGAGGGCACGTGCGCGTGAAGGTGCACGCGTGCGGCGTCTGTCACTCGGACTCGCTCACCGTCACGGGGGCGATGGGCAACCCGTTCCCGCGCGCACCCGGTCACGAGGTGGCCGGCGTGGTCGACGCGGTCGGCGACGGCGTCGACGCGTGGAGTGAGGGGGACCGCGTGGGCGTCGGCTGGTTCGGCGGCTGCTGCTTCACCTGCGAGCCCTGCCGCCGCGGCGACTTCATCTCCTGCGCGAAAAGCCAGATCTCGGGCCTCTCCTACGACGGCGGCTACGCCGAGTACATGATCGCGCCGGCCGAGGCGCTCGCCCGCATCCCCGAGGACCTCGAGGACGCCGACGCCGCACCGCTGCTGTGCGCGGGCGTCACCACCTTCAACGCGCTGCGCGCCTCCGTCGCCCGCCCGGGGGACCTCGTCGCCATCATCGGCGTCGGCGGCCTCGGCCACCTCGGAATCCAGTACGCGGTCAAGATGGGCTTCGAGGTCGTCGCCATCGCGCGCGGCACCGGCAAGGAGGCGCTGGCTCGCGAGTTGGGCGCCCACCACTACATCGACTCGACCGCGTCCGACGTCGGCGAGGAGCTGACCAAGCTCGGCGGCGCCATGGTCGCGCTGGCCACGGTCACCGTCCCCGACGCCATGACGCCCGCGCTCGGCGGCCTCAAGCCGCGCGGTCAGCTGGTCGTGGTCGGCGCGTCCCCGGATCCGCTGCAGGTCCCGCCGTTCGCGCTCATCCCCGGATCCACCGCGGTACAGGGCCACGCGTCCGGCACCTCGCAGGACTCGGAGGACACGCTGCGCTTCTCGGCGCTCACCGAGGTCACGCCGCGCATCGAGACGCTGCCACTCGCCCAGGCCCAGGAGGCCTACGACAAGATGATGGCCGGCGACGCGCGCTTCCGCATGGTCCTGACGATGACCTAGGCCGGGCGCCAGCGCAGGCGCAGCGACATGCACGGGCGCTCGACGAGGCGGTGCAGCAGCTCGCCGCCGAGCAGCGTGAGCGGGACGGCGGTCACGGTGACGATGGCCATCCCGACCCACGGCCGGTGCGTGTCGTAGGCGTCCGTGAACTGCAGGATGACCGGGACGTGAAGCAGGTAGATCGGGTAGGACCGCTCGCCGAGGTAGTGCATGACGCGGTTGTCGAAGACCGGCCAGGCGCGGCCGGTCGTCCACTGCAGGACGAGCGGGCCGGCGATCAGCAGCGAGCAGCCGAGCGTGGACAGCAGCGTCTTGGCGACGGCGTGGCCATCCCCGAGCGCGACGTGCGCGCAGATCATGGCCAGGCTGGCCGCCATGCACGCGTAGGCGACCGCCGGGTTCAGGCGCCGCCCGACGCCGAAGACCTCCAGCGCCGCCAGCGCCGCGCCGGGCACGAAGGCGTAGAGCATCTCGGGTGGCTTGACGCCGGCGTCGATCGGGTTGCCGGAGGCGACGCGCCAGGCGATGATGAGCGCCGTCCCGACGAGCAGCGCCGGCAGCGCGACGCGCCATCCGGCGATCAGGAACGCCGCCGCCACCAGCGGGAGGGCGACGTAGAAGAGCACCTCGACGCCGAGCGTCCACGCCTGGGTGAGCACCGCGCTGAAGCCGCTCTCGTCGTAGGTCTGCGCGAACGCGAAGACCGCCAGAACCTGCTTCGCGCTCGCCCCCTGGGCGCCGAGCACGATCAGCACGCCGAGCGCGGCGACCCAGAACGTCGGGACGATCCGCAGCACCCGGTTGACCGCGTAGCGGCCGACGTCCGGGAGGGACCCGTCGCGATGCAGCGCGGCGATGAACGGCCGCGCCAGCAGGTAGCCCGACAGCGCGAAGAAGACGTAGATGCTCAGGCTCAGCGCCTTGACGACGGACGTCATCGCCGTGCCGAGCGGATCGCCGCCACGGACGATGACCGCCGCGGCGATGTGGAACGCGAAGATCGCGGCGCAGGCGAGGCCGCGCAGCGGGTCGCCGGCGATGAAGCGCTGCGGCCGCGGCATCCCCCCGTAGTATCCCGATCCGTGAGCGAGCGTCGTCAGGCGGTCATCGACCTCGGCTCCAACTCGTTCCGGCTGGTCGTCTTCACCTGGTCGGGCGAGGGTCGCCGCGAGTGGTGGAAGCGCACGGACGAGGTGCACGAGGCCGTCCGCGTCGGGGCCGGGCTCGACGCGTCCGGCGAGCTGGGCGCCGAGCCGATGGAGCGCGCGTTGCAGATGCTCGAGCTCTACGCCCACTTCTGCCGGGCGACCGGGATCACCGACGTGCGCGCCGTGGCGACGTCGGCCATCCGCGACGCGTCCAACCAGGCGGCGTTCCTGGAGGAGGCGCGGCGGCGGACGTGGCTCGAGATCGAGGTGCTCGAGCGCGAGGACGAGGCCCGCTACGGCTACCTCGCCGCGGTCAACTCGACCACGCTGGCCGACGGCGTCGCCCTCGACATCGGCGGCGGCTCGCTGCAGCTGTCGCGCGTCGAGGGCCGCATGGCGGCGGACGCGCGCTCGTGGCGGATGGGGGCGGTGCGGATGACGGAACGCTTCCTGGAGGGCAAGACGACGTCGCCCAAGCAGGTCCGCGCCTTGCGCGCGCACGTGGAGAAGAAGCTGGTCTCCCGCGCGGACTGGGTGGCAGGCGCGGGAACGCACGGGCGGCGGCTGGTCGGCGTCGGCGGCGCGGTGCGCAACCTGGCCGCCGCGGCGCAGTCGGCCGCCGGGATGCCCGACCTCGGCGGCGTCCAGGGCGTGTCCGTCACCCGCAAGGAGCTGGGCGCGCTGATCGAGCGGATGGTGGAGATGCCCGCCGCCGACCGCGGCGAGATCAGCGGCGTCAAGCCGGGCCGCGCCGACGTCATCCTGGCCGCCGCCGTCGTCATCGACACGGTGATGGCGCTGGGTGAGTTCGACGCCGTCGAGGCGACGGAGGCCGGCCTGCGCGAGGGCGTCTTCTTCTCCACGCTGCTGGAGGGCAAGGACCCGCCGCTGTTCGACGACGTGCGCCGCGCGTCCGTGCTCAACCTGGCGGCGCAGTACCACCCGGAGTTCGATCACACCGAGCACGTCGCGGCGCTGACGCTGGCGATGTGGGACGCGCTCGGCGACGCCGGCAAGCACCCCTCCGACCCCGCCGAGCGCGACCTGCTGTGGGCGGCGTCGATGCTGCACGACATCGGCACCGCCGTCGACTACGACGACCACCACAAGCACTCGCGCTACCTGATCCTGTCCGCGGGACTGCCCGGCTTCACCGCGCGGGAGACGGCGCTGATCGCCCAGCTCGCGCGCTATCACCGCAAGGGCACGCCGTCGCTCGGCGACCTCGAGCCGCTGGCTCGCAAGGGCGACGAGGATCTCCTGCAGCGGGGCGCCGCCCTGCTGCGGCTCTCCGAGCAGCTCGAGCGCGCGCGCGACCAGGTCATCCACGAGGCGATCCTGACCGTCGACGACGGGCACGCCGACCTGCGCCTGAGCGCCGACGAGGACGTGACCCTGGCCCGCTGGATGGCCGAGCGCCAGACGGAGCTCTTCGAGCGCGCGTTCGGCGTCCGCCTTAGTCTGGTGGCTTGAGCATGAGCGTCGACGCCTCCGCCAAGAACATGCAGGCGGTCTGCAAGGCCAAGGAGCAGCACGACAAGTCGTGCCCGTACGGCGGCACCGCCAACGCCGTCCACCTCAACTGGTTCGACATCGAACGCATGGGCTGGGAGGAGGGCGACGTGATCTGCGGGCTCGTCGTCAACGGCGACGAGAAGGTCGCCACGGGGATGATGCGCGTGACCTGCGACGCCGAGCCCGACGGTCCGGGCGGCCTGAAGGAGGAGGTGGACGAGGAGATCGTCGACGCCGTCTCCGCGGATCGCGAGATCCTTGTCCCGGCGGGTCGCTGAGCGCCGACGCGCCAGCCTGTCGTTGCGCGGAGGGTGCCGTCGTCGGGATGATGCAACCGACCAACAGGAGGCACCGCCAATCATGAAGTTCGCACTGCTGATCAACGAGGACGAGTCGTTCTGGAGCAAGCCGCCCGAGGAGGTCGGGGCGATGATGGCCGGCTACCAGACCTTCGGCGAGCGCAACGCCGACGTGATCATCGACGGGGCCGCGCTGCAGCCGACCACGACGGCGACCACCGTGCGCGTCCGCAACGGCGAGCGCCTGCTCACCGACGGTCCGTTCGCGGAGACGCGGGAGCAGTTCGGCGGCTACTACGTCGTCGACGTCGCCGGGCTCGACGAAGCGATCGAGCTGGCTGCCCAGATCCCGGGCGCGGAGTCGGGTGGCATCGAAGTCCGGCCCGTCATGGTGTTCGACACCGCGGAGACGCCGGCCTGACCCACGCCGCGCGTGTCGCCGATGGCCTGTTCCGGCGCGAGTCCGGGCGGGCCATCGCGACGCTGGCGCGGAGCACGCGCGACCTCGGGCTGGCCGAGGAGGCGGTCCAGGCCGCGTTCGCCGTCGCCGTCGAACGGTGGGCGGCCGACGGCGTGCCCGACGACCCCGCCGCCTGGATCTACGTCGTCGCCCGCAACCGCGCGCTCGACGAGCTGCGCCGGCGCCGGCGGCTGGCCGACGCGTCCGCGCTCGAAGCGGTGCCGGCTCCGGCGGTCGCCGGCCTCCCGGGCGGTCCGGGCGGCGGCGACGCGCCGGTGCAGCGCGTCGACGCGTGGCCGGACGACCGCCTCGCGCTCGTCTTCGCCTGCTGCCACCCGGCGCTCGCGGCCGAGGCGCGCATCGCGCTGACGCTGCGGCACGTGGGCGGGCTGACGACGGCGGAGGTCGCCCGCGCGTTCCTCGTCGGCGAGACCGCGATGGCGCAGCGCCTCGTGCGCGCGCGCCAGAAGCTGCGCGGCGCCGGGATCGCGATCGCCGTACCCGAGCGCGACGCGATGGGCGAGCGGCTGTCGGCGGTCCTGACCACGCTGTACCTGATCTTCACGGCCGGCTACGCGGGACCGCGCGACGAGCTGTGCGGCGAGGCGATCCGGCTCGCGCGCCTGGTCGCCGTCCTGGCGCCGCGGGAGGACGAGGCGCGCGGGCTGCTCGCGCTGCTCCTGCTCCAGGACTCTCGCCGGGCGGCCCGGTTCTCCGCCGACGGGACGCCGGTCCTGCTCGCCGACCAGGACCGCTCGCGCTGGGACTCTGCTGAGATCGAGGAGGCGCGCCGGGTGCTCGCGCGCGCGGGTCACGGTGCCTTCGCGCTGCAGGCGCGCATCGCCGCCGAGCACGCGACGGGCACGACCGACTGGCGCCGTGTCGCCGGCCTGTACCGCGAGCTGGCGCGGCTGGACCCGAGCCCGGTCGTCCGCCTCAACGGCGCGGTGGCGGTCACGGAGGCGCACGGCGCGCAGGCCGGCCTCGTCGCCGTCGAGGCCGCTGGCCGCCACGGTGCGCTCGACGGCTACCACCTCTTCCACGCCACCCGGGCCGAGGTGCTGCGACGGCTCGGGCGGCGCGACGAGGCCCGCGCCGCCTACACCCGCGCCCACGAACTGGCGGCGAGCGACAGCGACCGCACCTTCCTCTCCGGCCGCCTGGCCGCGCTGTGAAGCGGCTGCTGGTCCTGGCCGCGGTCCTGACGGGCTGCGGCGGGTCCTCGCCCGCGCCCGTACCGGCGCCGACACCGCAGCTGGATCCGCCCCAGGCCGCCGAGCCCGCCGACGGGCCACCGGTCAAGGGCACCCCGCCCGGGCGGATCGTCAAGGTGGGGATCAAGCCCGAGGGCGTGGCCATCGATCCGGTCACGCACCTGGCCGCCGTCGCCGTCGAGTCGCCCTCCGCGCTCGTCTTGGTGGACGTCCGCTCGGGAATGGTCGTGCGCCGGGTGCCGCTGCCCGGCAACGCGCGGCACGTGGACCTGGCCCGCCCCGGCGGCCCGTTCCTGGTCCCGGACGAGACCGCCAACGTCCTCGCCATCGTCGATCCGCGCCGCGCGAAGGTGCAGCTGGTCAAGGTCGGTGACCACCCGCACGACGCCACCGCCGTCGGCGATCGTTACTTCACCGCCGACGAGTTCGGCTCCACGCTGTCCGTCGTCCGCGACGGCAAGCTCGTCGGCCAGGTCCCGGTCGACGCGCAGCCCGGCGGCCTGGCGGCGGTCGGCGGCCAGGTGGCCGTCGTGTC
This sequence comes from uncultured Solirubrobacteraceae bacterium, assembly GCA_964242305.1. GTDB lineage: Bacteria > Actinomycetota > Thermoleophilia > Solirubrobacterales > Solirubrobacteraceae > DATLGB01. The sequence goes on from CAXTBB010000043.1 coordinate 26,436, forward strand.
CGTGCGCGCCTACACGATCGAGCTCTACGGCGGGCACTCGGATCACCCGCGCGGCGACGGCGCCCAGAGCGGCGGCCTCGGCCCCTCGCACGTCGTGGTCGGGCCGGGCGCGCGCCTGGCCATCGCGGACACCCGCGGGCAGGCGCTCATGGTCTACGACACCCGCCCGCGCCTGCGCTTCCGGCGCCGCGTCGACCTCACCGGCGTCCCCGTCGGGATCGCCGCCGGCGACGGCACCGTGTGGGTCGCGCTCTCCAACCGCAACCGCACGGTGCCCGTCGACCCCGCCACCGGCCACGTCGGCACCGCCGTGAAGACCGTCCGCAACCCCTTCTCCCTCGCCGCCGGCGACGGCGTCCTCGCCATCGCCTCCCGCACCACCGGCACCCTCCAACTCGTCCGTCCTTAAAGGGGTCGGGTCCCGGCATCGGACAGCTGTCCGATGCCGGGACCTGACCCCTTTAGGTTGCTATGCTTGCTTGTAGCAACCAATGGCTACCGCAACCACGTCACCCGTCGAAGCGCTCGTGCGTGAGCTGTACTCGCTCGGCGCGGCGCGTCGGGAGATCGGCCGGCACGCGCTGGACGAGCTCGGGTCGCAGGGGTTCCTGGCCCTCGGCGCGGTCTACCGCCACGGCCCGCAGCGGGTCAGCGAGATCGCGACCCGGCTGGCTGTCGACCTCTCCGTCGCCAGCCGCCAGGTGTCCGCGCTCGTGGACGCCGGCTACGTCACTCGCGACCGCGACCCCTCCGACGGGCGCGCGCACGTGATCGCGCTGACGCCGGACGGCGACCGCGCGCTGCGCGACTCGCACCGGCGCATGGTCGACGCGTTCGCCGCCGTCCTGCACGACTGGACCGACGCCGATCTCGACGCCCTGACGCAGCGGCTGGCCCGACTGAACGAGGCCTTCCTTGACTCCTGACACCATGACCCACCGGCAGGTTCTGCAGGCGATGTCCGGGCTGATGCTCGGCATGTTCGTCGCGATCCTGTCGAGCACCGTCGTCTCCACCTCCCTGCCGACCATCGTGGCCGACCTGCACGGCGGGCAGTCGACGTACACGTGGGTCGTCACCGCCACCCTTCTCGCCCTCACCGTGAGCACGCCGGTGTGGGGCAAGTTGGCCGACCTCTACGACCGCAAGCTGCTCGTGCAGCTCGGCCTGACCGTCTACGTGATCGGCTCGATGCTGGCCGGCCTCGCGCAGTCGAGCGGCTGGCTGATCGCCTGCCGCGCGCTGCAGGGCCTCGGCGTCGGCGGCCTCACGGCGCTCGTCCAGGTCATCCTCTCCGACCTCGTCTCCCCGCGCGAGCGCGGCCGCTACTCCGGCTACCTCGGCGCGGTCTTCGGCCTGGGCACCGTGACCGGCCCGCTGCTGGGCGGCCTCATCACGGACACGATCGGCTGGCGCTGGTGCTTCTACGTCAACGTCCCGTTCGCGATCGCGGCGCTCGTCCTGCTCCAGCGGACGCTCCACCTCCCGCGTGTGCGCCGCGAGGTCTCACTCGACTTCGCCGGCGCCGGCCTGCTCGCGGGTGGGGTCTCCAGCCTGCTGATCTGGGTCACCGCCGCGCGTGGCGCCGCCTGGCTGGCCGCACTCGGCCTCGGCCTGCTGGCCGTCTTCGTCGTCATCGAACGACGGGCGGAGCAGCCGTTGATCCCGCTGCACCTGCTGCGGGAGCGGACGGTCGTGCTCGCCGTCTCGGCGTCGCTCGCCGTCGGCGTGGCGCTGTTCGGGACGACCGTCTTCCTCACCCAGTACATGCAGAACGCGCGCGGCTTCTCCCCGACTGAGTCCGGCCTGCTGACCATCCCCATGGTGGTGGCCCTGTTCGTCGCCTCGACCATCAGCGGGCGGCTGGTCAGCCGGACGGGGCACTACAAGCGGCTGATGGTGCGCGGCGCGGTCGCGCTGACCGTCGGCCTCGGGCTGATGGGGACGATGGACGAGACGACGAGCCTGGTCGAGCTGGCCGGCTTCATGCTGTTCGTCGGCGCCGGCATCGGCTCGCTCATGCAGAACCTCGTCCTCGTCGTGCAGAACGCCGCCTCGCGGGCGGACGTCGGCGCGGCGAGCGGGCTCGTGGCGCTTACACGGTCGCTCGGCGGCGCGGTCGGCGTGTCCGTGCTGGGCACGGTCCTCTCCTCGCACCTCGCCGGACACGCGACGCCGCACGCCTACGGGACCGGGATCGGTGAGCTGTTCCTGCTCGCCGCGCCCCTCGGCCTCGTCGTGCTGGTCGCCGTCGCGCTGCTGCAGGAGAACCCGCTCGGGCGCCGCAGCGGGATCGAGCTCGCCCGCCAGGAGAGCGCGGCGACGGCATGAGCCAGCCCCTCGGTGAGCTCCAGTTCCAGCGCCTGCTCGTCGCCGTCGACGGGTCGGAGGCGTCCGACCTGGCCCTGTCGGCGGCCATCACCGCCGCCCGCCAGTCCAACGCGTCCGTGACGCTCGTCTCCGTCGCGCCCGTGCTGACCCCGTCCATGATCGCCGTCCCGCTCACCCAGGACGACCTCGACGAGGCGACCGCTAAGACCCTGAGCGAGGCGGTCGAACGCATCCCGGAGGACGTCCCCGTCCACACGATCAACCGGCGCGGCCGCGCGGGCCAGGAGATCGTCGCCGTCGCCGCGTCGGGCGACTACGACGCCATCATCATCGGCGCCCGCGGCGTGGGCCGGTTCCACGGGCTGGTCGGCAGCGTCAGCCAGCACGTGCTCCACCACGCGCCGGTGTCGGTCATCGTGGCCCATCCAGCACGCCAGGGTTGAGGATCCCGGCCGGGTCGACGGCCGCCTTCGCCCCGCGCAGCGCGGCCGCGAAGGCGTCGGGACGCTGGCGGTCGTACCAGGGGCGGTGGTCGCGGCCGACGGCGTGGTGGTGGGTGATGGTCCCGCCGCCGCGGAGGATCGCCTCGCCGGCGGCGTGCTTGACCGCCCGCCAGGTCTCTTCCTCCGCGCCGCGCTCTACCGGCGCCAGGCAGGTGAAGTAGGGCGCGGCGCCGTCGGGGTAGGCGTGGGTCATGCGGACGGTCACCTGGCCGGCGCCGCAGCGCTCGCGCAGCACCGCCTCCGCCGTGCCGCGGACGGCCTCGACGAACACGTCGTGCTTGTCCCACGTGATCGCGGTCTCGAAGGTCTCGCTCAGGACGCCCATGCGGACGAAGGTGTCGCGCAGGTAGGGCGCGCGCAGGAACGCGTCGCGCCACTCGCTCGAACCGCCGCTTGCTCCGCTCGCCACGCCGCCGGCGATGCGCAACGCCTGCTGGAACGGCTCATCTAGGGAGGACTCGAAGGTCAGCAGCAGCAGGGCCTTGGTCCCGTCGCCGGCGAGGGTCAGCGCGGCCTCCTGGGGCGAGATCACGCGGCAGTTCGCCGGGCGCAGGCCGGCCTGAAGCACGTCCCGGACCGCGCGCGCGGCCTGCTCGTACGTGTCGAAGGCGATCGTCGCCGCGCGGCGGTCGGTGGGCTTGGGCTGCACGCGGACCCACGCCTCGGTGATGACGCCGAGGGTCCCCTCGCTGCCGAGCAGCAGCCGGTCCGGTGACGGACCGGCGCCCGAGCCGGGCAAGCGTCGCGAGTGCCAGATCCCCTGGCCGGGGGTGACCGCGCGGACGCCCTCGACCAGGTCGTCGACGTGGGTCGGCCCGGACGCGAAGTGCCCACCCGCACGCGTGGCGATCCAGCCGCCCAGCGTCGAGAGCTCGAAGGACTGCGGGTAGAAGCGCATCGTCAGGCCGTGGGTGGCGAGCTGCTCCTCGAGGACCGGTCCGGCCGCGCCCGCCTGGATGCGCGCGGCCCGGGAGACCCGGTCGACCTCGAGCACGCGGTCCATCGCCCCGAGGTGCAGCGCGATCGACCCCGAGCCGATGCCGCCGACCACGCTCGTCCCGCCGCCGACGGGCGTGACGGTCACCCCGTGCTCGGTGGCCCACTCCAGCGTCCGGATGACGTGGTCCTCGGTCCAGGCGTGGACGACGAAGTCCGGGGCCTCTGCGAACTCGCCGCGCAGGCCCCTGATCGTGTCGAGGTAGGAGCGGCCGAGGCCCCAGCGGGCACGGTCGTAGGCGTCGGTGCTCGCGCAGTCCCTCAATTCCGGCGGGATCGCGATCCGGGGCTCGGAGAGGGAGGGCGCGGCCGGGGTCTCCAGCTCCTCGCGGCCGAAGCCCAGGTGGGCGCGCAGGCCGGCGACGGCGTCGGCCGCCGGCTCCTCGTCGAACCCCCATCCCCACACCGATCGCCGCGCCGAACTCATCGAGAACTCGAAGTATTCAACCTCTAGGTGACTTCGGCGCTCGCCTAGCGTGGAGAGGGTGACGCTCGAACCCGGGATCCTGGCCCGCGGACCCTGGGATCCCGCAGAGGTCGAGACCGCGTGGCGCGACGACGAGTACCAGCCCACGCCCGAGGCGACCGCGGCCGCCGACGCCGCCATCGATGCCCTCAAGAACCGCGACTCCCCGTCCCACGACGGCGTCGCCGCACGCCTCTCGAGCTACGAGCAGGGCGACGGCCTGAAGCTCGAACTGCAGCCGATGCGGTGGGGCCTGCGCCTCGGCGACGACGCGCTCTCCTCCATCTCCGTCCAGTGTGTCGTCCGCGACGGCGAGGGGCGCTGGCTGGCGGGCAGACGCGCCGCCTGGGTCGCCACCTGGGCGGGCCGCTGGGCGCTTGGCGCGGGCGGGGCGGTCGAGGTCGGCGAGGATCCGGTCGAGACGCTGACCCGCGAACTGCACGAGGAGTGGGCGCTGACCCCGGAGCGCACCCAGATCGAGGCGCTGGTCTGCACGCCCAACCGGCTCGTCCTGCTGGTCGGGTCCGTGTGGGTGAGGACGGGCGCCGAGCTAGCCCGCGACCACGAGCACGACGCCCACGCCTGGTGGCCGGAGGATCCGGCCGACTGGCCGGACGAGGCGTCCCCCGCGCTGCGTGGGATGGCGCAGCTGCTGCGGTGAGGCTCCGCTACGTCTCGTACTTCCACTCGGTGGTCTACCTCGCGCTCCTGTACTTCGCGTTCGTCAACCGCGACGACGCAGCGGTGACGATCCTGGGCTGGGCGCACGGCATCCTGTGGATCGGGATGAGCCTGCTCTGCCTCGAGGCGGTCCGGCGCCGGCTCATCCCGCTCTGGCTCGGCGTGATGGTCGCGGTGGTCGGCGGGATCGGGCCGTTCGCGGGTAGCGTGGGATTTGCCGTGCAGCGCCGTCGCGAGCAAGTAGTCTGAAGGCAGTCGTGGCCGTTGAAACGACCCTTTCTGTCGTCATGCCCGCCATGGGTGATTCGGTGACGGAAGGAACCGTCCTCGAGTGGCTCAAGCAGGAGGGCGACTCAGTCGCGCTCGACGACCCGCTCGTCGAGGTCTCCACGGACAAGGTCGACGCCGAGGTCCCGTCCCCCGCCGCGGGTACGATCGTCAAGATCCACGTGGCCGAGGGCGACACCATCGCGATCGGCGACGTGCTCTGCGAGATCGCCGGCGGCGAGGCGCCCGCCGAAGACGAGGAAGTCGTCGAGGCGACCGACATCGACATCGCTGTCCCGAGCATGGGCGAGTCGGTGAGCGAGGGCGTCATCCTGGAATGGCTCAAGCAGGTCGGTGACTCCGTGGCCCAGGACGAGGGCATCGTCGAGGTCTCCACGGACAAGGTCGACGCGGAGCTCCCGTCGCCGGCCACGGGCGTGATCACCGAGACGCTGGTCGAGGTCGGCGAGACCGTCACCGTCGGCCAGGTCGTCGCCCGCATGCGCGGGGGCGCGAGCGCGCCCGCGCCGGAGACGAACGGCGCCGCGCCGAAGGAAGTCGTCGCTCCGAAGGTCGACACCAGCGTGAAGGCCTCGCCGGTGGCCAAGCGCGTGGCCGCGGTGGAGGGCGTCGACCTGGGCAAGGTCACCGGCACCGGTCCGGCCGGGCGGATCATGAAGGACGACGTCCTGCGCGGCGAGGACGGGCCCACCGCCACCCCGCTCAAGGGCGGTGCCGCGACGCTCGCGCGCTACATGGACGAGTCGCGCCAGATCCCGACGGCGACGTCCTTCCGCACCATCACCGTCACCACGCTCGACGGCCGCCGCAAGCAGCTCAAGGACGCTGGCCTCAAGGTCTCCTTCACCCACCTGATCGCCTACGCGATCGCGCGCGCGGCAACGGAGGAGATGCCCGTCATGGCGCGGCATTTCCTCGAGCTGAACGGCAAGCCCGCCTACGTCGACGACGAGGCGGTCAACCTCGGCATCGCCGTCGACGTCACCAACAAGAAGGGCGAGCGGACGCTGATGGTCCCGGTCATCCGGGACGCGGGCCGGCTCACCTTCAAGGGGTTCCTGGACGCCTTCAACGACCTGATCAGCCGCTCGCGCGAGAACAAGCTGACCGCCGACGACCTCGTCGGCGCCAACGTCTCCCTGACCAACCCGGGCGGCATCGGCACCATCGCCTCCGTGCCGCGGTTGATGACCGGGCAGGGGACGATCGTCGCCACGGGCTCGATCGCCTACCCCGTCGGCCTCGGGAACATCGGCGCGATGATCGGCGCCGAGAAGGTCATGACGATGACCTCGACCTACGACCACCGCATCATCCAGGGCGCGGAGTCGGGGCAGTTCCTGCAGACCGTCGAGGCCTACCTGCAGGGCGAGCACGGCTTCTACGAGTCGGTCTTCGAGGCCCTGGAGGCGCCGCTCGGCGCCGCGCCCCAGCCGCCCGCGCCCGCCGCCGCCGCAGCCACCGCCCGCGACGCCACGCCGTCGTCGAACGGCGGCCTGCCGGACGAGGCGGTCCTCCAGGCGGTCCAGGCCGCCGTCTCACTGGTCAAGGCCCACCGCACCCACGGCCACCTGGCCGCGCGGCTGGACCCGCTCGGCTCCGAGCCCGAGGGCGACCCCGCGCTGGATCCGGAGCCCCTCGGCCTGACCCCCGAGCTGATGGGCAAGATCCCGGCCAAGATCCTGCGCGTCGGCGTCCCCGGCGCCACGCTGGCCGACGCGCTGCCCCACCTGCGCGAGACCTATTGCGGCACGATCGCCTACGAGATCGAGCACATCGCCTCCCACCGCCAGCGCGTGTGGCTGCGCCGGGCGATCGAGTCCGGCGAGTACCGCCACACGCTGACCACGGAGGAGAAGAAAGCGCTGCTCGGCCGCCTCACCCAGGTCGACTCGCTCGAGCGCTTCATGCACAAGGCCTACCTGGGCCAGAAGCAGTTCTCCATCGAGGGCCTGGACATGACGGTCCCGATGATCGACGAGCTCATCCAGCTCGCGTTCCACAAGGGCGCTCGCGAGGTCGTGCTCGGGATGGCCCACCGCGGCCGGCTCAACGTCCTCGCCCACAACCTCGGCCGCGCCTACGAGACCATCTTCCGCGAGTTCGAGGGCGCGCAGGACATCGAGGCCGTGACCACGATCCCGCAGGGCGGGACGGGCGACGTCAAGTACCACCACGGCGCCCAGGGCACCTACCAGGTCGGCGACGGCTCGCTGCTCGTGCGCCTGGAGTCCAACCCGTCGCACCTCGAGTACGTCGCGCCCGTCGTCACCGGCGCCACCCGCGCGGTGCAGACCACCCGCCAGGGCCCGCACACCCACATCGACCACGCCGCGGCGATGCCGATCGTCCTGCACGGCGACGCTGCCTTCCCCGGCCAGGGCGTCGTGTCGGAGACGCTCAACCTGCAGGGCCTGGACGGCTACACGGTCGGCGGCACCGTCCACATCATCCAGAACAACCAGATCGGCTTCACGACCGATCCCGAGGAGTCGCGCTCGACCCGCTGGGCGTCCGACCTCGCCAAGGGCTTCGACGTCCCGATCATCCACGTCAACGCCGACGACGTGGCCGGCTGCATCACCGCCACCCGGCTGGCCTTCGCCTACCGCGCCGAGTTCGGCCACGACGTCGTCATCGACCTGATCGGCTACCGCCGCTGGGGGCACAACGAGACGGACGAGCCCGCGTACACGCAGCCCGAGATGGCCGCCAAGATCAAGACCAAGACGTCGGTGCGCGAGATCTTCGCCGAGCAGCTGATCGCCGACGGGACGCTCACCAAGGACGAGTCGGAGGCGATCTCCGCGGAGACGTGGGACGGCCTCTCGTCACGCCACCGCGAGCTCAAGGAGGAGCTGGCCAGCTCCTACGCCGAGCAGCCGACGGGCGGGTACGAGCTCGACCGCACGCAGTCCCCCGAGGTCAAGACCGCCGTCTCCGAGGAACGCCTGATCCAGCTCAACGAAGACCTGCTCAAGGTCCCGGACGGCTTCACCATCCACCCCAAGCTCGTTCGCCAGCTCGAGAAGCGCCGCGAGGTGTCGGAGACCAAGCGCGGCATCGACTGGGCCCACGCCGAGGAGCTCGCGTACGCCTCGCTGCTGTCCGAGGGGACGCCGATCCGCCTGACCGGCCAGGACGTCGAGCGCGGGACCTTCTCCCAGCGCCACCTCGTCTTCCACGACGCCAAGACCGGCCGCCGCGCGTCGCCGATCCAGAACCTGCCGGGCGCGCTGGCGCCGATGGAGCTGCACAACTCGCCGCTGAGCGAGATCGCCTGCCTCGGCTTCGAGTACGGCT
>CAXTBB010000044.1:0-31084 GCA_964242305.1 uncultured Solirubrobacteraceae bacterium
GGGCACGATGAGGTCGGGGTCGATCTCCATCTGCGACCCCAGGCCGGTGCAGCGCGGGCAGGCGCCGTGGGGCGAGTTGAACGAGAACGAGCGCGGCTCGAGCTCAGGCATCGAGATCCCGCAGTGCAGGCAGGCGAAGCGCTCCGAGTAGGTGCGCACCTGGGGTGGGTGGGATCCGTCTCCGACTGTCTCGACGTCGAGGATGCCGTCGGCCAGCTGCACCGCCGTCTCCACCGAGTCGGCCAGCCGCTTGCGCAGATCGGGCCGCATGACCAGGCGGTCGACGACCACCGACAGGTCGTGCTTGAACTTCTTGTCGAGGACGATGTCCTCCTCGAGCAGCCGCAGCTCCCCGTTGACCTTGACGCGCGTGAAGCCCTCCGAGCGCAGATGGTCGAGCTGGTCGCGGAACTCGCCCTTGCGGCCGCGGACGATCGGGGCGAGCACCATGAACTTGGTGCCCTCCTCGTAGTTCATGATCTGGTCGATGATCTGCTCGGCCGACTGCGCCGCGATCGGCCGCCCGCAGTTGAAGCAGTGCGGCTTGCCGATCCGCGCCCACAGCAGGCGCAGGTAGTCGTAGATCTCCGTGACCGTGCCGACCGTCGAGCGCGGGTTGCGCGACGTCGTCTTCTGGTCGATCGAGATCGCCGGCGACAGGCCCTCGATGGAATCCACGTCCGGCTTGTCCATCTGCCCGAGGAACTGGCGGGCGTAGGCGGACAGCGACTCGACGTAGCGGCGCTGGCCCTCCGCGTAGATCGTGTCGAACGCCAGCGACGACTTGCCCGACCCCGAGAGACCCGTGATCACGGTCAGCGAATCGCGCGGAAGGGTGACGGTGACGTCCTTGAGGTTGTGCTCCCGGGCACCGCTGATCACGAGTTCGTTCGAGCGCGACATAACGGTGTTCCACGATAGAGAGACGAACGGACGTTCGCCGCGTTAGGAAGTCGCAACTTGCGGGCGGTAACGTTCGGTAAGCGATGCCCGACCCGGCCCCCCACGAACGTCGCGCCCGCATGCCCAGCGGCCAGTCCGACCGCGACACGCCCGCCCCGGCCAAGCGCCGCTTCCCCCGCCCCGGCTTCCTGATGCTCGTGGTCGGCGCGCTGGCGCTCAACTGGGTCCTGGCTCAGGTCCTGGCGCCCCCCGAGCCGAAGATCACCGTCCCCTACTCGCCGACCTTCATCAGCGAGATCCGCGCCGGCAACGTGAGCCGCATCAGCCCGCTCGGGGAAACCGTCACGGGCGAGTTCAAGAACAAGGTCGCCGACCCCGACGACAAGTCCAGCAAGGCCAAGCAGTTCGAGACGGAGATCCCCCAGTTCGCCAACGGGGACCAGCTCGAGGCGCTGCTGCAGCAGAAGAACGTGACCATCGAGGCGCGCTCGATCACCGGCGACCGCAACATCTTCCTGCAGATCCTGCTCGGGTTCGGCCCCGTCCTGCTGATCGTCGGCCTGTTCGTCTACATGGCCCGGCGCGCGGGCGGCGCCGGGGGCGGCGGGCTGGGCGCGCTGGGCAACTTCGCCCGCTCGCGCGCCAAGCGCGTGGACAAAGGCGAGCAGCGCGTCACCTTCAAGGACGTGGCCGGCATCGACGAGTCCAAGGCCGAGCTGCTCGAGGTGGTCGACTTCCTCAAGACACCTGAGCGCTACCAGAAGCTGGGCGGGCGCATCCCGCGCGGCGTCCTGCTCGCCGGCCAGCCCGGCACCGGCAAGACGCTGCTCGCCCGCGCCACCGCAGGCGAGGCCGAGGTCCCGTTCTTCTCGTCCAGCGCCTCCGAGTTCGTGGAGGCGATCGTCGGCGTCGGCGCGGCCCGCGTGCGCGACCTGTTCAAGCAGGCCAAGGAGGCCGCCCCCGCGATCATCTTCATCGACGAGCTCGACGCCGTCGGCCGCTCGCGCTCCGGCGGGGCCGGCTTCGGCTCGGGCTCCAACGACGAGCGCGAGCAGACGCTCAACCAGATCCTCACGGAGATGGACGGCTTCGACTCCGACGCCACCGTGATCGTCCTGGCCGCCACCAACCGGGCCGAGGTGCTCGACTCGGCGCTGCTGCGCCCTGGCCGCTTCGACCGCCGCGTGACCGTTCCCGCGCCCGACCTCGACGGCCGCCAGCGCATCCTCGAGGTCCACACGCGCTCGCTGCCGCTCGACACCGACGTCGACCTCCAGCGCCTCGCGGCCACCACCCCCGGCATGGTCGGCGCCGACATCGCCAACCTCTGCAACGAGGCCGCGCTGCAGGCCGCCCGCCGCGAGCACACCAAGGTCATGCAGGCGGACTTCACGGACGCGCTCGAGAAGATCATCCTCGGCGCCCCGCGCAAGATGGTCATGAGCGAGGACGACCGCCGCCGCACCGCCTATCACGAGGCCGGCCACGCCGTCGTGGGCATGCTCACGGAGGGCGCCGACCCCGTCCGCAAGGTCTCCATCATCCCCCGCGGCCGCGCCCTCGGCGTCACCTTCTCGGCGCCCGACAACGACCGCGTCTCCTACGACCTGCAGGCCCTGCACGCCAAGATCGACGTCGCCCTCGGCGGCCGCGTCGCCGAGGAGGTCATCTTCGAGACGATCACCACCGGCGCCGAATCCGACATCGAGCAGGTCACCGGCATCGCCCGCGCCATGGTCGGCCGCTGGGGCATGAGCGACGAGATCGGCTTCGTCAACGTGCTGCCCGACGACGGCGCCAACCCGTTCCTGGCCAGCGAGACCTCCGACGAGCTGCGCAACCAGGTCGACGTCGCCGTGAAGGCGCTCGTGGACCGCGCCCACGATCGGGTCGTGGCGCTGCTCGGCGACAACCGCGAGCGCCTGGACGGCCTCGCCACCCGCCTGCTCGACAAGGAGACGGTCGACCAGGACGAGGCCTACGAGGCCGCCGGCCTCGAGCCGCCGGCCGCCTACCGCACGCCCCAGCTCACGCCCGGCTGACGAGCCGGGAAGGCTTGCTTCACCGGCCTCGTCCACGCCGCGGCCTCCGAGCCCGATGATGCGTGAGCTGATCGGCACGCAGCTGTTCGGCCCGCTGGCCGAGCACCTCGGCGCCGGCGACCCGCTCCTGCGCGCGCCTGCTCGCCGAGCCGCTCTTAGCCCCCCAGTGCCCGTTCGATGAGGGCGCCGAGCGAGAGCCAGTGCTCGCGGGTGGCGGACGCGGCGCTGGCGGCGTCGCCGGACGCGGCACGCGCGATGATGGCCTCGTGCTGGGCGAGCGCGCGGCGGCCGGGGAGCGCGCCGCGGTGAAGCCGCTCCAAGCGGAGCAGGCGCGGCGCGAGAGCGGTCAGCACCCGCTCCAGGTCGACGTTGCCGCAGTTGGAAACGAACACCGAGTGGAAGCGTTCGTCGGCTTCCCAGGTGATGCCCCCGTTGCGAGCGGCCAGCCCCGCGACGTGGCGGTCGTTGTGCGTGCGCAGCGCGAGGAGCGCCTCCGCCTCCAGCCGCGGGACCGCGCACTCGACCGCGAAGGCGTGCAGCGAGGCGACCACCCCGAACAGGGCCTGCGCGTCTCCCGGATCGATCGTGGCGACCCGGGTAAACCGCTGTGGCTGGGTCTTCACGAGGCCCTCGCCCTCCAGCCGGGCGAGCGCGCCGCGCACCGGCGTGCGGCTCAGACCGAGCCACGAGCACAGCTCGTCGTCGTGCAGGAGCTCCCCAGGGGCGAGGGTCCCCGTGACGATGGCATCGCACAGCGTCGAGTACGCGGTGTCCTTCAGCAGCTCCCGCCGTACCGCGTTCCGCTCCTCCGGAACTGGCATTTCACACCTCAGTAGATCACTCCCGTCAAGGGCCTTGCAGGGGTCGGCCAGCGGGAGTAGACCGGAGGTTGACATGTGTCTCGCGATCCCGGGCAGGGTGATTGAGGTCGTCGACGAGGCCAACCGCCTCGCCCTCGTCGACGTGGCCGGCGTGCGCCGCAACGTCAACATCGGCCTACTGGACGCCGACGGCGTGAGCGCCCGTCCGGGCGATTGGGTCCTGATCCACGTGGGCTTCGCCCTCTCCCTCGTCGACGAGGCGGAGGCGGAGGCGACGCTGAAGATGCTGCGGGGGATGGGCGCCGACTACGAGGCCGAGCTGGAAGAGCTGAAGGCCAGTGTCATCGAGTGACGCCTCCCACTGCATCACGTGCTCCGACGAGGGCTGCCCGATGACGGTCGTCCTCCTCGACCCGGACCGCATGCTCGCCCTCTGTGAAGGGGCGGACGGCGAGCGGCAGTCCGTCGAGATCGCCCTCGTCGACGCGACCGTCGGCGACACCCTGCTCGTGCATGCGGGAACGGCCTTGCTGCGGCTATGAGATATGTGGACGAGTACCGCGACGCCGCCATCGGCCGGGTGCTGGCCGGGGAGGTCCTCGACGTCGTTGCCCCCGGGCGCCACTACAAGCTCATGGAGGTGTGCGGCGGCCACACGCACTCCATCTACAAGTATGGGATCGACGACCTGCTGCCGGCCAACGTCGAGCTCGTCCATGGACCCGGCTGCCCCGTCTGCGTCATCCCGATGGGCCGTGTCGACGACGGCATCGCCCTCGCCCAGCAGGACGGCGTCATCCTCACCTGCTTCGGCGACATGATGCGCGTGCCGGGTTCGACGAAGAGCTTCCTGGAGGCGAAGGCCGAGGGCGCCGACATCCGCATGGTCTACTCGCCGCTGGACGCGCTGCGGATCGCCAAGGCCAACCCGGATCGGCAGGTCGTCTTCTTCGCGATCGGCTTCGAGACGACGGCACCGTCGACCGCGCTGACGCTGATGCGGGCGAAGGCGGAGCGCGTGCGGAACTTCACCTGCATCTGCAACCACGTGACGATCGTGCCGCCGCTGCGCGCGCTGCTCGACTCGCCCGACCTGCGCCTCGACGGCTTCGTCGGCCCGGGCCACGTCTCGACCGTCGTCGGCGCCCGCCCCTTCGAGTTCATCCCGCGCGACTACGGCAAGCCCGTCGTCGTCTCCGGCTTCGAGCCCGTCGACATCCTCCAGTCCGTCCTGATGATCCTGCGCCAGCTGCGCGACGGCCGCCGCGAGGTGGAGAACCAGTACAAGCGCGTCGTGCCCTACGAGGGCAACGGGAAGGCGCTCGCGGTCCTGCAGGAGGTCTTCGAGCTGCGCCCGCACTTCGAGTGGCGCGGCCTCGGCTTCATCTCCCACTCGGGCCTGCGGCTCTCCGCCGCCTACGCGGCGTTCGACGCCGAACGGCGCTGGACGGTCCCGAACGTGCGGGTCGCCGACCCGAAGGCGTGCCAGTGCGGCGAGGTCCTGAAGGGCGTCATCAAGCCGTGGGAGTGCAAGGTGTTCGGGACGGCGTGCACGCCCGAGCGCCCGATCGGGACCTGCATGGTGTCCTCCGAAGGCGCCTGCGCCGCCTACTACAACTACGGCCGCTTCGCGCGGGAGCGGGAGGTCGTGTGACGACCACCGCCGACCGCGAGGAACGCATCCTCTCCATCATCGAGAGGACCCGGGCCAAGCGCGCGAAGTTCCGCGACGCGCGCATCACCATGGCCCACGGTGCCGGCGGCAAGGCGACCAACGCCCTGATCGAGGGCGTCCTGGCCCCCGCCTTCGGGATGCACGAGCTCGCCGACGCCGGCACGGTCGGCGATCTGGTCATGACCACGGACGCGTTCGTCGTCCGGCCGCTCGTGTTCCCGGGCGGGTCCATCGGCGCGCTCGCCGTCAACGGCACGGTCAACGACGTCGCCATGGCGGGCGCCAGGCCGGCCGCCCTGTCGCTGAGCCTGATCCTCGAGGAGGGCCTCGAGGCGGACGTGCTCACGCGCGAGATCGCGGTCATCGCGCGCACCGCCGAGGCGGCGGGCGTGCGGATCGTCACCGGGGACACCAAGGTCGTCGAGCGCGGCAGGTGCGACGGCATGTACATCTGCACGACGGGCATCGGCTATCGCGACCCGCGCGCGACCCTCTCCCCCGGCGCGCTGCGACCCGGCGACCGCCTGCTCGTCTCCGACCGGATCGGCGACCACGGCACCGCGATCATGCTCGCCCGCGGCGAGTTCGACCTCGGCGCGGACACGATCGAGTCCGACACCCGGTCCCTGTGGCCGCTGGTCGACGCGGTGCTCGAGGCCGCCGGCGAGGGCCTGCGCTGCCTGCGCGACGCGACCCGTGGCGGTGTCGCCTCCGTCCTCAACGAGCTGGCCCGCGCGTCCGGCGTGGCGATGCTCGTACGCGAGGGCGACGTGCCGGTGCACCCGGCGGTCGCGGGCGCCTCGGAGCTCCTCGGAATCGACCCGATGCACGTCGCCAACGAGGGTGTCTTCGTCGTGGCGGTGGCTCCCGAGCACGCCGACGCGGCGCTGGCCGCGCTCGGCCCGCAGGCGGCCGACATCGGCGAGGTCAAGACGGAGCCGCCGGGGACCGTGCTCGTGCAGACGGCCTTCGGCGGCAAGCGGGTGATGGACCAACTCGTGGGAGATCCCCTCCCGCGCATCTGTTGAGAGGAGACGGAGCGATGGCAGCGGTCGAGTTCGTACCCAACCAGGCCCAGACGGAGGCCATCACGGCGCACGTGCTGTGGATCACGGTCGGCCTCTCCTGCGAGGGGGACACCGTCGCCATGACCTCGGCCACGAACCCGAGCCTCGAGGACATCATCACGGGCGCGATCCCGGGGATGCCGAAGGTCGTCGTCCACAACCAGGTGCTCGCCTACGAGGTCGGCGACGATTACATCCAGGCCTGGTACGACGCCGAGGAAGGCAAGCTCGACCCGTTCGTCCTGGTCATCGAGGGCTCGCTGGGCAACGAGAAGATCAACGGCGACGGGCACTGGACGGGCTTCGGCGCGGACCGCACCACGGGTCAGCCGATCCCGGTCAACGACTGGGTCGACCGCCTCTCCGGCAAGGCCGCGGCGGTGGTCGCCGTCGGCACCTGCGCGACCTACGGCGGCATCCCCGCCATGAAGAACAACCCGACGGGCGCGATGGGCATCCGCGACTACCTCGGGTGGAACTGGAAGAGCAAGGCCGGCATCCCGATCGTCAACATCCCCGGCTGCCCGGCCCAGCCGGACAACATGACCGAGATGCTCATGCACCTCGTCTTCGCCCTCGCCGGCATGGCGCCGGTCCCCGAGCTCGACGACGCCGGCCGTCCCGTCAGCCTGTTCGGCCGCACCGCGCACGAGAGCTGCAACCGGGCCGCGTTCTACGAGTCCGGCAACTTCGCCACGGAGTACGGATCGGACCACCGCTGCCTGGTCAAGCTCGGCTGCAAGGGCCCGGTGGTCAAGTGCAACGTCCCGCTGCGGGGCTGGCAGAGCGGGATGGGCGGGTGCCCCAACGTGGGCGGCATCTGCATGGCCTGCACGATGCCGGGCTTCCCCGACAAGTACATGCCGTTCATGGACGAGGACCCGATGGGCAAGGTCTCCAGCGGCTTCGCCAAGTTCACCTACGGGCCGGTCCTGCGCTGGGGCCGCAATCGCAACATCCGCACCAAGTACGACAAAGAGCCGGAGTGGCGGCACAACCGCTCCGAGCTCACGACCGGCTACCAGAAGCGCTGGTAGGGGAGAGACATGTCGACCATCGACACACCGCGCGACCAGAAGGTCGTCGTCAAGGAGATGTCCTGGGATCCCGTCACCCGCATCGTCGGGTCGCTGGGCATCCACACCGAGATCGACTTCACCAACCAGCAGGTCCTCAAGTGCTACTCGACGTCGATGCTGTTCCGCGGCTTCGACATCTTCATGAAGGGGATCGATCCGCGCGACGCGCACTTCATCACCAGCCGCATCTGCGGCATCTGCGGTGACAACCACTGCACGTGCTCGTGCCTGAACCAGAACATGGCCTACGGGGTCAAGCCGCCCAAGCTCGGCGACTACGCGTTCAACCTCGCGGAGTCGGCGGACTTCATGTTCGACCACGCGATCTACAACGACTGCATGGCCAACGTGGACTACTCCGAGCAGATGGTCAAGGAGACCAACCCGGACGTGCTGCGCAAGGCCGAGGCGACGAGCGCGCCGAACGCCGCCATCCACGGCTACAAGACGATCGCCGACATCATGCGCGCGCTCAACGCGTTCACCGGCGACTTCTACCTGGAGACGCTGCAGGTCGCGCGCTACACGCGCGAGATGTACTGCCTGTTCGGGGGGCGCCACACCCACCCGTCGACGATCCTGCCGGGCGGCTGCAGCGCGGACATCACCCAGCAGACGCTCACGGAGTACTACGTGCGCCTCATGCGCTACATGGACTACTGCAAGCGCACGGTGCCGATGCACGACGACCTCTACGACTTCTTCTACGAGGCGTTGCCGGGGTACGAGCAGGTCGGCTTCCGGCGCACGGACCTGATCTGCTGGGGCGCCTTCGACGACCCCGACGTGGTCGATTACCGGTACGCGAACATGAACGCGTGGGGCAACGCGCGGTTCGTGACCCCCGGCCTCGTGTTCGACGGCGAGCTGATCACGACCGACCTCGTCGACATCAACCTGGCCATCCGGATCCTGATGGGCTCGTCCTACCACGACGACTGGGCCGGCCGGGAGCAGCCCTTCGTGACCAGGGACCCGCTCGGGAACCCGGTCGACGAGCGCCACCCGTGGAACAAGGTGACGCTCCCCAAGCCCCAGGCGCGTGACTTCGCCGACAAGTACACGTGGGTCAACTCGGCCCGCATGTACGACGAGCGCAACGACACGTTCATCGCCTCCGACACCGGCGGCGGCCCGTTCGCCCGCCAGTGGGTGACGGCCAAGGCGGGCAAGGTCGACCTCGGCTACCTCAAGGCGACGGGGTCGTCGATCACGATGACGCTGCCCAAGACGGGCTTCATGCCCGAGATGGACCTCGAGTGGCACATCCCGAAGTGGTCCAACGCGATCGAGCGCCAGCGGGCCCGGACCTACCACCAGGCCTACTCGGCGCTGGTCGCGCTCTACAACCTCGAGAAGGCGCAGGTCGAGGTGCGCGCCGGGCGGACGAAGTCCTGGAACGACTTCACCGTCCCCGAGGAAGCCGTGTCGGTCGGCTTCCACGAGGCCGCCCGCGGGGTCCTCAGCCACCACATGGTCATCCGCGACGGCAAGATCGCCAACTACCAGCCGTACCCGCCGACGCCGTGGAACGCCAACGGGCGCGACCTGCACGGGACGCCGGGGCCCTACGAGGACGCCGTCCAGAACACGCCGATCTTCGAGGAGAACGGCCCGGACGACTTCAAGGGCATCGACATCATGCGCGCGGTCCACTCGTTCGACCCGTGCCTGCCGTGCGGCGTGCACATGTACGGCAAGGGCAAGGTCCGCAAGGTGGTGCACACGCCGACCGCGATGTGCTGATGAGGGGTGCCGGAGGTGACCCGGACGGGGCTGCGGTGCGAAGGTCGTACCCGGTCACCGGAGGTGGGCCCCCAGATGGGTTCGCCGAGCTCTTCGCGATGTACGACGAGGGTCTGCGCAAGATCCTCGCCGCGGTGCCCGCGGAGCGGTTCGCGGCGCTGGCCGAGGACGGGGCGGTGGCGAGCGTGCTGCTCGCCCACGACCTCTATCCGGTGTCGCTCCAGGACCGGGTGCGCGAGGCGCTGGACTCGGTCCGCCCCTATCTCGAGTCCCACGGCGGCGACATCGAGCTGCTGGGCATCGAGGACCACGTCGCGCGGCTGCGGCTGAGCGGCTCGTGCGACGGATGCTCCGCCTCGTACGCCACGCTGGAGGCCGCCGTGGAGACGGCGCTGCGCGAGGCGGCGCCCGACCTCGAGGGGATGGACGTCGAGGGCGCCGCGGCCGCGCCGCCGGAGCGGCCGGCCCCGTCGTCGCCCGAGTGGGTGGCGCTTGCGGTCGACGTCGGCCGCGGCGAGGTCGCGTCCGCGCGCGGGTTGGCGGTCGCCAACGTGGCCGGGACGCTGCTGGCCTACCGCGACTGGTGCGCCGGCTGCCCGGCGCCGCTGTCGACGGGGATGCTGATCGGGGGGACGCTGACCTGCACCGGGTGCGGGCGCAGCTACGACCTCCCGCGCGCCGGCCGCGAGCGCGACGGCGACCTCCAGCTCGAGCCGGTGCCGCTGCTGCGCGCCGCCGGCCAGGTCAAGGTCGCGCTTCCCAAGGAGGCCGACGAGGGGCACGGCCGCGACGGGCACTGCGAGCTGTGCCCGGTCGGGCTGAGCGAGCGCCACCAGCACCTGCTGAACATCGTCGAGCGCCGCATCGTGTGCGTGTGCGCGACCTGCTGGTCCATGCACTCGGGCGACCCCGAGTACCGGGCCACGGGTGGGCGGACGCTGTGGCTGGACGACTTCGCGCTCTCCGGCGAGGCGTGGTCGGCGTTCCAGATCCCGATCGGGCTCGCGTTCATGCTGCGCAGCGGCCTGACCGGTGACGTCGTGGTCCTCTACCCGTCGCCGGCGGGCGTGACGGAGGCGGAGATCGACACCCTGGCCTGGACGCGGATGGTCAGCGACAACCCGGTGCTGGAGGACCTGGCCACGGACTCGGAGGCGCTGATCGTCAACCGCCTGGCCGATCCGCCCCAGCACGTCATCGCGCCCCTGGACGAGTGCTACCGGCTCGTGGGCATGATCAAGTCGCGCTGGTCGGGGATCTCCGGCGGGCCGGAGCTGACGGCGACGGTGGACGAGTTCTTCGGCGGCCTGCGCGAGACGGCCGTGGCCGCGTGAGCGAGCCCGTCTTCAGCGTCCTCGACGTCGCGCCGGTGGCCCACTCCGCGGCGCCCACGCTCGAGTTCTCGCTGCACGTCTCGGACCCGCTCGGCCGCCCGGTGCACACCATCGCGCTGAGCACCCAGGTGCGCATCGACCCCGCCCGGCGCCGGTACGACGAGGAGACCCGGGCGCGGCTGATCGAGCTGTTCGGCACGCCGGAGCGCTGGGGGGCGACGACGCACTCCTTCCAGTGGGCGCAGGTCGACGTCCTCGTCCCCGGCTTCACCGGCGCCACGTCGTTCCCGCTGCGGCTGCCCTGCTCCTACGACCTCGAGCTCGCCGCCGTGAAGTACTTCTACTCGCTGCCCGACGGCGAGATCCCGCTGAGCTTCCACTTCACCGGGATGGTCCTGTACGCGGGCGAGCAGGACCGGCTGCAGGTCGCCCAGGTGCCGTGGAGCTGCTCGGCGCAGTGGCTGATGCCGGTCTCCGCGTGGCAGCGCGCGGTCCGCGCGTTCTACCCCGAGGGCGGCTGGGTGCGGCTGACCACGCCGACGCTGGACGCGCTGCTCGCGCGCAAGGCCGAGCGGGGCGACCACGACTTCGACGCGACGGTCGCGGGGCTGCTGGCGTGACCGCCGCCGTCGAGGAGCTCGTCGACACGCTGCTGTGGGAGGGCTACGCGCTCTACCCCTACACCCCGGGCGCGCTCAAGAACGCGACCCCGACGCCGTTCGGCATCGTCTACCCCCCGGTCTACGCGGCGCCCAACCCGCACACGTTCGACCACATCAGGATGGCCTGCGTGATCGAAGCCGGGGCCGGCGCGGAGGTCACCCTGAGCGTGCGCTTCCTGCAGTCCAGCGGGGTCCGGCACGAGGCGGTCGCCCGGCGGATCGACCTGGCCGGCGAGGGCACCGAGGGCTTTGCCTTCGACGGGCTGACCGGGCGTGTCTCGCTCGCGCTCGAGCCCCTCCCCGCCGGCCTGCTGCGCGCCACCGCCACCGTCGAGAACACCACCGCCGTCCCCGACGGGCTGACCCGGACGGAGTCGTTGGCGCACGCGCTGCTCTCCACGCACCTCATCGCGCGGGTGAGCGGCGGGCGCTTCGCCTCCCCCAGGGCGCCGTCCGACCATGCGGCCACCGCGGTGATGACGTCCTACTCGGTCAACACGTTCCCGGTGCTCGCCGCCGACGACGACACGGTCATGCTCGGCGCGGCGATCATCCTGCCCGACCACCCGCAGATCGCGCCGGAGTCCAAGGGCTCGCTGTTCGACTCCACGGAGATCGAGGAGGCGCTGCGCATCCACCTGCTCGCGCTCTCCGACGGCGAGCGCGAGGAGCTCGGCGAGCACGACCCCGCGCTGCGCGAGATGCTCGAGCGCGCGATCGCCTCCGCACCGGCCGACCTCGTCGACCTCCACGGTCGCGTGTCCATCAGCGACCCGCGCGACGAGGAGATCCGCGGCGAGGCCCAGACAGGGCTGCCCGGCGGCGGCGTCGTCCGCCGCGGCGACCGGGTCAGCCTCCGCCCCGAGGCCGGCAGGCACGCCCAGGATCACCTGCTCACGGGGAGGACCGCGACGATCGAGCGGATCTACGTCGACTACGAGGACCACGTGCACCTGTGCGTGACGATCGACGACGACCCCGGCCAGGAGCTGATGCGCGACATCGGCCGGTACCTGTACTTCAACCCCTCGGAAGTGGAGGCGCTTTAGATGAGCGAACCGGACCTGCGGGTCAAGCAGATCCTCGTCGCCGGCGTCGGCAACGCCTGGCTGCAGGACGACGGGTTCGGGAGCGAGGTGGCGCGCCGGCTGGAGGGACACCGGCTCCCGGACGGCGTGTCCGTCATGGACTTCGGGACGAGCGGGCTCGACCTCGCCTACGAGCTCGTCCGCGGCTACAGCGCCCTGATCCTCGTGGACGCCAGCCGCCAGGGCGGGGACCCGGGCACGCTCTATGTGATGGAGCCCGAGCGCTCGGACTTCGAGGGCGAGATCAGGGACGGCGAGGCCATCGACCCCCACGACATGAACCCGCACACGGTGCTGCGGTTCGTGTCCGTGCTCGGAGGCTGGCCGGGCAGGGTCGTCGTCATCGCCTGCGAGCCGGGTGCGGTCGACGAGCCCGGCTACGGCCTCACCCCCGCCGTCGAGGGCGCGGTGGCGACCGCCGTGCAGCTGGTGCTCGACACCGCCACCGAGCTCCAGAGCGACGAGGCCTACGCCTAGTGCACGAGCTGTCCATCGCCAGCGCGATCGTCGACACCGCGGTCAAGCACGCGGACGGCCGCCGCGTGTCCGCCGTCGACGTCCGCATCGGCCACCTGCGCCAGGCCATCCCCGCCTCGTTGCGCTTCTATTTCGGGATCTGCGCGCGGGAGACGGTCGCAGACGGCGCCGAGCTGGCGCTGGAGGTCGTGCCGGGGCGGCTGCGCTGCCGCGGCTGCGGTCGGGAATGGACGGTGGAGGTGACGGCGTTCCGCTGCCCGCAGTGTGCCAGCGGGGACGTCGAGGTGGTGTCCGGCGACGAGCTGGAGGTCGAGTCGATCGAAGTGGAGGACGCAGCGTGCACCGTGTGAAAGTCAGGGTCGTCGAGGATGCGCTCGACGCCAACAACACCATCGCGCGGGCCAACCGGCGCGAGTTCGACCGCCATGGGGTCACGGTCGTGAACCTGATGAGTGCGCCGGGGTCGGGCAAGACGACGCTGCTCGAACGGACGCTCGGCGACTGGCCGGCCGGCCCGCGGGTCGGCGTCCTCGAGGGCGACGTGGCCGGGTCGCTCGACGCCGACCGCCTCGCGCACCGCCACATCCCGGTCGTCCAGCTCAACACCGACAACGGGTTCGGCGGCGAGTGCCACCTCGACGCGAACATGGTCGCCTCGGCGATCGACGTCCTGCCGCTGGCCGACCTCGACGTCCTGATCGTCGAGAACGTCGGCAACCTGGTCTGCCCGGCCGAGTTCCGCATCGGCGAGGACGCCCGCGTCATGGTCGCCTCGGTCGCCGAGGGCGACGACAAGCCGCTCAAGTACCCGCTCATGTTCCGCGCCTGCGAGCTGGTCGTCATCAACAAGATCGATCTGCTCGAGCACGTCGATTTCGACATGGACCGGATGCTCCATCACCTCGACGCGGTGCATCCGGGCGTAGCGTCGCTTCAGGTCAGCGCGCGCACCGGCGTTGGCGTCGACGAGCTGCGCACGTGGCTGGCCGCGCTTCCCGACCGGGCGGCCGTCCCGGCCTGATGGGCTCAGCGGGCGAAGCCGCCACGCCCCGCGCGGAGCAACCTGCGCGCGCGATCGGTGCCGGCCGGTCCCGTCCAGGGGTGCGGCCCCATCGCCCACGTGTGCGGCCCGACCGTCCCGTAGGCCTCGCGCAGGGCCGCCTTGAGGTCGCCGCGGTGCGCGCCGCAGGCGTAGCGGACCGGTCCGTACAGGCCGCGGCCGTGCCAGGTCAGCCAGCGGCCGGGCTCGGCGTCGACGTACTCGCCGTGGCGCAGGTCGAGGATCTGCGCCACGAGGCTCAGCTGGGTGGCTGCGTCCGGCTCGGCGGCGCAGACCTCGCAGCGGAAGACCGGCTTGACCGGCATGGCTCGACGCTAGCGCGCCCATGACGGTGGCGATCGATGTCCGCGCGGAGACCGCCGAGCGCTTCTTCGCCGCCGAGGCGCCGCGGCTGGCCGACCTCTGCCGGGCGTGGGCGGAGCGCTTCGCCCGCGGTGGCCGGCTGCTGGCCTGCGGGACCTCGGCGTGCGACTGGTCCGACGCCTGTCACGTCGCCGTCGAGTTCGTGCACCCGGTCATCGTCGGGAAGCGGGCGCTGCCGGCGCTGGCCCTGCCGCCGGAGGCCGTGGCCGCGCACCGCGGGCCGGACGACATGGTCATCGCGTTCGGGCCGCGTGGCGTCGCGAACGCGGTCACCTTCGCGCCGCCGACCGACGACGCGTTCGTCGCCCAGGAGTTGGTCGAGACCGCCTACCACGTGCTGTGGGAGCTCTGCCACGTCTTCTTCGACCACCTGCCCGGCGGAGGCCCCGGCACCGGGGCGTCGTCCTTCCTCTACCCGTTCCTCGACGGCGCCGCCGCCGACCTCGACGCGGTCACCGCCGACGTGCGCGCGTCCGTCCTGATGAAGGCGCGCGAGGCGACGGAGCTGCGCGCGCGGACGCTGGCCGAGAACGACGCCGTCATCACCGCGGCGGCCGACGCCCTGCGGGACGCGGGAACCGTGCTGGCGCTGGGGAACGGCGGCTCCGCGACGGACGCGATGGACGCCGTCGCCGACCTGCGGCCGCGGCGCGCGCTCGACCTCACCGCCGACGCCGCGATTCTCACGGCGATCGCCAACGACATCGGTGTCGAGGCGATGTTCGCCCGCCAGGTCATCGCCTACGGGCAGCCCGGCGACGCCCTGCTCGCCTTCACCACCAGCGGCGGCTCCGCGAACGTGATCGCCGCCCTCGCCGAGGCGCGCCGGCGCGGGCTCGCGACCGTCGCGTTCGTCGGCTACGACGGCGGCCGCATCGCCGCCGAGGCGCTGGCCGACCACGTCGTCGTCGTCCGTTCCGAGCACATCCCCCGCATCCAGGAGGCCCAGGCCACCGCCTGGCACGTCCTCCGCGAGAGGCTGGGATGACGCCGGCGACCGCCTCGGTCGTCCGCCGCGCGGTGCGGGTCGAGGGGACGGTCCAGGGCGTCGGCTTCCGTCCCTTCGTGCATCGGCTCGCCACCGAGCTCGGCGTCGGCGGGGTGGTCGGCAACGACGAGCGCGGGGTGTTCGTCGAGATCGAGGGGGACCCCGAGGTGGTGGCGTCGTTCGTGCGGCGACTGCCCGCGGAGGCCCCGCCCCTCGCCCACGTCGAGCGCATCGAGACCAGCCCGCTCAGTGCGCGGGGCGAGACGACGTTCACCATCGTCCGGTCCCGTCGCACCGGCGCCGCGACGGCGCCGGTCACACCCGACGCGGCCACGTGCGCCGACTGCCTGCGCGAGCTGTTCGACCCCGCCGACCGCCGCCACCGCTACCCGTTCGTCAACTGCACCAACTGCGGCCCGCGCTTCACCATCGTCCGGGACGTCCCCTACGACCGCCCGCTCACGACGATGGCCGGCTTTCGCATGTGCCCGGCCTGCCGGGCCGAGTACGACGACCCGGCCGACCGCCGCTTCCACGCCCAGCCCAACGCGTGCCCGGACTGCGGCCCGCGCCTGTCGATGCCGGTGGACGAGGCGATCGCACTGCTGCGGGCCGGCAAGATCCTGGCGGTCAAGGGCCTCGGCGGCTACCACCTCGCCTGCCGTGCCGACGACGACGGCGCCGTGGCGCGCCTGCGCGCACGCAAGCACCGCGAGGACCGTCCCTTCGCCCTCATGGCGCCGGACCTCGCCACCGCCCGCAGCCTGGCCGACTTCGAGGACGAGCGCCTGCTCCTCTCCCCCGCCCGCCCCATCGTGCTCGGTTGGAAAAAGGGGACAATCCCGCTTTTCCGAGTCGCGCCGGGCGTGGGCGAGCTGGGGGTGATGCTGCCGTACACGCCGCTGCACCACCTACTGGTCGAGGCCGGCACGCTGGTGATGACGTCGGGGAACGTGTCCGACGAGCCGATCGCCTTCCGCGACGACGACGCCCGCGAGCGCCTGGCCGGCATCGCGGACGCGTTCGTCGCCCACGACCGTCCCGTCCACACGCGCACGGACGACTCCGTGGTCCGCGCGGGCGCGGTGCTGCGGCGCTCGCGCGGCTACGTCCCGGGCCGCCTCGCCCTCCCGGCGGGACCGCCGCTGATCGCCGTCGGCGCCGAGCTCAAGAACACGTTCTGCCTGGCCAAGGGCGGGCAGGCGTGGGTCGGTCACCACATCGGCGACCTGAGGAACTTCGAGACGCTGACCGCCTTCAGAGACGGGATCGCGCACTTCGAGCGGCTCTTCGCCGTGGCGCCCGAGGTCGTCGCCCACGACCTCCATCCCGACTACCTGTCGACCGCCTACGCGCTCGAGCGCGACCTCCCCGCCGTCGCCGTCCAGCACCACCACGCGCATCTCGCCGCCGTGCTCGCCGAGCACGGGGAGGGCGCCCCGGCGGTGGGCGCGATCTACGACGGCGCCGGCCTGGGAACGGACGGCACGGTCTGGGGTGGGGAGATCCTGGTCGGCGACCTCCGCGGCTTCGAGCGCGCCGCTCACCTGCACCCGGTTCGCCTGCCCGGTGGCGACGCCGCCGCCCGCGAGCCCTACCGGATGGCGTGCGCGTGGCTCGTCGCCGCCGGCCTCCCCGTCCCGGCGGGCTGGGAGCCGATCGCGCAGCTGTGTCGCTCCGGCCTCGCCGCGCCGTGGACGTCGAGCGCGGGCCGGCTGTTCGACGCCGTCGCCGCGCTGTGCGGCCTGCGGACCCACACCACCTACGAGGGCCAGGCGGCGATCGAGCTCGAGGCGCTCGCCGACCCGGCCGAGCGCGGCGCCTACGTGTTCGGCCCGCGTCTGGACCCGCGGCCGGTCATCGAGGCGATCCTGCGCGACCGCGACGACCCGGCCGTCGTCTCCGCTCGCTTCCACCGCGGCCTGGCCGAGGCGACCGCGGCGGCCTGCGCGGCCACCGGCGAGGCGACCGCCGTGCTTTCCGGCGGTGTCTTCCAGAACCGTCTGCTGCTCGCGCTGACCACCGCCGCGCTCGAAGAGCGGGGCCTGCGCGTGCTGACGCCGCGGCGGCTGCCCGCCAACGACGGCGGGATCAGCTTCGGCCAGGCAGCCGTCGCCGCCAGCCAATCTGGCGCGGTTCCACTCTTTCGAAATCCGGTCTGCTGACGTACTGTTCGGGCGACAACGAGGGGAGAGGGGTGTCGGATGCGTAAGGTGCTCGCAGTCGCAGGAGCGACGGTGGCCAGCGTGGCCGCAGCGATTGTCATCGCCTCACCGGGCCATGGCTCGAGCCACCGAGAAGCGCCGCTGACGTCCAAAGACCCGACGGTGGACGACACGGACGTCTACGCCTTCACGGCGAAGGACGCACCCGGCTCCCTGACCGTCGTCGCCAACTGGCTGCCCTTCGAGGATCCGGGCGGCGGGCCGAACTTCTACGAGTTCGACCCCACGGCGCGGTACTACATCAACGTCGACAACACGGGTGACGGCCGCTACGACGTGCGCTACCGGTTCACCTTCGCGACGCTGCCGCCCAAGACGGCGAACATCGGCTATCCGCACTCGCTCCCGGTGATCACCGACATCAAGGACCCGGCCTACTCGCGCCAGCGGATGACGATCGACCGCCAGACGTACAACGCCAAGGGCGTGAAGACCAGCACCCAGACGATCGGGGCGCGCATCCCCGTCGCGCCGAGCAACGTCGGCAAGAAGACGATGCCCGACTACGAGGCGCTCGCCGCCCAGGCGATCAAGCCGCTGGCCGGGGGCGGCCGCGTCTACGCGGGGCAGCGCGACGACGCCTTCTTCCTCCCGTTGGATCGCGTGTTCGACAGCCTCAACCTCGATGGTGCGGGCACGGGCAACCAGGGCGGTGGGATCGACACGCTCGCGGGCTACGGAGTGCAGTCGATCGTCCTGCAGGTCCCGGAGGCCAAGGTCACCAGGGGCGGCACCAGCGTGGCGTCGCCCAGCGCACCCAACGCGTCCGTCGGCGTGTGGGCCTCGAGCGAGCGGCGCGCCATCAAGGTCCTGCGAAGCGGCAGCACCACACACGTCAAGACCCACTGGGTCCAGGTCAGCCGGCTGGGGAACCCGCTCGTCAACGAGCTGGTCATCCCGCTGAGGTTCAAGGACAAGTTCAACCGGACGTCGCCCTCGGGCGACCTCAAGAACTTCGGCAAGTTCGTGCTGAAGCCGTTCCCGGCCTTCGCGCTGAACCAGCTCTTCGGCCTCGGCATCAAGGAGACGGACCGCACGGACATCGTGACGGCGCTCCTGACGGGCGTGCCCGGCGTGAACCAGGTCGGCACGCACCCGGCCCCCGCCGACACGCTCAAGCTCAACCTCGGGACGCCGCCGTCCGGCACCGAGAACCGCTTCGGGGTCATCGGTGGCGACGTCGCCGGGTTCCCGAACGGCCGCCGGCTCGCCGACGACGTCGTCGACATCGAGCTGCGGGTCATCGGCGGCTACCTCCTGCCCGCCGACCAGGGCGGCAAGAAGCTGCCGCTCGGCGACGGGGTGGACGCCAACGACCAGCCCTTCTCGGACACGTTCCCGTACGTACCCTCGCTGAAGAACGAGATCGGCGGGTCGCCGACCGAGGACCTGCAGACGCCGCCGCACCCCCCGACGCCAGGTGAGAACCCGAGCTGAGTCCGCCGAGCGAGGCGCGGCCCGCGCGGGCCGCGCCTCCGCGGCGAAGATGTCCACCGCCCGCCTCACCCTCGCCGCGGCGACGCTCGCGCTCCTCGTGACCCTCGCGGTGCTGACCTTCGCGTCGGGGGCCGACGACCGGCGCGCCGGCCCGGCCCACCCGCGGACCGTCGCGCCGCCGGACGGGACCACCAACGCGCGCATCGCACAGCAGCAGGCGCTCGTGCGCGAGCACCCGAAGGAGGCCGACGGCTACGTCGGCCTCGCAGCCGCGATGCTGCAGAAGGTCCGCGAGTCGGGTGACGCGAGCTACTACACCCGCGCCCAGGCCGCGATCACGCGCGCGCTCGCGGTCGAACCCGACGACCCCGGCGCCCTCACCGAGCGGGGCGCGCTGAAGCTCGCGCGCCACGACTTCCGCGGCGCGCTGGTCGACGGACGGCGCGCGCACGCGCTCGTGCCCGAGGTGGTCCGACCCTACGGCGTGATGGTCGACGCGCTCGTCGAGCTGGGGCGCTACGACGCAGCAGAGCGGACGCTACAGCGGATGGTCGACCTCAAGCCCGACCTCGCGTCATACGCGCGCGTGTCCTACGTGCGCGAGCTCAACGGCGACGTCACCGGCGCGCTGAAGGCCATGCGGCTGGCGGTCGCCGTCGGCGGCGCGGCGCCCGAGAACGTGGCGTCCGTCAGCGTCCTCTACGGCAACCTGGAGTTCGCGCACGGGCGGTACGCCAAGGCGCGCGTCGCGTACGAGCGCGCGCTGAGCGTCTTCGAGGGCTACGTGCCGGCGCTGGCCGGGCTGGCCAACACGGACGCCTCCGCCGGCAGGCTCGGCCGCGCGATCAGCGGCCTGCGCCGGGTCGTCGAGCGTCTGCCGCTGCCCCAGTACGTGGTGGCGCTGGGCGAGGCCGAGCTGGCCGCGGGCCGCCCCGCAGACGCCCGCCACGACCTGGAGCTCGTGCGCGCGCAGGAGCGCCTGCTGCGCGCGGCCGGCGTCAACACGGACGTCGACCTCGCCCTCTTCGAGGCCGACCACGGCGACGCCCGGCGCGCGGTCGCGCTTGCCCGCAGCGCGTGGGCGGCGGCGCCCAGCGTGCGCTCGGCGGACGCAATGGCCTGGGCGCTGACGCGGGCGGAGCGGCCCCAGGCGGCGCTGGCCTGGGTCCCGAAGGCGCTGAAGCTGGGCTCACGCGACCCGACGACCCTCTTCCACGCCGGCATGACCGCACGGGCGGCGGGGCGTCCCGCGAGCGCCCGGCGCTGGCTGCGAGCCGCACTGAGCGCCAGCCCGCACTTCTCGCCGTGGCGCGTGCCGCAAGCCCGCCGGGCGCTGAGGGAGCTGGGATGAGCCGCCGGATCCTGATGCTGGCGCTGGCGCTGGTCGCAGTGGCCGCCGCGCCCGCGGCCGCGCACCCGCTGGGGAACTTCTCCGTCAACCACCTCACGGTCGTGCGGGTATCGTCGGACCGGGTCGACGTCCGCTACGTGCTCGACCAGGCCGAGATCCCCACGTTCCAGGAGCGCGACCGCACACCCGCCGACGTGCTGGCCGCCAAGCGGGCGGAGGTCGCGCGGCGGCTGACGGTCACGGTCGACGGCCGGCCGGCGACGTTGCGGGTCGACCAGGAGCGGCTCACCCATCCGCCCGGCCAGGGGGGATTGCCCACGACACGCGTCGAGCTGCGCCTGTCCGCCCCCGCCGACGGCCCGAAGTCGGTGGCGGTCGACGACGGGACGTTCCCGGGACGGGTGGGCTGGAAGGACGTGATCGTCGCGCCCGGCGACGGGACGCGTGTGCGGTCCGACGTGCCGTCGAGCGACCCCACGGGTGGGTTGCGCGCCTATCCCAAGTCGCTGCTCTCGACGCCCGCCGACCAGCGCACCGCCGCGCTCCGCGTCACGCCCGGCGACGGGTCGGTCGTGGCGCCCCGGCGCTCCGGGGGTGGAACGCAGACGACGACGCGCAACCGCAGCGGGGACGGCTTCGCCGGGATCTTCGAGGACGCCGCGGCCGGCAACGGCGTGCTCATCCTGCTGCTGCTCGCCGCCTTCGGCTGGGGTGCGCTGCACGCCCTCTCCCCCGGCCACGGCAAGGCGATGGTCGCCGCCTACCTGGTCGGCTCGAAGGGAACGCCGCGCCAGGCGGTGCTGCTCGGGCTGACCGTGACCGTCACGCACACGATCGGCGTCTTCGCCCTCGGCTTCGTGACGCTCGCACTGTCCGCGTACGTCCTCCCGGAGGACCTCTATCCGTGGCTCAACCTGGTCGCGGGGCTGATGGTGCTCGTCGTCGGCGGGCTGCTGCTGCGCTCGCGCCTGCGCGGCGAGCCGGACCATCACCACCATCACGCGCACGACGACGCGCACGACCACCACCACCACCATGACCATGACCACGGGCACCATCACCACGATCACGGTCATGGGCACCACCATCATCATCCGCCCGAGCGGCTCACCCCCCGCGGGCTCCTCGCGCTCGGCGCCTCGGCGGGGCTGATCCCGTGCCCGTCCGCCCTCGTGGTCCTGCTCGGCGCCGTCGCCCAGCACGAGGTCGCGCTCGGCATGCTGCTGATCGTCGCCTTCTCCGCCGGCCTGGCGACCACGTTGATGGGGCTCGGCCTGGCGGTGGTCCTGTCGGGCGACTTCCTCCGGCGCGTCTCGCCCGGGGGTCGCCTGGCCGCATTCGGCCGCGTCGCGCCCACCCTGTCGTCGGTGCTGATCGTCTCCGTGGGCGGCGTGCTCACGCTCCAAGCGGTCCCGAAGCTGCTCTAGGAGCCGCTCGGCTCAGTGCTCGTGCGCATGGTCGTGCTCGAGGCCCTCCTCGTGCAGGTGCGCGTGCGCGTGCTTGACGTCGCCGTGGGAGTGCTCGTGCTCCTCCGTGCGAGCGAGGTCAACGCGGCAGGCGCCGCAGACGCCCAGGATCGGGAAGTGCCCGAAGCGGGCGTCGAAGTCGAACGTCTCGCGGATGGAGGCGCGCACCCCGTCGAGCCGGTGCGGCGCGACCGCGGTGACGCCGTCGCAGACCTCGCAGACCAGGTACTCGCGCGTCTCGAGCGCGTAGAGCCCCGGTCCGTGCCCGAGGTGGACGTGCCGGACCGCACCGAGTTCCTCGAGGGCGTCGAGGTTGCGGTAGACGGAGGTCGCGTCCAGGGCCAGCTCGGATGCGATCGCCTCCGCCGACAGGGGCTCGGGGGCGGAGAAGAGGCGCTCGAGCACCAGCCGGCGCGGCGTGGAGAGCCGGCCGCCCCGCGCGCGCACCATCGCCGCGACGTCGTCGACGGAATCGAAGCGCAGCGACGGCGTGGAATGCGCGCGGGTCACCGCAGTCGCGCCGTCCAGCGCTCCTCGATGCGCGCGAAGCGCCAGACCGCGAGCGCGAGCGCCCACGTCACCACGAACAGGCCGACGATCACGTAGCCGATCACGTTGAGGTCGAGGCCGGACACGAACGTCCACAGGCCCCCGTCCAGCGACAGCTTGTCGGCGAACACCGCGAGCAGCTCGATCGACCCCACCAGCAGCGCGACGGCGACTGAGAGGCCGGTGATGGTGATGTTGTAGAAGACCTTGCGCACGGGCTGTGAGAAGGCCCAACCGTAGGCGAAGTTCATGAACGCGCCGTCGATCGTGTCCAGCAGCGACATGCCGGCCGCGAACAGGATCGGCAGGCACAGGATCGCGTAGAAGGGCAGCCCGCCCGCCGCCGCGCTGCCCGCCGTCGCGAGCAGCGCGATCTCGGTGGCGGTGTCGAAGCCGAGCCCGAACAGCATCCCCAGCGGATACATCTGCCACGGCTGCTTGACCGCTCGGGTGGCCCGGCCGTAGACGCGGTTCATCAGCCCCCGGTTGTCGAGCTGCGCCTCGAGACCGGCCTCGTCGAACTCGCCCGCGCGCATGCGCAGGAACACCTTGACGATGCCGATCAGCACGATCAGGTTGAGGATCCCGACGAGCAGCAGGAACGTCCCGCTGACGGTCGGGCCGATCAGCCCGGTGGCCTGGTGCAGGGTCGAGGCGTCGTTGTCGACGGCGCCGCTCAGGCCGCGGACGCCGACGGCGAACAGCGCCGCCAGCAGGAAGACGATCGTGGAATGGCCGAGCGAGAAGAAGAAGCCCACACTCAGCGGGCGCTGTCCCTCCGTCATCAGCTTGCGGGTCGTGTTGTCGATGGCCCCGATGTGGTCGGCGTCGAAGGCGTGGCGGAGGCCCAGCGTGTACGCGGTGATCCCGAGGCCGATCCCGAACGCCCCTCCACTCCCGAGGGTCAGGTCCTTGGGCGCGACGACGCCGATGAGCAGCCCGAAGCCGATCACGTGCAACCCCACGATCACGACCGCCAGCATGGCCGCGCGGCGCCACTCCGCCGGCGTCAGCGACCGCTTGACCCGTTCCACTCTCGACACACCCGGCCCCTCTCGGTTGCTGACGTCGCAACCTAATCAGGAGCGAAAGCCAATTGCAACTTCCTGGCGTTAGGAGAGCAGGCCCGTGTCGCGCAGCTTGGCCTCGAGGTAGGCCAGGTAGGCCTCGACGCCCAGCTCCTGCCGGGTCGCGCGGCGCAGCAGCTCGCGCTGCGTGTACTTGCGCCCGTGCCGGTGGATGTGCTCGCGCAGCCAGTCACGGACAGGAGCGAATTCGCCGCGCTCGAGGCAGTCGTCGAGGCCGTCGATGTCCGCCTGCATCTGCTCCCACAGCTGCGCGGCCATCAGGTTGCCGAGCGTGTAGGTCGGGAAGTAGCCGAACATCCCCTCGGCCCAGTGGACGTCCTGGAGGACGCCGGAGCGGTCGTCGGGGACGTCGAGGCCGAGCAGCCGGTGGATGCCCTCGTTCCAGGCGGCGGGCAGCTCGTCGGCCTCCAGCGTCCCGTCGAGCAGGGCCAGCTCGAGCTCGAGGCGCAGCGCGACGTGCAGGTTGTAGGTCGTCTCGTCGGACTCGGTGCGGATCAGGGTCCGCCGGACGCGGTTCAGGCCGCGGTAGAGCGTCGCGTGGTCCATGTCCGCGAAGCGGCCGGGCAGGTGCTCCTGCAGGCGCGGGAGCAGCCAGGCGCTGAACGGCCGGCCGCGGCCGATGACGTTCTCCCACAGCCGGCTCTGGGACTCGTGGACGCCGAGCGACGCGCACTCGTGCAGCGGCGTTCGACGCAACGAGGCGCCGTAGCCGGCGTCGTAGAGGCCGTGCCCGAACTCGTGCAGGCCGCTGTAGAAGGAGTAGCCGAGGTCGTGCTCGCGGTAGCGCGTGGTGAGGCGGACGTCCCCCGGGCCGGGCGACTGCGCGAACGGGTGCGGGGCGTCGTCGAGCCGCCAGTGCTCGGGGTCGTAGCCGAGCTGCGGGAGCACGGAGGTCAGCAGCGCCCGCTGGGCCTCGCGCGGGAAGTCGCCGACCAGCACCTCGTCCTGGTCGCCCTCCGTGGCGGCACCGTCGATGAGCGGCCGCAGGCCGGCCACCAGCGCCGCGAACAGCGGCTGGACCTCGGCCAGCGTCATGCCCGGCTCGAAGTCGTCGAGCAGGACGTCGTAGGGATGCTCCGCGTCGGGGAAGCACGCGGCGTACTCGCGGCGCAGGTCGACCTGGCGTGACAGCGCGTCCCGGAACAGGCGGAACTCGCCCGCCTCGCCGGCGGCCAGCCAGGCCGCGTAGCCGTCGGCGGCCGCGCGGGCCATGCCGACGGCGAGGCGCTCGGGGACGCGGGTGGCCTTCTCGTGGTCGCGGCGGCTGACCCGGATCAGGCGCGCGTCGTCGCCGTCGGGGTCCTCCCCCGCCGCCCACGGCTCCAGCGCGTCGAGCATGCCGCCGAGCGCGGGATCCGACAGCCGGGCGTGCGAGAGCCGCTCCAGCGTCGACAGCTGGTTGGCCCGGGTGTCGTTGCCGCCCGGCGGCATGTAGGTGTTCTGATCCCACATCAGCAGCGCCATGGCGCCGTGGAGATCGGACAGCTCCGCGAGGTGCTCGCGGAGCCGGGCCAGCTCAGGCGGCGGCGTCAGAGGCCGGCCTGCGCGTACACGTCATCGAGCAGCCCACCCGGGTCCGGCAGGTCGAAGTTGTCGCGCAGGTACGACTCGGTCTCCTCGCGGGGGGTGCCGTTGAGGGCCATGTTGAAGGCGATCAGCCGCGCGCCCTCCTCGTCGGCGGGCCGCTCGTCGGAGACCGGCAGATCGGAGATCGCTTCCGAGCGAAGCGAGGTTGGATCGTCGATGGGCGCCGTCACCGGTTGCGCGATCGCGGGCTCGTAGGCGCTGCCGACGGCGGAGGCGGCCGGGTAGGGATCGGGCTCGAAGCCGGAGCCGGTCGAGCTGCGCAGGTCCCCGACGGACGCCTGCAGCAGTGACAGGTCGGAGCTGACCTTGGTGGCGCCGCTGCGGACCGTGTCCAGCAGGCCGCGCAGCTCGGACTCCATGGCGGCGATGCGCTCGAGCATGGACGCGGCGGCCTCGGAGACGCGGCCGACGTGATCGCGAGCCTCGCTGCCGGCCTCGGCGCGGGCGTTCTCGGCGGCCTCGCGAGCCTCCTGGCGGATGCGGCGGGCCTCGAGGTCGGCCTCGCGCTCGATGTCCGACGCGCTCTGCTCGGCGGCCTCGACGATCAGGCGCACCTGATCGGAGGCGGCGCTCGCCAGAGCGCCGCCGGAGCGGTTCGCGCGGCGCGCCGCCTCCAGCTCGTCGGCGAGCAGGCTCAGGTGCGCGTCCACGGCCGCGGGGTCATATCCGCGGCGCCCGATGGGGAAATCACGCTTCTCGATCGTCTGACGGTCCAGGGCCATGGCGGGCATCCTACCGCCGAGGAAGGCGGCCTTTGACCACGAGCCCATCCTTCTCGAGCCCCGCCATCACGCGCTCCGCCCCGGGCGGCGGCGGCTCCCCCGCCAGCAGGGCCGCGACGGTCCGCCCGCGCAGGTAGCGGTCGGTGTCCTCGAAGCGCTCCCGGCGTCGTCTTACGGGCGGCGGATCGGGGCGCTGGGCGCAGGTGGGACTGAGGGGACAGTCCCCACAGTCCCGCTTGCGGGCGGTGCAGACGGTGGCGCCGAGCTCCATCATCGCCTGGTTGACGACGGGGCTCGGGGCCGGGGCGGAGCCGTAGCGGCGCTCGACCCGCCGCCAGTTGGTGTCCACGGCGGCGACCTCGGCGCCGAACGCGAACGACGCGACGGCGGCGGCGGTGTAGGGACCGACGCCGGGCAGGTCGGTCAGGTCGTCCGGCCAGCCGTGGGCCGCGACCTGTGCGGCGGCCCGCTGCAGGGCCAGCGCGCGGCGGTTGTAGCCGAGGCCGCTCCAGTGGCGCAGGACCTCGGCGGGCTCGGCGGCGGCCAGGTCGGCGACGGTCGGGAACGCCGCCAGCCAGCGCGCGTAGTAGGGCACCACCCGCGCCGCCTGGGTCTGCTGGAGCATGACCTCCGAGACCAGGATCGCGTACGGATCGCGGGTCTCCCGCCACGGCAGCGGGCGCTTGACCCGCTCGTACCAGGCCGTCAGCGCGGCGGGGTCCACCTCAGGCGGGTTCGGACGTAGCCGCGTCGAGCTCGCGGCGCAGGTCGCGGATCTCGTCGCGCAGCTTGGCCGCGTACTCGAAGCGCAGGTCCTCGGCCGCGGCCAGCATCTCCTCCTCGAGCTCGACCAGGGTCGACTCGAGCTCGGCCGGCGACATGTCCGTGTCGCGCTGCTTGCGCCGCCTGCGGCCGGACTTGGGGACCTTCGAGTCCGACATCAGGAACTCGGAGATGTCCGAGATGCCCTTGACGATCGTCTCCGGCGTGATGCCGTGCTCCTCGTTGTAGGCGAGCTGGATCGCGCGGCGGCGGTCGGTCTCGTCGAGCGCGGTGCGCATCGCCGCCGTCTCCTTGTCGGCGTACATGAGCACCTTGCCGCCGACGTTGCGGGCCGCCCGCCCGATCGTCTGGATGAGCGACGTCTCCCCGCGCAGGAAGCCCTCCTTGTCGGCGTCGAGGATCGCCACCAGGGAGACCTCGGGGAGGTCCAGGCCCTCGCGCAGGAGGTTGACGCCGACGAGGATGTCGTACTCGCCCAGGCGCAGCTCGCGGATGATCTGGATGCGCTCCAGCGTGTCGATCTCCGAGTGCAGGTAGCGGACCTTGAAGCCCATCTCGAGCAGGTAGTCGGTCAGGTCCTCGGACATCTTCTTGGTCAGCGTGGTGACCAGGACGCGCTCGTCGCGCTCGACCCGCTGGCGGATCTCGTTCATCAGGTCGTCGATCTGGTTGCGCGTCTCGCGCACCTCGACGTCGGGGTCGATGATGCCCGTCGGACGGACGATCTGCTCGACGATGCGCTTGGAGTGGGTGCGCTCGTAGCCGCCCGGCGTCGCCGACACGAACACGATCTGCGGCGTGATGGAGAGGAACTCGTCGAACGTCTGCGGCCGGTTGTCCATCGCGCTCGGCAGCCGGAAGCCGTAGTCGACCAGCGTCTTCTTGCGCGACCGGTCGCCCTCGTACATGCCGCCGATCTGGGGCGTGGTCTGGTGGGACTCGTCGATGAAGCAGACGAAGTCCTCGGGGAAGTAGTCGATCAGGCAGTACGGGCGCGAGCCGGGCGAGCGGCCGTCGAGGATGCGCGAGTAGTTCTCGATGCCGCTGCAGAAGCCGACCTCGCGCAGCATCTCCATGTCGTACTGGGTGCGCTGGCGCAGGCGGTGCGACTCGAGCAGCTTGCCCTCCGCGTCCAGCTCGGCGGTGCGCTCGTTGAGCTCGCGCCCGATCTCCTCGACCGCGCGCTCCATCGTCCCCTCGCGGACGTTGTAGTGCGACGCTGGCCAGATCGCGACGTGCTCGAGGTCGTCGACGATCAGCTCGCCGGTGAGCGGGTCGAAGTGCTGCAGCCGCTCCACCTCGTCACCGAAGAAGGACGCCCGGAACGCCGTCTCGGCATAGGCCGGGAAGACCTCCAGCGTGTCCCCGCGCACGCGGAACGTGCCGCGGCCGAGCGCCGTGTCGTTGCGCGAGTACTGCAGCGAGACCAGCTTGCGCAGCAGCTCGTCGCGGTCCTGGTCGCCGCCCTTGACGAGGATCTGGCAGTTGTCGTTGTACGTCTGCGGCGAGCCGAGGCCGAAGATCGCCGACACCGACGCCACGATGATCACGTCGCGGCGGGCGAACAGGGACGCCGTCGCCGCGTGGCGCAGCCGGTCGATCTCCTGGTTGATCGCCGAGTCCTTCTCGATGTACAGGTCCCGCGACGGGACGTACGCCTCCGGCTGGTAGTAGTCGTAGTAGGAGACGAAGTACTCGACCGAGTTGCTCGGGAAGTACGTCCGGAACTCGTTGCACAGCTGCGCCGCCAGCGTCTTGTTGTGCGCGAGGATCAGCGACGGCCGCTGCACCGCTTCGATCGTCGCGGCCATCGTCATCGTCTTGCCGGTGCCCGTCGCGCCGAGCAGCGTCGTGTACCGCTCCCCCGCCTCGATGCCCTCGGCGATCCCCGCGATCGCCTTCGGCTGATCGGCGGTCGGCGAGTAGACGGAGTCGAGCTTGAACGGCGGCATCGTTGCTCACACATTAGGTGAGGATGCGGTCAGGATCAGACCCTGATGACGCCGTAGACAACGGCGGCAGCGAAGATCACCAGCGCCCAGATCGCCCAGGTGGGGATGCCGCCGTGGGTGAGCGCGGAGAGAAAGGACGCGCTGCGCTGGCCCAGGCCGGGGCCCTCGTCCCAGCGGTGGGTGTCGAGGTCGGTGCCGCACACCGCGCAGCCTGCCGCGAACGGGGAGACGCGCTCTCCGCAGGATGGGCAACGCGACCGGTCAGCCATGTTGTTGCAGATTATCTCCGATCGCTCGGTTTGAGGTCCAGGCATTAGTGGGAATAGGCACAAGCGATGGAGAGGAGAGGCCAGGTCGCCGCGGTGTTCGTCGTGCTCGCGGCTGCCGTCGCCGGCTGCGGCGGCTCGAGCTCGGGCGGGACCGCCAAGCTCGAGTTCTGGTCCTACAACGAGCCCTCGGGCGCGTTCGACTCCGCGGTGAAGTACTGCAACCAGCAGAGCAAGGGCGAGTACGACATCACCTACCAGAAGCTGGGCGCCAACGCCGACCTCCAGCGCCAGCAGCTCGTGCGCCGCCTGGCCGCCAAGGACTCGTCGATCGACCTGCTGGCCATGGACGTCGTGTGGACCTCCGAGTTCGCCGAGGCCAAGTGGATCAAGCCGTTCCCGGAGGCCGCCAAGGAGGCCGTCTCCAAGAACACGCTGCAGGGCTCGCTGGCGACGGCGACCTACAAGGGCAAGCTCTACGGCGCGCCCGCGAACTCCAACACGCAGCTGCTCTGGTACCGCAAGGACAAGCTGAAGGGCGCCGTGCCGAAGACGTGGGCGGAGCTGATCGCCACGGCCAAGAAGATGAAGACCAAGGTCGAGGTCCAGGCCGCCGCCTACGAGGGCTACACGGTGTGGATCAACTCGCTGATCCAGTCCGCCGGCGGCAAGATCCTCGCCTCGCCGGACAAGGCCTCGCTGGAACCGGGGCCGCTCGTGAAGGCGCTGAACATCATCTCCGCGCTGGCCCGGTCCTCCGTCGCCGACCCCTCCATCGACAACTCCAAGGAGGACTCGGGG
The DNA here is from genome assembly GCA_964242305.1 of uncultured Solirubrobacteraceae bacterium. Classification (GTDB taxonomy): domain Bacteria; phylum Actinomycetota; class Thermoleophilia; order Solirubrobacterales; family Solirubrobacteraceae; genus DATLGB01. The sequence goes on from CAXTBB010000044.1 coordinate 29,533, forward strand.
CGCCTGGCCTTCGAGCAGGGCGTCGCCGACTTCCAGATCAACTACCCGTTCATCTACCCCAGCGGCGCGGCCATCAAGGGCTTCCAGGCCAAGATCGGCTGGGCGCCGTACCCGCGGGTGGACGCGAACACGCCGTCCAAGGCGCCCATCGGGGGCTTCAACTTCGGCGTCGGCGGCTACACCAAGCACGCCAAGCAGGCCTTCGACGCCGTCACCTGCCTGCGCAACGAGCGCAACCAGCGCGTCGCCGCGGTCAAGGGCGGCCTGCCCCCCACGCTCTCCACGCTCTACGACAACCCGGACTTCAAGAAGGACTACCCCTTCGCCGACCTGATCAAGAAGTCGATCGACGACGGCGCGCCGCGGCCCGCGACGCCCCTGTACTCCGACCTGTCGCTGGCCATCGCCACCGCGCTGTCCCCGCCGAGCAAGTTCAATCCCAAGGCCGAGGCCGACGGCGGCCTGAAGACGACGGCGCAGGACGCCCTGGACGGGAAGGGGCTCAACTGATGGGTGCCACCGCCATCGGCGCCGCCGGCCGGACGAGCACGAAGAAGCCCGCGCTCTCGGACCGCACGAAGGCGGAGCGAAAGCTCGGGATGATGTTGTGCGCCCCTGCGGCGTTCGTGATGATCGCCGTGACCGCGTACCCGATCCTGTACGCGTTCTGGCTGTCGTTGCATCGCTCGGACCTGCGCTTCCCCGACAACGACAAGTTCATCGGCCTGTCCAACTACGTGACCGTCCTCGGGGCCGGCCGCTGGTGGCAGGACGTCTTCCACACGCTGATCCTGACGATCCTCAGCGTCAGCATCGAGCTGGTGCTGGGCATGCTGCTCGCCCTGGTCATGCACCGGGCCATCTTCGGCCGCGGCCTTGTGCGGACCGCGTCGCTCGTCCCCTACGGCATCGTCACCGTGGTCGCCGCCTTCGCCTGGCGGCTCGCGTTCAGCGGCTCGGAGGGCGGCTTCGTCCCCAAGATGCTCCACTCGAGCACGGACCCGCTGTCCACCACCTGGTCGCTCTACGCGGTCGGCATCTTCGCCGAGGTGTGGAAGACGACCCCGTTCATGGCGCTGCTGCTGCTGGCCGGCCTCAGCCAGGTCTCCGACGAGCTCCACGAGGCCGCGCGCGTCGACGGCGCGTCGGCGTGGCAGCGCTTCTGGAAGATCACCGTGCCGCTGATCAAGCCGGCCATCCTCGTCGCGGTCCTGTTCCGCACGCTGGACGCCTTCCGCATCTTCGACACCATCTACGTCCTCACGGGCTCCACGCAGAACCGCTCGATCGAGACGGTCTCCAACCTCGGCTTCAACTCGCTGCTGACCCAGCTCAACCTCGGCATCGGGTCGACCATCTCCGTGCTCATCTTCCTGATGGTCGGCCTGATCGCGTTCGGCTTCATCAAGCTCCTCGGCGTCGACCCGCAGGGGAACGACTGATGCGCGGCCGGGTCGTCGCCGGATGGACCGCGGCCAACACGATCGTGCTCGTCGCGGCGCTGTTCCCGGTGCTCTGGACGGCAGGGATCGGGCTTCAGATGTAGCGCAGC
>CAXTBB010000044.1:31094-33442 GCA_964242305.1 uncultured Solirubrobacteraceae bacterium
CTGTCGCTCAAGAAGCCGGCCGACGTCGCCGACGGCCGCCTGTTCCCCAAGTCGTTCTCGCTGGAGAACTACAAGGGCGTCTTCGACGAGGTCATCTTCACCAAGGCCCTGCGCAACTCGCTCGGCATCGCCCTCATCGCCACGGTGATCGCCGTGGCGCTGGCCGCCAGCGCCGCGTACGCGATCGCCCGGCTGGACTTCCCCGGCAAGCGGCTGATCCTCGGAGCCTCCCTGGCGATCGCGATGTTCCCGCCCATCTCCGTCGTCGGCCCGCTGTACAACCTGTGGCGCACCATCGGCCTCTACGACACCTGGCCCGGGCTGATCATCCCGTACATGACGTTCACGCTGCCGCTGGCCATCTACACGTTGACGGCGTTCTTCCGGGAGATCCCGTGGGACCTCGAGCAGGCCGCCCAGGTCGACGGCGCCACGCCCGCGCAGGCGTTCCGCAAGGTGATCCTGCCGCTGGCCGCGCCCGGCGTGTTCACGACGATGATCCTCGTCTTCATCTTCGCGTGGAACGACTTCGTCTTCGCCATCTCGCTGACGTCGACCACGGCCGCGCAGACCGTGCCGCCGGCCATCAACTCGTTCACCGGCGCCTCGCAGTTCTCGGCGCCGACGGGAGCGATCGCGGCCGCCGCGATCGTCGTCACCGTGCCCATCGTCATCATGGTGCTGATCTTCCAGCGCCGCATCGTCGCCGGCCTCACGGCCGGGGCCGTCAAGGGATAGGAGCAAGCATGGCTGACATCGTCCTCGACAAGGTCACCAAGCGCTACGACGACGGCTTCGAGGCCGTCAAGTCGCTGGACCTCACCATCGATGACGGCGAGTTCATGATCCTCGTCGGCCCGTCCGGGTGCGGGAAGTCGACCGCGCTGCGGATGATCGCCGGGCTGGAGGACATCTCCGGCGGCGAGATGCGCATCGGCGGCGACGTCGTCAACGACAAGGCGCCCAAGGACCGCGACATCGCCATGGTCTTCCAGAACTACGCGCTGTACCCGCACATGACGGTGGCGCGCAACATGGGCTTCGCGCTCGAGCTGGCGGGCGTCGACAAGAGCGAGATCGACACGAAGGTGCGCGAGGCGGCCGAGGTGCTCGACCTCCAGGACCACCTCGACCGCAAGCCGGCCAATCTGTCCGGCGGGCAACGCCAGCGGGTGGCCATGGGCCGTGCCATCGTGCGCGATCCCAGCGCGTTCCTGATGGACGAGCCGCTCTCCAACCTCGACGCCAAGCTGCGCGTGCAGATGCGCACGACCATCTCCAAGCTCCAGCACAAGCTGGGGACGACCACCGTCTACGTCACCCACGACCAGACGGAGGCGATGACGCTCGGGGACCGCGTGGCGGTCATGCGCGCCGGCGAGCTGCAGCAGGTCGACACGCCCAAGGAGCTCTACGACAATCCGCGCAACCTGTTCGTGGCGGGGTTCATCGGGTCGCCGTCGATGAACTTCGTCGGCGGCGAGATCCGCGACGGCCGCATCCACCTCCCGTTCGGCGACATCCCCGTCCCGGCCGGTCTGTCCCACGCCGGCAAGGTGGTCGCCGGCCTGCGCCCGGAGGACTTCGAGGACGCCGCACTTTCGAGCGACAAGGACGGGGTCACGTTCACGGCGAAGATCGACCTGCTGGAGTCGATGGGCTCGGAGTTCTACGCCTACTTCGAAGTCGAGACCGACCATGACGTGTCCTCCGACCAGCTCAACGAGCTCGCCGCCGATGCCGGCGCGGAGGACCTCGGGGGGGACGCCAACCAGATCGTGGCGCGCCTGGACGCGGACTCGAAGGTCGAGCAGGGCAAGGAGGCCGAGCTCTTCTTCGAGTCCGCGAAGCTTCACCTGTTCGACCCGGACTCGGGGGACTCGCTACGCGCGCAGCGCGGCGGTGACGCCGGCCGCGGCCAGCACGGCCAGCAGGACGTGGCCGCGCACGGCGACGACGACGCCCGCGGCGAGCAGCCCGGGTAGCCGCTCGTCGACGACGAGGCGGTGGCCGTCGCCGACGGTGCCGGCCACCACGAACGCGGCCAGCAGCGCCGGCTGAGCGGCGGCGAGCGCGCGCTCGAGCCAGGCCGGGCGCCGGTCGCCGAGCCCGAGCGGGATGGCCACGCGCATGAACACGCACAGGACGGCGAGCGCTCCGACGGCGACCCAGGTCATCGTGTCGGCCCGCTCCTGTCGTCTCCTTCGGCGTGGCGCGGGGCAGGGGTTCCCCCCGCCTGCCGCAAGCGGGAGGACCGGCGGGAGGAACCCCCGCCCCGCGCCCCCAGGGCGCCGGCGCGGGAGGAACCCCCGCCCCGCGCCCCCAGGGCGCCAGCGCGGGAGGAACCC
>CAXTBB010000045.1:0-5868 GCA_964242305.1 uncultured Solirubrobacteraceae bacterium
AGCTCCTCCACCACGTGCTTGTTGTGGACGATCTCCTTGCGCACGTAGACCGGCGGGCCGTGGAGCTCCAGGGCGCGCTCGACGGTCTGGACGGCCCGGTCCACGCCCGCGCAGTAGCCGCGCGGGGCAGCCAGCAGCAGCTTCTCGGGGGCGGACGGCATCGGCCTGCACTGTAGAGACGGCGCTTACCCTGGCCCCGGTGCGCGCGCTCGCCTGTCTGGTGGTCCTCCTGGGACTGGCCCTCCCCGGCCGCGCGGCCGCGGCGGTCACGCTTGTGCAGGGCGCGCAGGAGCCCGGCGTGGTCAACCTCGTCGCCGCGCAGGACGCAGGGACAGGCGACCTGCGCATCGTCGAGTCCGTCGACGGTGCCGAGGTCGAGGTCCCGGGAACCGCGACCGACACCGGGCTCACCGCCCGGGTGCCCTGGTCCTGCCGGGCGGTCCGCATCTTTGTGGCCGTCGCCGGCAGCGAGCGCAGCCCGCCGGTGACGGTGTGGACGCCGGCGTGCGCGCAGCGGCTGCGCCTCGCCTTCACCCACAGCGTCGGCCTCGGCGGCAACCTCCGGGTCACGCTCCTGGACCGCTGGAAGCAGGGCGACTTCACCGTGAACGTGTGCGCGCGGCCACCGCGCGGCCGGCGCCGCTGCGAGGCCGTCCCGCTCGCCCCCGGGCAGTACGTCCGCCACGCGGTGTTCCGGGCCGCCCGGGCCGGCGCCTGGCGGGTCACGGTCAGCGATCCGTGGCACGCCCTCGCGCTGCCGGCGATCCCGGTGCGCAAGCAGCAGCGCGGCGGCAAGCCGGTCGTCCTCTTCACCGGCGACTCGATGATGCTGGCGCCGGAGCTGGTCCTCGCCGCCCGGCTGAAGGCGACCGCGCGGACGATCGACGACGTCTACGTCGGGTCGGGCATCAGCAGCCCGCTGGTGATCGACTGGGCCAAGCTCCCGCGCGACCAGGTCCGCGCCTACCGCCCCGACGCCACCGTCCTGTCGCTGGGGATGGACGACAGCGGCGACCTCCCCTCCCCCGACGGCCCGATCCACTGCTGCGGGGAGGACTTCGTCGCCGCCTACGCGCAGCGCGCCCGAGCCATCATGCGCACCTACCTCCGCGGGGGCAGGGGCGCCGTCGTCTGGCTCAACGTCCCGTTCGCCCGCGACCCCCGGCGCTGGCCCTCCGAGACCGCGGTCAACGCCGCGGTCGCCCAGGCCGCCCAGGCGCTCGAGCGCGTGCGCGTCGTCGACCAGGCGGCGCTGCTGACGCCGGACGGCTACGAGGAGTACCGGACGGTCGGCGATGCCACCGTCCGGCTGCGCACGCGCGACGGCGTCCACCTGACCCCGTTCGCCGCCGGCCTGGTCTCCGCCCCGGTGCTGACCGCCCTGCGCCAGGACCTCGGCGTCGTCGCTAGATGAGTGACAGCTCCGTCTGCAAGGGGGTGGTGACGGTGTTCCCGTGCACGTTGCACTCCAGGCGGACGCCGAAGCGCTCGAGGTAGATCCCCGGCTCGACGGTGAAGCCGGCGCCCGGGGTGAGGACGCGGTCGTCGTGGGTTTCCGTGTCGTCGAGGTTGACGCCGAGGCCGTGGACCTTGCGGCCCGGGCTCAGCGAGTGCCCGGTGCGGTGCTTGAGGCCGTGGCCGTAGCCGGCCGCCTCGATGACGGTGCGGGCCGCGCGATCGAGCTCGAAGCCGCGGACACCGCCCCGCCCACCCCCGATGGCGGCGATGGCGGCGTCGCGGGCGGCGGCGACCACGCCGAGGACCGCGATCACCTCGGGCGGCGGGTGCGGCCCGGTGAAGCTCATCCAGGTGACGTCCCCGAACACGCTGCGCGGACCCGGCTCGCGTGCCCACAGGTCGACCAGCAGGACGTCGTCGTCGGCGATGCTGGTGCCGTCCGGCTCGTGGTGCGGGTCGCCGCTGTGGGCGCCGGTGGAGACGCCGGGCGATCCCTCCGTCTCCAGGCCGCGGCGGGCGATCTCGTCGGACAGGAGCGCGGCCAGCTCGGCTTCCGTCCTCCCGCGCGCGTGTGCGCGCGCGAGCGCATGCAGGTCAACGACGTGCCCGACGGCGCGGCGGTGGGACGCGGCCGCTTGATCGTCCCAGTCGGCGACGACGGCCTGGAAGAGCGCGGCGGAGGAGACGACCTCGGCGCCCAGCGAGCGGACCAGCTCGACCGCCCCGGCGCTGGCGAAGTCGACGATCGGGAGCGCGTTGTTGGGCGAGTGCTCCATGGCCACGGTGCCGCGCAGCTCGCCGAGCGCGTCGACGAACTGATGCCGGTCCCCGTAGACGTCGAGTGGGACGTCGATGCCGTCGAGCAGCGGCCGGTCGAGGACGCTGCAGACCAGGCGCGGCTCGCCGCCGGCGGGGATGATCAGGACGGCGCGGCGGCTCGTTCCCGGCGGCTCGATCCCGAGCACCTCCCACAGCACCGGGTTGGAGCCCCGGAAGTCCCACAGCACCCAGGCGTCGACACCGTGGTCGGACAGCGCTTCCGCGTACATTTCCCGCACGATGGCACAGGCGCACGGGGATCGGCTGACGGCGACGGACGCGTCCTTCCTGGCCCAGGAGCACGACGCCTCGCACATGCACATCGGCGGGTGCACGATCCTCGAGGGCCCGGTCCCCGCCTACGCCGACTTCGCCGCCCACATCCGCAGCCGGCTGCACCTTGTCCCCCGCTACCGGCAGAAGCTCGCCTTCCCGCCGCTGGAGACCGGCCGGCCGCTGTGGGTCGACGACCGCGCCTTCAACCTCGACTACCACGTCCGTCACTCGGCGCTGCCCGCGCCGGGGTCGGAGGCGCAGCTGCGCGCGCTGGCGGCGCGGGTGTTCTCCCAGCGCCTGGATCGCTCGAAGCCGCTGTGGGAGCTGTACCTCGTCGAGGGCCTGGAGGGCGGGCGCTTCGCGATCATCTCGAAGACCCATCACGCGGTGGTCGACGGCATCTCCGGGGTCGACCTGGCCACGGTCATCTTCGACCTCGCGGCCGAGCCGGCGCCGATGCCGCATCCCGAGGGCGAGTGGGCGGCGTCCCCCGAGCCGTCGCCGGTCCAGCTCGCCACCCGCGGCCTGCGCAGCACGGTCACCACGCCGGTGCGGCTGCTCGCCCAGACGGTCGCCGGCGCGTCGCGCCCGCGCGAGACGCTCGACGGCGTGCGCGAGGCCGCCGAGGGCATCGGCGAGCTGGTCTGGGCGGGGCTGAACCCGGCCCCCGAGACGCCGCTCAACGTTCCCATCGGCCCGCACCGCCGGCTCGAGTTCGTGCGCTGCGAGCTGGCCGACTTCAAGAAGGTCAAGGACACCTTCGGCGGGACCGTCAACGACGTCGTCCTCACCGTCGTGGCCGGCGGGCTGCGGCGCTGGCTGCGCGCCCGCGGCGTGCGCACGGAGGGCCTCGAGCTGCGCGCGCTCGTCCCCGTCTCCACGCGCGCCAAGCACGAGAAGCACACGCTCGGCAACCGCATCACGGTCATGCGCGGGCCACTGCCGGTCTACATCGAGGACCCGGTCGCGCGGCTGCGCGTGGTCAAGGCCTCCATGGACGGGCTGAAGGACTCCAAGCAGGCCGTCGGCGCCGAGGTCATGACGGGCGTGCAGCAGTTCGCGCCGCCGACCATCCTCGCCCAGGCGTCACGGCTGAACTTCTCGACCCGGCTGTTCAACCTGATCGTCACCAACGTGCCCGGCCCGCAGTTCCCGCTCTTCGTGCTCGGGCGCCGGCTCGTCGACCTGTTCCCGATCGCCTTCCTGCCCGAGAACCACGGGCTGGCGATCGCGATCATGTCCTACGACGGCGGGCTCGACTTCGGCCTGCTCGGGGACTACGACGCGCTCTACGACCTCTCGTCGCTGGCCGAGTACCTCGAGGCGTCGCTGACGGAGCTCGTCGCGGCGTCTAATACCCGAGCGCGAACTTCGCGTCCTCGGACATCTTCTCCGGCGTCCACGGCGGAGTGAAGACCATCGTGGGCACGACCTCGGTCACGCCGTCGATCTCGCTGACGAACTCGATCATCTGCTCGGAGACCTGCGGGCCGATCGGGCACGCCGGGGTGGTCAGCGTGAAGGTGATGTCGACACGCCCCTCCTCGTTGGCCTCGACGGCGTAGACCAGGCCGAGTTCCACGAAGTCCAGGCCCAGTTCGGGGTCGATGACGTTCTGCAGCGCCTCGGTGATCTCGTCTTCGTCGATCATGAGATTGACAGTAGCCACGCGGCGTCAGTAGGTTGGTCCCCGGTGGTCTCCTTCGACGCGCAACGGTCACTGCTGGTCGTGTCGGGAGAGGAGGATCGCGTGACCGCCGGCGGTCGGCGGCGGGCCATCTCGTCCGCCCTGCGCGCCCGGGCGGACGTGGACGTCGACCTGCGCGGGCTCGTGTTCGCCGACTCGTCGCTGATGCTCGACCTCGCGCTGCTCGCGCGGCGGCTGCGGGCATCGGGGCGCGCGCTGCGGCTGAGCGGCGCCCAGCCGCACATCCGGAAGCTGATCGAGCTGATGGGGCTCGACCGCATGCCGGCCGTCGCGCTGGCCTGAGCCACTAATCTGAAGTAAGTGCCGCTCCTCTTCCTGCTCTTCATCGTCGTCCCGATCGCGGAGCTCTACGTGATCATCCAGGTCGGCCAGGCGATCGGGATCCTGCCCACGATCGGGCTGCTCCTGCTCGACTCGGTGATCGGCACCTGGCTGCTGCGCCAGCAGGGCCGCGCGACCTGGCGGCGCTTCAACGCCGCTCTGCAGGCCGGGCGCCCGCCCGCGCAGGAGACGATCGACGGCGGCCTCGTCCTGCTGGGCGGCGCGCTGCTGCTCACCCCGGGCTTCCTCAGCGACATCCTCGGGCTGGTACTGCTGCTGCCGCCGACCCGCGCGGTCGTCCGCCGCATGCTGGCCCGTCGCTTCCTGGGCCGCATGGCCGCGGGGATGGCGCGCGGCGCCGGCACCCGCTTCGGCGGGACGCGCGGCGGCGCCCCGCGCGACACGCCCTTCGGCGCCCCGCGTGACCCGCGCGGCCGCGCGCGCCCGGACCGCGACTACGACGTCGAGGGCACCGCGCATGACCTCTGAGGACGTCCACCGCGGCGGCGAGGGGTTCGCGGACGCCGTCACGGTCTCCTTCGCGGACGCGGAGCGCGGCTGGTTCGGCATGGCGCGGCTGGGCGTCACCGCCACCGGTGCCAGCGCGCTCGCGATCCTGTTCCATGGACGCGAGGTCGTCGGCGCCGTCGCGGAGGGCGAGCTCGCCGAGGGCGAGGGTCCGCTGGCGATGACCGTCGAGGTGCCGTTCGAGCGCTGGACCGTCCGCTGGGACGGCGAGGCGACCGGCTTCGACCTCACGCTTGACGCGGCCTGCGCGCCCGCCGAGCGGAGCGTCGGGATGGACGGCTACGAGCAGCTCGTGCGCGTGACCGGCACCGTCCGGGCCGGCGAGGAGACCGTTGCGATCACCGGCGCCGGCCAGCGCGGGCACACCTGGGGCGTGGTCGACTGGACGGGCCTCGAACTGACCCGCGGCGTCTCCGCCTGGGTCGGCGACGGCGGCATCGTCCTCGAGGCCACCCGCCCGGAGGGCGCCGCCGGCCACGACGCCGAGTCCATCTGGGCCGCGCTGGTCGAACAGGGCGAGCCCGTCCCGGTCGGCGACCCGCGCCTGTCCACCACATACGACGGCGACGGGCACCAGCGCCGCGTCGGCCTCGAGCTGTGGATGACGGAGGAGGACGGCGTTCCGGTCCGTGCCGCCGGCGAGGCGATCTGCGGCTCCTCCATGGACCTCGGCTCCCTCACGCTCGACCTCGCCTTCTTCCGCTGGCACGCCGAGGGCACGCAGGCCGGCCAGCAGCTTCACCCAGGGCGTCGTCAGG
>CAXTBB010000045.1:5878-8216 GCA_964242305.1 uncultured Solirubrobacteraceae bacterium
CGCTACGACGTCCTGCGCAAGCGCGGCTAGTTGTCGCCGCCCACTCTGTCCCACATGTACAGGTCCAGGGCCTCGACGAGCAGCTCCTCGCAGCGCTCGGCGGAGAGCCACGGGAGCACGGTCTCGAGCGCCTGGTCCTCCCCCACGCCGTTGGCGAACGCCTCCTCGCCGCGGAAGCCGGCGGCGATCTTCAGCGCCTCGCGGCGGGCGTCCTGCTCCAGCGCCGGGTAGGCGCGGACCAGGAAGTCGCGGTTGGCGATCGGCTGGCCGACCTCCATGGAGGCGTGCCAGGCGGCGAGCATGGACAGGTCGTGCTCGTCGAGGTCGGCGACGGCCTTGGCGTAGTGCGCGGGGAGCTCCTCCGCGGGGATCTCGTCGACCCACGCCCGAACCAGCTCGCACAGCAGCTGGCGGCGGGCCTCCCGGCCCACCGAATCGGCAATGACTCGGACGGCGTCGCGGGGCTCGATGAAGCACAGCGGCATGGTCGCCGTAAGGTACGTCCGGTGTCGGACGGAGAAACCGCAGGGGGGCCCGGCTCGGCCGGCGGAGGGTCAAGCGAGGGGGCCTCGCCACCCCTGAGCGCGAGCGTGCTCTGGGGCACCGACCACGAAGAGCTCGGTGTGGTCGCCGCGCACGCGCTCGGTGAGAAGGCGGCGCTGGCGAACACCCGGGGCCGCTATCCGAAGGCCTACCGCTACGAGGATCCCAACGAGGACACCGTGGCCGCCGTGGTCGGTCCGCGGGCGACGCTGCTCGTGTGCGCGGACGGCCACAACGGGGCGTTCGCGCCGAACACCGCGGTGCGGGAGATCCTGGCCGCGTTCGGCGACGACCCGCCGCCGGACACGGACTGGCTCGAGTTGTTCGGGCACGTCAACGAGACGGTCGTGGCCGGCAAGGGCATCGGCGCCGAGCAGCCCGCGTCCAACTGCGTGCTGCTCGCCGCCCTGGTCACCCCCGGGCGGCTGAGCTGGGCGGCGATCGGCGATGGCGCGCTCGTCGTCGCCCGCCCGGGCGCCCAGCGCGCGCGCCAGCTCAACCGCGAGGCGATGCGCTTCATCGGCTACCCGATGAACAAGCGCGCGCTCAAGAGCACCGTCCAGCACGCCACCACCGACGTCGACGCGGACGAGTGGGTCGTGCTGGTCACGGACGGGCTGTCGGAGTTCGTCGCTCCGCTGCGCCCCGCGGACGTGGTCCCGCGCGTCCTCGCTACGTTGAAGCCCCCGACCGCCGAGACCGCCGCCCGGGCGCTGGTCGACACGGCCTGCAGCGCCGGTGCGGGTGACAACGTCGCGGTCGCGGTCGTGGCCCCGTGATGGAACCGAAGCGCTCGTCTGACATAGACCTGCTGACCCTCGTGATCGCCGCCGTGGCGTCGGGCGTCGCCGCGTACCTGACCTCGAAGGTGTGGGCGGGCGGGACGCTGCTCAGCGCCTCCCTGACGCCGGTGATCGTGGCGCTGGTCAAGGAGGCGCTCGCCCGGCCCGTCGACCGCGTCACCAGCCTGCGCACCACGGAGACGCGCACGCTCGAGCCGCCGCCTGACCAGACCCCGCTGCACCCGCCGGTGACGGTGCACCGGTCCGCCAACCGCCGCTGGAAGGTCGCCGTCGTCTCCGGGCTCGCGGCCTTCCTGGTCGTGGTCGCCGTGTTCACCATCCCCGAGCTCGTGGCCGGCCAGTCGATCGGCCGCAAGGGCGACAGCGCCACCACCCTGTTCGGCGGGACGCAGCGCAAGTCGACCACCAAGAAGAAGAACAGGACGACGAAGCAGAAGTCCAATGGATCGTCCTCGGCGACCCCCACGGCCACGCCGGAGGAGACCGCCACGGAGACACCGACGCCCACGCCGTCCCCCACCGCCACGCCGACCGCCACCGCGACGCCGTCCCCCACGGCGACACCAACGGCAAGCCCCGCGCCCTAGATCCCGAGCGCGCTGCCGACGTTGGTGAAGAAGAAGGCACCGGCGACGTCGAACCACAGCGCGCCCGCGGCGGCCGTCAGCGCCGCGCACAGCCACAGCGCCCGCCGCTCGGACAGCGTGACGGCGACGCCGACCGCCATCACGGGCAGCGCGGCGAACGTGTAACGGCCGATCAGCACCGGCCACTCCGACGAGCACCGACGCGGCCGCGCGAGCCAGTCCCGCCGCCGGCGCAGGTCGACGGCGACGGCCGCGGCCCACAGCGGTACCAGGTAGACGAGCGTGGACTTGGTCAGCAGGCACACCCCGAGGACGACGCCCGCCGCGACGACGGACCGGCGTCCCGCCCCCTGCAGGACGCGCCACAGGGCGAGCGACAGCGCACTGACCACGACCAGCTCCAGC
>CAXTBB010000045.1:8226-32991 GCA_964242305.1 uncultured Solirubrobacteraceae bacterium
CGGGCTCGGGGAAACCGTCACCGCACGCGCGACCAGGCCCGGTCACAGCAGGACCGACAGCGCCCCCGCGAGCCCGGCCCGCGCACGCTCCGGCGCCACCGCCCGCGCGAGGAGGAACAGGACCGCCGCCGCCACCGCGGGCCGGCTTCGGGTACGTGCCCCGGAAGATCGCCCGCACGTCGGCGTGATTGACGTCCGTGATCAGCGGCAACCGACCCGACTCGGCCAGCGTCTGCACGTAGTCGTAATGGGCCGGCTCGTCACCGTCCTCGAAGTCGCGCACCTTGGTCGCGGTGAGCAGGGAGACGACCACCAGCGCCAGGATCTGCACCCCCACGAGGATCCGCACGGCGCCGACCCTAGGTGTTCAGAACACCATCGACTGAGGGGACAGTCCCCTGAGTCGCTATTGTTCTGAACACCGGAACATGGCTGTCACGCGCTCCTCCCTTCCCGATCAGGTCTTCCGCACGCTGCTGGCGGACGTGCTGGAGGGGAAGTACGCGGCCGGGGAGCGGCTGCCCACGCAGCGCGCGCTGGCGGCGGACCTGGGGGTCAACATGGCCAGCCTGCGCGAGGGCATCAAGCGCCTGGAGCAGCTGCGGCTGGTCGAGGTCAAGCACGGGGACGCGATGCGCGTGACGGACTGGCGCACGAGCGCCGGGCTGGACGTCCTCGCCCACGCCGCGCAGCAGTTCTCGGCGCCGTTGTTCGAGGCCCGCCGCATCCTGCTCACCGAGGCCGCGCACCTGGCCGCCGAGCGTCGCACGGACGAGCAGGCCGGGGAGTTGGACCTGCTGGCCGCCGGGTCGCCGACGCAGTGGACGGACCTCGCCTTCATGGCCACGGTCATCGAGGCCGCGGACAACCTCGTCTTCTCGCTGATCCTCAACAGCATCCGGGAGATCTACGTCGGTGACCTGGAGCGCTACGCGACGATCGTCGCCGATCGGGAGGCCTACCGCGCCGTCGCCGTGGCGATCCGCGACGGCGACGCGGACGCAGCCGAGCGCGCGATGGCGGCCCTCGCCGGCGGGCAGGAGGAGGCGATGCGTGACCAGGCGTGAACAGCGCGCCTTCGTGCGGCTGGTCAACGACACCTGCGCGCCGCGGCCGCCGTTGCCGCCCGTCGAGGCCACGGACGCCGTCGACGCCTACGCGCGCTGGATGCGCCGCGCCCCGCGCATCAACCGCGTCGTGATCGGCCTCGGCGTGCTCACACTGGGCGCGCGCGTGGAGGCGCTGCGGGCGATCGCGGGCTTCAGCTACTACGGCGACCCGCGGGTCGCCGCCGCGGTCGGGTATGCGCCGCGAGCGCGTTGACGTCTGCGTGATCGGGACGGGCGCCGGCGGCGCCCCGGTCGCCCGCGCGCTGGCCGAGGCCGGCGCCACCGTCGCGGTCCTCGAGGAGGGCGACGACCAGCCCGCCGCCACGCTGACCGGCCGGCCGCGGGACATGCTCCCGCGCCTGTACCGCGACGCCGGCCAGACCGCCACGCTGGGGACGCCGCCGATCGTCCTCCCCCTCGGGCGCGGCGTCGGCGGGACCACGCTGGTCAACAGCGGGACCTGCTTCCGCGCCCCGGCCGCCGTGCTGGAGCGCTGGGAGCGCGACCTCGGCCTGCACCTCGACCCGCGGTACTACGCGCAGGTCGAGCGCGAGATCAGCGTCACCCGCGTGACGGAGGCGATCGCCGGCCGCAACGCGCTGGTGGCGCGCCGCGGGGCGGAGGCGCTCGGGTGGTCGGGCCGCTTCCTGGACCGCAACGCGAAGGGCTGCCAGGGCTCGGGCGTGTGCGCGTTCGGGTGCCCGACCGGCGCCAAGCAGCACACCGGGCAGACCTACATGGCGTGGGCGAAGGCCGCCGGCGCGCGTGTGCACACGAACACGCGCGCGCGCCGCATCGAGCCCCACCGGGTGATCGCCGACGGGCTGACCGTCGAGGCCGATCGCATCGTCCTCGCCGCCGGCACGATGCACTCCCCCACCCTGCTCCGGCGCAGCGGCGTCCGCCACCCCGACCTGGGCGGCAACCTCTCCATCCACCCCGCCACGGCCGCCTACGCGCTCATGGACGCGGACGTCGACATGGCCCACGGCGTCCCCCAGAGCTACTGCGTGGACGAGTTCGCCGGCGAGGGACTGATGTTCGAGGGCATCGCCGGCCCGCCCGACTACCTGGCGATGAGCGTCCCGTTCCAGGGCGACCGCCACCGCGAGCTGATGCTGCAGTACCGGCGCGTCGCCCAGTTCGGGCTGATGGTGTCCGACACCAGCCGCGGCCGCGTGCACCGGCGGGTCGTCCGCTACGACCTCAACGAGCACGACCGCGCGACGGTCGTGCGCGGCATCGAGCGCCTCGCCGAGCTGCTGTTCGCGGCCGGCGCCCGTGAGGTGCTGGTCCCGATCGCCGGCGCGCCCATGCTCACGAAGCCGACGCCGCTGCGCGCGCGGCGCCGTGACCTCAAGCTGATGGCCTTCCACCCGCTCGGCACGTCGGCCGCCGTCCTGGACGGGAACCTCAAGGTCCGCGGCCGCGACGACCTCTACGTCTGCGACGGCAGCGCGGTCCCGACCGCGCTCGGCGTCAATCCGCAACTGACCATCATGGCCCTGGCCACCCGACTAGGAGAGCACCTGTGTCGTTCCTGATCGATCCCCCCTGGCTGTACGCGAACGGCCGCATCGCCGCGCAGGCGCCGCCGCGCGCGCAGGCGCCGCTGACCGCCGCGACGGTCGCGGTGTTCCTCGTCACCAGCGTCAGCCTGTACCTCAACCGGCCGTGGACCGCCTGGATCTGGCGCCTGTGCCGGGCGCAGGACGGCCGCGACTGGATGCTCAACTCGGGGGTGCTCGACATCCGCGATCCCGGTCCGCGCACGCACGCGGCCGCCGCCCTGCTGTTCGCGACCTACCCGGTGTGGATGTGGCTGGGCCTCCGGCACGGCGCGCGCAGCTGACGCCGCAGTTCCCGCGCTGGGGACGGGCGCAGGGCGGCTACGAGTCGATCTACCTGCGCGCGGTCGATCCGCACGCGCCGCGCGGCGTCTGGCTGCGCCACACCGTCCACAAGGCGCCTGGCGAGGCCCCGGTCGGCTCGGTCTGGAGCGTCACCTACGACCCCACGCCGACCGCGCACAAGGTCTCGCTCCCCGATCCGGGCGGACCGTGGCTGAGCGTCGGTGACAGCGTCGTCTCGCCCGACGGCGTCAGCGGACCGCACGCGCAGCTGACCTGGGAGGTCGTCGACGGCGAGCCGCTGCGCCACCTGACCCCGGACGCGCTGTACCGCGCGCCCCTGCCGCGCACGAAGTCCGAGTCCCCGCTGCCGGCCCTGCGGCTCTCCGGCCGCGTCGGCGACCTCGAGCTCGACGGCTGGCCGGGCATGCTCGGCCACAACTGGGGCACGGAGCACGCCGAGCGCTGGATCTGGCTGCACGGGACGGCGTTCGAGGAAGACGAGCGTGCCTGGCTGGACATCGTCGTCGGGCGCGTGAAGGTGGGCCCGCTGCTGACGCCGTGGATCGCCAACGGCGCCGTGTCTCATGCCGGGACCCGACACCGCGTGCGGGGACGGGCCAAGGTGACCGAGGACCCGCTGGGCGCGCGCGTCGAGGTCGGCGGTCTGACCGTGGAGGCGCGGTCGGAGCCCGACCGCGTGGTGGTGTGGCGCTACTCGGACCCCGAGCCGCCCTCCGAGCACCACACCGCCAACGGCTCGGTGGCGGCGCTGACCGCCACCCTCGGCGGCCGGCGCCTCCACACCCCGCACGGCGGGGTCTACGAGCTGGGGATGCGCGAGCAGGACCACGGCCTCGTGGTCCTGCCCTTCACCGATCCCTAGATGTGCGCCTTGGCCACGGCGTACGCCGGGCGCGCCTTCCCGTACTGACCCGGCGTGCCGGCCACCCCGGTCCCCGTCGTGATGCCGTAGTCGTGGATGCCGTCCGTCCCGCGGTAGAAGTTGAAGATGTACGCGCGGTCGATGTGCTTGGCGGCCTTGACCGTCTTCTTGAACAGGTAGGTCATCGCCTTCTTCTGGCACGCGTTCGCCGACGTGCACTTCCCAGCCTTGCGCGCCGCCTTCTTCCAGAAGCCGCCGAACTTGTAGATCCCGCCCGTCTCCGTCAGCCAGTAGTGCTTGCACTTCATGGCCTTGGCGAGCTGCTTGGTGCCGTTGGTGCGGAAGCGGTTGACGTCGGCGTAGTTGTGGATGCCGCAGATCGACGGCGTCTTGCCGTACGCCTTGCGCAGCGTCTTGATGAAGCGCGCCGTGCGCGTGTACTTGAGCTTCTTGGCGTGGGTGTTGTCGGCGGTGTCGAGGACGTCCATGACGACGTTCGAGCACTTGCGGTTCAGCGATTTGCAGACCTGGTCGACGGCCTTGGCGTACTGACCGGCCCGCTTGGGGTTCTTGGCTGTCGGCTGCGTGCCGGCGTTGGACTCGTTCCACGGTGTGATCGTCTTGATCGTCGGCAGCGCGGTCAGGAAGGCCTTGACCTGCGCCTTGTAGGCCGCCACGGATGGCAGCTTGCACCGGACGGCCTTCGACTTCTTGGTGCACGCGTGCGTGTCGCCGCGCGCGTGCTCGAAGGCGACGAGGACGTCGATGTTGCGCTTGGCCGCCTCGGCGACGTACGGGAAGACCTTGTCCGAGAGTTCGTTGTCCCCGCCCTGCGCCGCGGCGACCGCGTTCCACGAGACGACGATCCGCAGCTGCTTGACCCCGAGATTGGTGAAGAGCGAATCACCGAACAGCGACGGGCTGTTCTCGGAGATGCCGACCAGGAGCTTGGCGGACGCGGTGCTTGGGGCGAGGACGGCGAAGACGGAACAGAGGACGGCGAGGCTGAGGATTCGAAAGCGCATGATCTCCTGGGGTCGGGGTGGCGGCGGAAGCCTAGCCTGCAAACCCATGATGGACGCCGATGTTGCGGGTCCGGCCTGGGTTGTCAGCGCACCGGCCGGATCGCTGAGCGCCGCCGTGCAGCGGCGGTCCGGGAGGCTCCGTCTGAGCATCGGCCCGAGCGCCGTGGTCGTCGACCTCGGCCCGGCTCCACGCCGACACCTGAAGGCCCGCCGGGGCCGCTACCGCGCGCGCTTCACGACGCCGGCGGGCAAGCGCCACCGCCACTCCGTCGTGGCCAACACGCTGACGGTCGGAGGCGTGACGGTCCTGGTCGCGCGCGACGGCGTCGCCTTCCGCGGTCCCCGCTCGGCCACCTACGTCACCCCGCCCGCGACCCGTGAGTGGCTGCAGCCGTACACGGGCGCCTACGAGGACGCCTACCGCCGCCCTCGCGCGACGCAGCGTCGCTACGGCTTCCCCGCCCTGCTGCGCTCTGAGGGGTCGTACACGCTGCTGACCGAGTCCGGCGTGGGCCGCAGCGCGGTCGGTCACCTCGATCGGACCGGGCGCCGGCTCGGCGTCCGGCCGGCGCGCGGGATGTGGCAGGTCGCCGTGACGGGGACGCTGGCCGACCTCGTCGCCTCCGACCTCCCGCTCGCCCTCGGCCGCCGGTCCCGGGTCGCCGACACGAGCTGGATCCACCCGGGCCGCTCGGCCTGGTCGTGGCTGGCCGACCACGCGAGCTCGCGGTCCCCGGCCGCCCAGCGCGCCTCCGTCGACACCGCCGTCAAGCACGGCTGGGAGTACGTCACCGTGGACGCGGGGTGGGACGCCAACTGGGTTCCAGGGCTGATCGCCTACGCGCGCGAGCGCGGGATCCGGGTGATCCTGTGGTTCGACGTCGCCGACGTCACCCCGGCCGTGCTCACCCGCGTCGCCCGCTGGGGCGCCGCGGGCGTCAAGGTCGACTACTTCTACTCCGACTCCGCCCGGCGCATCGCGGAGATGGACGACGTCGCGCGCTGGGCAGCGGCCCGCCACCTCGTGGTCGACTTCCACGGCTGCACGATCCCGCGCGGCCTGCAACGCACGTGGCCGAACGTGCTCACGCTGGAGGGCGTGCGCGGGGCCGAGCACGCGCCGACCAACCCGGTCGACGACGTCAACCTCGCCTTCACCCGCAACGTCGTCGGCTCGATGGACTACACCCCGATCGCCGACCCGGCCAAGGCGATCGTCTACGAGTCGGGCCTGCAGCACTACACCACGCCCGGTCCGCTGCTGGACCTGATCCCGGCCGACTGGGACGAGACCCGCCTGCTCGCCGGCCGGCCCGACCACTACGCCATCGTTGCCCGGCGCTCAGGGACGCGCTGGTTCGTGGGCGGGATCTTCGCCGCGCCCGAGCCGGTCACCGTCAGGCTGCCGGCCGGCCGCTTCCACGCCCGCTTCGCCGACGGCAGCGAGCGCGAGGTCGCGGGGACGCTCGCGGTCAACGGCGCCTTCGCCGCCGTCCTCACCCCGGTTTCCTAAAGGGGTCAGGTCCCGGCATCGGACACGTGTCCGATGCCGGGACCTGACCCCTTTATCTATCGGCTGAGGCGCTCGAGGCCGCCGAGCACGAGGCCGGACGCGAACGCCGTCGCGCCCTCGACGTCGGGCGGGTCGCGCTCGAGCAGACGAGCGCCGAGCTCCAGCCCGATCGCCACCATCACGTGCGCCATGTAGCTGCTGTCGAGGCCCGACGCGGCAAGCGCACCCGCGGACTCGATGTCCTGGAGGAGCTCGTCGGCGCCCAGGCTGGTCGGGCCCTCCTCGAGCAGCCCCCGGATCGTGCCCGCGTTGCGGCTCAGGAACGCCTGGTTGGCGGGATCCTCGACGATGAAGGCGAAGTACGCGCGGTAGCCGTCGGTGACGAAGGCGGCCGGGCTGGCGGCGCTGCGGCGGGCGGCGCGCACGCGGGCGCGGGCCTCGGCGGCGATCTCCTCGACCAGCGCCAGGAAGATCGACTCCTTGTCGGGGAAGTAGTTGTAGAACGTGCCGGCCGCGAGGTCGGTGGCGCGGATGATGTCGCGCACGGACGCGGCGCCGTAGCCGATCTCCCCGAAGGTCGCGCGCGCGGCCTCGAGGATGGCGGCGCGGTTGGCCGCCTTCGTGCGCTCGCGGCGGCCGGGCTCGGTGACGCTCACACCGGAGTCAGTGCCCGCTGGGCGCCCGCGGCACGCTCCTTCGCGAGCGCGTGCAGGTAGTCGTCGAAATCGACCTGCATGGTGTGGCGCTTGGAGGCGACGTAGCGCTTGAACATCCGCTTGCGCTCGTCGGCCATGTCCTTGGCCACCGTCCCGCGGTCCGGCAGCACGTAGCGACCCTGGAGGTGGTCGGCGATCCACTGCGACTGCGCGTCGGCGAGCGGCATGATCGCGCCCAGCGGCTGCAGCAGGCCGAGGAAGTAGACGCCGTCGACGTCGGGATGGAAGACGCGGCGGAAGAGCGGCAGGTCGTTGTCGGGCGCGCTGATGAAGTCAGGGTCGAAGAAGGGGAAGGTGACGCGGTAGCCGGTGCAGTAGACGACCAGGTCGGCGTGGACGCTCGTGCCGTCGGTGAAGTGCACGCGGTCGCCCTCCAGGCGCGCGATGTTCGGCTTGGCGGCGATGGCGCCGTGGGCGAGGCGATCGAGGATGCGCCCGGAGATGGTCGGGTGCGCCTCGCCGAAGCGGTGGTCGGGCTTGGGCAGGCCGTAGCGCTGCATGTCGCCGACGTAGGCCTTGATCAGGCCGGAGATGAGCGCACGGCGGACGGCGAACGGGACCCGCGGGTCGTTGTGGAGCTGGTCGGCGGGGCGGCCGAACATGTACTTGGGGACGACGTAGGCGCCGCGGCGGGCGGCCAGCGTGGTCGACTTCGCCGTGTAGGAGGCGTCGACGGCGATGTCCATGGCCGAGTTGCCCATCCCGAGCACGACGACGTCGCGGTCCCGGAGCTGCTCCGGATCCGTGTACGCGTGGGCGTGCATCTGCTCGCCGGTGAAGCTGTCCGTGCCCGGGAACGCCGGCTCGGGCCAGCGCGCGTCCCAGTGGTGGCCGTTGGCGACGATGACCGCGTCGAAGGCGTCGCCGTCCACGTCCCAGCCGCCGGCCGTCCGCTCGACGCGCTGCACGGGCGTCTCGAAGCGGATGCGGTCCCGGAAGCCGAAGTGGTCGACGTAGGCGTCGAAGTACTCGGCGATCTGCGAGTGGTGCGGAAAGTCCGGATAGGACTTGGGCATCGGGAAGTCCGCGTACTCCATGCGCTCGCGGCTCGTGTTGATGTGCAGCGTCGAGTAGGACGCCGACATCCCGTTCTTGTTGCGGAAGACCCAGTTGCCGCCGACGCGGTCCGACGCCTCGTAGGCGACGAAGTCGATCCCGCGCTCGTGGAGGGTCTTGGAGGCGGCGATGCCGCTCGAGCCCTGACCGATGATCGCGATTCGTGACACCGGCGTCAACTTTACCGCTTCGTAGGATCGCCGGCGTGCCCTATGAAGTCGAAGCCGCCGGCTGCGTCGTCCGCCACGGTGATCTGATCGCCATCATCCACCGTCCCCACTACGACGACTGGTCGCTGCCCAAGGGCAAGCTCGATCCCGGTGAGACCTTCGAGGACGCCGCGGTCCGCGAGGTGCGGGAGGAGATCGGCATCGACGGCACGCTGGGGGCGGAACTGCCGTCGGTGGAGTACGAGGACCGCAAGGGCCGGTCCAAGGTCGTCCGCTACTGGACGATGGAGGTCGACGACGTGCCCGAGTTCAGGCCCAACGACGAGGTCGACGAGGTGCGCTGGCTGCCTGAGGCCGAGGCCCGCGCGCTGCTCACCTACGAGCGCGACCAGGCCGTCCTGTGAATCGCGACCGCTTCCCCGGCCTGGCCGGCGACTGGGCGCGCCTCGACGGCCCCGCGGGGACGCAGATGGTCGACGTCGCCATCGACGCCATGACCGGGTTCATGCGCTCGGGCCGCAACGCCAACGCCCACGGCGCGTTCGCGGCGGCCCACGCGACGGACGCGTGCGTGGCCGATGCGCGCGCCGCCGTCGGCTCGCTGCTGAGCGCCGACCCGCGCGGCGTGATCTTCGGGCCGAGCATGACCGCGCTGACGCTGCGCTTCGCCCGCACCGTCATCGCGCCCGGCGACGAGGTCGTGTGCACGCGCCTGGACCACGACGCGAACGTCCGCCCGTGGGTCCGCGCCGGTGCCGACGTCCGCTTCGCCGATCCGGAGCCGGGCACGCTCGAGCTGCCCGCGGCCGCGGTCGAGCGGGTGCTCACCGACCGGACGAAGTGGGTGTGCGTGACCGCGGCGTCCAACGCGGTCGGCACCATCCCGGACCTGGCCGGCATCACCGCGGTCGCCCGCGCCGCCGGGGCGCGCGTGTACGTCGACGCCGTCCACGCCACCCCGCACCGGCCGATGGACGCGTCCCTCTACGACGTGCTCGCCTGCTCGGCCTACAAGTGGTTCGGCCCGCACATCGGCATCCAGTGCGCGTCCCCGGCGTTCCTGGAGACGCTCGAGCCCGACAAGCTGATCCCGTCGCCCGACGAGGTCCCCGACCGCTTCGAGCTGGGGACGCTGCCCTTCGAGTCGCTCGCCGGGGTCGCCGCCGCCGCCCGCTACGTCCAGTCGCTCGACTGGGCCGAGGTGCGGGCCCACGAGGACGCGCTCCTACGGCGCGCGCTCGACGGCCTCGCCGCCATCGACGGGGTCACCCTCTACGGCGACGCGGTCGACCGCACGTCGACCCTGATGTTCAACGTCGCCGGCCGCACGTCCGAAGCGGTCGCCGAGCACTGCGCGGCGAACGAGATCGCGGTCTGGCACGGCAACTACTACGCCCACGAGCTCGAGCAGCACCTCGGCCTCGCCCCCGACGGCGCGGTCCGGGCCGGCTTCGTCCACTACTCCGACGAGAGCGACGCCGACCGCCTGGTCGCGGCGGTCGCAACGGTGCGCTAACCATGAGCGGATTCGAGTGGTTCGCTCCGGTGGCGTGGCGCATCGGCCCTCCTAGCGGAGGTCGCCGGGCCAGCGCACGCCGCGCAGCAGTGCCCGCCCACGGGCGCGACCGGCGGCGTCGCGAGCGAAGAGCCAGACGTCGGCGCTGTATGTCCCGGTCGGGCTGATGCGGATCGCACGCAGCAGCGACGGATCGCCGGCCCGGCGACCCGGCCAGTCCTGGCGGACGAGCCGGTGCGGCGACGGCTGGGTGCGACACGGCTCGCGGTGGCTGACAATCGCGACGAGGGCGCCGCCGCGGCCCAGTGACCGCGCCGTCGCCGCCGCCGGCAGTGAGCGCGACCCGTCCCGGAACGGGACGGTGGAGGCCCACGACACGCGGGTCAGCGCGCACCCGGAGCGGTCGGGGCCGCTGACGCGCAGATAGAGGTCTCCAGCCGGGCGGAAGGAGGGCGCGAGCACGACGCTCCCCTCCGCGCAGCACCAGCCGGTGGCGCGGTCCAGGCCGTGGACCGGGACGGCCCGCACCCAGCCGTCGCCGAGTGCGTACCAGCCACGCGCCGTCGTGACGAGGACGACGGGTGCGTCGGGGGCGAAGACGAGCGCGCCGGCCGGAGTCGCGCCGACCAGCCGGGTCTCCGTCCGCACGCGGCGACCCGTTGTCACGAGGCGGACGCGCCGGCCGGCCGCAATCGCGACGCGGGTGCCGTCGGGCTGCACGGCCGCGCGGTCCGCCAGCAGCGGGAGCGGGTGGGTCGAGCGGACGGCACCGGTGTCGCCCCCCAGCACCAGCAGCCGGCGCCGGGTGACGACGACCAGCCGGCCCTCCGGGTTCCAGGCCAGCGCCAGGACCCTCCCGACGCGCCGCTCCCAGCGCCGCACGCCGGTGTCCGCCGCCCACAGCTCCACGCGCCCGCTCGCGCGGGCGACGGCCACCTGGTTGGCAGGACCCTGACGCCAGGCGACGGGAACCGCGGCGACGCCGTCGACCAGCGGGTGGTCGCCGCTTCCGTCGCCGTCGACGACCCGGAGGTCGTCGTCGCGGCGGTACGCGATGCGGAAGCCCGTCTCCGACCAGCGGGGATCGGCGACGGTGCCGGCCGCGGTCAGCGACCAGCGGACCTCGCCCTGCGGAGTGACCGCGCGCAGGAGCGGGCCGCGCGTGACCGCGACGAACCGGCCGAAGGGGGACCAGGTCGCGCTGTCGTAGGCGCCGAGGAGCACGCGCCGATGTCCGAGCACGTAGGCGCCGCGCGGCCCGATCGCCAGCACCTGACCGCCGGCGGGCAGGTGGCCGAGGCGGGTGGTGACCAGGTGGCGAGGCGACGTCCCCCCCACTACCGAGCGCACCCAGCGGGCGAGCGCGTCGCCGGGCGGCGTCAGCGCGAGGCCGGCGAGGAGCGCAGCGGTGAGCGCGATCGCCAGCGGCCGGCGAGACCGCCGGGTGGCGCGGGCGGCGGCGCGCGACCGCCGGACGGGCGCGAGCGCACCGGCGAGCACGACCCGGCGGGCGCGGTCCTGGGCGCCGCCCTCGTCCGGCGCCGCCGCCCGTTCGAGCCGGTCCTCGGGCGTCACGACGGCTCCTCGTCGCCGAGCGCCGCGGCGA
This sequence comes from uncultured Solirubrobacteraceae bacterium, assembly GCA_964242305.1. Classification (GTDB taxonomy): domain Bacteria; phylum Actinomycetota; class Thermoleophilia; order Solirubrobacterales; family Solirubrobacteraceae; genus DATLGB01. The sequence goes on from CAXTBB010000045.1 coordinate 19,674, forward strand.
GCGCGTCGAGGCCGCGCCGCAGACGGGAGTTGACCGTGCCGCGCGGGGCGCCGGTGATGGACGCTATCTGCCCGGGCGTGCAGCCGAGGACGTGGCGGGCGACGACCACCACGCGCTGGTCGAGGGGCAGCGCGGCGAGGGCGGCCAGCAGCGCCGGGTCGGTCGGCTCGACGGTGCTGACGGCGTGAAGCGCGAGCGGCTCGACCCCGACCTCACGTCGCGCCGAACGCGCCCGGGCGTGATCGATGGCGCGGTTGACGGCGACCCGGTGCAGGAACGGGGCGAACGGGCGGCGGCGGTCGAAGCGCTCCAGCGCGCCGACCGCGGACAGGAACGCCTCCTGGGCGATGTCCTCCGCCGCGCTCGCGTCGTGGACGATCCAGTACGCCGCGCGGTAGGCCGCCGTCCAGTGGCGCTCGAAGAGCTCCCCGACGGCGTCGGCCGAGCCGGCCTGCGCGGCCCGGACGAGCGCGGCCTCCGACCGCGGGGGACGCGTCCGCTTCAGCGGTCGCCCGGCGGCCTCGTACGCGGCACCGTCCACCTCGTCCGCCACCCTATCCGGGAAGCACGAAGCTGTCGAAGACCGCGCGCAGCTGCGCGCGGCGCCGGGCGGTGGCCCGCCGGCCGAGGTACAGGTGCGCCTGGTAGTCCTGCCCACCCTCGCGCCAGCGGGCGGCCCGGCTGCGCCCCATGCACTCGTACGGCTGCGCGCGCTCGCGCAGGATCGAGGCACCGGAGGGGCGACCGGGCGCTGCCGGCGGCGTCGCCGGACTGGTGAACACGTACAGCCAGGCGCCGTCGGGCGGCAGCGCGTCCAGGGCCGCCCGCGGCTCGCAGGTGCGGCTGGGCGGGCTGTCCGGGATCGGGAAGCTCGACGCTACGAGCACCTCGTCCTGGGCGCCGGCGAGCACGCTGTGGTGCACCCGCCAACCGGCCGGCATGCGCGGGGGCCGGACCCGGAGCGACTCGAGCACACGCCGCGCGGCGGCGCGGTTCGCCGCGCTCGCGTCCGCACCGAAGACCACGTGCGCGTAGAAGCCGCGGTCGTGGTCGCGGAACTGGACGTAGTGCTCCTCGAGCCGCCGCCGCGCGCAGACGCCGAGGTCGGTGCGGGTGGCCGGCCCGAGGACGACGGGATGTGCTCGCGGGAGGAAGCCGTGGACGTCGCGAAGCTCGGTGATCCAGACCAGCACGTCGCGACGGCCCAGGTCGCGCGCCGCGTTCTCGGGCACGTTGCCGCAGCGCCGTCCGCCGCCGCGCAGCGGGTACGTGGCGACCGCCAGGACCTGCACCGGGTCGACCAGGTGCGGCGTCAACGTGCGGGCGGCGCGGTGCCAAGCGCTCGGGTAGGCGACGGTGATGCCGTGCGCCGGATCGCGGAACGACGTCCAGCCGGTGCCGCGGTGCGGGCTCCCGCCACACCCGGTCAACGCCAGCAGTCCGAGGCACAGCACGCATCGCATGTCCGTCCTACGAGCGAGACCGCCTGCGAGGTCCCGCAGCTGCTGCGGCTACCGCGATCGCCTGGTCGAGACGGTCGGCGCCCTGAGCCACAGGGACACGTGAGCGGGCGCGACCGTCTCGTCGATGACGTGCCGCAGCCGGTCGCTGAGCGCGTCGAGGTTGACCTCGTCACGGACCTGGGTCCCGAACCGCTCGAGGGTGCGGGCCGCGTCGTAGCGCCGGCGGAAGAAGCGCTGGTCGACGGACGCCTGGACGCGGGCGCGTGCCGGCCGGAACAGCGCCGCGGTGGCCAGCGTCGAGACCGCCACGGCCAGGCCGGACCGCGCCGGGAGCACGAGTTGCAGCACGAGCACGCTCAGCAGGTACGCACCGGCCAGCAGCGCCGTCAGCGCGCCGTAGACCAGCGCACGGTTGATGACGACGTCGATGTCGTAGAGGTGGTGGCGGAGCACGGCGATCCCGATGCTCACGGGCAGGAACACGAAGCCGATCTGGGACACGCTGGTGTTGATCTCGCCCGCGGTGCTGTGCTCCGTGAAGCCGGCCACCGTGGGCAGCAGCAGCAGGGCGAAGTAGACCGTCAGGAAGAGCACGCCGCCGAGGGCGATCCAGCGCAGCTGCGCGCGCTCGTGAGCGGCGGACCGGCGGTAGCGGAGCACGAGCGACGCGATGGAGGCCAGGAAGCAGGGCAGCACCAGCAGGAAGAGGCCGCCGAGCGGCTCGGCGCCCTCGATCCCGAGTGGCTCGCGGCTGCCCGGCACGCCCTCCACCCGGCCCGGCTGCACCAGCATGCCGAGGAAGGCCAGCCCGAGCAGGCCGGCCGCCACCCGCGCGAACGTCCGCCAGCGGTCCGACAGCGGCTCACCCGTGGGCAGCCGCAGCGGTAGCTGGGTGCCGGTCAGGCCGAGCGCGAGCACCCAGGTGCCCGAGGTCACGTCGATCCACTCGGCCACCGCCTTGGGCAAGTGGTGCGTGCGCAGGCCCCACTCGCTCACCCCGGAGCCGAACAGGACCAGCGACCACAGCAGGCCGATGGCGACCAGCAGCCAGCCGATGGTCGACCGTTCCCGGCGCCAGGCGATCAGCGCGCCGACCACGAAGAAGGCGACGACGGAGACCGCGAACCCCACGTCGCTGCCCAGGTCGGAGTGGGCGCGCGTCTGCGGGGTCGCCAGCCCCGCGGCCAAGCCGGAGACCACCAGCAGCGCGCACGCCGCCCCGACCGCGACGAGGACCGCCCTCCGGCTCATCGTCGGCGCAGATGGGGGCGCGAGCGCAGCGCGGCCGAGTGACGCAGGTTGTGCCAGCGCCGCCACTGGCGCCGGCGGTCCACGCAGACGACCTGGGTCTCCACCTCGGCGACGTGCCCGAAGCGCTCGGCCAGCGACGTCAATGTGGCCGCCCAGAAGCGGTCCTCCTGGCGGTGGCCGCCGAGCGTCAGCCCGATCTCGTACACGGGGTCGCTGGCGCGCATGAGCACCTGCGCCTTGATCACGGTGTGGTCACCCTCGGCCGCCGCGCTGAACGTGATCCAGCCGGCGAACATATGGCCCTGCGGCGTCATCAGCGTGAAGGACTCGTCGTCGGCGTAGAGCACCAGCACGCCGGTCGACAGGGTGACGCGGCCGGGCATGTCCATGTCGATGCGCGCGACCTCGCCGGCGGCCAGGCCCGTGAGCGGGCCGTAGAAGCGGTTGCCCTTCGGCCAGAACTCGCCGAAGGACTCGCGCCAGGTGGCGATCGCCTGCTCCGGCGTCACCAGCGTGGCCGGGATGGGGGCCGAGTACGTCTTCTGCCACATCTTCCCGAAGCCCTGGATCGGCGACATGACGCGGCGCTCGCCGACCATGCCGCTCGATGCCCACGCCGGCTCGCTCATGCCGCCGCGGCGAGTGCGCCGCCCTCGTCGTCGTGGATGCCGATGGCCTCGTCGAGCCGGGTGAGCTCGAAGATCTGGCGGTAGTGCTCGGACAGGCCGTACGCGAGCACGTGCTGGCCGGCTCGCTGGGCGCGGACGAGCAGCGTCACGATCAGGCCGATGCCGCCACTGTTCATGTAGGCGAGGCCGGTGAAGTCGAGCACGATCGTGCGGACTCCTGAGGCGTTGGCGCGCTCGTAGGCGTCCAGCAGGACGGCCTCGCTGGCGGCGGTCAGGTCTCCCTGTATGGCGATGACGCGAGCGCCGGTAGACGCCTCGCGGACGGCGAGCTCAGGCATGAGCGCTCCCTTGGTTGTCGATGATCGTGAGGAAGTCGGCGAGCCGCGTGATCTCGAAGATCTCGCGGTAGTGGTCGGACAGGCCGCGGGCGCTGACCGCGACCCCGTCGGCGCGCGCCCGCGCCAGCAGCCCGACGATCAGCGCGATGCCGGTGCTGTTGACGTACTCGACCTCGCTGAAGTCGAGGGTCAGGGCGCCGTCGCGGGCCTGCGCGTACGCGGCGTCGATCTGCTCCTGCGCGGAGCGGTCGATGACACCGGTCAAGGGGACGTCAGACATCCAGCCTCACCTCCAGTTCGAGGGTTCGCGTGTGCCCGTCGGTGGTGACGCGGGTGGCGTCGACGAGCTCGTCGATCAGGAAGAGGCCCCAGCCGCGCGGCGTCTGCAGGCCCGCGAGCTTGGCCTCGATGTCGGGCGTCTCGTGCGGGACCTCGGCGACGTGGCCGAAGTCGGTGATGCGCACGCGCAGGCGGCGGGCGTCGCGGACGACGCTGATGCGCACGGGCCGGTCGGCCTGGTAGCCGTTGCCGTGTTCCATCGCGTTCATGGTCGCCTCGCCGACCGCGGTCTTGAGGCGCTCGAGGCGGTTGGCCGGGACCCCGGCGCCGGCGACCGCGTCGGTCACCAGGGCGATCGCCTCGCGCTCGTTGCCCTCGGCGCTGGCCACGCTGAACGAAGCCAGCTCGGCCGCGCGCTGCACGGCCACCATGGTGATGTCGTCCTCCTGCTCGGCGCCGGCGCCGGTGAAGGCGGCGACGTCGGCGAGCACGCGGTCGATCAGCGGCGCACCGGCCGGGCCCGTGGCGACCAGGTCCTTCAGGCGCGGGAAGCCGTACATCTCGCGCTCGGGGTCGTGCGCCTCGACGATGCCGTCCGAGTGCAGCAGCACGGTCTCGCCCGGCGCGAGCTCGAGCTCCTTCTCCTCGTAGGCCATGCCCGGCATCAGCCCCAGCGGCATCCCGCGCGCGCGCAGCTCCTCGGCCCCGTTGGCCGTCTGCACGTACGGCACGTCGTGGCCGGCGTTGGCGAAGCGCAGCCGCCCGGTGTCCGGCTCGAGGACCGCGTACAGGCAGGTGACGAACATGTTGGCCGGCATGTCGGGGCACAGGTGCTCGTTGACGCGCTCGAGGACGATCCCCGGCTCCAGCAGCCGCTGGGCCGACGCGCGCAGCACGCTGCGCGTGGCCGACATCACCAGCGCCGCCGGGACGCCCTTGTCGGTGACGTCGCCGATCACGAACGCGACCCGCCCGTCCGGGAGCCCGATGACGTCGTAGAAGTCGCCGCCGACCTCGCGTGCGGGCTGGTAGTAGGCGGCCACGTCCCAGCCGGGGAGGTCGGGCAGTTCCTTGGGCAGGAAGTTCTGCTGGATCAGCCGCGCGACCTCGAGCTCGGACTCGAAGCGCTGGCGGGTGGCGGCCTCGGCCTCCTGCTCGCGGACGAGCTGACCGACCCGCAGCGCCGGCGCGGCCTGGGCGGCGAGGTTGTCCAGCAGCCGCCGGTCGTCGGAGGAGTAGTCCTGCTCGGAGCGGCGCGGGCCGAGGTTGAGCACGCCGATCAGCTCGCCCTGGCTGACCAGCGGGACGACCAGCCGGACGCCGGCGGCGCGCAGCTCGTCGAGCGCCGGCGACTCCATCTCGAGCGTGCCGACCTCGACGGCCCCGCCCGCCGACTGCAGGTAGGCGAGCAGCGGGTCGTTGGGGGCGATCTCGATCGGCGCGTCCGTGGCGGTCACGGGCAGCGGCGTGGTGGCGGCGACCGCGGGGGCGCGGCGCGGGCGGCGCAGGCGACGGCGGCGGGGTTCGGTCACGACGAGCATCTGCCGGTGGTTGTATGCGCAGGGCGTCCGTAGAGCGTTACGGGCCGGACGCGGCCCTTGAGCGCCAGGGTGCCGCGCGACTCGAGGTCCCCGCCGTCCATCAGCATCCGGGTCGCCTCGGTCACCAGCAGCGGCTCCTCGAGGGCGCGGGTCGCGTCCTGCACGCGGGCGGCGACGTTGACCGGATCCCCGATGACCCCATGCTCGACCAGGCCGCCCCCGCCGATGTCGCCGATCAGCACCAGGCCGGAGTTGATTCCGACGCCGATGGGGCAGTCGACGCGGGCGAGCATGGCCTCCCCGGCCGCGACCGCCTGGTCGGCGTGTTCGCCGCCGGTGAACACCGCCAGCAGGCCGTCGCCGAGCAGCTTGTGGGCCCAGCCGCCATGGTCGGTGACGGCCGGGACAGCGGCGGCGAAGAAGGCGTTCAGGAACGCCACCGCCTCGCGCGCCGTGGTGCGCTCGGCGTAGGCGGTGAAGCCGCGCACGTCGGCGAACAGGACCGTCGCCAGCGTCCACTCGGGCTCGCGGCTCACCGGTTGCGCAGCCACAGGGAGACGTGGGCGGGCTGCATCGACTCCGCCACCACGACGCGCAGATCGTCGCTCAGCGAGTCCAGGTCGACCTCGTCGCGCAGCCGCGCGCCGAACGCCGCCAGCGTCAGCGCCGCGTCGTAGCGGCGGCGGAAGAAGCGCTGGTCGACCGCCGCCTGGATGCGGCGCCGGGCCGGCTGGAACAGGGCTGCCACCGCCAGCGTCGAGGCCGCGATGGCGAGGTCGGACTGCTCCGTCAGCGGCGACAGGACCAGCTGCGCGAGCAGGACCGTGCCCAGGTAGGCGGCCAGCAGCGTCGCCGTGAGGCCGGTGTAGACCAGCGCTCGGTTGATCACGACGTCGATGTCGTAGAGGCGATAGCGCAGGATCGCCACCGCCGCCGCCACCGGGAGGGCGAGCGCCCCGGCCATCATCGGGACGTAGACCACCTTGTCGGGCAGCAGGTCGCTGACCGCGAACCCGAGGACGAACACGGTCGCCGCCAGCGCCCCCGCGAAGGTCAGCCACTTGATCTGCTCCCGGGTCGCGTGGTCCGCGCGCCGGAACCGCAGGACGAGCGAGACCGGCCCACCGACGATGGCCACCAGCAGCAGCAGGAAGCCCGGTCCGTCCAGGCCGGATGCGCTCTCGACGCCGAGCGCGTTCGTGATCGTCGGGTAGTCCTCCAGCGGCCCGGGCTTGATCAGGCCGGCGACCAGCGTGACGACGATGCCCAGACCCGCGCACCACGCCACGATCCGCCAGCGGCGGCCGATCAGCCGGCCGTCGGGGAACAGCAGCAGCAGGAAGGTCAGCTCGGGCAACATCATCGGGACCCAGCTCGAGCTGGCGTAGGCGGCGGCGACCTTGGTCGGCGTGCCCGGCGCGCCGGGCCGGGCGACGCCCCGGTCGGCGATGCCGGGCGCGAGGACCGCGAGCGCGGCCGCGACGCCGACGCCCAGGAACAGCCAGCCGATCGGGTTGCGGGGTTGCCGCGCGGCGACGATCGCCCCCGTCGCGGAGAAGCCGACCGTCAGCCCACCGGCGAGGACCGCGGTGACGTCGAGGTCCGGCGACAGGCCGAATCCGACCACGCTGATCGCCACGCCGGCAAGCGCAATCGCGTACGGGAGCCGCATTCGCGCCATCTTCGCGGGTCAGCTCCCCGGCGTCCAGTCAGCGGCGGGCCGGCGGGGTGCGGGGGTCGTGCGCATGGACGGCAGGCTGCCGTGCGTCCGTCCGCGAACCGTTACGACGGGTCGCGCGGGCCCACACGCCGATCACCGCGTATGCCGCCGGCAGCACCAGGAGCGTCGAAACCGGCGTCGCGTAGCGAGGCGAGCCGTTCCACAGCACCGTGCTCCCGATCAGCACCAGCGCGGCGCCGGTCAGCCACAGGAACGTGCCTCGCGACCGGAACCACAACGCGATCAGGCCGGCGGCCGCCAGGAGGTCGAAGAGGTACATCTCCGTTCCGACGAGGCTCCGCTGGCTGACCGGCATGCCCATTTCAGCATCCGCGTTGTCGGTGACGAACGTGTGGGCCGGACCGAGGTTGAAGAAGCGAAGGAAGTTCGACGCCGCGGATGAGACCACGTAGCTCCGATGCCGCTTGGCGAACCGGACCGCGTCCGCGCGCAGGCGGGCGTCGAGTTCGCCCTCGTCGAGGCCCGGTCGTCCGAAGAGCGCGTGAAGTCCTGGCACGACGCTGGGCACCTGCCAAACGCCGTGGAAGGCTCCGGGTCGTGCGCTCACGGAGTTCCAGGCGCCGCCCATGGAGTACCCGCTCTGGGTGCCGAGCGGGAGGAACCGGTGGAACTGGTGCTCGTTGCGCAGGGTCCACGGAGCGAGGACGACGGCCGCGGCCACGCACGCGACCAAGGCACCGCGACCACCGCGAAGGCCGATGATCATCGGCAGGGCGAGGACCACGCCATTGGATCGCGTCAGCGCGGCGACGGCGAGGAGGATCCCCGCCGCCGCCGCCCAGAGCAGCCGCTTGCCCCGCTGGTGGCGCAGCGTTGCGTAGACAAGGGCCAATCCCAGCGGGATGAACAGCGACTCGGAGAGCAGCGTCGCGTTCAGCCAGACGCTGGTCGGCACGAGGGCACCGATCCCGCTCGCGAGCAGCGCCACCCGTCGCTCGGCCACAGCGCTGACGCACAGGTAGATCAACACCACCGCCAGCACGCCGAGGCCGACCCCGACGAGCCGGCCCGCCGTGTATCGCTTCCCGGTCACCTTGTACGCGGTGGCGAGGACGAGCGGGTAGGCGGGCGGCCGGTACGCGCTCGCCGTGCCGGGGCCGGCGATCTCCGTCGGCGGGAAGCGACCGGACCAGCTCAGCGAGAACGCGATGCGGTCGTAGTCCGCCGGATCGCCGGTGGGGCGGTAGTCCGGCGTCGCGACCACCACCGCCAACCGGAGGAGGAGCGCGACCGCCACGACGGCGCACAGGGGAGCGGCGCGGCGCAACCCCGCGCGGGAAACCTTGGTGTCAGCGCGTCCGATGCCGAGGATGATGCCGACCGCCCCGCCGACGGTGCGCCGGCCGGTGCCCTGGTCACCGGTCCGTTACGGTGCGGGGGTGGGGGCCCGGATCGCACTGCTCGGACCGCCGGCGGTCACCCGCGACGGGACGCCGGTGACGTTCGACACGCGCAAGGCGATGGCGCTGCTCGCCTACCTGGTGCTGACGGCCCGGCCGGTCGCGCGGGAGGGGCTGTGCGACCTCCTGTGGCCAGATCAGGATCCCGAGCGGGCGCGCGGTGCCCTGCGGCGGACGCTGTCGACCCTGCGCGCCGGCGTCGGTGCCGACGTGCTCGTCACCGCCGGCGACACCGTGGCGGTCGCGGAGGGCGCCGACGTCGACGTCGTCCGGTTCCGCGCGCTCTCCGGCCCGGACGCGACGGTCGCCGACCTCGAGGCGGCGGCGGCGCTGTTCCGCGGCCGGCTGCTGGAACGCTTCGGCGTGCGCGACAGCCCCGGCTTCGACAGCTGGCTGATGGCCGCCGACGACAGGCTCGCGCGCGAGCTGAGCGCGGTGCTGGCCCGCCTCGTCGCGGGCCTCACCGAGGCCGGCGAGCACCTGCGCGCCCTCGAGCAGGCGCGGCGCTGGCTCGCGCTCGACGCGCTCCACGAGCCCGCCCACCGCGCGCTCATCCGGCTCTACGCGCTGACGGGCGACCGGGCCGCCGCGCTCGACCAGTACCGCGCCTGCGTGCGCACGCTGAGCGCCGAGCTGGGCGTGGCTCCCGTCGAGGAGACCGCCGAGCTGTACGCCGCCGTCAGCGAGGGGACGCTGGCGGCGCCCGACGCGCAGCCGCCGCCGGCCGCGCGCCCCGCGCCGCCGGCGGAGCTGCCGTTGATCGGCCGTGACGCGGAGCTGGCCGCCCTGGCCGCCGCCCGCGCCGCCGTGGGGCCGGACGGGCAGCTGCTCGTCGTCGAGGGGGAGGCCGGCATCGGCAAGACCCGCCTGCTCGCCGAGCTGTCGGGCGACGACGTCCTGGCCGCCCGCTGCTACGAGGAGGAGTCCGGCGTCCCCTACGCCGCCGTGGTGGAGCTGCTGCGCCAGGCGGCCGCGCGCGACCCGGTGGTCGCCCCGCAGCGCCGCGCCGACGCCGCCCTGCTGGTGCCCGAGCTCGCCACGCCCGGCCTCCCGGAGCCAGTCGACCCGCGCGCGCCGGGCGCCCAGGCGCGGCTGCTGGACGCGATCGCCGCCGTCCTCGGCGGTGCGGGCCGCGTGATCGTCGTCGACGACGCCCACGCCGCCGACGCCGCCACCCTCGACGTCCTCACCTTCCTGTGCCACCGCCTGCGCGGGCGCCCGCTGCTCGTCGCCCTCAGCTACCGCGGCGAGGCCGTGCCGCCCGGGCACCCGCTCCGGCGCCTGGCCGCCGGCGCCACCGTCCTGCGTCCCGGCCGCCTCACGGAGACGGAGGTCACCCACATCGCCGGCGACGTCGCGACCGGTCGCCGGCTGTTCGCCGAGAGCGAGGGGCTGCCGCTGTTCGTGGCCGAGTACCTCGCCGCCGGCGAGGCGCTGACCGGCGCGCGCAGCCTGCTCGAGGCGCGGCTGGCCGGCGCCGACGCCGTCACCCGGCAGGTCGCGGGCGCGGCCGCCGTGCTGGGCCGTGGCCTGCGCTTCGACGCCGTCCGCGACACCAGCGGCCGCGGCGAGGACGAGGTCGTCGGCGCGCTGGAGGACCTCGTCGCCCGGGGGCTGTTGCGCGAGGACGGCGCCGAGTACGCGTTCTCCCACGGCCAGCTGCGCGCGCTCGTCTACGCGGACGTCGGCCTCGCCCGCCGGCGCCTGCTGCACCGGCGGGCGGCCGCCGTCGTGACGGGGGACGCGCTCGCCGCCCACCACCTCCAGCGGGCCGGGGACGACCGCGCCGCCGCCGAGCGCTACCGGGCCGCCGCCGAGCACGCCGCGCGCCTGCTCGCCCACGCCGAGGCGGTCGCCCACCTGGAGACGGCCGCGGCGCTCGGCCATCCCGATCCGGCCGCGCTGCACGAGCGCATCGGAGACCTGCGCACGCTGATGGGCGAGTACCCGGCCGCGCTGGCCGCGTTGGAGACGGCGGCGGCGCTCGGGCCGTCGGTGGCGATCGAGCACAAGCTCGGCGCGGTGCACCTGCGGCGCGGGGAGTGGGCGACGGCGATCGACCGCCTGTCCGCCGCGCTCGACGACTCCCCCCTGCGCGCCCGCGTGCTCGCCGACCTCGCGCTCGCCCATCATCGTGCCGGGGACAGCGTCCAGGCGACGGCCCTCGCCCAGGAGGCGGCCGGCGCGGCGGCGGATCCCGCCGCGCAGGCCCAGGCCCACAACCTGCTGGGGATGCTCGGCGGCGACGCGGCCGAGCTCGAGCGCAGCCTCGCGCTGGCCGAGGGGCTGGGCGACGTCGGCGCGCAGGCCGCCGCACTCAACAACCTGGCCCGGCTGACCGACGACAGCGACCGTGCCATCGCTCTGACGGAACGTGCGCTGGCGCTGTGCGCGGACGGCGCCGACCGCCACCGCGAGGCCGCTCTGGAGAACAACCTGGCCGACCTCCACCACGCCGCCGGCCGGCCCGACGCGGCGATGGCGCACCTGCGCCGCGCGGTCACGATCTTCACGGAGGTGGGCGCCGACGAGGCCACCCGGCTGCCCGAGATCTGGAAGCTCGTGAGCTGGTGAGGAGCGGCGGGCGGCGGGGTAACGTCACCACCATGGCCAAGCTCTCCGATCCCGGCGTCGCGCATCTCCTCGACCCCGCCGCCTACAGCACCATCTCCACGCTCAACGAGGACGGCTCGATCACGAGCTCGATCGTCTGGTTCAACGTCGAGGACGACAAGGTCGCCATCAACGGCGCGCAAGGGCGCCGCTGGACGACGAACGCCGCCGAGCGCGGCACGATCGCCTTCCTCGTCGCCGATCCGGAGAACCCCTTCGACTACGTCGAGGTCCGCGGGACGGCGAAGGTCGACGGCGACACCAGCGCGGCCGACGATCACATCAACCGCCTGGCCAAGCGCTACCTCGGCCAGGACGAGTACCCCTTCCGCCAGCCGGGTGAGGTGCGGATGCGCTTCACCATCGACGCGACGATCATCCGCCACCAGAAGCAGGGCTAGCCGCTACGGGTCGCGCAGCCACAGGGAGACGTGCACCGGCTGCACCGTCTCCGACACGACGCCGCGGAGGTCCGCCTCGAGCTCGGCCAGGTCGACCTGGTCGCGCACCCTGGTCCCGAAGTGCTCCAGGGTGCGAGCGGCGTCGTAGCGGCTGCGGTAGAAGCGCCGGTCGACCAGGGCCTGGATGCGTGCGCGGGCGGGCCGGAACAGGCCGGCGACGGCGAGCGTGGACGTGGCCACGGCGACGTCCGAGCTCGGGTTGAGCACCAGCTGCAGGAGCAGCACCACGCTCAGGTACGTGGCGGCCAGCGTGGCGGTGAGCGCGCCGTAGACGAGCGTGCGGTTGATGACGACGTCGATGTCGTAGAGGCCGTGGCGCAGGATCGCGATGCCCGCCGCGGCGGGCAGCCCGGCGAAGACGACCGTGACCGCGTCCTGGGCCAGCGGCGTCACGGGCTCGAAGGGGACGATCGCCGCGAGCAGCGCGGCGACGAACGCGAACCACTTGATCTGCTGGCGCTCGAGCCCCTGGCCGCGGCGGAAGCGGAGCACCATCGACACCGCGGCGGCGATCGCGCTCAAGGCGATGATGGGAGTGGAGACGGCGTCGAGCGTGCTCAGGAACCCCTTGGCCGACTCCACGCCAACGGGATTGGTCACGTCGAGCGGGGCCAGCGGGCCGGGTTTGAGCGCCGCCGCCACACAGGCACCCAGGATGCCGACCGCCGACGACACGGCCACGACGCGCCAGCGCGGTGACAGGAGCTCCCCCGTGGGGAACAGCAGGATCACGAACACGCAGCCCACGTAGGGGAAGATCCCCCAGTACGCGTACCAGGCGACGATCCGGGCGCCCGGCAGGTCGCGGGCGTGCGTCTCCAGTCCGTAATAGCCGTACTGCCCGGCCAGCTCCTGCGAGCAGATGCCCAGGCCAAGCATGAGGCACACCCAACCGATCCGGTGACGCGGGCGGCCGGAGGCGATCAGGGCGCCCACTAACGAGAAGGTGGCAGCGGGAATGCAGACGAGCAGCGGGTACGCCTTCGTGCCCCAGTCCGTCGAGCGGTGCAGGTCGTTGGCCAGCGCCAGCCCGAACGCGCCCGCCAGCAGCGCGAGCGCGGCCGCGCAGAGCACCCACGCCAGCTGGGATGTGCGGGTCTGACTCACGTGCCGTGCATCGTCGCACGGCAGCGTCCGCTGATCGTTACGCCTCGGCTGTCACGGACGGGCACCCTCGTGCTGCTCTCCGCGTAGATTGCGCGCTGCTACTGCACAGCAATCCCCTCGAAAGGGTCGCGGATGCCGGACACCACCTGCCACATGTCGATCTCGCTCGACGGTTTCGTCGCCGGGCCGGACCAGAGTCGCGAGCACCCGCTCGGGAAGCGCGGACGGGAGCTCCACGCCTGGCACCTCGGCGACGAGCGCGAGGCCGAGGCCGACGAGACCGCGGCCGGCTGGCTCATGCGCCCGCGTGGCGCCTATGTCATGGGCCGCAACATGTTCGGGCCGATCCGCGGCGAATGGGAGGACGACTGGCGCGGCTGGTGGGGACCAGAGCCGCCCTACCACGCGCCGGTGTTCGTGCTCACCAACCACGCCCGCGACCCGATCGAGATGGAGGGCGGGACGACCTTCCACTTCGTCACCGACGGCTTCGAC
>CAXTBB010000046.1:0-32766 GCA_964242305.1 uncultured Solirubrobacteraceae bacterium
GGTCAGCGATCGGCAACCTGGCCAAGAAGGCCGAGGGCAGGCCGAAGGGCTTCTTCCTGCAGGTCGAGGGCGCCTCGATCGACAAGCGCGACCACGCGGCGGACCTGTGCGGCCAGATCGGCGAGACGCTGGAGTTCGACAACGCCGTCGGCGTCGCGCTGTCCTATCAGCGCCGGCACCCGGACACGCTCGTGATCATGACCGCCGACCACGCGCACTCCTCCCAGATGATCAACGCGAACGCCAAGCCCGCCGCGGGGTCCTCCTACGGCACGGTGGAGACGGTCGACGGCGCCCCCATCCGCGTCTCCTACGGCACGGCGAACACCGGCGACGGCGCCACCACGGGCGGCTCGCAGGCGCACACGGGCGCCGAGGTGCCGGTGTGGGCGACCGGCCCGCAGGCGGCCAACATCCAGGGGACGATCGACGAGACGGACATCTTCCGTGTCCTGAACGGCCTCACCCCGAGTCGGTAGCGGGGTAGCGGGAAGGCGCGTGCACGCTCCTCCGTCGCCGGGTAGGACTGACGTTCCGGTCCCAATCCCATCGACGGAGGAGCACCCGCACCATGGCCAAGTCCCGCACCGACCAGCTCGCTGACCGCCTGCACGCGCAGGGCCTGCGCAAGAAGGTTGCCAAGACCGTCGCCGACACCGTCGGCTCCGGCCGCCGCAAGCCCAAGGGGCAGGTCCGCTCCATGGTCACCGAGCTGCGCAGCCTCGCCAACGAGATCGAGGACCGCGCCACCAACGGTCCGGCGAAGCGCAAGGCGGCCGCCAAGAAGGCTGCGGCGACCCGCAAGCGCAACGCGGCCAAGCGCAGCGCCGCGGCCCGCAAGGGCGCGCGCACCCGCGCGAAGGCGAAGTCCTAGCGAGCGCTGACCGGCGCCGGCGTACGCGCCGGCGCCGAGGAGCCCGAGACGCCCAGGCTCGAGACCGCGAACGCGGCCACGATCAGCAGGATCGTGAGCGCGCGCAGGCGCGCCGGCGTCAGCCAGGTGCGGTGGTGCGCCTGCAGCCAGGTGCGGGCGCCCGTGGCTCCCGCGGCGGCGGCCATCGCACATCCTGCGCACATGTCCATGAGCCTACGCTGCGCCCGTGGCGGTACGGCGCATCCCCACCTGGCAGGCCGGGATCGCGTTCTGGGCCCTGGTGGCGGCGATCATCGCCATCCGCCGTTCCGGCGTGGGCAACCAGGTCGACCTGGCCACCTTCGGCCTCGTCTTCACGTCGATCGCCGTCGAGGCGCTGCCGTTCGTGCTGCTCGGCGCGATCGTGTCGGCCGCCATGGCGGTCTACGTCCCCGACCGCGCCTTCGCCCGCATCGCCCGGCTCCCGCCGCGGCTGCAGGTCCCGGGCCTCGCCCTGTGCGGGTTCGCCTTCCCGGTCTGCGAGTGCGGGTCGGTCCCGGTCGGCCGGCGGCTGATCGAGCGTGGCGTCCATCCCGCCGGCGGCGTCGCGTTCATGCTCGCCGCGCCCATCCTCAACCCGATCGTGCTCGTCTCCACCTACGTCGCCTACGGGGGCGGCGGCCGCGGCGCGCAGGTCGTCGCCGGCCGCGCCGGCATCGGGCTGGTGACGGCGATCGTGGCGGGCTTCGCGCTCGATCGCGGCGACGGCGTCCGCATCCGGGAGCGCGCCGCCGAGCACGACCACGACCACAGCCACCGGCGCGGCGCGTTCGCCGAGCACCTCGCCGACGACTTCCTGCTGATGGGGCGCTTCCTGGTGCTCGGCGCGGCGCTGTCGGCGGCGCTGCAGACCTTCGTCCCGCAGTCGCTGACCAACGGCGTCGCCGGGACCTTCGTGATCGGCACGCTCGCGCTGATGGGGCTGGCCTTCATGCTGTCGCTCTGCTCGGAGGCGGACGCGTTCGTGGCCACGTCGTTCGTGGGCTTCTCGCTTCCCGCGCAGATCGCGTTCCTGGCCTTCGGTCCGATCCTGGACACGAAGCTCGCGGTCCTCTACGGAGCGACCTTCGGGCGCAGGTTCGTGCCGCGGCTGCTCGCCGTCTCCGTGCCCTGCTGCCTGGTGGGGTCGCTCCTGTTCGGGGCGGTCACGTGATCGCGCTCGACGTGCGCACGGGCCGGATCGCGGTGCTGGGCGCCTGGGCGGCGTTCCTGGGCTGGCTGATCGTCGACGGGCAGGTGCCGCGCTACCTCGGTCCGCGCACGGCCTGGATCGTGCCGGTCGGCGCCGCCACCCTCACGCTCGCCGCGCTCGCCTACGCGCGCTTCACGGTCGCGTCGGAATCCGCCCGCCGCCCGCTGCGCCGGCGCGAGGGGCTCGCGCTCGCCGCGGTCCTCGCCCCGGCGCTCGTCGCGCTGTGTCTGGCCGACGCCACGCTCGGCTCGCTGGCCGCGGCGAACAAACTCGGCAGCCGGGGGATCGACGCCTCGAAGCTGGCCGGCTCGCTGCGCAGCGGCTCGGACAAGATCGACTTCCTGCTCGTCCGCGGCGCCGACGAGGATCCCAAGCTCGCCCGCCAGCGCGGCATCGAGCCCGGCGCCGCCGTCACGCTCAAGGGCTTCGTCTACAAGACGGGCGCGCCGCTGCGCCTGGCCCGCTTCTACATCACCTGCTGCGTGGCTGACTCCGTGGCCATCGACGTCCCGGTCTACGGGCTCACGGGGACCTACAAGCGCGACACCTGGCTTCAGGTCACCGGCGTCCTCGACAAGCGCAAGGGCCACCTCGCCGTGGTCGACGCGAAGGCGACCCGCATCGGCCATCCCAAGCACCCCTACCTCGTCTTCAGAGTCTGAGACGCAGTCTCATTATGCTGGGCGGGTGCTCGACGCCCTGTCGCTTGCCTACGTCCAGCGTGCGCTCGTCGAGATCGCGTTGCTGGCGCTCGTCGCCGGTCTGCTCGGTACGTGGATCGTCCTGCGCGGGCTCGCGTTCTACGCCCACGCAGTCGGGACCGCCGCCTTCCCCGGCCTGGTGCTCGCCGACGGCCTGGGCTTCCCGCCGCTGCTCGGCGCGCTCGGGACCGCCGCGCTCGTGGCCGTGGTGGTCGCCGCGCTGGCCCAGCGCCGGCCGGGCGCGTACGACAGCCTGACCGCGCTCGCGCTCGTCGGCGCGCTGGCGGCCGGCGTCATCCTCGCCAGCGACGTCTTCCACAGCCAGGGCAACGTGGAGCGACTGCTGTTCGGCTCACTGCTGCTGGTCGACCCGGGCAGCCAGGCGGTCACGGCGCTCGTCGCCGTCGCCGCCGGGCTGGGGACGCTGGTGCTCGGGCGGCGTTGGCTGGCCATCGGCCTCGATCGCGACGGCGCCCGGGCGCTGGGCGTCCGGGCCGGCCTGCCCGACCTGGCTCTCCTGCTCCTCACCGCCGGGGCGGCCGTCGCCGCGCTGGACGCGATCGGCGCCCTACTGGCCGCGGCGCTGCTCGTCATCCCCGCGGCGACGACTCGCCTGCTCATCGATCGGATGACGGCCTGGCGGGTCGCCACCGGGCTGCTGGCGCTCGCCGAGGGGACCGTCGGCCTGTCGTTGTCCGTGGTCCTCAACGCGCCGCCCGGGGCGACGATCGCCGTCCTCGGCGGGGTGGTGTTCGCGGCCGTCGCGATCAGCTCGCACCTCATGATGAGACTGCATCTCGTATAGTCACGAGAATGAGTCTCATGAAGACGGGCGCAGCGGTGATCGCCGCCGTCCTGGTGCCGGTCGGCTGCGGCGCACAGAACGTGGCGCCCGGCGGCGCGGTGAAGGTGGTCGCGACGACGACCCAGCTCGGCGACGTCGTCAAGCAGATCGGCGGCGACGACGTCGCGCTGACGCAGATCCTGCGCCCCAACACCGATCCGCACGACTACGAGCCGCGGCCCGCCGACGTCCAGGCCGCCGCCGACGCCGCGCTGGTCGTCGAGAACGGCGACAACCTCGACGCCTGGATGGGCAAGGTGATCGACAACGCCGGCGGCGACCCTGCCGTGCTCGACGCCGGGACCGGCCGGCCCGACAAGCTCCCGGGCGAGCGCACCGGCGCCGAGGCCTCGCGCTACGACCCGCACTGGTGGCACGACCCGGTCAACGTCGAGTATGCGGTCGACCGCATCCGCGACGCGCTTGTCCGCGCCGACCCGGGTGCGAAGGCCGCCTTCGACCGGCGCGCCGCCGCCTACCAGCGCAAGCTCGAGCGCCTCGACGCGGGCATCCGCCGCTGCATCACCGCCGTGCCCGGCGCCGACCGCAAGCTGGTCACCGACCACGACGCCTTCGGCTACTTCGCCAAGCGCTACGGCATCGACGTGATCGGCGCGGTCATCCCGTCCCAGACGACGCAGGCGCAGCCGTCGGCCGGCGACCTCGCGCGCCTGGCCGCGGTCATCCGCCGGGAGCACGTGAAGGCCGTCTTCCCCGAGACCTCGGTGAACCCCAAGCTCGCCCGGGCGATCGCGCGCGAGACGGGTGCCACGGCCGACCACACGCTCTACGGCGATACGCTCGGGCCCGACGGCTCGGCCGGCGCCACCTACCTCGAGATGGAGGTCGCCAACGCGAACGCGATGGTCAAGGGCTTCACCGGGGGCCGCCGGGGATGCACGATCCCCGGCCTGTGATCAGGGCGGAGGCGGTCGCGCTCGCTTACCCGGGCGGCCCGATCGTCGTGGGCGGGCTCGACTTCAGCGTCGCACCCGGCGAGCGCGTCGGGGTCATCGGGCCCAACGGCGCCGGGAAGACCACGCTCTTCCGCGCCCTGTGGGGCGAGCTCGAGCCGATCGCCGGCCGCCTGGACCGGCCGGCGCGGGTCGGCGTCGTCGCCCAGGCCGAGCGCTCGCGGCTGGACTTCCCGGTCACCGCGCTCGACGTCGCCCTGATGGGAACGCTGTCGCGGCTGCCCTGGTACCGGCGTCCGGGGCGCGCCGGTCGCCGCCGCGCCGTCGACGCGCTGGCGGCCGTCGGCCTGGAGGACCTGACGGGCCGTCCGTTCGGCCGACTGAGCGGCGGCCAGCGCCAGCGGGCGCTGATCGCCCGGGCGCTCGTGCAGGACGCGCAGGTCGTCCTGCTCGACGAGCCCTACGCCGGCCTGGACGCAGCCAGCGCCGCCCGGCTCGACGCCCTGCTGGCGACGCTCGCCGCCGACGGCCGCGCCCTGCTCGTCGCCAGCCACGACCTCGCGCAGGTGCGCGGGTGGGACCGCGTGCTCTCCCTGAGCCGAGACGGGGTCGTGTTCGGGACCCCGGCCGAGGTCGTCGGTCGCCCGTGAGCGCGCTGGGCCACGTCCTCGCCGAGCCGTGGGGGTCGGCCATCGGCCGCCGCGCCCTGGTGGAGATCGTCCTCCTCGGCGCCGCCGGCGGGGCGCTCGGCTGCTGGGTCGTGCTCGCCGACCTCAGCTACGGCGCCGAGTCGATGGCGCACGCCTTGCTGCCCGGGCTCGTACTGGCTGCCCTCGCCGGCGTCCCGCTGCTCGCGGGCGCCGCCGCCGGCCTGCTCGTGGCGGCCGCCGGCGTCGCCGCCGTCGCCGCGCTCCCCGGCCTGGACCGCGACACCGCCGTCGCCGTCGTCATCACCCCGCTGCTCGGCCTCGGCGCGCTGCTGGCGCTCGCGCCCGCCACCCCGGCCGGGCTCGGCGGGCTGCTGTTCGGCGACGTGCTCGGGGTCGACGACGGCGACCTGCGGGCCGCGGCGCTCTTGTGCGCGGGCCTCGTCGTCGCGCTGCGGACCGGTCACGCGCGGCTGCTCGCCGTGGGCTTCGACCGCGCCGGCGCGCGCGCCCTCGGCGTGTCCGCCGCGCGCACCGACCTCGGCCTGCTCGTCCTCATGGCGGTCACGCTGCTGGTCGCCGTGCAGGCGTTCGGCAACCTGCTCGTCGTCGCGGTGCTCGTCGCGCCCGCGGTCACGGCGCGAGCGCTGACCGTCCGGGTGGCGCCGATGCTGGCCGTCGCGGCGGCGGTCGCCGTCGCAGGGGGGATCGCCGGTCTCTACGCGTCCTTCTACGCCTCCACGGCCGCCGGTGCGTCCGTCGTCGCCGTGCTCGTCGTGGCGGCGCTCGCCGCGCAGGGCGTCACCCCACGCAGTCGGCGCACGTCCCGCGCAGGATGACCTCGTGATCGGAGACCGCGAAGGCCGACGCGTGGCTCAAGCGCTGGATGGAGCGTTCGAGGCCGGAGTCCTCGAACGGGAGCACGTCGCCGCAGCTGTCGCAGACCATGTGGTGGTGATGGTGGTCGGCGTGTGCGGGCTCGAAGCGCGCCAGGCCCTGCCCGAGGTCCAGCCGGCTCAGCAGGCCCAGCGACTCGAGCTCCTCCAGCACCCGGTACACGCTCGCCCTGGCGACCGAGCGGCCTTCGCGCGCCTCCAGCGCGGCCTCGATCTCGAACGCCGTCAGGCCGCAGCCCTGGGTGGCCAGCAGGTCGACGACCGCGGTCCGGGCACCACCGCGGCGGTAGCCCGCATCGGCGAGTTCGCGCGTGGCGCGCTCGGCCCACTTGGCGGTGTCTGAATGAACGTGAGACACGGTCTCAGAGGATACCGGCGCGCCCTGGCCGCTCAGCGGGCGCTGCTCGCCACGGCGGCGGGCCGCGCGGTGATGGCGCTCGTCGGCGTCCTGTTCGTGACGACCGTGGTCGCGCTGATCGCGCTGTGGCCGGGAGCGCGAAGCGAGCGCGCCAGCGCCACCACCGTCAGCTCCGCCGACATCGTCGACGCGACGGTCACGTCCGTCGCGCGCGCCAACTGCCCCGTGGAGGCGAAGGCCGGCTGCCAGATCGTCGGCATCCTGGTCGGCGACGGCAGCGACACCGCCCGCAGCTACCTCTATCTGCCCGGCGACGAGGCGACGCCGCGGCTCAGCGTCGACGACCGCATCCGCGTGACCCCCAACTTCGGCGCCTTCGGCAAGCTCGCCGCCGGCCAGCGGCTCGACCCCTCACAAGCGCCCTACGGCTTCGTCGACTTCCGGCGCGGGCAGGCGCTCTACGCGCTGGCGCTGCTGTTCGTCCTGCTGGTGGTGTTCCTGGGACGCCGCGTCGGCGCCGCCTCGCTGGTGGCGGTCGGCGTCGGCCTGCTGATCGTGACGTCGTTCGTCGTGCCCGCGATCCTGGACGGGAAGGCGCCGCTGGCGGTAGCGCTGGTCGGCACGTTCGCGATCATGTTCGCCTCCACCGTCCTCGTCTACGGGGTCGGCGCCAAGAGCCTCGCCACCCTGCTGGGGACGGCGGCCAGCCTGCTCGCGATCGGCGCGCTGGCGGTGGTGTTCGTCGGGGCCGCCCACATCACCGGCACCTCGGGGGAGGACGCCACGACGATCCTGAGCCTCGGGGCGGGCCGCGTGTCGCTGAAGGGGCTCGTGCTGGCGGGCATGGTCATCGGCGCGCTCGGCGTCCTCAACGACGTCACCGTCAGCCAGGCCTCGACCGTGCTCGCGCTGCGCAGGGCGGATCCGCGCCAGGGCTTCGCGGCGCTCTACGAGCGGGCGGTGGACGTCGGGCGCGACCATCTCGGCGCCACCGTCACCACGCTCGTCTTCGCCTACGCGGGCGCGTCGCTGCCGCTGCTGCTGATCTTCTCGTCCGCCGGCGTCACGTTCGGGGACGCCGTCAACCGCGAGAACGTGGCCACGGAGATCGTGGCGGCGCTGACGGGCTCGATCGGCCTGATCCTCGCGGTGCCGCTGACCACGTTCGCGGCCGCGGCGCTCGCCGTTCGCCTGCCCGCCGAGGTCCTGCCCGGCGACGACCACGGGCACCACCATTGAGCCGCCTGGCCGGCCTCGCCGCCGCAATCGCGGTCCTCACCCTCGCCGGGCTCGTCGCGCTGTGGCCGCACCGGGACACGACCGGGACATTGAACGCCTTCGGTGGCAAAGGGCGCGACGCGACCGTCACCCGCGTCGTCACCGAGCCGTGCCAGAGCCCGACACCCCAGCCCTGCCGGACCCTGGCCGCCTCCGTGGGCGCCGAGCGCATCACGATCGCCCTCGGGCCGGTGGGCGCGAACCTGCCGAAGGTCCAGCGGGGGGCGCGGATCCGCGTCGCGCGCTCGGACGTGCCCGGGGTGCCGGCGACCGACCGGTGGCAGTTCATCGGCCTGGACCGCCGCGGCGGCCTGCTCTTCCTCGCGGTCGCACTGCTCGTCGTCTCCCTGCTGGTGACGCGGCTTCGGGGCCTGCTCGCGGCCCTCGGGGTGCTCGCGTCGCTCGCCTTGCTTCTGCTCTTCACGATCCCCGCGATCCTGGCCGGCCGCCCTGCGCTGCTGGTCGCGCTGGTGACGGCGCTGGCGGTCATGTTCGTCACCGTCGGCCTTACCCACGGACTGAGCGCGCCGTCGCTGGCCGCGGTGCTCGGCATCACCGCGACACTGCTCGTCACCTGCCTGCTGGCTCGCCTGGGGACGGGGCTCGTCCATCTCGACGGCCAGTCCAGCGAGCTGGCGCAGTACCTGGCCACGAGCCAGAAGGGGCTGTCGCTGGAGGGCATCGTGCTGGCCGGGATGCTGATCGGCGCGCTCGGCGTGCTGGCCGACACGGCGGTCACGCAGGCGTCGGCGGTGGTCGCCCTGCGCCGCGCCAACCCCGCGCTCGGGGCCCGCGACCTCTACCGGGAGGGCGCGACGGTCGGTCGCGACCACCTCTCGGCCACGATCCACACCCTCGTCCTGGCCTACGCGGGCACCTCGCTGCCGCTGCTGCTCCTGCTCCACAGCAGCGGCGTCGGCGCGGTCGACGCGATCGACACGCAGGACGTCGCCGAACCGATCGCCGCCACCCTGATCGGCTGCATCGCGCTCGTGCTCGCCGTCCCGGTCACGACGCTGCTGTCCGCCGTCCTCGTCGCGCGCACGCCGCCGGGCTCGCTCCCGGCGGGCCATCACCACTGAGCCGGCCGTACGCTTGCGGGCGTGAAGCCCGGTCAGCTGCTCATCGCCGTCGGGGCCGCCGTCGCGGTCGTCATCGCGCTCGTGGTCTCGGGCGGCGGCGGCGACGCTGGCACAAAAGGGACTGTCCCCTCAGTGTCATCGAAGGCGCCGAAGGGCGCGGTGCGGGTCACGTTCGCCTACTCGCCCGAGAAGGAGGCGCTGCTCGTCCCGCTGGTCAAGCGCTTCAACGCGTCGGGCGCGAAGGTCGGTGGCAAGCCCGTCTTCGTCGACGCCGTCAACCGGTCCTCGGGGGACGTCGAGGCCAAGATCGCCAAGGGGACCTACAAGCCGGTCGCGTGGTCGCCGTCCTCGTCGCTGTGGGGGCGACTGCTCAACTACGAGGCCGACCAGCCGCTGGCGCCCGACGACTCGCCGAGCATCGTCCGCACCCCGCTGGTGATCGCCATGTGGGAGCCGATGGCCCGCGCGCTCGGCTACCCGAAGCGGAAGATCGGCTTCTCCGACGTGCTCGACCTGGCCACCAACGGCACCGGCTGGGCCAAGTACGGCAAGCCCGAGTACGGGCCGTTCAAGCTCGTCCACACCAACCCGGACTACTCGACCTCCGGCCTGTCCGCCGTCGTCGCGGAGTACTACGCGGCCACCGGCAAGAAGGAGGGGCTCACCAAGGCCGACATCACCTCCGCAAAGGTCCGCAAGCAGGTCCGTGCGATCGAGCACTCCATCGTCCACTACGGCGACACGACCCTGTTCATCTCCGACCAGCTGCGCGAGCGCGGCCTCGGCTACGCGTCGGCGGTGGCGATGGAGGAGGCGACGCTGGTCGACTTCAACGAGCACCGCGGCTCGCAGCCCAAGCTGGTCGGGATCTACCCCAAGGAGGGGACGTTCTTCTCCGACGACCCGTTCATCACGCTCGACGCGCCGTGGGTGAGCGCCGCCCAGCGTGACGGCGCGAAGGCGTTCCAGCGCTTCCTGGCCACGGCGATCACGCCGTCCGTGGCCGCCAAGGGCGGCTTCCGGCCGGCCGACTTCGACACCAAGCCGGTCGCGCCCATCGACGCCGAGCACGGTGCCGATCCCGCGCTGCCCACCCGCGTCCTCGGCTTCCCCGAGCCGCAGGTGCTCGCCGCGGCCAAGAGCGCCTGGCGCGCCGACCGCAAGCCGGCCAACGTCCTGCTCGTGCTCGACACCTCGGGTTCCATGCAGGACGAGGACCGCCTCGTGCGCGCCAAGGAAGGCCTCAAGGTCTTCTTCGACCAGGTCGGCACGCAGGACTCGGTCGGCCTGCTCACGTTCAACACCGAGCTCAACCTGATCTCGCCGATCAAGCCGTTCGCCACCAACGGGAACGCGCTGAAGTCCTCGGTGCAGGACCTGATCGCCGACGGCGGCACCGCCTTCCTGGACGCCGCCGTCGAGGGCGTCCAGAGCGTGCGCGACCTCGAGGACACCGACCGCATCAACGCCGTCGTCCTGCTCACCGACGGCGAGGACACGGACTCCCACCGTTCCTACGCGGAGGCCCTGCGCGAGCTCTCCAGCCAGGGGGACTCCGCGAACCAGGTCCGCCTCTACACGATCGCCTACTCGGCCGGCGCCGCCCAGGCGCAGAAGGAGCTCGACAGCCTCGCCGCTGCCACCGGTGGCAAGGGCTACCAGGGCTCGACGGACGACATCGAGTCCGTCTACCGCTCGATCAGCTCCTTCTTCTGATCGTGGAGCGTTCGGCGTCAGCCGAGCCGGTCGGCGGCGCGGTAGGCGGCGGCGCGGGCGCCGGCCATCAGCTCGGCGACGATCTCGGCGGCGGGCGCCTCGCGGGCCAGCTCGTGGGCCTGGCCGGCCCACAGGTTGAGGTCGTCGGGGTCGCCGGCGGCGCGGGCCTGCGCGCGTCGCGGCGCCGTCAGGTGGTGGACCGCGGGGTAGGCGCGCGGGGCGGCGGCGTCGTGGCGGCGCATGAAGGCGTTGACGATGCCGCGGGCGCTGCGGCCGGTGAAGGCGCGGGTGAGGGCGGTCGGTGCGGGGGTCGCGAGCGCGGCGCGGTGGGCCGGGTTCGTGCCCGCCTCGGTCGCCC
The DNA here is from genome assembly GCA_964242305.1 of uncultured Solirubrobacteraceae bacterium. GTDB lineage: Bacteria > Actinomycetota > Thermoleophilia > Solirubrobacterales > Solirubrobacteraceae > DATLGB01. Next base: position 10,900 of record CAXTBB010000046.1, read on the forward strand.
GCAGGAACCCGGTCCCGACCGCGCCGGCGCTCGCGCCCGCGGCGAGCACGGCGGCGAGGCCGGCGCCGGTGGTCACCCCGCCGGCGGCGATCAGCGGGACGGTCACCCGCGCGGACAGCACCTGGAGCAGCGCGAGCGTCCCGACCGCGTCCCCGTCGTCGGTGAAGCCGCCGCGGTGCCCGCCGGCCTCGGCGCCCTGCGCGACGAGCGCGTCGGCGCCCGCGGCCACGGCGGCCTCGCCCTCGGCGGCGCTGGTCACCGTCACCCACACCGCGCTGCCCCGCCCGCGCAGGTCGGCGATCAGCGCGCGGTCGGGCAGCCCGAAGGTGAAGGAGACGACGGGCGGCGCCGTCTCGCGCAGCAGGACCAGCTTCGCCTCCCAGTCGTCGTCGTCTGCGCGCGCCGCGCCGACCTCACCCTCCGCGGCCAGCCGAGCCGCGTACGCGGTCACGTCCTCGACCGGCGCGGCTGACGGCACGAACACGTTGACGCCGAACACCCGCGTCCCCATCCCGTCGATCTGCTCGCGCACCGCCCCCGCGCTCAGGTAGCCGGCGGCCAGGAACCCGAGGCCGCCGGCGTCGCTCACCGCCGCGGCCAGCCCGACCGTCGCGGCCCCGCCGGCCAGCGGCGCGAGGACGATCGGGACGGCGAGATCGCCAGGGTCGAGCACGGTGCGAGGATACGCTTCGCCGGTGGCCGAGAAGCCCTACTCGCGGGGTGAGTACAACCGCGCGCTCGTCCTGAACGCGCTGCTGGACCCGTTCAACGTCGTGCTGCTGGCGGTGGTGCTGATCGTCGGCATCGTGGCCGGGGCGCTGGCGCTGCTCGCGCCGGTCGGCGCCGTGCTCTACCTCGCGGGCGCGGCGCGCACGTACTTCGACGATGACGCGGCCGCCAAGGTCCTCTCGCGTGAGCGCGGGGACCGCGGCAGGCAGCTGCCGAAGGCGGCGCGCCTCGACGAGACCACGCTCACCCCCGGCATCGCCAAGCTCGTCCGCCAGGCTCGCGACCGCGAGGCGCGCATTCGCGCCGCCGTGCAGGACAACGACGACCTGCCGGGCACGGAGATCATCGGCGAGGTCAACGGCTTCGTGCTCGCGCTGGAGGGCACCGCCAAGCGCGCGCAGTCTCTCGCCGACGCGCTCCGCGACACGCCGCCGGACCGCGTCGCCGCTCGCCTGGCCGAGGTCCGCGGCGACCCCAACAAGCGCGAGCTCGCCGACGCGCTGAAGACCCAGCTCGACACGCTGCACCGCATGCAGGCCCAGCTCGTGCGCTTCGGCGACGAGATGGAGCGCATCCTCGTCGACCTCGACACGATCCGCGGCCAGATCGTCTCCGTCGGCGCGACAACCGGCGCGGCCAAGGGCAAGGAGCTCGCGGGTGAGGTCCGCTCCCTGCGCGAGCAGATGGGTGCGGTCGCGGACGGCATGTCCGCCGCCTACGAGGAGGCCCAGTAGGGTCCTCGCCCTCCCCACGTCAGCGAAAGCCACAAGGAGCATTTCCATGGCCGTCAAAGTCGGCATCAACGGCTTCGGCCGCATCGGCCGCAACCTCTTCCGGGCAGCGAAGGCCGCGAAGGCCGACATCGACTTCGTCGCCGTCAACGACCTGACGGACGCGAAGACCCTCGCGCACCTGCTCAAGTACGACTCCATCCTCGGCCCGTACCCGGGCACGGTGGAGGTCGACGGCAATGACCTCGTCGTGGACGGCGACACCCTGCGCGTGCTCTCCGAGCGCGACCCCGCCGAGCTCCCGTGGGACGAGCTCGGGGCAGAGGTCGTGATCGAGTCGACCGGCTTCTTCACCAAGCGCGACGACGCCGCCAAGCACCTCGGCGGCAGCGTCCAGAAGGTCGTCATCTCCGCGCCGGCCACGGAGCCGGACGTGACCGTCGTCCTCGGCGTCAACTTCGACTCCGACTACGACAAGGACACCCACCACGTCATCTCCAACGCGTCCTGCACCACGAACTGCCTGGCGCCGTTCGCGAAGGTGATCAACGATGCGGTCGGCATCAAGCACGGCTTGATGACCACCATCCACGCCTACACGGCCGACCAGCGCCTGCAGGACATGCCGCACTCCGACCTGCGCCGCGCCCGCGCCGCCGCGCTGAACCTGATCCCGGCGTCCACCGGCGCGGCCAAGGCCGTCGGCCTGGTCCTGCCCGAGCTCAACGGCAAGCTGTCGGGCTTCGCGATCCGCGCACCCGTCCCGACCGGCTCCGTCGTCGACCTCACCTTCGAGGCCGAGCGCGAGACGTCCGCGGAGGAGATCAACGAGGCGATGAAGACCGCCGCCGACGGTCCCTTGCAGGGGATCCTGGAGTACACGGAGGACCCGATCGTCTCGACGGACATCGTCGGCAACCCGCACTCGTCGATCTTCGACTCGCTGCTGACGGTGGCCATCGACGGGACGATGGTCAAGGCCGTGTCCTGGTACGACAACGAGTGGGGCTACTCCAACCGCTGCGTCGACCTGGTGCAGAAGCTCCTGTAGATGAGGACGCTCGACGACCTCGAGGATCTCGAGGGCAAGACCGTCGTCGTCCGGGTGGACTTCAACGTCCCGCTCGACGACGACGGCAACATCACCGACGACGCGCGCATCCGCGGCGCGCTGCCGACGCTGCACGAGCTGCGCGCGAAGGGCGCGAAGCTGGTGCTGCTCAGCCACCTCGGCCGGCCCAATGGCGAGGACCCGGCGCTGTCGCTGGCGCCGGTCGCGGACGCGCTGGGCGACCTCCTCGGCGAGCGCGTCCACTTCGACGCGACGGACGCCGACATCGCGCTGATGGAGAACGTCCGCTTCGATCCCGGCGAGACCAGGAACGACCCTGACCTGGCCCAGCGCTACGCCGACCTGGGTGACGTCTACGTCAACGACGCGTTCGGCTCCGCGCACCGCGCGCACGCCTCCACGGAGGGTGTCGCGCACCTGCTCCCGCACGCCGCCGGGCGGCTGCTCCAGCGCGAGGTGGAGACGCTGAACGGCATCCTCGAGAACCCCAAGCGCCCGCTCGTCGCCATCGTCGGCGGCGCCAAGGTGACGGACAAGATCGGCGTGCTCGACGCGTTCCTGCAGACCGCCGACGCCGTCCTCATCGGCGGGGCCATGTGCTTCCCGTTCTTCAAGGCCCAAGGCCACGCCGTCGGGTCGTCGCTGTGCGAGGAGGCGGGCATCGAGCCGGCCACGCGCGCGCTGAAGTCCGACAAGCTCAGGCTGCCGGTGGATCTGGTCCTCGGCCGCGCGTTCTCCGCCGACACGGAGACGCAGGACACCGACGGCGTCGACGTCGAGGACGGCTGGATGGGGCTCGACGTCGGCCCGAAGACCGCCGCGGACTACGCCGAGGTCGTCGCGAACGCCGGCACCGTCTTCTGGAACGGCCCGATGGGGGCCTTCGAGCTGGAGCCGTTCGCGGCCGGGACGCGCGCGGTCGCCGAGGCCGTCGCGGCGACGGAGGCGACGACGGTCGTCGGCGGCGGCGACAGCGCCGCCGCCATCGCGCAGTTCGGCCTCGCCGACCACGTCGACCACCTGTCGACGGGCGGCGGTGCATCGTTGGAGCTGATCGAGGGGAAGATCCTCCCCGGAGTGGAGGCATTGTCTTGACCCGCACACCGTTCGTGGCCGGCAACTGGAAGATGAACAAGACCGTCGCGGAGGCGGAGGACTTCATCCAGGGCCTGCTGCCGCTCGTCTCCAGCAGCGAGGGGGTCGACATCGCGATCTGCCCGCCGTTCACGGCGCTGCAGGCGATGGTCGACTCGGCCCGCGGCTCCCAGGTCGGCGTCTACGCGCAGACGATGCACGAGGCGGAGTCCGGCGCCTACACGGGCGAGGTGTCGGCGGCGATGCTGTCCGAGATCGACGTCGACGGCGTCCTGCTCGGCCACTCCGAGCGCCGCGAGTCCTTCAACGAGACCGACGGCGCGCTGCAGGCCAAGGTCGTGGCCGCGCTGGACGCCGGCCTCGCGCCGATGCTGTGCGTGGGGGAGACCGAGGACGAGCGCGAGAGCGGCGACACCGAGCGCAAGCTGCGCCACCAGGTGCTCGAGGGTCTCGACGAGGTCCCGACGGAGCTGCTCGCGCAGGTCACCATCGCCTACGAGCCGATCTGGGCGATCGGGACCGGGCTGGTGGCCACGCCCGAGATCGCCCAGGAGGCGTGCGCGTTCGTGCGCGCGCTGGTCGGTCACTTCGACGCGGACGCCGCCGAGGCCGTCCGCGTCCTCTACGGCGGCTCGGCCAAGCCCGACAACGCCGGCGAGCTGATCGCCCAGCCCGACATCGACGGCTTCCTGGTCGGCGGCGCCTCGCTGGACCCGGAGTCCTTCGCCGCGATCATCGCGCGGGTGGGTGGGACCGTTTCCTGACGACGGCGTACCGGTCGCACTCGTCATCCTCGACGGCTTCGGCCTCGCGGAGGCCGGCCCGGGCAACGCCGTCTCCCTGGCCGACACGCCCGTCTTCGACGAGCTCTGGCGCACCTTCGACACCACCACGCTGACCGCGTGCGGCGAGGCGGTCGGTCTCCCGCCCGGCCAGATGGGCAACTCGGAGGTCGGCCACCTCAACCTGGGCGCCGGCGCCGTCGTCAAGCAGGACCTCATGCGCATCAACGAGGCCGTCGCCGACGGCACGCTCGGCGAGCGGCTGCCGGAGTCGGTGACCGAGGCTGAGCGGGTGCACCTGATCGGGCTCGTGTCCGACGGCGGCGTGCACTCGAGCGCCGAGCACCTGAAGGCCCTGCTGGAGGCGCTGAAGGACGTCCCCGAGGTGATCGTCCACGCCTTCACGGACGGCCGCGACGTCTCCCCGACCCAGGCGGGCACGTTCCTGGACACGATCGACGCCCGCATCGGCACCGTCATCGGCCGCTACTTCGCCATGGACCGCGACAAGCGCTGGGACCGCATCGAGAAGGCGGTCAAGCTGCTGCACGACGGGGAGGCCGAGCACACCGCCGACAGCGCCGCGCAGGCCGCCCGCGACGCCTACGACCGCGACGAGACGGACGAGTTCATCGCGCCCACGACGATCGGCGACGACGACAACCGCATCCGCCCCGAGGACACCGTCGTCTGCTTCAACTTCCGCCCCGACCGCATGCGCGAGATCACGGAGAAGCTCGACCACGACCCCGAGCGGTACGTGACCATGACCGAGTACGTCGAGGGCTGGCCGTACCCGGTCCTGTTCCCGCCCGAGCGCCCGTCGGTCACGCTCGCGAAGGTCGTCAGCGAGGCCGGTCTCAAGCAGCTGCACGTCGCCGAGACGGAGAAGTACCCGCACGTGACGTACTTCTTCAACGGGGGCGAGGAGAAGGCGTACACCGGGGAGACGCGGGAGCTGGTGCCGTCCCCGCGCGACGTCAAGACCTACGACGAGAAGCCGGAGATGAGCGCCCGCGAGGCCACGGACGCGTTCGTCGAGCACTGGCGCGACGACGAGCCGAGCTTCGCGATCATCAACTTCGCCAACCCGGACATGGTTGGCCACACGGGCGTGATCGAGGCGGCGGTCAAGGCCGTCGAGACGGTGGACGAGTGCCTCGGGCGCGTGCTCGAGGCGGTGCGCGAACGTGGCGGCACGGCCATCGTCACCGCCGACCACGGCAACTGCGACGAGATGCTCGAGGAGGACGGCTCGCCGGACACCGCGCACTCGCTCAATCCGGTCCCGTTCATCGTGACCCGCGAAGGGGTACGCCTCGATGGACCAGGCATCCTTGCCGACGTTGCGCCGACCGTCCTGGCGCTGATGAACCTGGACAAGCCGAAGGCGATGAGCGGGCGGTCGTTGATCGCGGACTGAAAAGAGGGAGAGGGTCGCTGTGGGGAAGAGGGATTCGTACGACGCGGGAACGTTCTCGTGGGCCGAGCTGGCCTCCACCGACGCGGAGGCGGCCAAGACCTTCTACGGCAAGCTCTTCGGCTGGTCCTACGACGATCAGGACATGGGGGATGACGGCGTCTACACGCTGGCCACGATCGACGGCGCTGTCGTCGGGGGCCTCTTCCAGTCCGACGGCCCCGCGCGCTGGAACTCCTACATCTCCGTCGACGACGTCGAGGCCGCCACCGAGAAGGCGGAGGAGGCCGGCGCCACGATCCACGCGTCGCCCTTCGAGGTCGGGCCGGCCGGGCGCATGTCGGTCATTCAGGACCCCACGGGCGGGGTCGTGTCGCTGTGGGAGGCCAAGGATCGCGCCGGCGCGGACGTCGTCAACGTCCACGGCGCGCTGACCTGGAACGACCTCATGACCTACGACGTCGGCGAGGCGGCCGAGTTCTACTGCGAGGTGTTCGGGTGGGAGGTCGCCGAGGTCGACGCCGGCGGCGCCGACGACGATGACGAGGACGACGCGGACGAGGACGGCGACGGCGACGGCGACGGCGAGTCGGGCGACAGCGGCAAGATCCACGTGGACGCCAACGACGCCACCACCGCGCCGGGAGACGGCGAGGGCGAGGACTCCGACGCCGACGACGACGACGACGATGACAGCGATGACGACGATGACGACGACGAGGAGTCGGACGAGCCGGGGTCCCAGACCACCCGCGGCGAGGACCAGCGCCTGGTCATCCGCAACGGCGAGCGCCTGAACGGCGGCATGGCCACCATCCCGCGCAGCGCCGGGGAAGCTGTCCCGCCGCACTGGCTGCCGTCCTTCACCGTGGAGAGCATCGAGGCCGCGCTCACGGACGTGCGCGACGGGGGCGGCGAGGTCATGGCCGGCCCCATCGACGTCCCGGCCGGGAAGTTCGCCCTGGTGGCCGATCCCACCGGCGCCGTCCTGGGCGTCATCGCGGGGGACATGGACGACTAGCCGGTTGCCGACGCAACTAGACTGGTTGGCGCATGGCCGTCACCCCGTCTGCCCCCGCTGAGCTCACCGAATCCGAACTCGCGGCCTGGAAGGGGTTCGTGCGCGTCCACACCGCCATGGCGCGCACGCTCGACGCCGAGCTCGAGCGCGCGCACGGCCTCTCGCTGAGCTCCTTCGAGGTGCTCAAGGCGCTGCGCTGCTCGCCGGAGGGCAAGCTGCGCATGGCCGATCTCGCCGAGCACGCGCTGCTCTCGCGCTCGGGGATGACCCGGCTGGTGGACCGGCTGGAGCGCCAGGGCCTGCTCACCCGTTGCCAGTGCTCGGACGACGCCCGCGGCTGCTACGCGGTGCTGTCCCCAGCCGGCGCGGGGCTGCTGGACCGCGCACGGCCGACGCACCTCGAGTGCGTCCGCGCGGGCTTCGTCGGGCACCTCGCGCCGCACGAGCTCGAGCACCTCGCCGAGGTGTTCGGCCGGATGCTCAAGAATTTCTAAAAAGATCTGTTGTCTTCCCACTGAGGTTTTCTATACTGTGGATCACGCAGCACCCATCTGATCCACGAACCAAAGGAGAATCGCGATGCGTTGGGAGACCACCCTCCAGTCTGAGCTGAACCGCTTCTTCAACACGGCGTTCGATCAGCCCGCCGGTCGCCGCTGGGTGCCGGCCATGGACCTGATCGAGGCCGCCGATCACTACGTCCTGCGTGCCGACCTGCCCGGCCTCACGCACGACGACCTCGAGATCGAGGTCGAGGACACCGTCCTCACCCTGTCGGGCGAGCGCGCCCGCGACCCGCGCGAGGGCCACGACGGCTTCTTCCGCCTCGAGCGCCCCACCGGCGCGTTCTCGCGGACGCTGACCCTCCCGCAGGGCGTCGACGTCGACGCCATCACCGCGTCGGTCGCCAACGGCGTCCTCGAGGTCGCAATCCCCAAGCCCGAGCAGACCAAGCCGCGGCGCATCGAGATCAGCGCGGTCGATCACCCCGCCGTCATCGAGCAGTAGCACCCGCCGCATAGCCTGCGCGGGCGTGGCGTCCCTCGACATCCACGCCCGCGCCGGCCGTGCGCGCACCGGTGTCCTGCACCTCGCCCACGGCGACGTGCGCACGCCCGCCTTCGTCCCCCTGGCCACCAAGGGCGTCGTCCGCACCCTCGAGCCCGCCGACGTCGCCGGCCTCGGCTTCGACATGGTGCTCGGGAACACGTTCCACCTGTTCCTGTCGCCCGGCCACGAGCGCGTGCGCGCGTTCGGCGGCCTGCACGAGTTCATGCGCTGGGACAAGCCGATCATCACCGACTCGGGCGGCTTCCAGGTCTTCTCGATGGGCCACGGCAACGTCGCCGACGAGATCAAGGGCCGCGCGTCCGCCGGCGCCGACCGGATGGGGAAGATCATCGCCATCGAGGAGACGGGCGTCCGCTTCCGCTCCTACCTCGACGGCAGCGAGGCGTTCATGGGCCCGGAGACGTCCATGGAGATCCAGGCCGCGCTCGGGTCCGACATCGCGCTGGTCTTCGACGAGTGCACGCCGTTCCACGTCGACCGCGACTACACCGCCCGCTCGACGGAGCGCACGCACCGCTGGCTGGACCGCTGCCTGAACTGGCACGGCGACCACGGTCCGGACGGCCAGCTCGTCTACGGGATCGTCCAGGGCGGCCCGATCGAGGATCTGCGCCGCGAGTCGGCGCAGGCGGTCGCCGCGCGGGCGTGCGACGGCATCGCCATCGGCGGCTCGCTTGGCGATCACAAGGCGCAGATGTACGAGGTGGTCGAGTGGGCCATCGACGAGATCGCCGACGACGACCGGCCCCGCCACCTGCTCGGGATCGGCGACGTCGACGACCTCATCCGCGGCACCGAGCTCGGCATCGACACCTTCGACTGCGCGATGCCGACCCGCCTGGGCCGCCACGGCATGGCCGTCGTCCCCGACCCGGAGGGCCGCTGGCGCCTGGACCTCGGCAAGGCCCGCTGGCGCGACTCGCAGGAGCCGCTCATGGAGGGCTGCCCCTGTCCCGCCTGCGCGGCCGGCTACACGCGCGGCTACCTGCACTACCTGGTCAAGGCGCGCGAGCTGACCGGCATGCGCCTGCTCACCATCCACAACCTCGCCTACCTGCAGCGGCTGATGGCCGGCCTGCGCGCGGCGATCGCCGAGGGCCGCCTGACCGAGCACGCCGCCGCCCTCCGCGCCGGCGCCTGACCCCTTTATCTTTATTTGGTGTTGTCCGCGATGGCGTCGCGGAGGCTGTCCAGCGTGGTCTGGATGCCGCCGTCGAACGCCCGCGTCGACGGCCCGTTGGCCTGCTGGTTGAGGTAGAACACGCCCGCGACCAGCGCGGCGACGATGATCGCCATCAAGAACAGCGGCAGCAGGTTGCGCTTCTTCTTCGCGGGCCGGCGCTCGGCGACCGGCTCGGGCGGGGTGGGGCGGCGGCGGGGAGGCGGTGCCTCCTCGGCCAGCGGCTCGAGCGGCCGGTGCTGCCGCGTGCGCGGCTGCGAGGGCAGGGCGCGCGTCGCCTCGGTGCCGGCCAGAGCGACGGTGGCGCCCTCCGTGGCGGCCGGCGCGATGCCGCGCATCCCGTCGCGCAGCGCGCGCTCCATCTCCGGCGCCGACGCGTAGCGGTGGGCGGGGTCCGCGACCAGCGCGCGCATGATGGCGAGGCTCAGCGCGGGCGGGCACTCCGGCACCACCGAGGTGACGTCCGTCGGCGGGCCGGACTCCTGCTGGCGCGCGAGCTCGGTCAGCGAGCTGCCCTGGTAGGGAAGGCGGCCGGCCACGAGCTGGTAGGCGACCACGCCGAGCGCGTAGAGGTCCGACGGCGGAGCTGCGGCCTCCCCGCGCGCCTGCTCGGGCGCGAGGTAGGCGGCGGTGCCGATGACCGAGCCGATGCGGGTGATGTCCGAGTCGTCGGCGGCCTTGGCGATGCCGAAGTCGGCGATCTTGACGATGCCCTCCGGGTTGCGCAGCAGGTTGCCCGGCTTGATGTCGCGGTGCACGACGCCGTTGCGGTGCGCGTAGTCGAGGCCGCGGCAGGCCTGCGCGCACAGCTCGACGACGTCGCCGACCGGCAGGCGCCCCTGCTCGCGCAGCAGCTCCGCCCCCGACTTGCCCTCGACGTACTCCATGGCGATGAACTGCCGTCCGGAGTGGTCGTCCGTCCCGAAGTCGTAGACCTGGACCACGTTGGGGTGGACGAGACGCGCGGCGGCGAGCGCCTCGCGCCGGAAGCGCTGGACGAAGCCGTCGTCGGCGGCCAGGTGCTCGGCCAGCAGCTTGACGGCGACGTTGCGCTCCAGGCGCGTGTCGAACGCGAGCTGGACGGTCGACATGCCGCCGACGCCCAGCCGGCGCTCGAGGCGGTAGCGCTCGGCGAAGAGGGCGTCAGGCACCGGGGTCCTCGCCCGGGTCGGTCCCGCCGGTGTCGTTCGGCGTCGGGGTGGCCGTCGGCTCGGTGGTGGTGGTCGGGGTCGCCGTGGGGGTGTCCGTCGGCTTGGGGGTCGCGGACGGCGTATCGGTTGGCTCCGGCGTGGCCGTCTCCGTCGCGGTCGCGGTCGCCGTCGCGGTCGGCGTCGCAGTCGGCTTGTCGCAGTTGGCCGCGAGCTCCTTCTCGAGGTGGTTGAAGCCGTCGATCAGGTTCTGGCGCAGCGCGTCGTCGACGTCCCCTCCGAGCGCGGCGACCTTGTCCGCGCCGGCGGCGGCGACGGTCCGCGCCTGGACGCAGTCGCCCTTCTCGAACGCGGCCTCGGCGCGGTCCACCGACCGGTTGAGCTTGGTCGCCTGAGCGGTGGTGATCTTGCCCTTGTCGGCGCCGCCGCAGCCGGCGGCGCCCAGCGCGAGGCAGGCGGTCGAAAGAGCGGTTAAACGGCGTAAAACGGGCACAACGGGGTCGAGGCTAGCTACCCCACCTGACACGGGAAGTCACTGTCCGTAGCTGAGGCGCTCGGCCAGCGAATCGGGCAACCGGGCGTCCCGGATGGCCTTCTGGGCGGCGGCGATGTCGTACTCCGTCCGCTGCCAGCGGGCGACGTTGGCCTGCGTGTCGAGCAGCAGCCAGGCGGCGCGCGGATCGCCGTCGCGGGGCTGGCCGGCACCGCCCGGATTGAGCAGCCAGTCGCCCTCGCCGAGGTCGAGCTCGTCCCCCTCCCGGCGGGTCGACCCGGCGACCAGCTCGCCGGGGGGGCGGTGGAAGGAGAGGGCCACGTGGGAGTGGCCGACGAAGTTGACCCGGAAGTCGGAGACGTCGAAGCACAGCTCGGCGGTGAGGCCGGAGAGCACGTACTCCCAGATCGGGTCGCGCGGGGAGGCGTGGAAGAGGCCGTAGCCGCGCGCCTCGGCGGAGGGGTTGAGGGCGAGCAGGAACTCGCGCGTGTCCTCGGAGATCGTCTCCTGCGTCCATTCGGCGGCGATCCGCGCGCCGCGGCTGAAGTCCTCCAGCGAGAGCCCGCCGATGACGCCGAGGTCGTGGTTGCCGCACAGGCAGACCGCGCAGTGGCGCTCGGCCAGCGCGACGCACGCGTCCGGTTCGGCGCCGTAGCCGACGAGGTCGCCCAGGCACCACATCTCGTCGGCGCCGGCCGCCTCGGCGGCCTTGATGACGGCCTCGAACGCAGGGCGGTTGCCGTGGACGTCGGTGACGATGGCGATCTGCATCGGTAGCGTGAATGGTTCCGTGTCGCGCAACCGCCTCCTCTTCGCCGTCGCCTCCGCTGTGGCCGCGACGGAGGCGGCGGTGCTCCTCCTGCGACCGCGATCGGACTCCGTAGGGGCCGTCCCGGTCGCGGCGCGAGACTACTTCAGCGCGGACGAGCTCATTCGCGCCCGGACGTTCCGGCGCGGCCAGCGGCGCATCGCGCTGGCGTCCATGGCGATCGACACGGCGATCCTGGTCGCGCTCGTCCGGCGCCCGCCGCGCGCCCATGCAGCCGTGGTGGCGGCGGCGATGGGCGCGGGGATGTCGGTGGCCGGGCTGCCGCTGGGCGCCTGGTCGCGCGTGCGGGGCAAGCGGGTCGGCCTGGTCACGCAGGGCTGGGGCGGCTGGGCGGCCGACGTCGCCAAGGCGCAGGCGATCTCGGCGCCGCTGTCGGCGGGCGGCGGCTGGCTGGTCGTCGCCGCGATGCGCCGCTTCGGCGACCGCTGGTGGCTGCCGGGCGCGGGCGGGCTGGTGGGGACGGGCGTGCTCGCCCTGGTGGCCGGTCCAACCCTGATCGACCCGCTCTTCAACGACTTCACGCCGGCCGAGCCGGGCCTGCGCGCGCGGGTGCAAGGACTCGCCCACGCCGCGGGCGTACCGGTCGACCGCGTCCTCGTCATGGACGCGTCGAAGCGCACGACGGCGTCCAACGCCTACGTCACCGGGCTCGGGCCGACCAAGCGCGTCGTCCTCTACGACACGCTGCTGCGCGACTTCACCGACGCCGAGGTGGACTTCGTCGTCGCCCACGAGCTGGCCCACGTGCGTCACCGCGACGTCCAGCGCTCCCTCGCTCTGGTGGCGGTGGCCGCGCCGGCGACGGTGTGGGCGATCGCCGAGGGCGCCGCCGCGCTGGGGGAGACCACCAGGGGGCCCGCCTCCGGCGGCCTGTTACGACCTCTTCGCGCCGCGGTCGACGGGCCGCCTCCGGCACCCCAAGCCTTGCCGGCCGTCGTCCTCTCCGCGGGGCTGGTCGCGCCGGTCGTCGGCGTCGTCTCCAACGGGCTGTCGCGCGCCGTCGAGCGGCGCGCCGACCGCTTCGCGATGCGCCTGGTCGGGGACCCGCAGGCCCAGATCGCCTTCCAGCGCGGCATCTGCGTCCGCAACGTGGCCGAGCCGGCGCCGCCGCGGTGGGTCCAGGTCGTCTACGGGACGCACCCGACCACGCTCGAGCGCATCGCCATGGCGGAGGCTGCCGCATCCGGATCGTGATCCTCGCCGTCGGCCGGCTGCGCGTGCCGTTCGCCGACGACGTCGCCCACTACGAGAAGCTGCTGTCGCGTTACGCGCGGGTGGAGGTGATCGAGGTGGCCGAGGACGCGATCGCGCGCCGCCTGCCGCCGCGCGCGCACGTCGTCCGGCTCGACTCGGGCGGCGCGACCTTCACCTCCGAGCGGCTGGCGGAGTGGCTGGAGGCGCGCCGCCAGTCCGGCCTCGACCTCGCCTTCGTCATCGGCGGGCCGGCGGGGGTCGACGTCCCCGCCGACGAGCTGCTGTCCTTCGGCCCGCTCACGCTGCCCTTCCAGCTCGCGCGCGTCGTCCTGCTCGAGCAGCTCTACCGCGCACACAAGATCCTGGCGGGTGAGCCGTACCATCGGTGACGTGCTCGACGCCCTGCGCACCGCGCTCGAACTGGCCGCCACCGACGTCCGCGGGGAAGGCGCGGCTCCGCACCTGTTCTCTCTGGAGCGCCCGCGGAAGGCTGACTTCGGCGACTACTCGACCAACGCCGCCATGCTGCTGGCGCCGCTGCTGGGGGAGAAGCCGCGCGACGTCGCGGTCCGGCTGGGCGACGCCGTGTCCGACCGCCTCGGGGACCAGCTCGCGCGCGTGGACGTGGCCGGGCCCGGCTTCCTCAACCTGTTCCTCTCCGACGCCTGGTACGCCGACGCGCTGCACGGGGTGCTCGACGGCGGCGACGGGTTCGGCGGCGGGGGCGCCGCCGTGCGCGAGCGCGTCAACGTCGAGTTCGTCTCCGCCAACCCGACCGGCCCGATCCACCTCGGCCATGCCCGCAACGCCGCCTACGGGGACGCCATCGGCCGGCTGCTGGCCTTCCACGGCCACGACGTCTCGCGCGAGTTCTACGTCAACGACGCGGGCGTGCAGATCCGCGCGTTCGCGTCCGCGATCGCCACGCGCGCCCGCGGCGAGGTCCCGGACGAGTATGTGGGCGACTACGTCGTCGAGCTCGCCGAGCAGATCCCTGGGGCCGCGTCCATGGACCTGGACGAGCTCGGACAGGCCGGCATCCAGCTGATCCTGGCCGGGATGCGGGAGACGCTGGCTCGCTTCCGCGTCGCCCCCTTCGACGTGTGGTTCAGCGAGGCGTCGCTGTACCCGGACGCGGTCACCCATGCGCTCGAGTCCCTCGGCGACGAGACCTACCACCACGACGACGCGCTGTGGCTGCGCACGTCCGCGCACGGCGACGACAAGGATCGCGTGCTGGTCAAGTCCGACGGCGCGTACACGTACATGGCGTCGGACACGGCGTACCACCAGAACAAGCGCGAGCGCGGCTTCGACCGCCTCATCGACGTGTGGGGCGCCGACCACCACGGCTACGTCCAGCGAACCAAGGCCGCCTACGAGTGCCTGGGCGGCGACCGGGACGAGCTCGACCTGCTGATCATGCAGTTCGTCAACCTCGTCCGGGCCGGCGAGCCGGTGTCCATGTCCAAGCGCTCGGGCGATTTCATCACCCTCGACGAGCTCATCGACGAGATCGGGACCGACGCCGCGCGCTGGTACCTGCTCGCGCGCTCGCACGACACCACCATCGAAGTCGACCTCGACCTCGCGACCCGCCAGTCCGCCGACAACCCCGTCTACTACGTCCAGTACGCGCACGCCCGCATCGCCCGCATCCTCGAGCGCGCAACTGGGACTGAGGGGACAGTCCCCTCAGTCCCACTCGAGCCGGCCGAGCGCGCGCTGATCAAGAAGCTGGTCGCCTTCGGGACGGAGGTGGGGGAGGCCGCTGACCGCCGTGCGCCGCACCGGATCGCCACCTACGCGCTCGACCTGGCGCGCGACTTCGCGGTCTTCTACGAGACCTGCAAGGTGGTCGGCTCGGACAACGAGGGGTTCCGGCTCGGGCTCTGCCGGGCCACTCAGACGGTGCTCGCGCGCTCGCTCGATCTGCTCGGGATCGACGCGCCGGATTCCATGTAGGTTGCGGTCGCCTATGAGCGACCCGAACTGGCCCCCGCCCGCGCCGCCGCCGTATCAGTCCGCGACACCGTCCGCCCCCTCCGGCGCCTACGCCGCCTGGACGGCCCGCGCGGGCGCGACCCTCATCGACGTGGTCATCCTGATCGGCGTCGCCATCGTCATCGGGCTCCTGTTCGCCGCGATCGGGAACTCGGACTCGGGGGTCCTGGGCGGGGTGATCTTCTACTACGTCGCCGTGTTCATCTACGCGCCGCTGACGATGATGCGCTCGGGCGAGCACAACGGGCAGACACTGGGCCGGCAGGCGACTGGCATCCGCGTCGTCCGCGAGAGTGGCGAACCGATGGGCTTCTGGTGGTCGGTGCTGCGCGAGCTGGTGTGCAAGGGCGTCCTCAGCCTCTTCACCGTCCCGCTGCTGATCAGCTACCTGTGGCCGCTCTGGGACGATCGCAACCAGGCGCTGCACGACAAGATGGCCTCGACGCTCGTGGTCGAGGCTTAGAGGTTGTAGAGGTCGCCGATCCCGATCGCGTCCATGAACTTGCGCGCCTCGATGTTGAGGTCGGTCAGCTCGCCGGTGAGCAGCAGCAGGCCCATGGCGATCAGGATCGCGCCGCTGACGGCGGTGACGGCGAGGTAGTGGTTGCGCAGCCAGCGGAACGCGCTCGTGGCGCGGTTGAAGGCGATCGCGGTGACCAGGAAAGGGACCGCGAGGCCCGCCGAGTAGGCGGCCAGCAGGATCCCGCCCTTGGAGACGGTCTGCTGCGTGGCCGCCGCGGTGAGGATGGAGCCGAGCGTGGGACCCACACAGGGCGTCCACGCGACCGCGAACGCCGCACCGGCGATCAGCGGCCCGCCCGATCCGGCCCGGTTCATCAACGCGTCCACGCGCCACTCGCGGTTCAGGCGCGGGACGAAGGGGGTGAGGACGAAGAAGACGCCGAGCGCGATGATCAGCGCGCCGCTGACGTGCTCGAGCGTGCCCCGGTGGTCCTTGAGGGTGCTGCCGATGCCGGTCGCGCTCATCCCCAGGGCGACGAAGACGACGGTGAAGGCGAGGCAGAAGATCACCGCCGGGCCGAGGACCTTCGCGCTGCGGCCCTCGCCCTCTCTGAAGTCGGCGATGCTGACGCCGCTGACCGCGCTGAGATAGCCCGGCACGAGCGGTAGGACGCAGGGCGAGATGAAGGAGACGAAGCCGACCGCGAAGGCGGCGAAGACCGTCGTGTTGACCTGGTCGGCGGCGGCGAGGATCACAGGTCGTAGGTCTGCATGTCGCGATCGAGCCGGCTGCGCTCGTGCTCGGGAAGGGTGGGGGGCGGGTCCTGCGGTGCGAGCTCGGCCGTCCGCCGCCAGCGCCGGACCGTCAGGCCGACCGCCACCAGGGCGAGCAGGGCGAGGACGATGGGGACGATCCACGACGGGCTCTGGTGCGGCTCGGCCAGCACCTTCGGCCCGTACTCGGAGACGAGCCGCCGCTTGATCTGCGGCTTGGTGAGGCCCTCCGCGATGCGGCGGCGGATGAACGCGCGCTCGCGGTCGGCGCTCGGGGCCTGGGAGATGTTCAGCGCCGTCCCGCAGGTGACGCACATCACCTCGTCCTCGACGTCGGGCAGGGTCGTCCTCGGCGTGGCCGCCAGCGCTGTCGCGGGCAGGGCGAGCGCGAGCAGCAGGACCGCCAGCAGCGCCCTCATCGCGCGTTGGCGAGCGGCAGCACGTTCTGGTCGATCCACTGCTGGGTCAGCGTCCCCTTCAGGAAGGCCTTGACCCGGCCGTCCTTTCCGAGCAGATAGGTCTCCGGCAGCTGGTGGACGCCCCAGTCGTCGGAGAAGTCACCCGACCCGTCGCGCAGGCTCGGGTAGGTGAGGTGCTTGTCGCGGACCCAGCGCAGGGCGTCCTCCGTGTTGTCGCGCGAGTTGATGCCCAGCACCGTCCCGCCGCTGGACTCGATCGCGGTCTGCGCCTTCTGCAGCAGCGGCAGCTCGCTCGTGCACGGCGTGCACCACGACGCCCAGAAGTTCACCAGGACGACCTTCCCGCGGTAATCGGCCACCGACCCCGTCTTCGCGTCGCCCAGCTCCGCCAGGCTCGTGTGGGTCTTCGGTGGCACCTTGCCGGCCTGGAGCTTGCTGTCGACGGTCGTCTTCGAGTTCTCCGAGACGACGCCGTAGGACAGCAGCCCCACGAGCAGCGCAGCCACGCCGACGATCACCCAACGCATCCGGATCGAGGGTAGTTCTCGGCGGCTGCCGTCCGGATGACGTAAGGCGTGCGGGTTGTGAAGCGTCTCTCGTTCCATGCCCATTCGCAAGCTCCCCTCCGCCGGCTTCGTCGTCGGCGTCATCGCCATCATCCTCACGCTGGGCGGAACGGCCGTCGCGGCCAAGCTCATCACCGGCAAGCAGATCAAGAACGGCAGCATCCAGGCCAAGGACCTGTCCAAGAAGGTCCGTTCGAAGCTCGCCGCCACGGGCGGGGCCGGACAGACCGGAGCCGCCGGCGTGGCCGGCAACGTTGGGCCGGCCGGGCCCGCCGGGCCCGTCGGCCCGCAGGGCCCTACCGGCGCCAAGGGCGCCGACGGTGGTGCGGGCCCCAAGGGCGCCGACGGCGCCCCTGGCGCGAAGGGCGACAAGGGCGACCCCTCCACCGCTGGACGTTTCGTCGAGGACGTCACCAGCAACCCCGTCGGCCTCGCCGCCAACACCAACACGGAGATCGCCGCGGTCGAGCTTGACGTGCCCGACGACGCCAAGTACGCCTACGTCGCCGGCAGCGCGAACTTCTCGCTCGCCAGCGCGGACGCCAACGTCGTCCTCTGGGTGACGGCCAACGCCAACTGCACCACCCAGAACCAGCCCGCCTTCGACTCGGTGCCCGCGATGAAGCAGATCTCCGTCAGCAACGACAACATGTTCGAGACGCCGGTCGCCGGCAACAAGACGTTCCGCCTCTGCGCGCGCTCGTCCGTCGCCATCCAGCCGGGCTTCCCGAAGATCATCGTGCTCACGGTCGCCGACAGCGGCCTGCCGGTGGTCTAGCTCGCCCACCCCGACCCACCGCTAATCTCCGCGATCGCGCGCGAGTAGCTCAGCTGGTAGAGCGTCGGCTTCCCAAGCCGAAGGTCGCGGGTTCGACCCCCGTCTCGCGCTTAGGAAGAAGTACTGCAAACGGAGGTTTTTCGGTAGGTTCGATCGAATCGGCTCGGCCATAAGCTTCGTCCTTCAGCGGCTCTCGGTCGTCAGCCAGTCCGCGATCTCCCAGCGCAGATAGAAGCGCCGGCGTCCGCGTTTGTGGCTGGGGATGACGCCGCGGCGTGCCCATTCCTCAATGGTCGACTTCGGCGTGTCAAGCAGATCGGCGACCTCGACGGTCGACAAGATGTCGGCCCGAGTCAGCGGGCGGCGAACGAGCTGTCGTGCCTTGCCGCGGGCGTTTGGACTGGGCGGTGTTCGAGTGGAGTACGGATTGGTCTTTGAGTTTGTTGAAGGTGCAGACGGTGAAGCGGTGCAGCAGGTTGGGCCGACGTCGAAGGCGATCCAGGCGACATCGCGGTTCCGGCCCGTTCAGCAGGGCCTCGAAGGCCCGTCAGGGCTTGAGCAGCGCACGCTGCTGAGACGGCCTCGAAGAGGCGATGTGGTGACTCCCCTCGGGGCGTCACGACGGCCATGGCCGCTCTCGCCAGGCCGCCCGTCAGGGCGAGCCTGAGCGAGACCGAGCGCTTCGCGCAAGTCCTCCTTTAGTAGGGGTTTCACACCAACTCGACGGGGAGGGCGGCTCTTCCGTTTCCTCGCCTGGGTCTCGACTACTGCACGCCCCTGTCCACCGCCGGGGGACGGAGTCGGCGCGTTTCGGTACTCGCGGCCAAGGCGGCGGCGATTGCGGCAACGTCGTCGAGCTCGCCGGTCGCAACGGCGATGACGAGGTCGTAGGCCTCCTCGTTGGTCAGCGTCAGGCGGAGGCCGTTCATGCCCAGGAAGGCGAGCGTGCCGGCGAGCGCGAGGCGCTTGTTGCCATCGACGAGCGCATGGTTGCGGGCCAGCGAGTGCAGCAACGCCGCGGCCTTCTCGTGGATGGTCGGATAGGCGTGTTCGCCGAAGGCGGTGGCTCGCGGTCGCGCGAGCGCCGACTCGAGCAGCCCGTGGTCACGGACCTCGGGCTCGGCTCCGAGCGTGCGATATGCGACGTGGAGCAGTGCCTCGAGGTCGAGGAAGATCATTCGCCGAGGCGCCGCAGCGCCTCGGAGTACCGCGGCAGCTCCTCGTCGAGGACCTGATTGAGCAGTTCGCGTCGGCTCGTGCTGTCGACGTAGACGCGGATCGCTTCCCGCGCGACCTCCTGCATCGAACGGCCCTCGCGCTCGGCGCGCAGTCGCAGGGCATCAGACTCAGCGTCGGTGAGACGGAGTGTCATGGCCACAGGTTCAAGGTATCACTATCGGTACCACTGAGCCGGGCTGGGATCGAAGGAGACCGGTTGGAATGGTTTCCTAGTTCTATCTGTCTATGAATGCCGGCGCAGCCGGCCCGTGGTCGGTCAGCTCTGAGAGTGCCTGTTCCTCGAACTCGCAGTACCAGCGCGCGATCCGCGCCGCGATCCCGCACGCCGAGATCTGCTTTGACCCCGTTCACGTGGTGCAGCTCGCAGGCCGCGCGACCGACCGGGTCCGCCGCGACGAATGGAACCGCCACGACCGCTCCCACACGCCCCAGGGCCGGCGGGTCAAGCACACCCGCTGGTCGCTGCTAAAAGCCCCGGAGAACCAGACGATCAGCCAGCTCGCGCGGCTGCACGAGGTCCAGCAGACCAACAAGACGCTCTACCGCGCCTTCATGCTGCGCGAAGAGCTGCGGCTGCTCTACCGCCTGCCCGATCCCGCGCTCGCGCCAGCGCCCCTCGACGCCTGGCTGGCCTGGGCCTCGCGCTCCAAACTCAAGCCGTTCGTCCGCCTCGCCCGCACGCTGCGCGGCCACCGCGATGGCATCCTCGCCGCCGTACGCCTCGGCGTCTCCAACGGCCGCCTGGAAGGACTCAACAGCAAGACCCGCCTCATCAGCCACGGCGCCTTCGGCTACCACTCCGCCGACCCCCTCATCGCCATGATCTACCCCGTGGAGGAGCTTGTGGTGACCGGCGACCCAATCCCACCGGACGGCATGGACGCGCTTCGAAACGCTGGGCACTCATGGAGATCGACCTCGGCCGCGACTCCATGAGTTAGCCGGTGCCGACCTCACTTATGCGACAGCCTCAGGCGAACGCAACACTCGGGCGTCGGATCACGAACGGCCGAAGCGCGCTCGCGTTGACCGACATGAAGCGAGCCAACGGAACCTCGAACGGGGTTGCGCGCTGGAGCCTTTCGGCCGATGCATGTGGCATGACAACGCTCGCATCCAAGGGACCCCGCGTCTTCCCTACCAGCGCGGTGCTCGACCACCTGGCCGACGGAGTGCTCGTCACCGACGCCGACCTCGACCAGCCCGGCGGCCCGCGCATCGTCTACGCCAACCGGGCCTTCGGCGAGATCACCGGGTACGGGCCGGATGAGCTGCTGGGGCAGAGCCCGCGCGTCCTCCAGGGGCCGGACACCGATCCGGCGGTCATGCGCCACCTGTCCGCGGATCTTCGTCAGGGCAAGCCCTTCGCCGGCCAGACGGTCAATTACCGCAAGGACGGCACGCCCTTCGTGATGGAGTGGTCCATCTCGGCCGTCCCCGGCGACGACGGCGCGCCGCAGTGGTTCGTCGCGGTCCAGCGCGACGCGACGCTTCCCGCCCGCCGACTGCTCGACGCCGAGCGTGACGCGCGGCTGGACCCGCTGACCGGCCTGCCCAACCGCCGCCACTGCGACGACGTGCTCGCCAACGGTGCCTGGCTGTCGAGCAGGGCACGGTCAGCGCTGGTCGTCGATCTCGACCACTTCAAGTCGATCAACGACACGCACGGGCATCTTGTCGGCGACGAGGTGCTGCGCGAGATCGGCCAACGGCTACGCCTCGCAGTCCGTGACGGCGACTTCGTCGCCCGCTGGGGCGGCGAGGAATTCTGCGTGCTGACCCTCACCGGGCACGGGGGGGCCGGCGAACTGGGCGCGCGGCTGCTGAGGGCCATCGCCTCGGCGCCCGTTGCCACCGCGGCGGGGCCGTTGGACGTCACCGCTTCGATCGGCTGCGTCGTTCTGAGCGACGTCGCTGCGGATGCTCACGCCATGCTCGCGGCCGCCGACGCGGCGATGTACGAGGCCAAGCGCAGGGGACGTAATCGCGTTTGCGTCGCCCGCGACGCCGAGGCGCCAGTGCTGCTTTGAGGCAATGACGGCCGACCGGGCCAGGCGCCCTGACCTCATGCGATTGCGTACCTCACGGGTACGAAACCGCATGAGCCCAACGTGCCAGCGTGACTTGATTGCCATCGTCTGCCGGCAGCGATGTCTGAGCCGCGGTGGAGCCGGAAACGCGGCGCTCTCGTCGGTGGGACGGGCGGTCGACGCCGAGAAGGCCCATGACGACGACGACTGGTCCGGCACGAGGCACCGACGCTATATCGCCAGGATGGTCAACGGCGAATTGAGAGACGGTCCGGACCATGCCTCCGCGGTGGCGTACTCTTCGCCGCCGATGTTCCGTCGCACCCTAGGCATCTTGCCGCTTGTTCTCGTCATGGCGAGCGTGATCGTCGCCTTCTTCCTGGGCGGCTATCTGAGCGAGTTGGTGCTGAGCTTCGCGCCGGTCGCGCTGATGATCGGTCTTCTGCGGGCCGGCGGCTACATCGGTGCCAAGCGCCTGACGGAGCTGGTCGCGCGCGTGCGGGGCAAGCGCGCGCGGATCCGGCCGGTGCGGACGTGGTCGTCGGGCATCTCGCGCTGCGGCGTCCGTGGGGGGCGCCTGATCGCGCACAGCCTCGCCGAGCGCGGCCCGCCCGCGCTGCTTGCCGCGCGCGGCTGACCGCGCGCCCCCGCTGACCGCCGGCGAACCGTTGTTCGCCCCTGCGTGCCGTTCTGACCCGTGAGGGCCCCATGTTGCGCTTGCGCGCATCGTCCAATCGCATACACCTTCGCGCTGCCGTGGCGGCGTTTTTGTCGCTGCTGGCCTTCCCGGCCGGTGCGCTGGCGCACGCCCAGCTCGAGACGACGTCGCC
>CAXTBB010000047.1:0-32110 GCA_964242305.1 uncultured Solirubrobacteraceae bacterium
GCAACTTCACGCTGCCTTTCGTCCGCGGCGTGGACCTCGGGGCCTTCGGTGGCCCGCTGACCGTGATCGGCCTGGTGGCGATCATGAACGCGGTCAACTTCACGGACGGCGTCGACGGCCTCGCCGCCGGCGTGTGCGCGATCTCGGCCGCCGCCTTCGGGATCATCGCCTTCGACCTGCAGCGCGACGCGGCCGGCGTGCTCGCGCTGATCACCTGCGGCGCCGCGCTGGGCTTCCTCGTCCACAACTTCCACCCGGCGGCGATCTTCATGGGGGACTGCGGCTCGAACCTGCTCGGCCTGCTGCTCGGGGCGACGATCGTCGAGGGATCGCTGAAGACGTCGGCCGCCGTCGCCCTGTTCGTCCCCCTGGTGGTGCTGGCCGTCCCGTTCCTGGACACCACCTTCGTGGTCCTCAAACGGGTCAAGCACGGCCAGAAGTTCTACGCGCGCGACGCCAACCACTTCCACCACCGCTTCGCTCGGATCGGGTTCTCGCAGCGGCGCACCGTCGGCTACCTCTACGCCTGGACGGCGACGATGTCCGCGATCGCCGTCGCGCTGAACTTCGTGCCCTACTCCGACGACCACGGCCGCTTCGACCTGGGCTGGACGACCGTGATGATCGCCGTGCTGCTGTTCGGACTGGCGGCGTCGGTCTACGTCGTCTACACGCTCGAGATCCTCAAGCTCAAGCGCTTCCGGATGAAGGCGGAGCCGGGGACGCAGGAGCACGTCATCGAGGCCGAGATCGAGCGCGAGCTGGAGACCGGCAGCTTCCCGAAGGTCGATCCGGCGGCGCGTCCGGTTGAAAATCGCCGGTCGGTGCCGTAGGGTTCCCCGCTCGATGACCGCCGTTGCCAATCACACCTCCGCCGCGAAGCGCGGCACCTCCCGGCTCGACGGCTAGCGCCTAGGCGCATACGTCGTGGGCCGGTCTCGGGCCCACGACAGACCACTGACGTGGGCTCCTTTCACACCCAACCAAGGAGCACACACACCATGCAGTCCATGAACACCCTCGTCGCCCGCGAGCAGGCCGCTCAGCGCGTCAAGCGGGCGCACGAGCGCCAACGGGTCGCCCGGACCGGGCACCCGCCGTCGCGGGTCCGCTGGCGTGCGGCCACCGCCGTCGCCAGGCTGGCCCAGCGACTGGACCAGGACGCCGCCCGCATCGCGGTGCGGTGACGCACGCACGCAGGCCGCCGCCGCTCCCGCGGCGGCGGCCGCGCCGCGGGCCGGCGACGGCGCCCGCGCCGCGGCCGCGCCGCGCCGCCCCGCTCCCCGCGGCGGCGGCCGTACGATGGCGCGGTGCGCGCGATCGTCCTGCTCTCGCTGGCCGCCGCGGTGCTGGTGGGCTGTGGCGACCGGGCGTCGATCGAGGAGGGCGGCCGCGTCCCCGGCGACATCCTCACCGTCTACACGCTGGTGCCGGACACCCAGGAGGGGACCGACCTCGTCCGCGGCGCCAAGCTCGCGCTCTCCCAGGCCGGCGGCCACATCGGCAAGCTCACCGTCCAGTTCGCCTCCGCGCGCGAGCCGGACGGCAACCAGGAGGCCGTGGCCAGCGCCGTGCGCGACGTCGTCCGCGACACCGGCACGATCGCCGTGATCGGGGACCTCGACAGCCGCACCGCGTCCGTCAGCGCCCCGCTGCTCAACGCCGTCGGGCTGCTCCAGGTCTCGCCGCTCGGCCCGACCAGCTTCGCGCAACCCGGGCCGGCGAAGACCTTCTTCGGATTCGGCCCGACCGCCGCCGACGAGGTCGCCGCCATCGCCGCCGGCGCCCGTGGCCCCTTCGCCGTCGAGTCCGAGCCCGGAGGAGCGGCGCTGGCCGCCGCCGTGCGCGAGCGCTTCGGCCGCACCGTCGACACCGCCCGCGCCCGCACCGTGATCTACGCCGGCAGCGACGCCGAGAACGCCCGCGGCGTCATCGCCGGGATCCTGTCAGAGAACCGCCGCGCCACCGTGGTCGTGCCGCCGGCGCTGGCGGCGCTCGCGAAGCGCAAGCGCGTCCGCGCGCTGGTCCCCGCATCGGGCCTGCCGCCCGGCTTCGGCGACGCCTTCCCCGGCGTCCTTGCCGGGCCCTACGCCCGGGCGGGGTTCGACGCCATGAACGCCGTGCTCGCCGCGCTGCGCAGCGCCGGGCGGCGAGCCCAGACGCGCAAGGCCGTCATCCGCGCCTTCCGCGCACCCGCCGCCGGGCGCCTCGTGCTCGCGGCCGATTAGTTGAGCGTGAGGTCCAGCTCGATCGTCTCGACGCCGCCAAGGGCGCGGGACACGGGGCAGCCCTCCTTGGCCTTCTGGGCGATCTCGCGGACGGTGGCCTCGTCGGCGCCGCCGACCGTCGCCGTGGTGGTCAGCGTGATCTTGATGATGGTGGGCGTGCCGTCGACGGGCTTGAGCTCGACCTCGGCCTCCGTCTCCACGGACTCCGCCTCGATGTCCTCGGCGTAGAGCAGGGCGTTGAACTGCATGGAGAAGCAGCCCGCGAGGGCGGCGCCGATGAGCTCCTCGGGGTTGGTCCCGTCGCCGTCCTCGAAGCGCGACTTGTAGGAGAACTTGCCCTCGAAGGCACCGTTGCCGAGCGCGAGGTGACCCTCGCCCTCCTTGAGGCTGCCGGTCCACTTCGCGTTGGCGGTGTTCTTGGCCATCTGGTGTTCCTCCTGGGTGCTAACTTACGTTGACGTGAACTTCAAGTTTGGTGTCGATTCCGATCACGAGCAGTACCGCTGGTGGGCGCTCTCCTGCACGAGCCTGGGGATGCTGCTCGCCGCGACCAACTCCGGCACCCTCATCATCGCCCTACCCGAGTTGGAGCGTTCCCTGCACACGAGCCTGCTCACGCTCGTCTGGGTGATCCTGGCGTACATGATCGCCTCGACCGTGCTGGTGGTGGCGGTCGGGCGCCTCAGCGACCTCTTCGGCCGCAAGCGCGCCTACGTGGGCGGCTTCCTGCTCTTCTCCATCGCGTCCTTGGGTGCGGGGTTCGCCACCGACGGCACGCAGCTGATCCTGTGGCGGATCCTGCAGGGCGTCGGCGGCGCCTCCCTGTTCGCCAACAGCGCCGCGATCGTCACGGACGCGTTCCCGCGCGAGCAGCTCGGCCTGGCGATGGGGACGAACACGATGGTCGCCGCCGTCGGCCTCATCCTCGGCCCGGTGCTGGGCGGCGCGCTGGTCGAGATCAGCTGGCACTGGGTGTTCTGGTTCAACATCCCGTTCGGCCTGCTCGGCTCGCTGTGGGCGGGCGGGATCCTGCGCGAGCTGTCGCGCCCCGACGCCGTCCGCGGCCTCGACCTGCCCGGCACGCTGCTCTTCGTGGTCGGGCTGACCGGGCTGACGCTGGGCATCTCGCGCGGCGGGCTGACCGGCTGGGACGACCCCGTCGTCGTCACCGGCCTGATCGCCGGCGCGGTCCTGCTGCCGGCCTTCGTCGCCGTCGAGAAGCACGGGCGGGCGCCGATGCTCGACCTCTCCATCTTCTCCGACCGCCTCTTCGCCGCCGCCAGCGCCGCCGCCTTCCTCAACGGCCTGGCCCGCTTCGCGCTGCTGTTCGTGTTCGTCTTCTACTACCAGGGCGCCCAGGGCGACGGCGCGGTGCTGGCCGGGATCAAGCTCGCCCCGCTCGCGGTCGGGATGCTGGTCGCCTCACCACCCGCGGGCGCCTGGGCCGACCGCCACGGCTCGCGCGCGCTGGCCGCGTCCGGGATGCTGATCACCGCGCTCGGCCTCGCGCTGATGACGACGCTGGACGCCGGCACGCCCTATCTCCCGGGCGCGATCTACCTTGCGCTGGTCGGCGTCGGCTCGGGCATGTTCAACTCGCCCAACACCGCGGCCATGATGGGTGCCGTCCCCAGCCACCGCCGCGGCGTCGCGGCCGCCACCCGCGTCCTGGCCCAGAACTCCGGCGCCGTCATCTCCATCGCCTTCGTGATGGCGGTGGTCACCAACGCGATCCCGCAGACGGTCCTCTTCAAGATCTTCTCGGGCATCAGCTCGGGCCTGTCGGACGCGAACCTGACTCCCTTCATCAGCAACATGCACACCGCCCTGTGGGTGCTCGCGACCACCTCGCTGATCGGCGCGTTCGTGTGCCTCCTGCGGCCGAGTCATCAGGCTGTTCCCGCACCGGCGGCGGCATGAAGATCGGCGACGTCGCCGAGCGGGTCGGGACGACCACCCGGACGATCCGCTACTACGAGGAGGTCGGGCTGCTCTGGAGCGACGCCGAGCGTGCGTCGGGCACCCATCGCGTGTACGACGAGGACGCCGTCGAGCGCCTGCAGCTGATCCTGCGCATCCGGGACCTCCTCGGCGTCCCGCTGGAGGAGATCAAGCCGCTGCTGCAGGCCGAGGACACCCTCGAGCTGATCCGCCGCCGCCGGGAGGAGCTCGACCGTCTCGAGGCCGACGTCGTGGCCCGCCGTGCGCGTCGGCTACAACCCGTTCGGTGAGCGATGTCGCCATCGAGGTCCGCGGTCTGCAGATCCGCTACGGCGAGGTGGAGGCCGTGCGCGGGATCGACTTCGACGTCCGCCGCGGCGAGGTGTTCGCCGTGCTCGGCCCCAACGGCGCCGGCAAGACGTCGACGATCGAGCATCTGGAGGGCTTCCGGCCGCGGTCGGGCGGGAGCGCGACCGTCCTCGGCGAGGACCCCGCCGCCCCGGCCAAGCCGTGGCGCGGGCGGCTCGGCGTCGTCCTGCAGGAGTCGAGCATCGAGCCGCAGCTCACCGTCCGCGAGGTCGTCGAGCTCTACGCCGGCTACCACCTGCATCCGCTCCCGGTCGACGAGGCGCTCGCCCTCGCCGGGCTGACCGGCTTGGAGGACCGCCGCGGCGGGCGGCTCTCGGGCGGCCAGCAGCGCCGCGTCGACGTCGCCCTCGCGCTGGTCGGCGACCCCGAGCTGGTCTTCCTCGACGAGCCCACCACCGGCTTCGACCCCCAGGCCCGGCGCACGACCTGGGAGATGATCGAGGGGCTGCGCGGGCTGGGCAAGACGATCGTGCTGACCACGCACTACCTGGAGGAGGCTGAGCGCCTCGCCGACCGAATCGCCGTCATCGCGGAGGGGCGGATCGTCGCGGAGGGGACGCCGGCGACGCTCGGCGCCCGCGACCGCGCCGGCTCGCGGGTGTCGTTCGCGAGCGCCGCCGTGCCGCCGGGCGACTGGACCCGCGACGGCGACCGCTACGTGGCCACCACCACCGACCCCGTCCGGCTCGTGGCCGAGCTGGCCGCGTGGGGCGGCGAGGTCCGCGGCCTCGAGGTCCGCCCGCCCTCGCTGGAGGACGTCTACCTCGGGCTGGTGAACGCGCCGTGAGGCTCGCGCTGCACCAGACCCGCTACGACATCCTCGCCTTCGTGCGCAACCGCGAGGCGGTCTTCTTCACCGTCCTGCTGCCGGTCATCTTCCTGCTCATCTTCGCGACGGTGTTCGGCGACGACGACGTGACTGCCAACGGCCACACGATCAAGCAGACCGCCTACTACGTCCCCAACCTGATGGCGCTGGCGATCACCTCGGCGGCGCTGCAGTCGCTCGTCTTCGCCGTCGTCACCCAGCGCGAGCAGGGGATCCTCAAGCGCCGCCGCTCGACGCCCGTCCCCGCCTCCGCGCTGATCGCCGGCCGCGTGATCACCGCGGTGCTCACCGCCTATGCCAACGCGGTCGTGCTCGGGCTGATCGGCAAGGTCGCCTACGACGTCGACCTCCCCACGAAGGCGATCCCGGCCATCCTGGTCACGATCGGCGTCGGGTCGGCCGCGCTGTGCTGCGTCGGCTACGCGGTCTCGACGCTGATCCGCGCGGAGGAGTCCGCCACCCCGATCCTGCAGGCGACCGTGCTGCCGCTGTACTTCATCTCCGGCGTCTTCTTCCCCGAGGACCAGGTGCCCAACTGGCTGCTCTCGATCGCCGACGTGTTCCCGATCCGCCACCTCAGCCAGTCGCTGCTGCAGGCCTACGACCCGCTCGACGCGGGGTTCGCCTGGGGCCACCTCGGCATCCTCGTCGCCTGGGGCGCGCTCGGCCTCGTCGTGGCGGCGCGGCGCTTCAAGTGGGTACCCCAGGGGAGATGAAGCTCTCGATCCTCGACCAGACCCCGATCCCCGAGGGGACGACGGGGGCCGAGGCGCTGGCCAACACGCTCGACCTCGCCCGCCGCGCCGAGGCGCTCGGCTACCACCGCTACTGGGTCTCCGAGCACCACGGCGGCGGCCTGCTGGCCGGGCCCGCACCAGAGGTCCTGATCGCCGCCATCGCCGCGGCCACGGAGACCATCCGGGTCGGCAGCGGCGGCGTGATGCTGCCGCACTACTCGCCGTTCAAGGTCGCCGAGGTCTTCGCCGTCCTCAGCGGCCTGCACCCCGGGCGCATCGACCTCGGCCTCGGCCGCGCGTCGGGCACCGACCCCCTGACCGCGTTCGCCCTCCAGCGCGACCGCCGCCAAGCCGCGCCGGACGACTTCCCCGACCAGCTCGGCGAGCTGCTCGCCTACCTCAACGGCACGATCCCCGACGACCATCCCTTCGCCCGCCTCGCGCTGCCCACGTCGGAGCGCCCGGCGCCGTGGCTGCTCGGCTCGTCCCCGCAGTCGGCGATCTGGGCCGATCAGCTCGGGCTCGACTACGCCTTCGCCGACTTCATCAACCCCCAGGGCGCGCAGCTCGGCCTGGCCACCAACCCGCGCGCGGTCGCCGTCTGGGCGCTGGCCGCCGACAGCGAGGAGGAGGCGCAGTTCCTCGCCGGTCCGTCGCGGGTGGCCATGCTCGAACTGCGCCGCGGCAACCTGGTCCCGCTCCCGACGCCCGAGCGAGCGGCCGAGTATCTGCGCAACGTCCCCAAGGCGCACCAGGGCGGTGGCCGCCGCGCGGTCCTCGGCACGCCTCCCCAGGTCCGGGCCGGCCTCGAGGAGGTCGCCGACGCCTACGGAGCCGAGGAGGTCATCGTCGTCACCATCTGCCACGACCACGCCGCGCGCGTCCGCTCCTACGAGCTGCTCGCCGCCGAGTGCGACCTGGGTGCCGACGCTCGCGCGGACTGTCACAAAGTCGTCACAAAGTCTTAAACGCACGCTAACCTGCAAGGCTCTCCGTGAGCGTGCCGGCCACTCCATCGTCCCGACCGCTGCCGCAGCCCGGCATCCCCCTGCCCCTGCGCTACTTCGACTGCGTGCTCGTGCTCGCGTTCCTGCCCTTCGCGCTGCTCGCCGGGCTGCCGACGCTCGGCGCCGTCGGCGGGGTGGTCCTGTGGCTGGTGCAGCGCGCGCTGGGTGTCGCGCTCGAGCACTACGCGGGTCGGCAGACGGACTTCCGGCGCCAGACGGCGCTGACGTTCGCGGGCGGAATGCTACGGCCGCTGCTCATGGGCATTACGATCCTCGCCCTAGGTGGACTGGGGGAGAGGGAAGACGGCCTGACGGCCGCCCTGATCGTGCTCGTCGCCTTCACCGTCTACATGATCCTGTCCATCATCTTCAGACCGCAAAGGAACACCCCCGCGTGAGCAGTCGACGCAAGCTCGTCCTCGGCATCGCCGCCTTCTACATGGTCGGCCTGATCGTCGTCGGCATCGTCTTCGGAAGCGACGGCAAGAACGACGAGTTCAAGCCCCAGGCCGAGTTCAAGCTGCACACCTGGATCCACCTGCCCGGGCCGCTGGACTTCAACAAGGGCGTGCTCTACCTGCTCCTGGCCACCGTCATCACCACGGGGCTGATGATCTACGTCGCCAAGCGGATGCAGGACCGGCCCAACCGCATCCAGACCGCGGTGGAGATGATCTACGCGCTGATGCGCGATCAGATCACGCGCGGGGCGATGGACGATCGGATGGCCCGCAAGTGGTTCCCCTTCCTGGCCACCATCTTCCTCTTCATCCTCGTCTCCAACCTGATCGGCTACATCCCGCTGCCGACCAACTCCGAGGAGAAGGTCAACATCCTCGGCGCGCACATCCCGGCCTTCGCCATCTACGCGGCGACCGCCAACGTCTCCATCCCGCTCGTCCTGGCCCTGCTGGTCTTCATCGCCTACAACGTCGAGGGGCTGCGCGCGAAGGGCTTCATCGGGTACATGAAGAGCTTCATCCCGCAGGGCATCAGCGGCGTCGCGGCCGTCCCGATGTTCATCCTCGAGTTCCTCTCGAACTTCATGCGACTGCTCTCGCTCACCGTGCGTCTGTTCGCCAACCTGCTCGCCGGCCACCTGATCATCCTGTTCATGTCCGGCGGCCTGGCCGTCATCCTCGGCACCGCCGCGGTCGGCTGGTTCACCCTGCCCTTTGGCATCGCCCTGTTCCTGTTCGAGGTCGGCCTGGTCGCCGCCCTGCAGGCCTTCATCTTCGCCACTTTGTCAGCCATCTACCTCGGCGGCGCCGTCTCCGAGGCTCACTAACCAAGGAGTCCCTTCGTTGCTTGCCACCATCCTGAACTTCTTCTTCGCCGCGGCGTCCGACGGCTCTGACGCCGGCAAGGCGGTCGCCCTCGGCGTGGGCGGCGGTCTCGGCGCTGTCGGCGCCGGCGTTGGCATCGGCATCATCTTCGGCAAGGTCATCGAGTCCGTCACCCGCCAGCCGGAGATGCGTGACGAGATCACCTCCATCCAGTGGCTCGGCTTCGCCCTCACCGAGGCGTGCTTCTTCTACGGCCTCGTGGCGGGCCTCATCGCCTTCTTCCTGTAAGAGATGCTCTTCGCTGCCGACAGCTTCCTGGTCTCGCCCGACGCGGGACTGATGATCTGGACCCTGATCGTCTTCGCGGTCTCGCTGTACGTCCTCAACAAGCTCGCGTTCCCGCGCATCGCCGAGGCCCTGGACAAGCGCCAGGCGGCGATCGAGGACGCCATCGACACCGCCGACCGCACGCGCAAGGAGGCCGACGAGCTGCTGCGCGAGTACCGCGAGCGGCTGTCGGAGGCGCGCACGCAGGCGGACGAGATCGTGTCCCGCGCGCGCAAGACCGGTGAGGACACCGAGGCTCGCGCGGTGGCCGAGGGCAAGCGCAAGAAGGAAGAGCTGATGGAGCAGTCGCAGCGCGAGATCCAGCAGGAGACCGCGCGGGCGATCCAGACCATCCGGTCCGAGGTCGCCGACCTGACCGTGCTCGCCACGGAGAAGGTCACGCGCAAGACGCTCGACGACGCCGACCAGAAGCGCCTCGTCGAGGACGCCCTGGCCGAGCTGGACTTCTCCTCACTCGCCAAGGAAACCACCGCCTAAATGGAGGAGATCTCCACGGTCTACGCGCGCTCGCTGTTCGAGGCGGCGCAGGACGCCGACAAGCTCGAGGACGTGCGCGACCAGCTCGGTGAGCTGGCCGACGCCATCGACGACGACCACGACCTGCAGGTCTTCTTCTTCTCGCCCTACCTGACCACCGAGGACAAGAAGGACGGCCTGAAGAAGGCCGTCAGCGGGCTCGACGACCTGGTCGAGAACTTCCTGGAGCTGCTGATCGAGAACCACCGCATGCCGGTCATCTTCAAGATCCGGCGTGAGTTCGAGGCGCTGTGGGACCAGGAGAACGACATCCTGCCCGTGCACGTGACGTCCGCGGTGGAGCTCGACGAGTCCACCGTGAAGCAGATCGGCGACCAGATCGCCGAGCAGACCGGCCGCCAGGTCGAGCTCACCTCCGACGTGGACGCCGATGTCCTCGGCGGCCTCGTGGTGCGCGTCGGCAACACCGTGCTCGACGCCTCCGTGCGCCGCCGCTTGGAAAACCTTCGTAGAGAAGTCGCGAAAGCGGCCTAGGAGACCACATGCAGATCAAGCCCGACGAGATCACCTCCATCCTCAAGAGCCGCATCGAGGGCCTCGAGTCCGACAAGGCCGACCTGGCCGAGGTCGGCACCGTGCTCTCGGTCGCCGACGGCATCGCCCGCGTGCACGGCCTCGAGAACGCGCAGTCCTTCGAGATGCTCGAGTTCCCGCACGACGTGACAGGACTCACGCTCAACCTCGAGTCCGACAACGTCGGCACCGTGCTGTTCGGTGACTGGACGAAGATCGTCGAGGGCGACACGGTCAAGCGCACCGGGCGCCTGCTCGAGGTCCCGGTCGGCGACCAGCTGCTCGGCCGCATCGTGGACCCGCTCGGCCGGCCGCTCGACGGCAAGGGCGAGATCAAGACCGACGAGACGCGCCCCGCCGAGCTCAAGGCTCCCGGCGTCGTCCAGCGCCAGCCGGTCACGGAGCCGATGCAGACCGGTCTGAAGGCCGTCGACTCGATGATCCCGATCGGCCGCGGCCAGCGCGAGCTGATCATCGGCGACCGCCAGACGGGCAAGACGGCCATCGCCGTCGACACGATCATCAACAACAAGGACTCGGGCGTCATCTCGGTCTACGTCGCGATCGGCCAGCGCATGGCCACCGTCGTCGGCCTGGCCAAGACGCTGGAGGACGCCGGCGCCCTCGACAACGCGATCGTCGTCGCGGCCCCCGCCGACGAGGCCGCCCCGATCAAGTTCCTGGCGCCCTACGCGGGCTGCGCCATGGCCGAGCACTTCCTCTACCAGGGCAAGCACGCACTCACCATCTACGACGACCTGACCAAGCACGCGTACGCCTACCGCCAGATGTCGCTGCTGCTGCGCCGCCCGCCGGGCCGCGAGGCGTACCCGGGCGACGTCTTCTACCTGCACTCCCGGCTGCTGGAGCGCGCGTGCAAGCTCAACGACGACCTCGGCGGCGGCTCGCTGACGTCGCTGCCGATCATCGAGACGCAGGCCGGCGACGTGTCGGCCTACATCCCGACCAACGTCATCTCGATCACCGACGGGCAGATCTTCCTCGAGCCCAAGCTCTTCTACTCCGGCGTGCGCCCGGCCATCAACGTGGGCATCTCGGTGTCCCGCGTGGGCGGCAACGCGCAGATCTCGCCGATGAAGAAGGTGGCCGGCCGCCTGAAGCTCGAGCTGTCGCAGTACCGCGACCTCGAGGCGTTCGCGCAGTTCGGCTCCGACCTCGACCCCGACACCCAGCGCACGCTGGCCCGCGGCGAGCGCCTGGTCCAGACCCTCAACCAGGGCGAGCGCGACCCGATGGCCGTCGAGGAGCAGGTCGCCGCCATCTACGCCGCCACCCAGGGTCACCTTGACCGCATCAGCGCCGACCGCGTCGAGGACTTCCAGGCCGAGCTGGTCGACCGCGTCCGCTCCGCCTCGGAGGACACGCTGACCAAGATCGCCGACGGCGACTGGAGCGACGAGGTCCAGAAGGAGCTCGACAAGGTCATCACGCAGTTCGCCGAGGACTTCGGCTACGACCTCGACGAGGAGGGCAACCCGCTTGCCGAGGACGACGAGGACGCCGCCACCTCCCGCTCCCGCAACAACAAGAAGGACGAGGACGAGGACCGCGAGGAAGAGAAGGAAGGCGCGGCCGCCTAGTGGCTCAGAAGGAAGTCAAGCAGCGGATCTCCTCCGTCAAGAACGTCCAGAAGATCACGCGGGCGATGGAGATGGTCGCCGCGGCGCGCCTGCGCCGCGCCGAGCAGCGCATCGAGGACCTGCGTCCCTACGCGTCGGCGATCCGGCGCATGACCAAGCAGGCCGCCGAGGCGGCGCAGAACGTCCCCAACATCCCGGTGCTCCAGGACCGGGACGACCCGAAGGTCGTGGGCATCATCGTGATGACGGGCGACCGCGGCCTGGCCGGCGCATTCAACTCGCAGATCATCCGCGCCGCGGTGAAGGTCGCCGTCGAGCACGAGAACGACGGCCGCGAGGTCAAGTGGTACGTCAGCGGCCGTCGCGGCGCGTCCTCGCTGAACTTCCGCGGCCGCGAACCCACGGAGACCTACGAGGGCCACACTGACCGGCCCGCGTACGCGAACGCCCGCGAGGTCGGCGACGACGTCGTCGCCGCCTACGTGGACGGCGAGGTCGATCGCGTGGAGCTCTTCTACAACGCCTACGAGTCCGCCATGACCCAGCACGTCACCCGCGAGGTCCTCCTGCCCATGCAGCAGGCGACCACCGTGGAGGGCCAGCAGGTCCATGAGGACGTGGAGGGCGAGGGGGACGACGAAGACGGCGAGCACACCGCGCTGACCGAGTACGAGCCCGAGCCGGGGGAGATCCTGGAGCGGCTCGTGCCCGACTACGTGGAGATCTCGATCTACCGCGCCATGCTCGAGTCCACCGCCTCCGAACACGGCGCGCGCATGACCGCGATGCGGTCCGCCTCCGACAACGCGTCGGAGCTCATCGACGACCTCACCCTGCAGCTCAACCGCGAGCGGCAGGCCGACATCACCCAGGAGATCATGGAAGTGGTCGCCGGGGCTGAATCGCTTACCTAGGAGACGCAATGGCAGTCGCAGACGAAACCACGGAGACCAAGAGCGAGGACGGCAAGAACGTCGGCCGGATCGAGGAGATCCAGGGCGTCGTCATCGAGGCCGTGTTCCCCGACGACCTGCCCGAGATCTACTCGGCGCTCTCCATCAAGCTCAACGAGCACGACCACGCCGACGACGCGTCCGGCTCGGCCGACTCGAGCGTGCTCATCCTCGAGGTCCAGCAGCACCTCGGCGACGACCGCATCCGCGCGGTCGCCATGGACTCCACCGACGGCCTGGCCCGCGGCATGGAGGTCGTCGACACCGGCGGCCCGATCACCGTCCCCGTCGGCGACGTCACCCTCGGCCGCATCTTCAACCTGCTCGGCGAGACGATTGACGAGGGCGGCGACGTGGAGGTCAAGGAGCGCTGGCCGATCCACCGGCCCGCGCCGGACGCCACCGACCTGGTCCCGACCGCCGAGATGTTCGAGACCGGTATCAAGGTCATCGACCTGCTGGCGCCCTACGCCAAGGGCGGCAAGGTCGGCCTGCTCGGCGGCGCCGGCGTCGGCAAGACGGTCATCATCCAGGAGCTCATCAACAACCTCGCCCAGGAGCACGGCGGCCTGTCGGCCTTCTGCGGCGTCGGCGAGCGCTCCCGCGAGGGCAACGACCTATGGCTGGAGATGAAGGAGTCGGGCGTCATCGACAAGACGATGCTCGTCTTCGGCCAGATGAACGAGCCGCCCGGCGCCCGCATGCGCGTCGCGCTGTCGGGCCTGACCATGGCCGAGTACTTCCGCGACGAGGAGGGCCAGGACGTGCTCCTCTTCATTGACAACATCTTCCGCTTCGTCCAGGCGGGCTCCGAGGTGTCGGCGCTGCTGGGCCGCATGCCGTCCCAGGTCGGCTACCAGCCCACGCTGGAGTCCGAGATGGGCCAGCTGCAGGAGCGCATCACGTCGACCCGCAAGGGCTCGGTCACCTCCGTGCAGGCCATCTACGTGCCCGCCGACGACCTCACCGACCCCGCGCCGGCGTCCACGTTCGCCCACCTCAACGCGACCACGGTGCTCAGCCGCTCGATCTCGGAGAAGGGCATCTACCCGGCGGTCGACCCGCTGGACTCGACGTCGACCATCCTCAAGGCCGACATCGTCGGCGAGGAGCACTTCGCCGTCGCCAACGAGGTCAAGGAGGTGCTGCAGCGCTACCGCGAGCTGCAGGACATCATCGCCATCCTCGGCATCGACGAGCTCTCCGACGAGGACAAGGTCACGGTGCAGCGCGCCCGCAAGATCGAGCGCTTCCTGAGCCAGCCGTTCCACGTCGCCGAGCAGTTCACCGGCGTCGACGGGCAGTACGTGCCGATCTCGGAGACCGTCCGCTCGTTCCGCGAGGTCCTCGACGGCAAGCACGACGACATCCCCGAGGGCCAGTTCCTGCTCAAGGGGTCGATCGACGACGTCGTGGCCGCCGGCAAGGACAGCGACTCCAAGTCCGACGACTCGGACTCCGACGACGACGGCGACGAGAGCTAGCCCGTGGCGGAGAAGACCAAGTTCCCCGTCGAGGTCCTCACACCGGAGGGCGAGGTCTTCAACGAGGAGATCGTCCAGATCTCCACGCGGACGGCGGTGGGGTCGATCGGCATCCTGGCCAACCACCAGCCGATGCTGGCCATGCTCGACCCCACGGAGCTGCGCCTCTACACGTCCGAGAGCGACTACACGACGCTCGCCCAGGGCGAGGGGTACATGCAGGTGCAGCGCGACTCGCGCGTGCTGATCCTGGTCGACGAGGCGGGCAAGCCCGAGGATCTCGACGCGTCGGAGTGGGAGGACAAGCTCTCGCGCGCGGAGAAGGAGATCGACGATGCGGAGGAGGGCTCGCACCAGCGCCACGTCGCCGAGCGCGACAAGCGCCGGGCCGAGGCCTTCCTCAAGATCCTGCGCGGAGATAGCTGAGCGGGAGCACGTCGGCCGCCGCGCGCTCGCGGCGGCCGTGGTCATCGTCCTCCTGACGGCGGGCGCGGTGTCCGCCGCCGGGCTGATGGAGCTCGAGCGCCTCCAGCACCTGTTCCCGAAGATCAACATCCTGCCCGACGTCGTCCGCACGGACGCCCCGAAGCCCGGCAAGCCGCAGACGATCATGGCCCTGGGCACCGACGCGCGCGAGGGCGCCGACGCCGGCGGCGGATCGCGCTCGGACACCATCCTGCTGGCGCGGCTGGACCCCCGCAGCCGTGCGATCACGCTGACGTCAATCCCGCGCGACCTGAAGGTCGACATCCCCGGCCGCGGGCTGGCCAAGATCAACGAGGCCTACTCCCTGGGCGGGACCGCGCTCACCCTCAAGACGGTCAAGGCGCTGCTCTCGACCCCCGGGCACCCCTTCAAGATCAACCACGTCATCGAGGTCAACTTCACCGGCTTCCGCGAGCTGGTCAACTACCTCGGCTGCGTGTACGTGGACGTCGACCGCCACTACTTCAACGACGTCGGCGGCCCGCTGGGCTACGCCACGATCGACATTCCCGAGGGCTATCAGAAGATGTGCGGCGCCCAGGCGCTCGACTACGTCCGCTATCGCCACACGGACTCCGACCTGGTCCGGGGCGCGCGCCAGCAGGACTTCGTCCGCCAGATGCTGCGCCAGCCCGGCGTCCGGTCCCGGCTGGCCTTCTCCCGCCGCACGCAGCTGATCAAGCTGGCCGGCCGCTACACCCGCACCGACAAGGGCCTGGCGCGGTCGACCAAGCAGCTGCTGACGCTGCTCAAGCTCGGCCTGAGCGTGTCGAACCGGCCGGTGCAGCAGATCCCGTTCGGCGGGGACGCGCTCACCTTCTCACTGGACAACGGCGCCTCCTTCCTCAACGCCTCCCCGGAGGCGATCGCCGACACCGTCCAGCGCTTCCTGCACCCGCCCGCGCCGGCCCCGGCGAAGAAGCGCGTGCCCAAGCCCACCCGCAGCGGGCTGATCGACTTCCGGGCGGCGGGGGAGGCGGCGGTCCGCCAGGCCAAGCGCGACATCGGGCTGCGCCTCTACTTCCCGGCGCTGGGCGCGGTCGGCTCGTCCTACGCCGAGCCGCAGCCGCGCGTCTACCGGCTCCACGGAAAGCCCGCCTACCGGCTGTCCGTGAAGCTCACCGGCGGCGACAAGGTCGGCGCCTACTACGGGATCCAGGGCATGGGCTGGCGCGCTCCGCCGATCCTCGACGCGCCGCACCGGGAGGTGGTCGTCGACCGCCGCCGCTACGCCGTCTACATGGACGGGTCGAAGACGGCGATGGTCGTCTGGAAGACCCCGCACGCCATCTACTACGTCCACAACACGCTGACCCACGACCTCAGCCGCGCGCAGATGCTGGCCATCGCTCGCAGCCTGGTCATCCTGCACCGCCGTTAACCTGAGCCGCTGCCCATGGACGAGCGGGACCTGGCCGAGCGCCTCATCACCTACGACACCTCCCAGCCGGAGGGGATCCGCGCCGCGGCGGGGTTCGTCAAGGGCTGGATGGAGTCCAACGGCGTGATCCTGGACACGACGGAGTACCACGGGCTGCCCGTGCTGCAGGCGACCGTGGGGACGTCGGGGCCGACGGTCATCCTGCACGGCCACATCGACGTCGTCCCCGGCAAGCCGGAGCAGTTCCAGCCGCGCGTGGAGGGGGAGCGGCTGATCGGCCGCGGCGCCTACGACATGAAGGGCGGCCTGGCCGCGATCATGTGCGCGCTGCGCGACCTGCACGACCTCCGGGGCGCGCAGGTGCGGTTCGTCTGCGCCCCCGACGAGGAATCGGAGGACTTCGACCGCCACGCCACGGACGAGCTCGTCCAGCAGGGCCTGCGCGGGGAGTTCGCCATCACCGGCGAGCCGACCAACCTCAACGTCGGCGTCCAGGCCAAGGGCGTGCTGATGATCCGCGTGGCCGTGCACGGGCGCTCCGCCCACGGCTCCACGCCGTGGCTGGGCGAGAACGCGGTGCTGCGGGCGATCGACGTCTTCCGCCGCATCGAGACGATGCCGTTCGCGGGGGAATCGACGGACATGTTCGACCGGCCGTCGATCAACCTCGGCCGCCTGAACGCCGGCGACGCGGTCAACAAGGTCCCCGACCATGCGGTCATGGCGGTCGACATCCGCTACCTGCCGGGCCAGGACCCGGGCGCGATCCTCGAGCAGATCCGCGCGATCCCGCACGTCGAGGTGGTCAAGACCTTCATCCGGCCGCCGGCCTACGTGTCGCGCTCGAACCCGTACGTGACCGCGCTGTGCGGGGCGACGCGGCGGGCCGGGCAGGAGGGGGCGACGGGGGTCGGGCGCGACGGCGCCTCCGACGCGATCTCGTTCCTGGAGGCCGGCGTCCCCGCGGTCGAGTTCGGGCCCACCGGCGGCGGTCACCACGGCCCGGAGGAGTGGGTGTCGGTCCCGTCGCTGGCGCGCTACCGCGAGGCGCTGGTCGGCTTCATGCGGGCCGTGCCCTCCATCGGCGCCGAGCCCGGCCTGCGCGCGGTCGAAGGGGGCCTGGCTTGAGCGCGGTCTCGCCGGAGATCGAGGAGGTCCCGCGGCCGGGGCGCAAGCTCTTCTGGCGCGGCCTGGCCGCGTTCGCCTTCGTGATGCTGATCACGGCCGCCGCGGTGGCCAAGATCGGGCTGCTGGAGCTGGACTCGGTCGTGGACGCCTTCGAGGAGGCGGGCGGCAAGAACTCGATCGACCTGCCCACGCTGCCGCCCGCCGAGGCCGGCAAGCCGGAGACGATCATGCTGCTGGGCACGGACGGCCGCCTCGGGGGCGACAAGGACGCCGGCCAGCGCTCGGACACGATCATCCTCGCGCGCCTGAACGCGAAGAAGTCCGCCATCACCCTGATGTCGATCCCGCGCGACCTCAAGGTCACCATCCCGGGCTACTCGATCCCGGACAAGATCAACGCGGCCTTCGCCAACGGCGGCACCGCGCTCACGCTCAAGACGGTCCAGAAGCTGCTCGACCGGCCGGGCAAGCCGTTCAGGATCAACCACGTCGTCCAGATCAACTTCACCGGCTTCCGGCGGCTGGTCGACTACCTGCGGTGCACGTTCGTCGACGTCGACCGCCACTACTTCAACGACCGGGGCGGTGTCGGCGGCTACGCGGTCATCGACATCGAGCCGGGCTACCAGAAGATGTGCGGCACGCAGGCGCTCGCCTACGTCCGCTACCGCCACACCGACAACGACCTGATCCGCGGCGCGCGCCAGCAGGACTTCCTGCGCCAGCTGCTGCGCGGACGCGGGGTGCGCAAGAAGCTGAGCTTCTCCAAGAAGACGGTGCTCGCGCACATCGCCGGCAAGTACACCCGCACGGACAAGCAGCTGCGCAGCAAGGCGTCGATCGTGACCCTGCTCAAGCTCGGCCTCGGGGTGGCGGACAAGCCGGTCCAGCAGGTCACCTTCGGCGCGGGCAAGATCGAGGACGACGGGAACTACCTGGTCGCGTCGCAGAGCGCGATCGACGAGACCCTCGACCAGTTCCTGAACCCGAAGACGGTGACCGCGGAGACCGAGCGGAAGCCGTCCCGCTCGAAGAAGTCGAAGAGGTCCAAGAAGAAGTCGAAGTCCAAGGGCGCCTCGAAGATCCCGTCGGGCCTGACCGACGTGGAGTCGGCGGGGGAGGACTTCGCCATCGCCGTCCGGCGCCGCCTGCGCTTCCCCTTCTACTACCCCAAGCTCGGCCTGGCGGGGTCCTCGTACGGGACCGCGGTGTCCTCGGACGCGCAGCCCCGGGTCTACCGCATCCCCGCCAACCACCGCTACTACCAGGCCTACCGGCTCGTGGTGTCGCTCGGTGGCAGCGTGATCGGCAAGTACTACGGGATCCAGGGCATGACCTGGCGGCTCAACGACCCCAAGGCGCCGCCGCCGATCCTCGACGGCCCGCACGACACGCTGGTGCGCGACGGGCGCAAGCTCAACGTCTACTACGACGGCAAGAAGGTGCGGCTCGTGTCCTGGCAGACCAAGCGCGCCGTGTACTGGGTGTCCAACACGCTCACCCGCGACCTCTCGTACAGCCGCATCGTGGCCATCGCGCGCTCTCTCACGCGCCTCGGGTCCTAGGCTCCTCCGCTTCATGAGCACTGAACGCGAGCCCATCGGGGTCATCGGCACCGGCTATGTCGGCCTCGTCACCGCCGCCGGTTTTGCGGAGCTGGGCTCGGACGTGTACTGCATCGACATCGACGCGAACAAGGTCGCGCGGCTGCAGCGGGGCGAGATCCCGATCTATGAGCCCGGGCTGGCCGAGCTGGTGGCCAAGAACCGCGACCGGCTGCACTTCTCGACGGACATCGCCGATGCGCTGGCCAAGGCGCGCTTGTTGTTCGTGGCGGTGGGGACGCCGCCGACCTACAGCGGTGACGCGGACCTGTCGGCGGTGTTCTCGGTGGTCGGCGCGATGCCCGCCTCGGACTCGCATGCCTTGGTGATGAAGTCGACCGTCCCGTGTGGGACGGGTGCGAACATCCAGCGCCGCTTCCGCGAGACCGGCAAGCAGGGCTTCCGCTACGTGTCCTGCCCGGAGTTCCTCAAGGAGGGCTCGGCGGTCGAGGACTTCCTGGCTCCCGATCGCGTGGTCGTCGGCGACGAGGGTGACTGGGCCGGCCAGGCCGTCGTGGATCTCTACGCGCCGTTGAACGCGCCGCTGGTGCGCACCGACATCCGTTCCGCGGAGATGATCAAGCTCGCCTCCAACGCGTTTTTGGCCACCAAGATCTCGTTCATCAACGAGATCGCCAACGTCTGCGACGAGACCGGCGCCGATGTGGTCGAGGTCGCCAAGGGGATGGGCCTCGATGCCCGCATCGGTCCGAAGTTCCTCCAGGCCGGGATCGGCTTCGGTGGGTCGTGTTTCCCGAAAGATGTGGCGGCTTTGAAGCAGCTGGCGGGGAACACCGGGTACCACTTCCAGCTGCTGAACTCGGTGATCGAGGTCAACGAGCTGCAGAAGCGGCGCGTGGTGGGCAAGCTGCAGAAGCACCTGGGGTCGCTGACGGGCAAGAAGATCACGCTGCTCGGGCTGGCCTTCAAGCCCAACACCGACGACATGCGCGAGGCGTCGTCGCTGGTGCTCTCGGCGCGGTTGCTGGCCGACGGCGCGGTCATCTCGGTGTTCGACCCGGTCGCCGAGGAGGAGGCGCGCAAGCTCATCCACGGCGTCGAGTTCGCCGCGTCCGCGGTGGAGGCGTGCGCGGGCGCCGACGCGGTCGTGCTCGTCACGGAGTGGCCGGAGTTCGCCGACCTCGACCTCGCCGCGCTGGCCGGGTCCATGCGCGGATCGCTGATCGTCGACGGGCGCAACTTCCTCTCGCCGCCGGACGTCCGCGCCGCGGGCCTGATCTACGAGGGCATCGGCCGCCCCACGCCGGCGAGCGCCTAGTGCAGGCGCTGATCCTGGTGGGCGGGGAGGGGACTCGCCTGCGTCCCCTGACCGCCGAGATCCCCAAGCCGGTGGTGACGCTGGTGGACCGGCCGTTCCTGGCCTTCATGCTCGAGTGGCTGGCCGGGCACGGCGTCGACGACGTCATCCTCTCCTGCGGCTTCAAGGCCGGGAAGGTGCGGGCGGTGCTCGGCGACGGGTCGGCCTACGGCGTGCGCCTTCGTTACCGCGAGGAGCCGCGGCCATTGGGGACGGGCGGCGCGCTGAAGTTCTGCGAGGACCTACTCGAGGAGCGCTTCCTGATGCTCAACGGCGACGTCCTCTCCGACATCGACCTCACCGCGCAGATCGCCCAGCACGAGTCGACCGGCGCGACGGGGACGCTGGCGCTCGTCCCGGTCCTCGATCCGAGCAACTACGGGCTCGTCCGCACGTCGGAGGACTCGACCGTGCTGGAGTTCATCGAGAAGCCCGAAGGCGACGTCGGGGTCAACACCATCTCCGCGGGCGCGTACGTGCTCGAGCGCTCCGTGCTCGAGTTGCTCCAGCCCGACACGAAGGCGTCCATCGAGCGCGAGGTCTTCCCGCGACTGGTCGGCAACGGGCTGCACGCCCGCGTGTCGGACTGCTACTGGCTCGACATCGGGACGCCGGATCGGTACCTGCAGGGGACCTTCGACATCGTCGAGGGGCGCGTCAAGACGCTGGTCAACGCACCGGACGGGATCGTCGGCGGCCCGGTCGACGGTGAGGTGATCGCGCCGGCGGTGCTCGGCCCGGGCGCCTCCGTCGGCGCCGGCAGCGTGGTCGAGCGCGCGGTTGTCCTCGATCGCGCACGGGTGGGGACGGACTGCGTGCTGCGCGACTGCGTCGTCATCCCGGGGGCCGTCGTCCCGGACGGAACTACGGCGCAGCCCGGGACCATCCTCGCGTGAGCGTCGACTCGACCGACCAGCGCGCGGTGATCCTGGCGCTGCCGGATCACCTCGAGGACGCGCTCGGGCGCGTCGAGGCCGCCGGTATCGCTGGTCACTCGGCCGCCGGACTGGCGATCTGCGGCATGGGCGGCTCCGGCGTCGGTGCGCTGCTGGCCGCCGGCATCGTCGGCGACCGCGCCGCCGTCCCGATCGTCAGCGTCCGCGACTACGCGCTGCCGGGCTGGATCGGGGCGGACTGGACCGTCCTGCTGAGCTCCTACAGCGGCGGCACGGAGGAGACGCTGGCCTGCTGGGACGCGGCCGCCCACGCCCGCCGCCTCGTCGTCACCACCGGCGGCGAGCTCGCCGAGCGCGCGCAGGCGGAGGGCGTCCCCGTCATCGACGTGCCGCCGGGCTTCCAGCCGCGCGCGGCGGTCGGCTACGCGACGGTGGTGGCGGTCGAGGTCGCCGCGATCGCCGGCGTCGTGGACTCCCTGCGCGACGAGGTCGCCGCCGCGGCGGCGTTCCTGCGCGACGAGCTGGGCTCGCTGGAGGACGAAGCCCGTGAGCTGGCCGCCGCGATCGGCGCGAGCATCCCCGTCGTCGCCGGCGCCGGCCTGACCGTCCCCGCCGCCTACCGCTGGAAGTGCCAGGTCAACGAGAACGCCAACCGCGCGGCGTTCTGGTCCGAGCTGCCCGAGCTCGACCACAACGAGATCGAGGGTTGGCGCGACCGTTCCGCCATCACCCCCGTCTTCCTCGAGGATCCGGTCGAGACCCACGCCCGCGTCCGCCTCCGCTTCGACCTCACCGCCGACATCGTCGGGGGCGCGCACCGGGTCCGCGCTCGCGGCACGACCCGCGCCGAGCGCCTGCTCTCCCTCGTCCTCCTCGGCGACCTCGTCTCCCTCCACCTCGCCCTCGACGACGGCACCGACCCCGTCGAGATCCCCGCCCTGATCGACCTCAAGAGCCGACTCTAAAAACAGGTTCGGCAGAAACGGCGCTCGCCGTTCGTTCATGGGCTATGAGTGAGAATCTGGGCGCGCGGTCGTCTGTCCGAAGCCGGCTGATCGTCCTCGGTGTGCTGACGCTCCTGCTCGCGCTCGCCGCGGCTGGCGACGCTGCCGGCGCTGTGCGTCAGGCGGCGGCGATCCACGCCTCGTACCCGGCGGCGGCCATCGCCGGGCGCACGGTCAAGGTCACCGGGTCCCTGCCGAAAGTGGCCCGCGTCCGGGGCGTCCGCGTCGCCCTGCAGCGAAAATCGGGCCGTGCCTGGATCGTTGCGACCACGGCGAAGGCCGGC
Source organism: uncultured Solirubrobacteraceae bacterium (assembly GCA_964242305.1). Taxonomy (GTDB): domain Bacteria; phylum Actinomycetota; class Thermoleophilia; order Solirubrobacterales; family Solirubrobacteraceae; genus DATLGB01. Next base: position 21,935 of record CAXTBB010000047.1, read on the forward strand.
CGCAAGGGGAAATTCACGTTGTCCTTCAAGCCGTCTGCGTCACTGACGAAGGTGACACTGCGGGTCCGGGCGCGGGCGGGGAAGCGGACCGTCGGGGTCGGTAAGGCGCACGTGCTCAAGCTCGGCCGTCCGGAGCGCCCGGTCGCCGTGGCGACGCCCGTCCCGACGTCGACGCCGACAGAACCGCCGACGAGCGCAACTCCCGCGCCCTCCGTCACCCCCGTCCCGACCGTCGAGGCCCCGCCGGTCGCCGTGCCCGACCCGGCTGAGGTGACGGCGGCTCCGGCGCCGGGGGAGCCGGGACAGCTGGTCCTGAACGGCCCGACGAACCTCCAGCCCGGCGATTACGTCGCCACCGGCATCGGATCGGCGACCCCGGATGGCTTCCTCGGCCAGGTCACCGCGGTGACCACGGCGAGCGGGCAGACCGTGCTCACGACCACACCGGCCGCGCTCACCGACGTCCTGCCGGAGGGCCACATCGATCAGACGATCGACACGCCCGAGGAGACCGGCACCGCCGCCCGCCGAGCGTCGGTCGATCTGACCTGCACCAAGGGCGGCCACGGATTCACGGTGTCGCGCCCGACCGTCAAGCTGACCAAGAGCATCAACTTCGTGGCCGACTGGGGAGTCTTCAGCCTCGACTCGGCGAAGCTGACCGGCACCATCACGGCCAAGGCCTCGACGGTGGCGTCGGCGGACGGAAGCATCCACTGCGCCATCGACAGGACCAAGATCGCCTCGTTCCCGGGCACGCCGGTGGAGTTCGCCGTGGGACCCATTCCGGTCGTCCTGACGCCCAACGCGGCGGTCTACCTCGACGGAACCGCGGACGCGAACGCGTCCGTCTCCGCCTCCGTCAACCTCACGGCGACCGGCACCGCCGGCATCCAGTACCGCAAGGGCGCCGGCGTGAGCCCGATCGCGAGCTTCGCCAACGCGTTCACTTACTCGCCCCCGACGGTGAACGCGACCGCGAGCGTCATCGCCAACCTCACGCCCACCGTCAACGTCCTCGTCTACGGGATCGCGGGGCCGGAGCTGGCCTTCAAGGCCGGCCTGGACTTCGAGGCCGACATCCACTCCACCCCGTGGTGGACGCTCGAGGCGCCCGTCGACCTCACCGCCCAGCTCGTCGTCCCTCCCCTCAAGCTCTCCACCGAGAAGCTCCACGTCTACAAGCACCGGTTCGCACTCGCCGACGCCGGAGGCCCGTTCCCGGGCACCGGCACCGATACGCCGCGGCTCGACTCCGTGACGCCTATTGATGGCGGCTCGCGTTTCTGGTTCACCCCGCCGATGCCGCAGGAGGATTTGACGCCGCGGCAGGTGTGTGTGGAGGGTCGGGACGGCGAAAACGGTACTGTCGGTTATTACGGGTGCTGGGACTATCAGCAGGACGGCCGGTTCGACGCTCCAGGCGTGGCGATCGCGCCGGGTCGCCAGTTCCGCATCTACATCGCCTATGACTTCGGCCAGACGCCCTCGAGTGACTGGGTGACCCCGGCCGCGGCTACGTCTGACGGTTGGGGAGACCCGCCTGTCCTGAATTCGGTGACGCCCATCGATGGTGGCTCGCGATTCTGGTTCTCGCCGCCGCCACCGGTGGAGGATTTGACGCCGCGGCAGGTGTGTGTGGAGGGTCGGGACGGCGATAACGGCACTGTCGGTTATTACGGGTGCTGGGACTATCAGCAGGACGGCCGGTTCGACGCTCCAGGCGTGGCGATCGCGCCGGGTCGCCAGTTCCGCATCTACATCGCCTATGACTACGGCCGAACGGCTTCCAGTGACTGGCTGACGCCGGCCGCGGCAGCCTCGGATGGCTGGGGAGATCCGCCCATCTTGAACTCGGTGGCGCCCGTGGACGGCGGAACGCGGTTTCGGTTTACGCCGCCGCCACCGGTGGAGGATTTGACGCCGCGACAGGTGTGTGTGGAGGGTCGGGACGGCGAAAACGGCACTGTCGGTTATTACGGGTGCTGGGACTTTCAGCAGGACGGTCGCTTTGACGCTCCGGGCGTGGCCATCGCGCCGGGTCGCCAGTTCCGCATCTACATCGCCTACGACTACGGCAGGTCCGCAAGCAGCAACTGGAAGTCCGGCTAGGTGAGCCCGAGGCGGTGGGCGACCGCCGCCGCCTCGGTGCGGGTGCGGACGTCGAGCTTGGCGAGGATGCGGGAGACGTGGACGGAGGCCGTCTTCTCGGCCATGTAGAGGGACGTACCGATCTCGCGGTTGGTGGCGCCGGCGGCGAGCAGCTCGAGGACCTGGCGCTCGCGGGGAGTGAGGCCGAACGGGTCCTCGTCGGTGGCCGGCGGCCCCTCCTCGTCCGAGCGCAGGCGGGCGCGGGTGGTGAAGCCCTCGACCTCCGAGGCCAGCCAGGTGGCGCCAAGGGTGCGGGCGGCGTCGAGTGCGGCCGCCGCCGCCGCGGTGGCGGCGTCGCGGTCCCCGGCGGCGAGGTGGGCCTGCGCCTCGCGCCAGCGCGCCTCCGCGGCCGGGTAGGGACGGCCCGCGTCCTCCCAGGCGGCGACGGCGGCGGTCCAGAGCTCGGGGTTGTCGGCGCCGGCGGCGCGGGCGGCCAGGGCGGAGCCCGTGGCGAGGTTGGCGTTCTCGACCGGGCGGCCGTCCCCGGCGGTGGCCTCCAGGCGCAGCAGGAGCATCTCCGACAAGGAGACGGCGACGCTGTCGTCCTCGCCGAGGTCGCGGGCGCGTACCGCGGCGTCGGCTTCCACCGCGAGCCCGGCGAGCGAGACCATGGAGATCCGCGCGGCGTCGTCCGAGCAGAACTCGATGCGGTCAAGGCCGTCCTCGACGGCGGCGCGCGCGGCGGTCAGGTCCCCCCGGCGGCGGTGGAGCTCGGCCCGCATCGCCGCCTGCGGGCCGATGAACTGCGGCTCGCGGGCCGTGGCGAGGTAGGGTTCGGTGGCGTCGAGGAGGGTCCCGGCGTGGTCGTGGTCACCGCGGCCGAGGGCCAGCTCGACGCGGCGCTGAGCATCGTTGACGAACAGGTTGTGCTTGAGGCGGCGCCCGTGTTCGGGCACCAGCGCGGCCGCGGTCGGCCAGTCGCCGAGCTGGAACGCGATCTCGGCCTTCATGAGGTTCATCCAGCGGCTGAAGTGCCCCGACAGGCGCACGCCCTCCTCGGCGACCTCCATCGCCTCCTCGCCGCGCCCGCGCCACAGCAGGATGTCGGCGAGGTTCGTGTAGAGCGTGTTGGCCGTCAGGATCAGGTCGCGCTCCAAGGCCAGCGCGAGCGCCTCACGCAGGTACTCGACGCCGGCGGGGTCACCCGCCCACGCAAGGGAGACGCCGAGCGCGTCGAGGGCACGCAGCTCGGCCTCCTCGGCCCCGACCGCCCGCGCGGTCTCCAGCCCCTGGCGCGCCCAGTCGACCGCCTCGCGGTGACGCGACTCGATCATGTAGTGCTTGGCGAGCCCGCTGAGGATCATGGCCCGCTCGGGCGAGGGCGTCTCCGGGAGGAGGGCGAGCGCGCGGTGCTGCGTCTTCCAGGCGTCGTCGGCGCGGCCCTGCCGGCGCTGCTCCCAGGCGAGGCGCTCGAGCACGGAGGCCAGCAGCGCGGGCTCCGCGTCGGCGTCAATGCGCTTGACGGCCGCCGACAGCAGCGCCTCGGCGCGGTCGGCGTCACCGTCGATGTGCCAGCACCACGCGGCCGAGCGCAGCAGCTCGACGTAGTCGCCGCCGGTGAGCGTCGCGGCGTCCGGCACGCGGTCCCACAACTCGAGGGCGCGCTCGTAGAGCGTCGCGGCCTCGCCGTAGGCGCGGACCGCCTCAGCCGCCTCGCCCGCGCGCACGGCGGCCACGAGCGCGCGCGGCTGGTCGCCCGCGGCCGCGTAGTGGTGGGCGATCGCCGACGCGTTGTGGGCGCCCGGCGCCGAGTGGGAGTCCAGCGCGCGGGCGAGCGCGAGGTGCAGCTCGGCGCGCTCCCCCGGCAGCAGGTCGTCGACGATCACCTCCGAGAGCAGCGCGTGGCGCAGGCCGTAGCGGCCGTCGGCGGCGACGGTGACGATCTGGGCGGCGACGCCGTCACGCAGCGCCTCGCGCAGGACGTCGGCCTCCAGCGCGGTGGCCTCGGCCAGCAGCGCGTGCTCGGTGCGCCCGGCGATCGCAAGCGTGCGCAGCACCGACTGCGTCGCCGGCGCGAGCTTCTCCACGCGCAGCATCAACGCCTCGCGCAGCGTGGGAGGGAGCGCGCCGCGGCCGTCGATGCCGGCCGCCAGCAGCTCCTCCGCGTACAGCGCGTTGCCCTCCGACCGCGACCACAGGCGCTCGACGAGGTCGTGCTCGGGGGCGGTGCCGAGGATGTCGGCGAGCTGCTCGGAGAGCTCGTCAGGCGTGAAGGGGCGCAGGTCGACGCGTCGCGCTCCGTCGGAGCGCTCCAGCTCGGCCAGCACCGGGCGCAGCGGGTGGCGGCGATGCAGCTCGTCCGGCCGGTAGCTGAGGACGACCAGGACGCGCTCGGAGACCAGCGACGCGGCCAGGTAGGTCAGGAAGGCGCGCGTCGAGCGGTCCGCCCAGTGGAGGTCCTCGAAGGTGAGCAGCAGGCCGTTGTCGGCGGCGAGGCCGTCGATGAGCGAGAGCAGCGCCTCGAACAGCGCCGCTCTCGCCCCCGTGGCCTCCTCGGTGAGGCCGCGGGGGACCGCGGCGCGCGCGAGGCCGGGGAGCATGGCCTCCAGCGCAGTGCGGGCGGCGTCGGGGAGGGACTCCAACACAGGATCCGAGGACCGCGCCAGCGGGCGCAGCGCGGCGACGATGGGGGCGTAGGCGAGCTCGGACTCGCCGAGGTCGACGCACTCTCCACTGAGCACCCGGACGCCGCCGGCCCGCGCCCGCCGCTCGAGCTCGCAGAGCAGGCGGGTCTTGCCGACGCCGGACTCGCCGGCCAGGAACGCGAGGGCAGGGCGGCCGCTGACCGCCTCGTCCAGCGCGGCCTCCAGCTCGGCGAGCTCGGGGGCACGGCCTACGAAGCGTGTGCTCGAGACCCGGGTTGCCATGTGGACATGTTGGACCATGAAGCGCCGGCGCGCCGCCGACGCGGGATCGAGATGGAGAAGCGGGGGCGCCGCTTGGCCGTCGCGCGAGCGATGTCGAGCTGACGGGACTGTGCGAGGGCTGGGTGGAGGAGGTTGTTCATGTTCTTCATGGTGCGCCTGAGACGCCCCCCTTACATCGGGAATTCGGTGCCTAAGACCCCTTAGGGTGAGCGGCATGCCGCTGGCCTCCATCCTCGACGGCCGCCCGCAGACCGATGCCCCGGGCGGCACGCTGCGCTCGACCAATCCCGCCAAGACCGCCGAGCTGGTCGCCGAGATCGCGCTCGGGGACGCCGGCACCTTCGTGGACGCCGCCCGCACCGCCCGCGCCGCCCAGGCCGAGTGGAAGACCGTCCCCGCGCCGGCGCGCGGGCGCGTGATCGCCGAGGTCGGCCGCCTGGTCGAGGCCAACAAGGAGGCACTGGCGAAGATCGTCACCGCCGAGATCGGCAAGCCGTACCCGGAGGCGCTCGGCGAGGTCCAGGAGATCATCGACACGTGCGACTTCTTCGTCGGCGAGGGCCGCCGCCTCTACGGCCAGACGGTCCCGTCGGAGATGAAGGACAAGCAGCTCTTCACCTTCCGCGTCCCGGTCGGCGTCGCCGCCATCATCACGGCCGGCAACTTCCCCGTCGCGGTCCCGGCCTGGTACCTCGTCCCCGCCATCCTGTGTGGCAACGCCGTCGTCTGGAAGCCGGCCGAGTACGCGGCCGCCTGCGCCGACGCGATGGCCAAGCTCTTCCACGCCGGCGGCGTCCCCGGCGGCGTGCTCAACCTGGTGCAGGCGTCCGGCCAGGAGACGTTCGCGGGCCTCGAACGCGCGCTCGACGAGCGGCTGGTGGACAAGGTCGGCTTCACCGGCTCGAGCGCCGTCGGCGCCGAGATCGGCGCGCTGTGCGGGCGGCACATGCAGTCGCCGTGCCTCGAGCTGGGGGGCAAGAACCCGATGGTGGTGATGGACGACGCCGACATCGACCTCGCCGTCGAGGGCGCGCTCTTCGGCGGCTTCGGCACGGCCGGCCAGCGCTGCACCTCGCTGGGGACGGCGATCGTCCACGAGTCGATCCACGACGCGTTCGTGGCCAGGCTCGACGAGCGCCTGCGCGCGTCCACGATCGGCGATCCCACGCAGGACGTCCTCTACGGGCCGATGATCCACGAGCGCTTCGCCGAGCGCTTCGAGCAGTGGCTCGGCCTGATCGAGGACCACCACACCGTGCTCGGCTCCGACCACCGCGGGCGGGTCACGGAAGACGCCCCGTGGCCGAACTTCGCCGGCGATCCGAGCGCCGGCCTCTTCTACCACCCGGCGATCGTCGACGGCGTCACGATCGGCGACGAGATCTACCGGACGGAGACGTTCGGGCCGATCATCGGCGTCGCGACGTTCGGCGACTTCGACGAGGCCATGCACCTCGCCAACGACCACGGCTACGGGCTGTCCAGCTCGATCTACACCACCAATGCGCTGCACGCCTTCCGCTTCCGCGAGCGCATCACCGCCGGCATGGTCTCCGTCAACAACTCCACCTCCGGCGCCGAAGCGCACCTGCCCTTCGGGGGCAACGGCAAGTCGGGCAACGGCTCGCGCCAGTCGGGGATGTGGGTCCTGGACCAGTTCACCCGCTGGCAGTCGCTGAACTGGGACTACGCGGGCAAGCTGCAGAAGGCGCAGATGGACATCGACACAATCGACGCAGACAGGGAGTTCCGACTATGAGCGGATTGATCGGGAAGGCGCTGAAGTTCGCCAGGTCCCCGCAGGGCAAGAAGGCGCTCGACAAGGCGCAGAAGTACGCGAAGTCGCCCGAGGCCAAGGAGAAGCTCGAGGACCTCAAGGAGAAGGTCGGCGGCCACAAGGACGCGCCGAAGGCCAAGCCCGCGCCCGCCGCCGGCGCGCCCGCGCCCAGCGCGGAGCCGGTCGACACCTCGACCGAGCCCAAGCCGGATCCGAACGCCCCTACCGCTTAGCGCGGTACCACTGCGGAGAGGTGGTCGGCGGGGGCGTGAGTGCCTCGGCGTTGGCGACGAGGACGGACGGCGCGGGGTCGGCGACGTGCGCCGCGAGCGCCTCCCCGAACGCGTCGTCGAGACCCTCGACCGTCTCGGCGCGGACGCCGAAGGACTCGGCCAGCGCCGCGAAGTCCGGCGTCTTCAGGTCGACGCCGAAGCGCGGCTCGCCGGCCTGGTCCTGGTCGAAGCGCAGCATCCCGTAGCCACCGTCGTCGACGATCACCGTGGTCAGCGGGATCTGCTCCTGGGCAACGGTCGCCAGCTCGCCGCAGGCGAACAGGAAGCCGCCGTCGCCGCACAGCGCGACGGTCGGGCCGGTGCCCGCCAGCGCGGTGCCGATGGCGGCGGGGAAGGCGAACCCGAGCGTCCCCCAGCCGACGGGGTAGGCGAGTTTGCGCGGCGCGGGGAACGGGTGGAAGCCGCCGACCCAGTAGCCGGGTATGCACATGTCGCAGACGACGTTGGCGTCCTCGGGGAGGGCGTAGTTGAGAGCATCCAGGAACCGCAGCGCTCGACCGTCCAAGGCTTTGCACGCCTCGCTTCTCACCGCTTTCAGATCCGCCCAGGGTTCGGATTCGCCGCTCAGGTCCCGGCAATGAAGGAGGGTGAGATCGGGGGGGTAGTTCGGGCCCGGCTCCCCGATGGCGATCAGTTGGGGGGGCTTGGGCATCGCGAAGTTCTGGGTGTTCATGCCGTCGAGGCGCGCGCCGACCGCGATCACGACGTCGGCCTGGTCCCAAAGGGCACCGACGGAGGGCATGTGCGGGGGGAAGCCGACCCGCAGCGGATGGCCGAGCGGCATCGCCCCGCGCCCCGAGTACGCCTCGATCACCGGCGCGCCCAGCCGCTCCGCCAGCTCGACCACGTCGTCCCGGCGTCCCGCATCCTCCACCCACACCAACGGCCGCTCAGCCTCGAGCGCGCTGGATTCCTTCGGCTTTCCGGAAGCGATGGAGCGTGGTTCGGCGAGACCGGAAGCGTCGGAGCGCAGTTGGTCGGTGGGGATCTCGAGGTAGATCGGACGATCGGAGACCGCCGCCACCGCCTGCCCCACCTGCTCGATGCCGAAGAAGCTGCCGCCGACGACGGAGGCGAACATCGAGGCCTGGTCGACGCTTTCGTGCAACACGCCCCGCACGACGCCCTCGCGCTTCAGCGAAGACGGGATCTCCGTGGCGATGACGAGGATCCCGGACCGCGACGCGTACGCCTCGCCGACCGCGCCCAGGGTGTTGGCCGCGCCCGGCCCGGTGGTCGTCAGCGCGACGCCGACGGACCCGGTCGCCCGGAAGTACCCGTCCGCCGCGTACGCCGCCGCCTGCTCGTGGCGCACCCCGACCAACCGGATCGAAGACGAGCGCAGCGCTTCCCACAGCGCGAGGTTGTGCACCCCCGGCAGTCCGAAGACCACTGGTACGCCGGCCTCCTCCAGCGCCGCGACGATCACCTCCGCTCCGCTCACGAGGACGCAACCTACACCCGGCGCCAACCTTGACACAACCTTGTCAAGGTTCGCTATCCTGGAGCGCATCAGCACCGACGCCCTGACCATCCTCCAAGCCGCGGAGACGACCGGATGGTCGTCCCGGATGCTCCGTTACATCGAGCGTGTCGGGCTCATCGAGCCACAGCGCACGGAGGCTGGCTACCGCGTCTACGGCCCGGCCGAGCTGCAGCGCCTGCGGACGCTGAAGGAGCTGCTGGACCGCCACGACATCGGGCTCTCCGACATGGCCTTCGCCGCGCGCGTGCGTGCGGACGGACGCCTGCGGAAGGCCGCCGACGCATGGCTGGACGCCGAGGCCGAGCGTCCCGACGACGTCCCGGCAGCCAACTGGCTGCGCTGGGAGCAGGACAAGCACGAGCGGCTCCTGGCCGCCACCCAACGAGAACTGGAGCCCGTATGAACGCCGTGACCACCGAGGACTTCAAGGTCGCCGACCTCTCCCTGGCCGCCTACGGGCGCAAGGAGATCGAGCTCGCCGAGCACGAGATGCCCGGCCTGATGCAGACCCGCGACGAGTACGCCGAGCGCCAGCCCCTCAAGGGTGCGCGCATCACGGGCTCGCTGCACATGACCATCCAGACCGCGGTGCTGATCGAGACGCTGGTCGCTCTCGGCGCCGAGGTCCGCTGGTGCTCCTGCAACATCTTCTCGACGCAGGACCACGCCGCGGCCGCCATCGCCGAGGCCGGCATCCCGGTCTTCGCCTGGAAGGGCGAGACGCTGGAGGAGTACTGGTGGGCCAGCGAGCAGGCCGTCAACTGGCCGGGCGGCGAGGGTCCCAACATGATCCTCGACGACGGCGGCGACGTCACGATGCTCGTCCACAAGGGCAAGGAGTTCGAGGCCGCGGGCGCCGTGCCGAACCCGGCCGACGCCGAGTCCGAGGAGTTCCAGGTCTTCCTCGGCCTGCTGCAGCGCTCCCTCACCGAGGATCCCCAGCGCTACACGAAGATCGCCGACGGCATCCTGGGCGTCACCGAGGAGACGACCACGGGTGTCATGCGTCTCTACGAGATGCAGCAGACGGGTGACCTCCTGTTCCCGGCGATCAACGTCAACGACTCCGTGACCAAGTCGAAGTTCGACAACCTCTACGGCTGCCGCCACTCGCTGGTCGACGGCATCTTCCGCGCGACGGACGTCATGCTCGCCGGCAAGGTCTCCGTCGTCTGCGGCTACGGCGACGTCGGCAAGGGCTCCGCGGCCTCGCTGAAGGCGCAGGGCTCCCGCGTCGTCGTCACCGAGATCGACCCGATCTGCGCCCTGCAGGCGTGCATGGAGGGCTACGACGTCAAGACGCTCGAGGACGTCGTCGAGACCGCCGACGTGTTCATCACGACGACCGGCAACAAGGACATCATCACCGCCGAGCACATGAGCCGCATGAAGCACGGCGCCATCGTGGGCAACATCGGCCACTTCGACAACGAGATCGACATCGCCGGCCTCGCGAAGCTGCCCGGCGTCGAGAAGATCAACATCAAGCCCCAGGTCGACCAGTGGCGCTTCGAGAGCGGGAACGCGATCATCGTCCTCTCCGAGGGCCGGCTGCTCAACCTCGGCAACGCGACGGGCCACCCGTCCTTCGTGATGTCGAAC
>CAXTBB010000048.1:0-15545 GCA_964242305.1 uncultured Solirubrobacteraceae bacterium
CCTTGGTGGCCATGTCGGCGATCATGAACTGGATCGCCTGGTGCATCGCGATCGGGACGCCGAACTGGACGCGCTCCTTGGAGTAGTCCGTGGCGAACTCGAAGGCCGCGCGGGCGATGCCGGTGGCCATGGCCGCCACGCCGGGGCGGGTGCGGTCGAGCGTCATCATCGCGAGCTTGAAGCCCTTGTTCTCCTCGCCGATCAGGTTCTCGGCGGGGATCTCGGTCTCGTTGAAGGTGATGGTGGCGGTGTTGGACGCCCGCTGGCCCATCTTGTCCTCCTTCTTGTCCACCGTCACCGTGTCGTCCTTGGGCACGATGAAGGCGGAGATCCCGCGGTGGCCGGCGTCCTTGTCCGTCTTGGCATAGACGGTGAAGTAGTCGGCGTAGGACCCGTTGGTGATGAAGCACTTCGAGCCGTTGATGACGTACTTGTCACCCTTCTTGACGGCCGACGTGCGCATGCCGGACACGTCGGACCCGGCGTCGGGCTCGGTCAGGCAGAAGGAGGCGAAGACCGGCTCGGACGTGACGTGGTCGAAGACCTGCTTCTTGAGCTCCTCGGAGCCGCCGATGGCGAGCGGCGCCAGGGCCAGGCCGTTGGCGGCCAGGGAGGTGCCGATGCCCGAGCAGCCCCAGCCGATCTCCTCCTCGATCAGACAGCCCTCGAGGTAGTTGGCGCCCGGCCCGCCGTACTGCTCCTCCACGTGCGAGTTCATCAGGCCGAGGTCCCAGGCCTTCTTGAGGACGGCCGCCGGCCACTCCCCTTCCTTGTCGAACTCCCAGGCGACAGGGCGCATCTCCTTCGCCGCAAAGTCGTGCGCCATCTCGCGCAGCGCCTTCTGCTCATCCGTCAGCGTGAAATCAACCACGGTCAGCTCCCGAGTAGACGATTGACTGGTCAGTCAATGATGTGATGAGGAGGATACCCCGCCGGTTGCGGAAGGCAACGCAGCGGACGAATGTCAGCGCGCGACGAGGGCGTAGACGAAGATCGCCAGGCCCGCGAGAAGCACGACGGCGGTCACGAAGGCGAGGGCGTACTGCTCCGGGAAGAGCACCGGGCGCCGCGGCGCCATGGACCTGCGCCGCACCCTGCGCCACATGGTCCACACTGTAGATGTGCAGGACGCCTTCGGCTACGTGCTGTTCGCCGTCGTGATCATCGGCGCGATCGCCGCGATCGCCACCTTCTTCATGTCCGGCGAGGCCTACGACCAGATCGGTCGCGGTGGGTTCTTCGTGGACGAGGACGCCGCGCGACGGGGCCCAGGCGGGGGGTCCGTGAACGTTGCCGAACGCGACATGGAGATCCGCCAGATGCTCGAGGCGCGCAACGCCCGCCGCATCGCCGCCGGCCGGGAGCCGGTCGACGTGGAGGAGGAGCTGGCCCGGCTCGTCGCACCCAACATCGACGCGCAGCTGCGAGCGGAGATCCGCGACCACGTCGTCGCCCGCAACGCCCGCCGCGTCCGGAAGGGCCAGGAGCCCTTCGACGTCGACGCCGAGGTCGAGCGCCAGATCGCCGAGCTGAGCTGAGCCAAGTCGGACCCCCGATGGGGCCGTTCCGATGCTCTGTGGGCCGGATGCCCACAGGTGGTGACTCAGACGAAGAAGAAGACGATGCCGAGGACGAAGTACACGGCGAGCAGCTGCACGCCCTCGAACCACGTCGACGAGCCGTCGCGGGTGATCGTCAGGGCGATCAGGACGGCCAGCAGCACGCTGGCCACCTCGAACCCGTTGAAGACCAACGCCATCGGGAACGGGCCGACGAAAAGCGACAGCAGGACGAGCACGGGCGCCACGAACAGGGCGATCTGGGCGCTCGACCCGATGGCGATGTTGACCGACAGGTCCATCTTGTCGCGGGCGGCGAAGTAGACGGCGACCCAGTGCTCGGCCGCGTTGCCGGCGATGGCGACGACGATCAGCGACACGAAGAACGGCGACAGCCCGACGGTGGACGACGCCTCCTCGATCGAGCCGACCAGGATCTCCGACATCACGCCGACCGCGATGCCGGCGACGGCGAGCAGGATCACCGAGCGGCGGACCGTCCACGGCTCACCGCCCTCCTCGTCGTCGCTCTCGTGGACGGGGTTGAACAGGTCGCTGTGGGTGCGCAGGGAGAAGAACAGCCCCGCGATGTAGACGCCGAGCAGGACGATCGCCACGAGGATCGACATGTCCTGCAGGTCGCCCGAGAAGTGCTTGGACTCCGCGGTCGGCGACGGCAGCCCGCCACCCGAGACGAGCTGGAAGACGGCCGGCATGATCAGCGCGATCGAGGCGATCAGCAGCATCCCGGCCTGGACGCTGGCGGCGGTCGGATCGAACGTCTGCCGCTGGTACTTGATGCCGCCGACCAGCATGGAGGCGCCCATGACGAGCAGCGTGTTGCCCAGCACGGACCCGATCAGGGACGCCTTGACGACCTCCTGCAGCCCCTCGTTGAGCGCGAAGAAGGCGATGATCAGCTCCGGCGCGTTGCCGAAGGTGACGTTGAGCAGGCCGCCGATGCCGGGACCGGAGCGCGCGGCGAGCTCCTCCGTGGCCCGCCCCATCATCGCCGCGGTCGGGATGACGCCGAGCACGGACGCCGAGAAGATGATCAGCGCGTCCGCGCTGGCGACGTCGAGGACGACGGCGATCGGGATGAACGGGACGAGGAGGTAGGGCCACCCGTCGCCGCTGAAGAGGAACCGCCGCACCGCAGGGAGCATATGAAGACGTTCGCCGGCGCCGGCTGACGCCGGCCGGCGAACCCGCGGTGTGCATCGCACATGAGGGTTTGCCGGCCGGTGTCAGCCGGTGATCAGCGGGCGTCTTACGGCGTGAGGAACTTCGAGCAGTCCTGCAGCTTGCTCGTGTCCGACCCGGCGTCCTTGACGCACTGCGTGTACTTGTCGGCGTTCGCCGAGCTGGTCCCGGAACCGGAGGAGCCCGAGGAACCCGACGAGGAGCCGCCCAGGGCGCCGAGCCCACCGAGGCCGCCGAGCGAGCCGAGCAGGTCGTTGAGCGGCTTGGTGTTCGACGGCGCCTGGACCGACTGGTCCTCGCCGATGTCGGTCAGGGAGATGTCGAAGTCGATGTCGGCCTTGCTGCCCGAGCCCTGCGGGTCCACCACGGACAGCTTGAAGGCCATGCGGCGCAGGATCGAATCGTCCTTGCCGGTCTCGATCTCCACGGAGGAGGTCTTGACCGCGTCCTCGACCTGCTTGACCTGGGCGTCGGTGAGCTTGCTCGGCAGCGTGCCCGCGTTGGGGATGCCCAGCGAGCCGGCCTTGCTCAGGAACGTGTTGACGTCCGTGAGCAGCTTGGGGACGTCGACCGTGCCGGTGACCTTGACCGTGTCCGTGCCGCCCACGTTCGAGTCACCGTCGACCTTGGCGTCCTTGAGCCAGTTCTGCGGGTTCAGGCCGAGCGACTTGAGGTTCGTCGGCGACGACTGCGGGTTCTTCTGGGCCTGGATGTAGCCGTCGGCGAACTGCTTGAAGGTCGCGTCGTCGACGGCGTAGGCCTGGCCGTTGAAGTTGATGAAGCCCTTGTCGCCCGTGGAGACGGCGCCGGCCTTGATGTTCTGGCCCGCCCCGGTGAACTCGAGGGCCATGTCGAACTTGGGGACCTTGCCCTTGCCGAGGCTCTGGAACGGCCCGGAGAGCTTGATGTCGATGGGGCCGTTGAGGTTCGTCCCGGCACCGGAGGCGTTGATGGTCGCGGTCAGGTCGATCTTGCCCGACTTGACCTTCTTGCCGTTGGCGCCCGAGAAGGTCTGGGCGAGGATGTCCTCGGCGTTGTCGGACTTGACTGCTGTGCCGCCGGTGCTGCTCTTATCGTCGCCGCCGCACGCGACCAGCGCGATGGCCGCGAGCAGAAGGGCGAAGGGCGCCAGCAGGCGCAGGATGCGTTGCAAGGTCTCTCTCCAGACGTCTTCGGTGTGCGGGCCGAGCCTACCATCGGCCGGCGTGATAAAGGCCGCAATTCGCACACTCCTAATGGCGGTGGCACCGCTCCTGGGAGCGGCGAATGCCGGCGCCGCGCAGGTGACGGTCCTGGGTCCCCACGGGACGGTGACGCACCGCTTCGACCCGGGCGTCGCCGCGCGCGACCACACGGTGGCGCCGCGGGTGCGGGTCCCCCGCGCCGCCGCCACGATCGCGGTCAGGCGGACGACCATGTCCGAGCTCAGGCGGCTGCACGACGCGGGCTCGATCGACCCCGCCGCCTTCGCCGCCTACCGCACGGAGTACCGGCGCGACACGGCCCTGGTCAAGACGCTGACCGGGCGCCGCCGGATCGAGATGGCCGGCGTGCTGCGCAACCTCGACCAGATGGCCGCGCGCGGGTCGCTGACCCCCACCCGGCTCGTCCCGCTCTTCCTGCAGTTGCAGCGCAACCGCGAGTGGTGGTCGACCGGCCCGCTCCTGGCCAGCGGCGCGCGCGTCTCCTTCAAGGGCTCGGAGCTCGTCTTCCAGTACGCGCCCGGCGAGGGTCTCGAGATCCACCCGCTGGCCAACTTCGGCAAGCTCAACGCGCTGTGGCGCTCGAAGGCCGACTACGACCGCATGGTCGACCTGCTCGACGAGCTGCTGCCGCTGGGCGCGAGCCGCGCCGGCGGGCTCGCCTGGGAGTACTACTACGACTTCGGCGGCGGGGCTCCGCCGTGGGTGTCGAGCCTCTCGCAGGGGACCGGCCTGCAGGCGATGGCGCGCGCGGCGCGCAAGGCCGGGACGGGCGACCTCGTCTACCCGGTCCTCGAGCAGGGCCTCGCCGTCTTCAAGACGAGGACACCGAGCGGCGTGCGCGTGCCGGTCGGGGCAGGCAACCACTACGCGCAGTACTCCTTCGCGCCCGGCCTGCGCATCCTCAACGGCTTCGTGCAGTCGCTGGTCGGCCTGTACGACTTCGCCGAGATCACCGGTGACACCGACGCCCAGGCCCTGTTCGCATCCGGCGAGGCGCGCGCGCTGCAGGAGGTCCCCACCTACGACACGGGCGCATGGTCGCTGTATGACCGCGGGACCGACTCCCACGAGTCCAACCTCAACTACCACGAGGTCCTGACCGAGTTCCTGAGCTCGCTGTGCTCGCGCACGGACGAGCCGGTCTTCTGCGACACGCTCGACCACTTCCGCGCGTACCTGAAGCAGGACCCCGCGGTGGCGGTCGTCACCAGGTCGCTGAGGGCCGGCAAGCCCGGGGCGCTGAAGTTCACGCTGTCCAAGATCTCCGCCGTCCACGTGTCCCTGTCCCGCGGCGGCAAGGTCGTCTACTCGACCACGAGCACGCTCCCCTACGGGACCCGCAGCATCCCGCTGACGCCCCCCAGGAAGGCGAAGGAGTACGTCGTCCACATCGACGCCACCGACCTCGCGGGGAACGCGACCTCGATCGACGACACGGTCGCGGTCCGCAAATAGAGTGGTCCGGGTAGATGCCCCGGACCATCTTGTACACCGGGAAGGGGGGCGTGGGCAAGACCTCCGTCGCCGCCGCGACCGCCCGGTCGATCGCCGCGGCGGGAGGGCGCGTCATCGTCCTTTCCACCGATCCCGCGCACTCGCTCGCGGACGTGCTCGACGTGCCCGTGGGCAGCGCGCCGACCGACGTCGGCGGCGGGCTGTGGGCGCAGCAGGTGGTCGCCCAGGAGGAGCTCGAGCGCAACTGGTCGGTCGTGCAGGAGTGGATGGGCGGGATGCTCGTCGAGCGCGGGGTCGACCGCATCGCCGCCGAGGAGCTGAGCGTGCCGCCCGGCGGCGACGAGCTGTTCAGCCTGCTCGCCATCAAGGCCCACCACGACTCGGGCGAGTGGGACGCCGTCGTGGTCGACTGCGCGCCGACCGGGGAGACGCTGCGGCTCTTGAGTTTCCCGGACGTGGCCCGCTGGTGGCTGAGCAAGGTCTTCGGCCGCGAGCACGCGCTGCTGGCCGCCGCGCGTCCGCTCGCGCGCGCCTTCCTGGACGTCCAGCTCCCCGACGAGCGCGTCTTCATGGAGGTGCAGGCGCTGATCGCCAACCTGGTGGCGATGAACGAGATCCTCCGGGACGCCGAGTCGTCGTCGCTGCGGCTCGTGATGACGCCCGACCGGATGGTGGTCAAGGAGGCGATGCGGACCTTCACCTACCTGAACCTGTTCGGCTACGTGACGGACGCCGTCGTCGTCAACCGCGTGTTCCCCGACGCCGTGGACAGCTACTTCGGCGCGTGGCGCGAGCTGCAGTCCGAGCAGCTCGAGCTCGTCGAGTCCGGCTTCGCCCCCGTCCCCGTCCTGCGGGCGCCGTACTTCGACCGCGAGGTGCTCGGGCCGGAGATGCTCGACCGGCTGGGCGCCGAGCTGTTCGCCGAAGTCGACCCCGCGGCGGTGCTGCACGCGTCGGTCTCCCAGCAGCTCACCCACGACGGCGAGCGCGCGCAGCTGCGCCTCGAGCTGCCCTTCGTGGAGAAGGGCGACGTCACGCTCAAGAAGATCGGGCTGGAGCTGGTGGTGCGCGTCGGGGACGCCAAGCGCACGATCCAGCTGCCGCCGTCCATGGCCGCCTTCCGGCCGTCGTCGGCGACGTTCGCCGACGGCGCGCTCGTGGTCGCGTTCGAGGAGCCCGTCGGTGTCTGACGACGTCAACGACCTGCGCGGGCATATCGACGCCGCCCACGCGGCCGCCGACCGGCTGGTGCGCGAGGCGACGGAGCGGGCCGAGCAGGCCGACGCTGCCTTCCGCGCGCGCCTCGACGACGTCCCTGAGCGCGGCTGGGAGGTGCCGCCGGACGAGAAGACCGCCAGCGCGCCGTCCGAGCTGCAGACCGTCGTCGCCCTGCTCGGCGCGCTCAAGGACGTCATCCCGACCGAGCTGTCCGCCCAGCTGGCCGAGGCCGTCCGCGAGCTGCTCCTGGCCGTGCGCGCGCTGATCGACTGGTACCTGACCCGGCTCGAGGAGCTGCCGCGCCGGTCGAGTTCGAGCCCGGCCGCGGACCGGGTCGAGGACATCCCGATCGGATGAAGGCGGTCAAGGGACTCTCGAACGTGCAGCTGCGCGCGGGCGCGGCGGCGATCGCGCTGCTGCTGTGCATGCTGCTGCCCTGGTACCACGCCAGCTACGGCAAGGCGGGCTCCAACAACCTGTCCGCGTTCGGCGCGTTCTCGTGGGTCGAGGCGGCCGTCTTCGTCGTCTCCGGCGCGGTCCTCTACCTGCTCTACGCGCGCTCGCAGCAGAAGGCGTTCCACCTCCCGGGCGGGGACGGCTGGGCGGTCACGATCGCCGGCGGCTGGACGCTCTTCCTGCTCGTCTGGCGGCTGTTCGACCGGCCGGACGTGTCGAAGGGCTCCGTCGGCGTCCAGTGGGGGCTGTTCGTGACCATGCTGGTCGCGGTCGCGCTGCTGCTGGCCGGGCAGGCGATGCGCGCCGAGCACCGGCCCGAGCCGCCCAACCCGGCCGCCGACGATCCGACGTGGGACAGCGCCCCGACGCGACGCATGCGCCGTCCCGTCGACTCGGGGGCGGTCACCACCGTGCTGCGCGAGGAGCGCCCCGCCTGGGAGGGCGAGCCACCGCCACCCCCGAAGCGCGGACAGCGCGTCGACCCGAAGCCGCCCCCCGACGAGGGGAAGCTCTTCTAGCGGCCGCCGCGGAAGACGAGCAGCGGCAGGATGATCGTGGCCGCGAAGATCATCACGATCCCGGCGATGATCAGGCCGCGGGACCGGATGACGTGGCCGTAGGTTCCGATCACGAAGCCGAGCAGCATGATGACGATGAAGACGGTGAGATTGGGGTCGCCCTTGGGCACGAGGTCGGCGACCACCATCGAGCGTGAGCCTAGACTCACCCGCCTCATGGCCGTCGCACCTGCATCCGTCGAGGAGGTCGCCGCCGGCCTCGAATCCGTCGGGTACCTCCCCGGCGAGTCCACGTCGCTGGTCTCCTACCTCGCCACCCGGCTCGGCAAGCCGGTGCTCGTCGAGGGACCGGCCGGCGTCGGCAAGACGGAGCTGGCCAAGGCGCTGGCCAAGTACCTCGACCGCGCGCTCATCCGGCTGCAGTGCTACGAGGGCCTCGACGAGGCCAAGGCGCTGTACGAGTGGAACTACCGCAAGCAGCTGCTGCGCATCCAGGCCGAGCGCGAGGGCGAGGCGTGGGACACCGTCCACGACGACATCTTCGGCGAGGAGTTCCTTCTCGCGCGGCCGCTGATGAACGCGATCACGTCGCCTGAGCCGGTCGTCCTGCTCATCGACGAGATCGACAAGACCGACCAGGAGTTCGAGGCGATGCTGCTCGAGCTGCTGTCGGACTTCCAGATCTCGATCCCCGAGCTGGGGCGCATCGAGGCGCTGACGATGCCGGTCGTCCTGCTCACGTCCAACAACTCGCGCGAGCTGACCGAGGCGCTCAAGCGCCGCTGCCTGTACCTGTGGATGGACTACCCGGACGCCGAGCACGAGCTGGCCATCGTGCGCCTGCACGCGCCCGAGATCCGGGAGGACGTCGCCCGCCGGCTCGTCGAGGTGGTGGCGATGGTCCGCGACCTCGACCTCAAGAAGCCGCCGTCGCTGGCGGAGTCGATCGACTGGGCGCGCGCGCTCGTGCTGCTCGGCGCCGACGACATCGACGCGGAGACGTTCAAGAACACGATGTCGATCATCGTCAAGCACCGCACCGACCTCGACATCGTCGCCGAGCGCGTCGGCGTCAAGCTCGGCTCAGTGGTGTGAACGGGTTCGACGGGCAGCTGCTCGCGTTCGGGGAGGACCTCCGGCGCGAGGGCATGGCGCTGGGGACGAGCGAGCTGCTCGACGGCTTCGCGGCGCTGCGCGAGGTCGGGTGGACGGAGCCGGTCCTGTTCCGGGAGGCGCTGGCGGCGACGCTGGCCAAGTCCCCGGAGGACCGGCGAATCTTCGACCTCGTCTTCGAGCGCTTCTTCTTCCGCGCGGCGGAGGCGGAGGCCATCGCGCGCGGGGTCAAGGAGGGCGGCGACGGGGACACCCCGAACGACGGCGAGCTGACCCTGGAGGCGCTGCGCGACGCGGTCGAGCAGGCACTGCGCGACGGCGACGAGTCGGCCATGCGCGACCTCGCCCGCCTCGCCATCGCCGCCTTCGGGCAGCGCGGCCAGGGCTCGGGCGTCCTCGGCGTCGACGTCCAGCGCATCCGCCGCGCGCTCGGGCTCAAGACGGAGCCCGGCGCCCCGCAGGTCCAGGAGGGCGAGCCGCCGCCGCTGACCCGCGACCAGATCCGGCAGTTCGAGCGTGCCTTGCGGCGCGAGCTCGAGCGCGCGCAGATCGAGCGCACGGAGGAGCTGCCGCCGTCCCGTCCGTTGAACGAGCTCGACCGCGCGCTGCCGTCCGGGCCGCTGCAGGACCTGGCCGCCGTGCACCGCGTCGTCGCCCAGCTCAAGCGCCGGCTGGCCACGCAGGGCCACGAGGCGCGCGGTCACAAGAAGCACGCCCACGTCGACGTGCGCCGGACGATGCGCGCCTCGCTGTCGACCGGGGGCGTCCCCGTCGAGCTCAAGTACCGGCCCAAGCGCCCGCGCCGGCCCGAGCTCTACGTGCTCTGCGACGTGTCCACCTCGGTGACGTCGGCCTCCGTCTTCTTCCTGAGCGTGATGCACGCGCTGCACGACACGTTCCGCAAGATGCGCTCGTTCGTGTTCGTGGAGCGCATCAGCGAGGTGACGGACGTCTTCTACCGCGAGCGGTCCTTCAAGAAGGTCTCGGACGCCATCTCGAAGGACGCTGGGGTCGCCGACGTGTCCGGCTACACGGACTACGGGCGCGTGTGGCGCGAGTTCCTGGCCGCCGTCGTGGACGACCTGCATCCGCGGGCGACCGTGATCGTGCTCGGCGACGCGCGCACCAACGGCCGCGACCCGCGCGCCGACCTGTTCGCGGCCATCGCCGATCGCGCGGGAAGAACATTCTGGCTCAACCCGGAGCCGCACTTGTACTGGAACTATGGGGACTCGGTGATCGCGTCGTATGCGCGGCACTGCGAGGCATACGAATGTTGGACCACCAAGCAGCTCGAAGAGTTCGTCAAGGCGCTTACGCGACCGTTGCGCTAGTCCTCGCGTGGACGGGCCTCGCCCGCGCCCAGTCGGTCGACACCACGACGCAGGGCGCGGACGCCAGCCATCGCAACGCGTGGGCCGGCACCGGCCTGCGCCCGCCGCTCGAGGCCGCGTTCTCGGTCCCGTTCTCGCCCGCCTCGACGCCGCTGGTGACTGGCGGCCGGATCGTCGCGCAGCGCGACGGGCAGGTGGCGGCGTTCGACGCGGCCACCGGCGCGCAGGTCTGGGCGCTGCCCGTACCGAGCGGGCCGGTCGACCTCGCCACGGACGGCACGCGCGTCTTCCTCGCCCTGCCCACCGGGGTGGCGGCGGTCTACCTGGCCAGCGGCACCCTCGCGTGGACCGCCCCCGGCGCGGCGGCGACCGGCGTGGTCGTGGCGGGCAACCGCGTGCTGGCGGGGACGGGCACCGACGTCGTCGCCTACGCCACCGACAACGGGGGCGTGGCGTGGCGCTCGCCCGTGGTCATGGCGGGCGCCCGGCCGGCCGTCGTGGGTGACCGTGTCTACGTCGTCGGCCGCTGCAGCGCGGCGGCCCTGTCGGTCTCCGATGGCACCCCGCTCTGGTCGAGCGGGACGTGCACGACCGACACCGGCGCCCGCACGGTGGCGGCCGGGTCGCTCGTGTGGGGGGAGGACGCGGCGCTCTACAGCGCCGCCGACGGCACCCGGGTCACGCCCGGGCCCGGGCCGGCCACGGCCGGTGCGGGCGTCGTCCTGGGAAACCCGCTGCCGCGCCCGCCGGCGACCCTGACCGCGGGCGACGCGGGCACGTTCCTCGGACGCTGGACGTGGACGCCGCCGCTGTCAGGCGTGATCGCGCAGCGGCCCGTGGTCATCGACGGCGGCGTCTACGCGGTGGTCAACACCGGCGGTGCCGACGGCGCCTACGTCGCCGCGCTCGACCCCGCCACCGGACGCGAGCGCTGGTCGGGCTTCCTCCCCACCGCCGGCGCACCGAGCGCCCCGCTCGCCGCCGGCCCGAACCTGCTCGCCGTCCCGGTCGGGACCGGCATCGACGTGCTCCGCAACGCACCGGTCGGGCTGCTGGGCGTGGAGGCGACGCTGCCCAGCAACGTCGTCGCCGCCGGGTCGGACACCGTGATCAGCGGGAAGGTCGGCTCCGCCGGGCACGGCCTGGTCGGGCCGCGCGCGGTCGGCCTGCAGGCGGACGTCTTCCCGTTCGACGGCGACTACCGGACCGCCGGCTTCGCGGTCGCCGGTCGCGCCGGCTTCTCCTTCACGACCCCGGTGGCGCGCAACACCCGCTTCCGGATCGCCGCCGAGGGCATCTTCTACGCGCCCACCACGGTCTACGCGCAGCCGCGGCTGAAGGTCGCCTACAAGAGCACCGGGAAGGCGCTGGTGGTCCGGGCGACGCTGCGGGTGGCCGCCGCCAGGGGGTTGAAGCGGGGTGGCCGGGTGGCGGTCTATCGGCTCAAGCCCGGGGTCCGGACGGCGGCGCGGCTCGGCGCCGGCCGCTCGCGGTCCAACGGCGTCGCGCACTTCACCGTCCACATCCCGGCCACGCTGAAGCGCACCGACCGCGTGCTCACCTGCCTGCGCGGCACCAGCCGGCAGGGGTTCGGTCCCGCCAACGCCCTCGACCGGCACTGCGGCGACAAGCGCGTCACCTTCCCCGCCGCCGCCTCAGCCGCGCTCCGTGCCATCCGGGCAGCCCCAACGGCGCTGCGCAGCTTCCGCTTTCCGGAAGCCAGCCAGCGCGGTTGAGCACCCCGTCGACCGCCCGCGCGGTGGCGTCCCAGGTGAAGGAGGCGGCCCGGTGGAGGCCCGCCGCCCGCAGCCGCTCCCGCTCCCCGTCGTTGGCCAGCAGTGCCACCACCGCCTGAGCGACTTCGTCGGTGATCACCCCGGCGTCCCCCACCGTGTCGGGCAGCGCGCCGGCGCGGGCCGCGACCACCGGTGTCCCGCACGCCATCGCCTCCAGCGCGATCAGGCCGAAGCCCTCGTGCCGGGAGGGGATGACGACGACCTCGGCGCCGGCGTAGAGGCCGGGCAGGAGCCCGTCGTCGACGTGGCCGAGGCGGCGCACGCCCTTCAGGTCGCCCTCCGCGGCGAACTGGGGCCGCCCGCCACCCGCGACGACGACGTCGGCGTCCACTCGCGCGGCCACGCCGACGAGCGCGGCGAGGTTCTTGCGGGCGGTGGCGGAGGCGACGGAGAGAACGTACGGGCGCGGTAGGCCGAGCGCCGTGCGGGCCGCCGCGGCGTCGGCGTCCGGCGTCATCGCCTCCCCCACCCCGCCCGGGATGACGGTCACCTTCGCCGCCGGGATCCCGAGCAGCTCCACGATCTCCGCCTTCGAGAACTCGGATACGGTCACGACGTGCCGCGCCCGCCTCGCCACCACCGGGAGGATCCGCCGCTGCCAGGCCGCGTAGCGCGGCGAGTACCAGTCCGGGTTGCGCAGCGCGGCGGCGTCGTGGATGACCACGGTCGTGTCGGGATGGGCGAGCGGGGCCAGGTTGGCCGGGCACAGCAGCCGCCGGCCGCGCGCGCGGACCGGCAGGACGAGCTGCTCCCAGGCGTGCCCGGCGCCGTGGGTGAACGCCGGCGGGGGCGTGGCCACCTCGTAGTCGCCGAGCGCCGGCAGCCGCGCGACCAGCTCGCGCGCCCAGCGCTCGACACCGCCGAGCTCCGGCCGGGCCGCCGCGCGCGCGTCGATGACGATCGGTCCGGGCACCGGGCGTGAGGATCGCAGTCGACGGCCGGTCGCTGGTCCGCGAGCAGCGCGGCGTGGCGCACTACCTCGTCTCGCTGCTGGACGCGATGCGCGCCGCCGACCCGTCCGTCGCGTGGGAGGTCGCCCGCCGCGACCGCCGCGCCGTCGTGGGCGCGGCGCTCGGGCGGGGCCGCTTCGGTGCGGGCAGCGGCGTCGTCTGGGCACCGGCTCCGGCGCCGCTCGCCGTCGCCCCCGGCGTCCCCCTCGTCCTCACCGTGCAGGACCGCACCTGGGAGCTGCGCCCGCAGGACTTCACGCGCTACGAGCGGCTCTGGCACCGGGCCGCGCGCCCGCAGACGCTGGCCCGGCGGGCGGCGATCGTGCTGACCACCACCGAGCACGGCCGGCGCGACTTGATCGACACCTGGGGACTCGATCCCGCGCGCGTGCGCGCGATCCCGCTCGCCCCCGCCGTCCCGGTCACGCCGCGCGCGGTCGACACCGCCGACCCGTACTTCCTGTTCGTCGGCGCGCTGGAGCCGCGCAAGGGCGCGGACGTGCTCGCCGAGGCGGCGCGGCGGTCGGGCCTGCGCGTGATCGCCGTCGGTGGCGGCCGGGTGCCGGTGCCGGGCGTCGAGGTCCGCACCGGCGTCGACGACGACGCGCTGTCGCGCCTCTACGCGGGCGCGCTCGCGCTGGTCGCCCCGTCGCGGCTGGAGGGCTTCGGGCTGCCGGCGATGGAGGCGCTCGCGCACGGGACCCCGGCGATCGTCACCGACCTCCCCGAGGTGCGCGAGGCCACCCAGGGGCGCGCGACCTACGTGCCCGTGGACGACGCGCGGGCGCTGGCCGAGGCCATGCTCGCGCACGTCGAGCCGCGGTCGGTCGCGCCGCTGCGCGCGACGTGGGCCGACCCCGCGCGCGCCACGCTGAACGCGTTCCGGGATGCGGCGCGATGAGTCCGGCGGCGGCGTTTCGGGACGCGGTGCGATGACCGCGGTCATCACCGTCCTGCACCGCTCCGCGGGCGAGTTCGCGGTGCTGCGCGCGTCCCTGCGGCGCCAGCTCCCCGAGACGCGGGTGATCGCGGTGCAGACCGCGGAGGAGGCCTCCGTGATCGACTGCGACGTGCTCGTGGACCGGCGCGACAACCCCGGCTTCGGCGCCGCCAACATCGCCGGCCTCGAGCACGTCACCGAGCCGGTCACGATCCTGCTCAACCCGGACACGGAGCTGCGCGACGCCGGCCTGCGCGCCCTCGTCGACCTGGCGGCGGCGCACGACGCTCTGTTCGTCCCCCGCCTCGTCCGCCCCGACGGGACCCAGGAGCGCAGCGCCCATCCGCTCCCCGGCACGCCCGGGTCGCTGATCCCGGCGCTGCTTCCCGTCCGTCATCCGCGTGTCGAGCCGTGGCGCTCGTCCCGTGCGCGCACGGTCGGCTGGGCGGTGGCGGCGGCGGTGGTCGCCCGCACCGAGACGCTGCGGCGGCTCGGCCCCTTCGATCCCCGCATCCACCTGTTCTACGAGGACATGGACCTCGGCCTGCGCGCCCGCGCGGCCGGCGTCCCGACGGTGTTCGTCCCCGACGTGACCGTCGTCCACAGCGGCGGCCACAGCCACGACGACCCGCACGCGCTGATGGCGCAGCGGCGGCGCGAGGTCGTCCGCCGCCACCGCGGGCCGGCCGCGGCCGCGATCGACGAGACGGCCCAGAGGCTCACGTTCGCG
Organism: uncultured Solirubrobacteraceae bacterium; assembly: GCA_964242305.1. Taxonomy (GTDB): domain Bacteria; phylum Actinomycetota; class Thermoleophilia; order Solirubrobacterales; family Solirubrobacteraceae; genus DATLGB01. Next base: position 14,478 of record CAXTBB010000048.1, read on the forward strand.
ACCCGGTCGGTGCTCGGACGCGACCGTGCGCGTGCCCGCTCGCAGCTACGCGCCCAATTACAGTGACCCGCGATGCTTCGCGTGGCCGCCGTCCTCCTCGCCTGCCTGGCGATCGCTCCCGCGGCGTTCGCCCAGAGCGCGGGCGACGACCAGTACAAGGACCCGTTCGGCGGGCGCCCGACGGCCACCGCCGCGCCGCCCACGGCCACGGTCGTGCCCCAGGTCACCGCCGCGCCGACGGCGGCTCCGACCGTCGACCCGGCCGTCGCCTCCGCCGCGCAGAAGAAGGCGAGCGACGCCGCCGCCAAGCAGAAGCGCGCCGTCACCAAGCGGCACGACGCGGCCGTCGCCAGGGCGCAGGCGGCCGCCGCCGCGCAGGCCACGCCGAGCCCGCCGCCGGAGCCCTCGGCCACGCCGGCGGCGTCGAGCAACGGCGGCGGTGGCGGCGGCTCCGGCGGCACCGTCGTCGGGATCGTGGTCATCGTCGTCGCGCTGGTCGTCGGCGGCGCGGTGGTCGTCCTGCGCCGCCGCGGGTCCGGCGCCGCCCCTGAGCCGCGATGAGGCGCGCGGCCGCGGTCGCGGGCGCGCTGATCGTCACCGCGTTCTTCGCCCTCTCCGTCCGCCAGGCCACGAGCGCCGACGCGGCGCGGCACCGCCTCGATGCGGGCCGCAGCGACGCCCGCACCGCCGCGCTGCTCGACCACGCCGGACAGCTGAACCCCGGCGCGGACGTGGACGTCGCCCGGGCGCGGCTCGCCGTCCTGCGGCACGACCTGCCGCGCGCTCGGCGCATCCTGCTCGCGATCGTGCGCCGCGAGCCAGACAACGCCGTCGCCTGGGGCACGCTCACGTTCGTATTCGCCCGCGCCGATCGGCCGCTGGCGCGCCGCGCGGCCCGGCACCTGCGCGCGCTCGTTCCCCAGGTCCCCGAGCCGTGAGCCTCGACCGGTCCCGTGCCACAGGCACCATCGTGGTGCTGCTGACGCTGCTCGGCGCCGTCCCCCGGCTCATCGTCGCCGGGCAGGGTCTCTACCGGGACGAGCTGTCGACGCTGTGGGTGAGCGAGGG
>CAXTBB010000048.1:15565-30676 GCA_964242305.1 uncultured Solirubrobacteraceae bacterium
CTGCTCGACCTCGTCGGCCGCACGAAGGAGATCACCCCGCCCCTGAGCTTCGTGGCGGCATGGGCAGGGCCGAGCGGCACCGGCCTGCGGTTGCCCGAGCTGCTGGCCGGCCTCGCCGCCGTCCCGCTCGTCTACGCGCTGGGCGCGCACGTCGCCGGACGGGGTCCCGGGCTGCTGGCGGCGGGGCTGACCGCCGCCGCGCCGTTCCCCGTCTTTTACTCCGGGTCGGCCCGCGCCTACAGCCTGCTGCTCGCCCTGACCGCGCTGACCGCCCTCGCGGCGCTGCTGGCCGTCGACACCGGCCGCCGTCGCTGGTGGATCCTCTACGGACTCGCCACAGCCGCCGTCGCCTACACCCACTACACGGGCGTCTTCGCGCTGATCGGGTTGTACGGCTGGATCGTCGTCACGCAGCCGGCGGCGCGGCGCCCCGCCACAGTGGCGGCCGCAGGGGCTGCGCTCCTCTACCTGCCCTGGGTCCTGACCGGGCTGCGCGACGACCTGTCCTCACCCGACAGCACGTTCGCGGCGGCCTTCGTCGACTTCACGCCCGGCGGCGTCCTGCGCGCGCTCGGGCACTGGACGCTGGGCGCCCCCGACGGCACGAGCTCCCTGTGGCGGGTCTCGCCTGGCCCCGTCGCCATCGTCCTGATCGCCGCCGGCGTCCTGCTCGCGCTGGTGCGCGCGCGGGGGCGGCCGTCCGCCCGCATGGCCCTGATCGTCGTGCTGGCGGCAGCGGCGCCCGTCGGCGAGATTCTCGCCAGCCTGGTCGGCCCCCCCTCGTTGACGACCAACTCGCTCGCCTCGTCCTGGCCGGGCCTGGCCGTGGCCGTGGCCGCGCTGCTGTGGCGCGCGCGCCCTTACGCGCCGGCCCTGGCGCTGGCGGGGCTGACCATCGGCACGGTCGAGACCGCCTCGCCGTCGTTCGCGCGGCCGGACTTCCGGCCCGCCGCCCGGATGATCGAGCGACACGCCCGTCCGGGGGACGCCGTGCTCGACGGCTCGGCGGCGTTCTTCGGCTCCCCCGGCCCGCTGACCCCGCTGGACGCCAGCCTCGGCGACCGGCCCCGGGTCGTGCGCCTCGGGTTCCCCGGGCGCGACGGGCGCCTCCTCGGCGACGAGCAGGCGGTCGCGACGGCGGTCGCGTTGACCGGGCGCCGTGGCCGCCTCTTCGTCGCCTCCTTCAACACGGCCTTCTTCGGCACGCCCCCGGATGCGGTGGCACGCCTGCGCAGCCTCGGCTTACCGCGCGCCTTCCGCGTCGTTCGCCGCGTACGGCAGTCGACGCACTACGGGGTGGCGGATGCGCTCGAGCTCAGCCGCTGAGCCGCCGGCTCCTTGCGCCGCAGCAGCGGCCGCTCGACGACGCGGTAGCTCAGCCCCGCCAGCGCCGCGCTGCCCGCGAGGGTCAGGACGAACAGGACCGGCGTGGTGAGGTGGTGGACGCGGCCGGCGAGGCCGAGGCCCGTCGCGGAGAAGTGGCTCGGATCCGTGCGCAGGCCGAGCAGCTGGGCGACCGCCAGGTGGTACAGGTAGATCCCGTAGGAGACGAGGCCGATCAGGGCGAGCGGGCGGAGGCGCAGCACCCGCTGCGGCAGGCCAGGCCGTTCCTCGCCAAAGACGGCCGGCAGGACCGTCAGGGTGGCCAGGATCGCAGTGAGGGCGATGCTGGGGATCACCGTGGCATAGGCCTGCTTCGAGCGCAGCGCCACGACCAGGCCAAAGAGGCCGCCGGCGTGGACGAGCGCGGTCAGCCCGGCGATAGCGGCCACCGCCCCGGCCCAGCACGCCCAGCCGTGGTCGGCCACGAGCCGCGCGACGCGCGACGGCCGGTGCGCACGGGACTCCCACACGCTCCACACCGCCAGCGCCATGCCGAGCGCCAGCCACGTCATCTGACCGGGCAGCGCCTGCGCGACTCGGCTGTCGACGATCTGCCGGGCGGCCAGCACCTGGAGGAGGGCCCCGAGCAGGGCCACGCCGCCCAGGGTCCGCAGCTCCCAGCGCACCCAGCCGCCCCGCCGCGGCAGCCGGCGCAGGAGCAGGGCCCACAGCGGCAGGAGGAGGTAGAAGGTCACCTCGACGCAGAGGCTCCACGCCGGCGGGATGCCCTGGCCGATGGTGCGCGGGGAGTAGAGCTGCAGGAAGCCGTAGAAGCGCCACCAGTCGCCGGTGAACACGCCGGCGATGCCGGGGAACACGCCCAGCACCGTCAGCGCGACCCAGTAGGCGGGCAGGATGCGCAGGACCCGCCGGCGGCCGTAGCGCCTGGCCGAGGGCATCGGCCGATCGGCAGCGCGCGCCGCGACGAAGGGCCGGTAGAGCAGGAAGGCCGAGAGCACGAAGAACATGATCAGGGCCTGGTTGCCCATCGCCAGGATGCAGCGCCCGACCACGGCGCTGTTGATGGCCCCCGTGATGCTCGCGACGTGGAAGGCGAGGATGAACAGGACGGCGATCCCGCGCACCGAGTCGATGAGCGCGAAGCGGGGGGCGCCGGGCGGCGGGGCGACGATCGCAGGGGGCGCGGCGGCGCTCATGCCCGCGCCGGGACATCGAGCCACGCCGTCACCTCGTCCAGCAACGCGTCGCCGAACGACCGGTCCCAGTCCCGGCTCCAGGCCACGTCCGCCCCGGCGGCGCGGCGCTCGTGGTCCCCGGCCGCAGCGGAGGCCTCGACGAGCGCGTCCGCGATCGCCTCCACCGTCGGCTCAGCGGCGAGCAGGTTGGTGGAGATGGTGGCGAGGGCGTCAGCCGTCTTGTTCTCGAAGGTGCTGGTGACGGTGAGCATCCCGGCGGAGGCCATCTCGATCGGCACCAGGCTCGGGTGCGGGGTGTACATCAGCGCGAGGCCGACGTCGTGGTCGCGCAGGACGTCCGCGTAGGATGCCTGCGCCGAGCGGGGCAGGAGGTCCAGCCGCATGCCGCGGCCGAGCTCGAGGCTCTGGCCCGTGCTCAGCGTCCCGACGCCGTGCAGCGCCCAGCCGGCGAAGGCGCCGCGCCCGAGCGCCTGGTGCAGCGCCAGCACCCCGAGCTCGTAGAGGTTGCGCGACGCGTGCGGCTCTGGCCGCGCGTAGAAGAGCAGCCGCCGCGACCGGCGGGCGGCGAGGTCCTGCGCCGACGGCGGCGGCACGACGGTGATCGCGTTCTCGAACGCCGCGGACGGCGCCCCGGTGGCGAACACGCCGATGCCGCGCAGCCGGAACCAGTCGCGCAGCAGCGCCGTCGAGAACAGCGCCGCGTGCGGGAAGGCGTAGGACTCCGCGGCGAGCGCGGCCCAGCTCCCCGGGGTGAAGGTGAAGGGCTCGTACTCCTGGATCAGGTAGACGAACGGGCCGCCGCCGAGCTCGCGGGTCGCGGCGTGGGCGACGTGGGCCGTCCACCACGTCGTCGCGATCCAGCGGTCGGAGCGGGAGACCTCGAGGCCGCCGGGCGCCTCGCGCCCGAAGGCGACCTCGACGCGGTCCAGCACGCCGTCGAGGCCGGCGTAGGCCTCCACGCGGCGGCGCCAGTCGGGCGGCTGCGGCGACTGGGGGTCGACCGTGACCAGGCGCACCCGCAGGCCGCGCTCCGCCAGCCGCCGGGCAAGGTTGAACTTCGCGATGTAGCCACCGAAGAAGTGCTGCAGGTCGACCTGGGGGATGAGCAGGTTGACGCGCGGCGGCACGTCGTCGCGCACCGCCAGGCGGAGCGGGGCGACCTTGTCCTCCATCGCGCGCAGCAGCGGCACGTCGGGCGTCGAGCGGCCGGGCGGCGGCGCGAGTGTGGTCGGCGGCAGGGCGTCGAGCCGAACGCCCCGCACCGGCCGGTCGCGCGCCGACGCCTCCAGCAGCCGCCGCCACAGGAACGCGGAGCCGAGCATCCACTCGGCCCCGAGCGTCTCCGGCCGCCCGACCAGCTCGCGGGCGCCGTGCACCCACAGCCGCGCCAGGGCGGGGAGCGACGCGTCCGTGCGCAGCCAGCGCTCGATGACGCGCCGCTTGCGCGGGCTCAGCCGGGGACCGAGCCGCAGCTCGAGGATGGTCGTGAGCTGCGTCAGGCGGGCGACGTCGACGAAGTAGCGCAGCCGCCACATCCGCACGCGCTCGCGGGGGTCGCCGCGGAGGCCGGCCGCCCGGCTGCGCAGCGTGCGCAACTGGTTGGCGGCCGCGTGCCCGAGCGACGCCTGGCCGTGCTGCACGTAGTCGTAGAGCGGCCGATCGACGAACGCGATGTCTCCCGACGCCAGCGCCACGAGTCCGAGCCAGTGGTCGTGGAAGTGAGCGAACTGCGCCGGAGGGAACGGCAGCGCGTCGTCGAGCAGCCCCCGCGGGAACAGCGACGCCGCGCCCGTGACGGCGTTGGCGACCAGCAGCGACAGCAGGTCCTCGTGGTTGTTGCGGCGGCGCTGCCAGTACGTGTCGGCGAGCACGGTGCCGTCCGCGGCGACGACGCGGGCGTCGCTGTAGGCGAGCCGGGCGTCGCCCAGCGACGCGACGAGCGCCGACAGCTTGTCCGGGTGCCAGACGTCGTCCTGGTCGGCGGGCGCCACGAGGTCGACGTCCCCGCCGACCAGGCCCAGACAGCGTTCGAAGTTGCGGTAGAAGCCCAGGCGCTCCGCCGACCTCGAGAGGGCGAAACGCGGGTCGTCGCCGATCGCGGCCTCGATCTCCGCGTAGCGCTCGGGGCTCGAGCAGTCGTCACTGACGATGCACACCCAGCGCGGGTAGTCCTGCGCCCGGATGGACTCCACCTGCGCGGCGAACAACGCCATGTCCGGCTCGAACGTCGCCATGCAGACCGCGACGAGTGGGCCGGCGCCGTCGGCGGGCCGCGGCCGGGCGGCCGGCTCGGTGCGGGTGGCCGCCACCGCGATCTCCGCCAGGGGCGCCGCGACGGACATGCCGTCCTCGAGCGTGGCGCGCAGCGCGAGCCAGCAGGTGCCGCCGGCCGCGCGGGGCCCGATGCGGACGACGCCCCAGAAGCCACTGCGGTAGGCGGGGTCGTTCGCGGTGGCGTACGGGTCCTGGCCGGGCCGCATCGCCTCCAGGACGTCGAGGCGGGGCATGCCGTGCGCCGTCAGCGCCTGCGGCTCCCCGTCGACCTCGACGTGGAGCGCGCGGACCCGCTTGCCGTTGGTCGCGGTGACCCAGCCGCACACGAAGAGGGCCGTGCCGGCCCCGATCGCGACGCGGTCGGGAAGGGGCGCGTCGAGCCCGACGTGGAGACCGCTCACGGGCGCACGCCGGCCCGCCAGCGCCTCAGCCGGACCTGCTCGAAGGCGTCCAGCGGCGGCATCCCCGTCTCGACCCGCGCGCCGAGCCGCGCGAGCCAGCGCCAGGCCACGCCGCGCGCGAGCCCCCATTCGCTGCCGAGCGTCTCGTTGCGACCCGCGAGCTCCCGGCCGGTGCGAGCCACAAGTCGGCCGAGGGCGACCGGGGAGCGCTCCGCGGCGGCGAAGCGCTCCAGCGCCCGGCGCCGGTCCGGCGGCGGGGTGACGCGGGCCAGCACGGTCCGCACCTGCACCGCGCGCGAGAGGTAGCCGTAGAAGTACGCCGCCCGCCAGCGGGTCAGCGCTCCGCGCGGGCGCGCCCGCGGGCGGTGTCCGCCGCGCGAGACGTCCCCGAACACGGCGCCGCGATGCTGCACGTAGTCGTAGAGGGGCCGGTCGACGTAGGCGATGTCCCCGCAGGCCAGCGCGACGAGGCCCAGCCAGTGGTCGTGGAACTGGAGGCCGGGTCCGTCCGGGAACGGCAGGAGCGCGGCCAGCAGCTCCCGCCGGAACAGGGTCGCCGCCCCCGTGACGGTGTTGGCGACCACCATCGACGTCAGGTTCGTCACGTTGTTGCGCCGTCCCGACCACAGCGTGTCCCGGAGCACGGCGCCGTCGGCGTCGACGAGGCGCTGGTCGGAGTAGGCGAGCCGCGCCGTGCCGATGGCCGCGCGCAGCGTCGCGAGCTTGTCGGGATGCCAGACGTCGTCCTGGTCACAGAGGGCGACGAGCGCAGCGTGCGGCGGTACCCGGGCTAGCGCCCGCTCGAAGTTGCGATAGAAGCCGGCGCGCTCGTCGTGGCGGACGATCGCGAAGCGCGGGTCGTCCCCGACGACGCGCTCGATGACCGCGGCGCCTTCCGGGCCGGAGGCGTCGTCGCTGACCAGGCAGATCCAGCCCCGGTCCGTCTGCGCGCGCAGGGAGGCGACCTGCGCGGCGAACAGCGCCTCGTCGGGCTCGAACGTCGCCATGCAGACCGCGATCAGCCCCCGCCCGGGCTCGTCGGCGCGCGCCCGCGGCGGGTCGGGCCCCGCCGCCTCGACCACCGCCACCTCCCCGTAGGGCGCGCGGATCTCCGCGCCGACGGCGGCCGTGCCGGCGACCTGGACCGCGATGCGCGCGGGCGCGGCACCCGCGCGCAGCACGACGACGGCCCAGAAGCGCCGCGCCTCCGGACGCCCCGGGACCCGGACCACGGTCGCCGGGTGGCGCCGGCCGTCGACGATGACGTCGACGGCGGCGGTGGCGACCGGCCACGCCCCGAGGCAGAGCACGGCGGTCGCGGCTCCCGCCGGCAGCGTCGCCGGGAGCGGGCGCTCGACGGTCACCTCCGGAGCGGTGCTCATGCCGAGGCTCGCGCCCGCCGCGCGCGACGCCGGCCGTTCGCCCACCGCAACGGCTCGGTCATGCGCCACGAACGCGTGGCCTGCATCCGCTTGAGCTCGACCTCGTCCTCGTCGGCGACCGCGTAGGCCTGCATCAGCTTCGACGCGCCGGCGAGCCGGGCGATGCCCGCCTCCGCCTCGGCGCGGCGGGCGCGCCCCCGCCAGTCGCCGGCGCCCGTGGCGTCCAGCAGCCGTCCTTCCCACTTCTCGGCGAGCCGCTGGTGCGCGAGCGTCCACTGCTCGGGGTCGGTGACGAACTCCACCCCGTGATGGTGGCGGACGCGCAGGTCGTGGGCGACGACGGTCCGCCCGGCCTCGCGCGCCTGGAAGCAGATGTCGAGGTCGAACCCGTCCACCAGCAGCCGCAGCCCCTCGTCGAACCGCAGGTGGCGCACGGCCCAGGGCGAGAGCACGAGCACGAAGCCGTCCAGCAGCTCGACCTCCATGGCCACCGGATCGCGCAGCGGCACCGCCGGGTCCCACGGCAGCGGCCGCAGGGCCCCGTCGGGCGCGAGGCCGTAGGCGCGCAGGAACGACGCCCAGGTCACGTCCCCCTCCCACCAGGCGAGGGAGCGGACGCCCGTCGCGCCGACGGCGCCCAGCACCGCGACCTGCGGATCGGCGAGGACGGAGCGGACCTTGGCGGCGAACGCGGGGTCGGTGATCTCGGCGTCCTGGTGGAGCAGCACGAGCGCCTCGAGGTCGTCCCGGTCGCCGACCGCGTCGAGCACGAGGTTGAAGGACCGGTAGATCGTTCCCGCGGCGGCGTTGACGAGGATGACGCTGTCCGGCTCGGCCGCGAGGGCGATGCCGGGCTGTGCGAAACGGCGGTACGTGGGAGGCTGGGTGACGGGACAGCCGTAGGCGATCACGGGCTCGGGAAGGCTAGCTCCGGGCCGGTACGCTACCGACGCAGTGCTTCGGCTCTCGCGGACCCCTTGATCGCCTTCGCCTCCGCAGTCACCAAGCCGGACCAGTACTGGCGGTTCGCCGAGCCCGGCATGCGGCTGGCGGCCGAGCCCAACTCGCTGCTGGTCCGCTGGGAGGAGCCCGGGACGATCTTCGAGCGCTACAACGCGATCATGGAGCACGTCGCCGGTCGCGAGGACCTGGAGGCGCTCGTCCTGCTGCACCAGGACTCGGAGATCGTCGACCCGACCTTCTGCCGCGAGCTGCGCGCCGCGCTGGAGGACCCGGACGTCGCCGTCGTCGGGTGCGTCGGCGCCATCGGCGTGCGCAGCATCGCCTGGTGGGAGGGCTCGGTGACATGGGCGTCCTTCGTGCACCGCTACGGGGGGCCGGGCGAGGAGTTCCCGTCGCTCACCTGGGACCCGGAGAACCTGCCGCCCTACGCGCGCCTCGGCGAGGTCGACACCGTCGACGGCTTCGTCCTGTGCCTCTCCCCCTGGGCCGTCCGCAACCTGCGCTTCGACGAGGCGCTCGAGTCCGACCTGCACGGCTACGACTTCGACTTCTGCCTTCAGGCGCGCGCGGCGGGCAAGAAGGTGGTCACCGCGAACTTCCGCGTCATCCACAACCACTCGCTCGAGCTCGCCAGCGATCCCGGGGGCTGGATCCAGGCCCACGTGAAGGTCGCGGAGAAGTGGGACGGGAAGATGCCCGGCGTCGGCGTGATGGGCGGCGACTGGAAGCAGCGGGCGCGGCGCGCCGAGGCCGAACGCGGTGCCGCGCGGGCGCAGGCCGTGGCCACCCAGCTGCAGACGCAGGCCCGCCGCCGGGAGCACGAGCACGCGCTCGCCGAGGCGACGGGAAGCATCGGCTGGCGGCTCACGGCACCGCTGCGCGTCGCGAGCCGGCTCAACGCCTCGCTGCGCCGGCGCCGCCGGCCCGGCACCTCGCCGCTCACCGGCCCCTGACGCGCCGGCTCAGGCGTCCAGGGCCCGGCGGACCTCCGCGCGCGACACGGCGGGCGTGCCGCCCTGCCGCCGGCGGGAGAGCCACTCGGCCAGCGCGAACGCCTTCGACTGCATGAGCGTGGAGAGCAGGTCGTCCTTGCGGGCCACGCGCTCGCGTGCCAGCGCGGCCTCGCGCTGCTGGACGTGCGAGGACGTGAGATGGAAGACGCGGTTGGCCTCCAGCCGCTGGGCGAGCGGGTTGCGGTCCCAGGGATCGAGATGGGCCGCGAGCGCGGCGTCGTAGGGCGCCGCGACCGGCCACAGGGCGCCGAAGCCGAAGAACGCCTCCACGAGCACGAACCGCAGCCCCTCCCGCGCGGCCACGAAGTCCTCGACGGCGGTCAGCACGCCGTTGCGCGGTCCGCCCTCGCGCGCGGCCGGATGCGGGTAGGGCAGGCCGCCCGGCCGCGTCCCCGGCTCGCCGGGATGCAGCGCGCCCCAGTGCTCGATCGGCTGACGGCGGTCCTCGGGGATCGTCTCCGGCGTGTAGTAGGCATCGCGACGCCCGTGGGGCCAGGCAACGTCGTGGAACAGGACGAGCGGGAGCGGCCGGTCGCCCGCGCGCGCGTCGATGGCCTCGAGCTCCTCCGTGACGGTGTGCCAGTTGTGGTCGCCATCGATCACCACGGCGTCCGGCAGGTCCATCGTCCGGAGGGCCTCCGCTCCCGTCCGGCGCACGAGCTCGAGGTCGTCGCGCTCGTGGTCGAGCCGCTCCAGCGCCGGCTGCGGCAGGGGGTCGACGGCGGTGACGCGGGCGTCGTTGCGGGCCGCCCACTCGAGCAGGAGGTTCGTGAAGTCGCCCGCGTAGGCGCCGACCTCCACCACCGAGCGGGCGCCGACGGCGTCGAGGCTCGGGACGATGAGCTCAGCGAGGTTCGCGAACGAGTGGCCCCACCGTCCGGGGTCGTGGGTGTCCGTGTCGATGCGCATGCGCAGTCGCTGCATGGGCGCGAGCTTAGGCAGCGGCCGGAGCGCGGCGCTCGCGCGCCCGCGCGTTGAGCCGGCGCAACGGCTCCGTGAGGCGCCACGACCGGCTGTGGACGACCTCGCCGAGCTGCGCCTGCCCGTCCAGCATCATCGCCTCCGCCGTGTACTGCGCGGACGCGACGTGCAGGCGGTTGGCCGCGGCCTCCGCCTCCGCGCGCCGCGCGCGCTGCCGCCAGTCCGGCGTCTCGGCCACCGTGCCGGGGAGGGCGCCCTCCCACTTCTCCGCCACGCGGCCGTGGGCGTCCACCCACGCCTCGTTCTCCGTCACCAGGTCGAGCGAGTGGTGGTGCAGCACGCGCAGGTCCGCGGCGACGACCTTTCGTCCGGCGGCGCGGGCCTGCATGCAGTAGTCGAAGTCGTAGCCGTGCAGGAGGCCGAGCGACTCGTCGAAGCGGAGGTTGCGTACCGCCCACGGCGACAGCACGAGCAGCGACCCCTCGACCATCTCCACCTCGCCCGGGCGCTCGTAGGGCGGGGTGCGGTCGCCGTTCCACGCCGTCGCCGGGAACCGCCCACCGCCAGACTGGCCGTAGGCCCACACGGTCGATCCCCAGACGATGTCGCCCTCCCACCACGCGATCGAGCGGGCGTTGACGATCCCCGTCGCGCCGATCACGGCGACGTCGGGATCGGCGAGGACGGCGCGGATCTTCTCGCAGAGGTCCGGATCGTCGAGCTCGAGGTCCTGGTGGACGAGCACGAGCGCCTCGAGATCCTGGTGCGCGGCCGCGTGGTCGCAGATCAGGTTGTAGGAACGGAACAGCGAGCCCGCCGCCTGGTAGGGGAACACCGCGGAGTCCGGTGCGGCGGTGCGGGTGATGCCGGGTCCGGCCCACTGCGCGAACAGCTCGGGCGACGTCATGGAGGCGCCGAAAGCGATCACGGCGCGAGCCTAGTCACCGGTAGCCTGCGTGCAGCATGGCCGCCAAGACCGAGCGTGGCCCGGTCCTCGTCGAGGTGCGGGACGTGGAGAAGACCTTCGCCATTCCCGACCACAAGGTCGACACGCTCAAGGAGCGGGTCGCCCATCCGCTGACCCGCTCGCAGTTCCGTACGCTGCACGCGCTGCGGGGCGTCTCCTTCGACGTCCACGAGGGCGAGTTCTTCGGCATCGTCGGGCGCAACGGGTCCGGCAAGAGCACCCTGCTCAAGATCCTGGCCAGCATCTACAGGGCTGACCGCGGAACGGTGCGGATCGCCGGTCGGCTGGCGCCGTTCATCGAGCTCGGCGTCGGTTTCAACCCGGAGCTCGCCGCCCGCGAGAACGTCGCGCTCAGCGGCGTGCTGATGGGCCTGACCCGGCGCGAGTCCGCCCGCCGCCTCGACGCGGTCCTCGACTTCGCAGGCCTCCGGGACTTCGCGGACCAGCGGCTCAAGAACTACTCGTCGGGCATGATGGTCCGCCTCGCCTTCGCGGCCATGGTGCAGGCCGACGCCGACGTGATGCTGGTCGACGAGGTGCTCGCGGTCGGCGACGCCCAGTTCGCCCAGCGCTGCCTGGACGTCTTCGAGGAGAAGCGCCGGGCGGGCAGGACCCTCGTGCTGGTCACCCACGACATGGCCACCGTGCAGGGCTTCTGCGACCGGGCACTGCTCCTGCACGACGGCGCGATGGAGTACGAGGGCGACCCCGAGGAGGCGGCGCTGCGCTACTTCCGCCGCAACTTCGGCGGGGACGAGCCGGGGGGCACGGGCGGCGCGGTCCCGGACGTCAACGTCCGCCTGCACGGCGTCTGGCTCGAGGACGCCGGCGGCCGGCGCGTGGCCAACGTCGAACAGGGCAGCCCGCTGGTCATCTGCCTCGACGCGGAGGCGCGCGAGGACCTGGTGGAACCCGTCTTCGACTTCCACGTTGTCGACGAGGACGGCAACTGGGTGTTCGGCTTCACGCACGCGGTCGAGGGCGGATCGCCACAGGGGCGGGTCGCCCGCGGCCAGCGGATCCGGCTCACCGCCCGTGTCGAGCACCGGCTCCTGCGCGGCCGGTACTTCCTCGAGTGCTGGATGTCGAGGTCGCGGGAGGGCGGGGACCTCGGTTTGCACGTCATGCGGCTCCTCGACTTCCTCGTCTACGGGACGCAGAGCGGCACCGGCACGGTGTCCGTGGAGGCCGACGTGACACTCGACGTCGTCTGAGTAGGCTCGCTGCGCGGATGCGCAACCTGCAGCACGCCCTCCAACGCGCCGCCTTCGGCCTCGAGCCCGTCGGCTCGCAGGGGCGTCAGTCGCGCCCTGTCGCCGGCCCCGTGCTCATCGAGGTCCGCGACCTCTCCAAGGCGTTCGACATCCCGGACGAGTCGGCCGGGCGGCTGCGGCCCCTGCGCCGCCCGGCCACGCGGCGGCTGGAGGCGCTGCGCTCCGTGTCCTTCGACGTCCGGCGCGGGGAGTTCTTCGGGATCGTCGGCCGGAACGGGTCGGGCAAGAGCACCCTGCTGAAGATCCTCGCATCCATCTACCGCGCGGACGCCGGGACGATCCGGATGGCCGGGCGGCTCGCCCCCTTCATCGAGCTGGGCGTCGGGTTCAACGTCGATCTGACCGCGCGGGAGAACGTCGTGCTCAACGGCGTGATGATGGGCCTCGGCCGGCGCGAGGCGGCCTCGCGGCTCGACGCCATCCTCGACTTCGCCGAGCTCCGCGAGTTCGTCGACCTGAAGCTCAAGAACTACTCGTCGGGCATGCTCGTCCGCCTCGCGTTCGCGGCGATGGTCGAGGCGGACGCCGACGTCATGCTCGTCGACGAGGTCCTCGCGGTCGGCGACGCGTCCTTCGCGGCGAAGTGCATCGACGTCTTCAAGGCCAAGCGCGACGCCGGCCGCACCGTCCTGCTCGTCTCGCACGACATGGCGGCCGTCGAGTCCTTCTGCGACCGGGCGATGCTGCTCCACGAGGGCGAGATGCGGTTCCTCGGGGATCCGGGGGAGGCCGTGCTCGGCTACTACCGGCTGAACTTCGCCGGCGTCGGGGGTGACGACGGGCCGGCCAGCTTCGACGGCCAGGCCGCCGTGATCCTGGAGGACGTCTGGCTCGAGGACGCGACCGGCCGGCGGGTGGAGGAGGTCCCGGTGGGCGAGCCGTTCGGCCTGCGCGCGGTCGCGCGCGCGACGGCGGAGGTGGTGGCGCCGGCGTTCCGACTGGAGGTCTCCAACGTCGACGGCGTGCCGGTGTTCGGCGTCGGCAAGACGCTGTTCGAGGACGCCGATGAGGCTCGCGCCGGGGTGGTGCAGCCCGGCCAGCGGATGCGCTTCGCCGCCCGCATCGACGCCGGGCTCGTGCCCGGGCGCTTCTCCGTTCGCGCCTCCGTCGGCCGCAACGAACGGCCGGGCGACCTCGCGCTCCCGGAGGTGGAGGTCCTGGACTTCCTCGTGCGGGGCCCCGACCCGCTTCCGGGCATGATCTCGGTGCGGGCCGAGGTCGCCGAGGTGATTGGCGGGCAGGCGTGACCGCCGTCGACGAGCCGGTGCCCGTCCTCAAGGACGTCCGCGGGCCGTCCGCGCTCGGCGGCGGCTTCCGGCGCCTCCTCGACCTCACGTACCTGCTCTCGGTCACGGAGTTCAAGCGGACCTACTTCGGCACGGCGCTCGGGTACCTGTGGTCGATCGCCCGGCCGCTGGCGCTCTTCGGCGTCCTGCTGGTCGTGTTCACCCACGTCTTCCGGCTGGGATCGGCCGTGCCGCACTATCCCGTGCTCCTGCTGTTCAACCTGGTCGTCTTCGGCTTCTTCTCCGAGGCGACGGGGACGGCGGTGACCTCCATCTCGGCGCATGAGGGGATCGTCCGCAAGACCCAGTTCCCGCGGATCGTTATCCCGCTCTCCGTGGTCCTGACGGCCATGTTCAACCTCCTGCTGAACCTGGTCGTCGTGTTCGTCTTCATTCTCGCCTTCGGCGTCTCGCCCATGTGGAGCTGGCTCGGCCTGCCGCTGATCCTGCTCGGCGTTGCCGTGTTCACGCTCGCCGTGTCGATGATCATCTCCTCGCTGTTCCCCCGCTTCCGCGACGTTGGGATCATCTGGTCCGTGTTCTCGACGGCGCTCTTCTACGCGACGCCGGTGCTGTACCCGGTCGAGAAGGCGCCTGTCTGGCTGCAGCACATCGCGGCGCTGAACCCCATCACCGTGCTGCTCCAGCTCGGGCGGCGCTGGGTGATCGACCCGACGGCCCCGCACCTGACCGACGTGACGGGCGATGTCCCCCGCCTGCTGCTCACGGGCGCGGTCTACCTGGCCGTGTGCGGCCTCGCGATCTGGGTCTTCAACCGCGAGGCGCCCCGCATCGCGGAGGCGCTCTAGCCTCGCGACCGTGGACCGGCTGCCCTTCCCGATCGACCCGTACGCCAACGACTCCGGCACGCTCGGCGTCTCGCTGGTCAACCTCGCCGAGCTGATCGTGCCCTGCCTGGACGCGGCCGGCGTGCGCTCCGTCGCCGAGATCGGCGCCTACGCCGGCGACCTCACCGGGCTGCTGCTCGACTGGGCCGAGCGCGCCGACGCGTCGGTGCTCGCGGTCGACCCGCAGCCGCAGCCGGAGCTCGAGGCGCTCGAGCGCGACCGCCCCCGGCTCGAGCTGCGGCGCCAGACCAGCCTGGAGGCGCTGCAGGAGATCGACCTCCCCGACGCGGTGGTGATCGACGGCGACCACAACTGGTGGACCGTCAGCGAGGAGCTGCGGATCATCGGCGAGCGCGCGCCGGGCGAGGCGCTGCCCTTGGTGCTCTTCCACGACGTCAGCTGGCCGCACGGCCGCCGCGACGACTACTTCGCCCCCGAGTTGGTGCCGGACGAGTTCCGCCAGCCGACGGTCAACTTCGGCAGTGTCAAGCCGGGGGTCCCCGGACTCGCCGACGGGGGCGTCCCCTACCGCTGGCCGGCGGCGCACGAGGGCGGGCCCCGCAACGGCGTCCTGACCGCGGCGGAGGACTTCGCAGCCGCCCGCGGCGGCCTGCGGCTCGCGGTCATCCCCGCCTTCTTCGGCCTCGGCGTGCTGTGGCGCGAGGATGCGCCGTGGGCGGACGACCTGGAGGCACTGCTCGGCCCGTGGGATCGTGATCCGCTCCTGGAGCGCCTCGAGCTCAACCGCGTGCACCACCTGGCGTCCGGGCACGGGCAGATCGTGCAGGCGTCCATCGCCGCCGAGGCGGAGAAGGAGAAGGACGCCGTCCTCGAGAACCTCCTGCGCTCTAAGAGCTTCCTCGTCGCCGAGGTGCTGTCACGGGTGAAGGGCCGCGGCCGGCCCGCCTTCACCCGTGAGCAGGTGCGGCGGGCGCTGCGCGGCTGACTCGGGGCGGCTGGGTGAGGTCGGGCGGCGGGGTGGCGTCGAGCCGGCCCGACGCCGCGGCGCGCCGCCAGCGCGTGCTGCTGATGGTTTCGAAGTTCGACCACTGCCTTGCCGACCTGCTCTATCGCTGGCGCATCGGCGAATTGCCGATGGAGATCGCCGGCATCGTCGCCAACCATCCGCGCGACACCTACCGGCACCTCGATTTCGGCGACATCCCGTTCCATTTCCTGCCCTCCGGCGACGGCGACAAGGCGGTGCGGGTCTGTGCGGCCGTGCGTCCCGACGTGCTGCTC
>CAXTBB010000049.1:0-5509 GCA_964242305.1 uncultured Solirubrobacteraceae bacterium
GACGTGCGCGGGCAGGCCGGAGGACATACGGCCGGCGACGTACTTGACAAGGGGCGAGTAGGCGACCACGAGCTGCTCGCGGGCGCGCTCGTCACTCGTCGACTTGTAACGACGCCAGAGGTCGCGGAGCTCGATCGCTTTGACGTTGGTTTCCACGTGTTCTCTCAGGCCCGGGGGTGGCTGTTTGCATAGGCCGCCCGCAGGCGCGCGGAGTCTACGCGAGTGTAGACCTGAGTCGTCGAGATCGTTGCGTGGCCAAGCAGTTCCTGGATCGCCCGGAGGTCCGCTCCGCCCTCTAAGAGGTGCGTCGCGAAGGAGTGCCGAAGGGCGTGCGGATTGACCGCGCCCTGGGTATGCGCGTGCCGTGCCCAGGCTCGCAGCCGGCGGCGCACGTCGCTGGTGGACAGGCGTCGTCCCGTCTTTGAGAGGAACAGCGGCGCGGCCTCGCCGGCGGCCAGCGCGGGCCGGCCGCGGTCCAGGTAGGCGCGCACGGCGCCCAGCGCGTGCTCGCCCGCTGGGACGAAGCGCGTCTTGGCGCCCTTGCCCTCCACCCGCAGCTGCTCGCGGTCGAAGTCGACCCAGTCGAGGTCGAGCGAGACCAGCTCCTCGGCGCGCAGCCCGCACCCGTAGGCGACCTCGAACAGCGCCCGGTCGCGCAGCTCGAGCGGCGTCGTCGTCGGGATGCGATCCAGCAGCGCACTGACGTCGTGCGCATTGAGGGCCTTCGGGAGCGGCTGCTCCTTGCGCGGCAGCGGCAGCAGGTCAGCCGGGTTGGCGCCCATGTGCCCGTGCTCGACCAGGGAGCCGAAGAACTGGCGGGCGGCGGCGAGCTTGCGGGCCACGGTCGTGGCGGCGACGCGGCGCTCGGACAGGTGGGCGGCGTAGCGGCGCAGGGTCTTGTAGTCGACGTCGACGGGGTCGACGCCGTGCTGGGCGCACCAGCCGGCGAGCTGGCCGAGGTCGATGCCGTAGGCGCGCCGGGTGCGCTCCGCGGCCCCGCGGCGGCGCAGGTCCTTGTCGAACAGGGTCAGCGCCTCGCGCCACGGGTCGGGCAGCGGCCTGCGCGTATCGTCGACGGGGATGGGTGAGTTCTTCATCGACACGTCAACGGGTCAGATCGCCACCGGGCGCCAGCTGGCAGAGAGCGGCACCGCCGACCCGATCCAGGGCCCGCCGCCGCCGTGGTTTCGCATCCAGGGTTCGGGTGACGCCAGCACGCTCTGGTACGCGGTCATGCGCAGGGAGACGAAGGGCGTCCACATCGGTGCCCTGTGCATTCGCCACTCGGACCACCACGCCTCCCTGCTCGCCAAGGGTTGGGAGGAAGTTCCTCCAGGCGCCATCTCGGCCCCGACCTTCTAGGTCAACCGATATAGACGGGCGTTCCTACGTCGACGCGGTCGAACAGGTCCTCGACGTCGGGGATCGCCATGCGCACGCAACCGTGCGAGGCGGCGCTGCCGAGCGAGCCGATATCGGTGGTCCCGTGGATGCCGGCGCCGTTGTAGATGCCCATCCAGCGCGCCTTGATCGGGTTGCTGGGACCGGGCGGGACGGTGGTGCCGGCGAGGCTGCCCGCCCACGCGGAGTCGGGGACGTGCCAGTACGGGTTGATCTGCTTGTCCTGGATTTTGTAGAGGCCCTGCGGGGTCTCCAGGCCGGCCATGCCGACGGCGATCCGGTAGGTCTTGGTCTGCTTGAGGTGCTTGTAGAGGTGCAGCGTGAAGCCCCCGCGATCGACCACGATGATCGACGGGTACTTCTTGCTCAGCGACTTGGTGGAGACCTTCGGCTTGAGGGCCTCGGCCGAGATCTCCAACTCGCGGCTGGCGCTGGCCGACACGAGCTTGCGGCGCACGGCGCGGCTCAGCGAGCGGGTGTTGACCTGGAGCCCGCGCTTGGCCCGGACGGTCTTAACGCCGGCGGTGTCGATGTCCACGTCGGCGTTGACCGCGGGCTTGTTCAGGCGCTCGCGCACCCGCTTGACGAGGGCGCTGACGGCAGCGCGGTCGTAGGAGATGTCGACGTCGAGGTTCGCGTCGACCGTGCCGCCCGTCAGCCCGCGCACGGTGCGCTTGAGGATGCCGCCGCTGCGCGAGCGCGCCAGCGCGTTGCTGACGCTGTCCTCGACGTTGACGACGACCTGCGAGCGCTCGGGCGTGAGCGTGAAGTGGCGGGAGTGGAAGCTGGCCACGATCGGCTGGCGCAGCGGTTGGGCGAGCTCGGCGCGCAGCTTGGCCTCGGCCGCGCCGCGGGTGAGGCCGCCCACGTCCACCCCGCCGACGCTGATGCCCTTGGCGATCGTGTCCTTATGGCCGGAGTCGTACGCGAGCACCCCGCCCGCGAGGGCGAGCAGGACGACAAGGGCGCCCGCCACGGCCATGAACGACTTCGACTTCATCAGCGGCCGCATTCTAAAGCCTCGACCCGACGTGTAGGGAACCCATGCAACGGCTCCTGCGGACGGGGCCTAGGTTTGGATCATGACCCGTTCGGCGTGGCTCGACATCGACTGGCCCGCGCTGACGCACCGGGTCGAGATCGACGGCTCGGAGATGGCCTACGTGGAGATCGGGGACGGCCCCGCGCTGGTCTTCGTCCACGGCCTCGGCGGGTCGTGGCAGAACTGGCTCGAGAACCTCCCCCACTTCGCCGGCACGCACCGCTGCATCGCCATGGACCTGGGCGGCTTCGGCGGCTCCGAGCCCGTCGACGGCGACGTCTCCATCGAGCGCTACGCACGGTCGGTGGGACTGCTGATGGAGCATCTCGGCATCGCGTCGGGCGTCGTCGTCGGCAACTCGATGGGCGGCTTCATCGCGTTGGAGCTGGCCATCCGCCGGCCCGATCTGGTCGACCGGCTCGTGCTCGTCTCCGCTGCGGTCCTGTGGCAGGAGTACCGGCACGCGAAGCCGCTCGTGACGGTGGCCAACGCCACCGAGGCGCTGGCCGCGCGTGCGCTGTCCGAGGTCCCGGACTGGCTCCTGCGCCGGCCGCGGGCGCGCGCCCGGGCGCTGCGCTTCGGTGGCATCCGCGCGCCGCTCACGCCCGAGCTCCAGCGCGAGCTGCTGGTCACGGGCGGCAAGCGCACGTCGGGCTTCCTCCCCGCCTTCCAGGCCCTGGCCTCCTACCCCCTGCGCGACGAGCTCGAGTCCGTCCGCTGCCCGACCCTGATCGTGTGGGGGACCGCCGATCCGCTGGTGGGAGTCGGTCACGCCAAGGAGCTCGAGCGGCTGATCCCGGGGGCGCGCGCCTCGATCTACCAGGACATCGGGCACGTCGTCCAGTTGGAGGCGCCCGAGCGCTTCAACCGCGAGGTCGAGGCGTTCCTTAGCCAGGCTCAGTCCTCCGGCCAGTGACCGTGCTGCGTGAAGTACTCGCGCGCGGCCTCCTCTGACTCGCGATCGCCGTTGCCGTGCTTGGCCGCCCACACGAGGCCGGCGATCAGGCCGATGCCTCCGATGGCCGCGACGAGGTTGGCGACGGCGACGACCATCGCTACCGGGTGATCGCGCCCTCGGCGGCGCTCGAGACGAGCTTGGCGTACTTGCCGAGGACGCCGGTCGTGTGCGTTGGCGTCGGGGAGTCGTAGGCGGCCAGGCGCTCGGCGATCTCGTCGTCGGAGAGGTCGACGTCCATGCGCCGGTTCTCGACGTCGATGGTGATCGTGTCGCCCTCGCGGACGGCGGCGATCGGCCCGCCCTTGACGGCCTCCGGCGCGACGTGGCCGGCCATGAACCCGCGGGTGGCGCCGCTGAAGCGCCCGTCGGTGAGCAGCGCGACGTGCTCCCCCATGCCGTTGCCGGCCAGCGCGGCCGTGACGGCCAGCATCTCGCGCATGCCGGGGCCGCCGACCGGGCCCTCGTTGCGGATGACCAGGACGTCGCCCTCGTTGATCTGGTTGGTGGTGACGGCGGTCATGGCCGCCTCCTCCCCCTCGAACACGCGTGCCGGACCCTGGTGGTAGCGGCGCTCGTGGCCGCTCAGCTTGACGACGGAGCCGTCCGGGGCGAGGTTGCCGCCCAGGATGGCCAGCCCGCCCGTGGGCTTGAGCGGCGCGTCGGCGGGCAGGACGACCTCCTGGCCCTCGGTCTCGAGCGCGGCGCGGGCGATGTCCCCGATCGTCTGGCCCGTGACGGTGGGGGCGTCGGCGTGCAACTGCCCGAGCTCGAGCAGCCGCTTGGCGACGAGCGGCACGCCGCCGGCGCGGTAG
This sequence comes from uncultured Solirubrobacteraceae bacterium, assembly GCA_964242305.1. GTDB lineage: Bacteria > Actinomycetota > Thermoleophilia > Solirubrobacterales > Solirubrobacteraceae > DATLGB01. Next base: position 4,214 of record CAXTBB010000049.1, read on the forward strand.
AGGTCGGCGGCGACGTACCTGCCGCCGGGCTTGAGGTCGCAGGTGGTGGCGGTGGCCTCGCTGATGCGGTCGAAGTCCTGCAGGCCGAGCTCGACCCCCGCCTCGGCGGCGAGCGCCTTGAGGTGCAGGACGGCGTTGGTCGAGCCGCCGCTGGTCGCCGTGGCGGCGATGGCGTTCTCGAGGCCCTCGCGGGTGATGATGTCGCGCGGGCGGAGGCCGCGGCGCAGGACGTCCATGACCAGGCGGCCGGCCGCCTTGGCGACGTCGGGCTTGCTGCCGTCCTCGGCCGGGACCATGCTCGACCCCGCCGGGCTGAGGCCGAGGATCTCGAAGACCATGCCCATCGTGTTGGCGGTGAACTGGGCGCCGCAGGCGCCCGCGCCGGGGCTGGCGTGCTTCTCGAGGTCGGCGAGGTCCTCGTCGGACATCTTGCCGGCGGCGTGGGCGCCGACGGCCTCGAAGACGTCCTGGATGGTGACGTCGTGACCGCGCCAGCGGCCGGGCATGATGCTGCCGCCGTAGAGCAGGACGCCGGGGACGTTCACGCGCGCGAGCGCCATCGCGCCGCCGGGGATCGTCTTGTCGCAGCCGGTGAGGACGACCAGGGCGTCGAACAGGTGGCCCTCGGCGACGAGCTCGATGGAGTCGGCGATGACCTCTCTCGAGACGAGGGAGGTCTTCATCCCGCTCGTCCCCATGGTGATGCCGTCGGAGATGGCGATGGTGTTGAGCTCCATCGGCGTGCCACCCGCCTCGCGGATGCCCTCCTTGACCTTGCTCGCGAGCGCGCGCAGGTGGAAGTTGCAGGGCATCGTCTCGATCCAGGTCGACGCGACGCCGATGATCGGCTTGGCGAGGGCCTCGGCGTCGAAGCCGATGCCGTGCAGGTACGCGCGCGCGGCGGCGCGATGCGGCCCCTCCGTCAGCGCGCGGGAGCGGTGCTTGAGGTCGAAGTCCGGCACTTAGCCGTCGACGCTACCGGATGCTGCGCGCGCGGCCTTCTGCAGGCGTGTCCGTTCCCACTGGCGCAGGCGCCACAGGTCGCGGGCGACCTTCCTCGGGTCGATCTGACGGCCCGGGAGGTGCAGGTTCGCGCTGCCGATCAGGCGCGCCTCGTCCCCCTTGATGCCCATCCACTTGGCCAGGACGTCGTCGGAGTCGGGCAGGCGCGGCGAGCCGAACGGCTTGGTGTCGTCGGGGAACTCGACGCAGTACTCGTTGAGCAGCTGGCCGGTCTGCGGGAGGTAGGCGACGATCGGCTTGTGCGGGTAGACGAGGTAGGCGTAGGGCGCGCCG
>CAXTBB010000049.1:5519-28840 GCA_964242305.1 uncultured Solirubrobacteraceae bacterium
CAGCCCTCCTCGGGGCCGCCGGCCTGGCCGCCCCACACGCGCAGGAAGCCGAGATCGCGGTACATCGCCCACTCCTCCTCGTTCACGCAGGACTTGAGGAGCTCGCGGGCGCGCTGCTCGGCGCGGCGCTCGCGGCCGGGGTCGTACACGGGGATGCCCTCGGCACGAGCCCGCCTGCCGGCCTCGATGCGGCGGCGGATGCGCTCCAGGAGCGGCACGCACGCCTCCCACAGCAGGGCGACGACGACGATGGCGGTGGCGACGAGGGCGGCGATCATGCGGCTGCGGTTGCGGCCCGGTGCGCCGGGGTCGTCACTCGGCTCCGCCGGCGGCGCGCGGGAAGAAGATGACGCGGTCGGTGTCCCGGGGGATCTGGTCGAACGCCTGGACCATCGTGGCCTCCCGCCTTCCCGCTTGCGACGTGGTCGGCACGGCCGCCCACATGCCGGCGTCCAGCTGCTGGGTGAACTCGTCGATCAGCGCCTGCTCCTCCTCGGCGACCTCCACGTCACCCTCGGCGATCAACTGCTCGCCGTGGCCAGGTCGCATCCGCAGGAACTTCATGCGGGGATTATGACAGGCTTCTTGCAGGGAATGACGGGCGTTTGGACGCCATGTCGAGGACGTCGACCGGTCCCGGGCCGCGGCCGATGCTCCGCAGGCCGTGCCGGACCGCCTCGGAGGCGACGGCACGCGCCGTGGTGGCCGCCTCCCGTGGGGTGAAGCCGTGGGCGAGGTGCGCGGCGAGCGCGGACGAGTGCGTGCAGCCCGATCCGTGGGCGGCACCGTCGGGGTGGCGGGGTCCGTCGATGCGGAGGATCTCGGTGCCGTCGTAGAGGATGTCGGCGCCCGTGTCGCTGTGGCCGCCGGTCACGACGACGGTGGCCGGGCCGAGGGCGGCGAGGGCGGTGGCGAGCGCCTCGGGGGTCTGGTGGTGGGCGCCGGCGAGGACGCGCGCCTCGGGGACATTGGGCGTGATCACGGTTGCCCGCGGCAGCAGCAGCTCGATCAGCGCCTGCCGGGCGCTGTCGTCGAGCAGCACCGCGCCGGACTCGGAGACCATCACCGGGTCGATCACGACCGGGGTGTCGGTGTCGAGGAGGTCGAGCGCCTGGTTGACGGCAGCCACGGCCGCCGCCGTCCCGAGCATCCCGATCTTCACCGCGTCCACGCCGATGTCGTCCTGGACGGCTCGAACCTGCTCGACGATGAACGCGGGCGGGATCTGGTGCACGTCCGTCACGCCGACCGTGTTCTGCGCGGTCAGTGCCGTGATCGCGCTGAGGCCGTGGACGCCGCAGGCGGCGAACGCCTTCAGGTCCGCCTGGATGCCGGCGCCGCCGCCCGAATCCGATCCGGCGATGGTGAGGACGGCGGGGACGCGAGCCACGCGCCGAGCCTAGACGCCCCCCGCGACTCGCCGAGCCGGTCGAAATGCTGGTTGGGCGAGCACTTCGACAGGCTCAGCCCACCGCGCGGATGTAGCGGCCGCCGAAGACGCGGCGGACGAGGCCGCGCAGCTCGAGCTCCCCGAGCGCGCCGGCGACGGCCATCCCCTCCGACGGGTCGGTGATGAGCTCGGCCAGCGAGCCGGCGCCGCGCTCGACCTGGGTGAGGACGCGGCGCAGCTCCGGGGTCAGGTCGGGTGGTGGCGGCGCGGGTTCGGGTCGTGGTGCGAGACGGGGACCGGCGCCGACGACGACTGGCCCGACCGCGGTCGGTACCGCCCCGAGCAGGTCGAGGAGGTCCTGGGGGGTGCGGACCAGCTCGGCGCCCGCCTTGAGCAGCGCGTGCGGACCGGCCGACAGCGGGGCGGTCACCGGGCCGGGCACGGCGGCGACGAAGCGGCCGAGCTCGGCGGCGAAGTCCGCGGTGATCAGCGACCCCGACCGCTCCCCGCCCTCGACCACCACGGTGCCGGACGCCAGGGCGGCGATGAGGCGGTTGCGGGCGGGGAAGGCCCAGCGGCGCGGCGGCGTCCCCGGCGGCAGCTCGCTGACCACGCAGCCGGCGGCGGCGATGCGGCCGTGCAGGCCGTGGGAGCGAGCGGGATAGGGACGGTCGGCGCCCGTGGCGAGCACCGCGACCGTGCGGGCGGGTGGGGACGTACTCAACGCTCCCTGATGCGCGGCCGAGTCGATCCCCATCGCCATGCCCGAGACCACCGGTACGTTCGCGACCGCGAGCCCACGAGCCAGCGCCCGCGCGACCTCGAGGCCGTACGGCGTCGCCCGGCGCGCGCCGACGAGCGCCACGCCGGTCCCGTCGAGCAGCGCCGGGTCGCCGATCCAGTGCAGGACGGCGGGCGGGTCGGGCAGGTCGCGCAGCCCGTCGGGGAAGGCCGTCGAGCACCCGCACACCGCGTTCACCCCGGCGGCCAGCAGCCGGTCGATCGCGGCGGAGGCGATGAAGGCCCGGTAGCGCCCGGCGACGTCCGGCTGGTTGGCCCAACGCAGCAGCTCGTCGTCGGGCAGCGCGAGCAGCTGCGGCCGCCCCCGCCGCAGCCGCCATTCGTTCTCGATGTGCCCGGACAGCCACCCGATCAACTCCGTCCGCCGCAGGCACGCCGCGCACGCGTCGATCATGCCGCCACCGCCTCCGGTGGGTCGGTGCGGAGGACGAGGGCGGCGGAGATGTGCTCGGGGCCGACATCGGCGGAGCCGTCGAGGTCGGCGACGGTGCGGGCGACGCGCAGGACGCGGTGATGGCCGCGGGCGGTGAGGCCCTCGCTGTCGTGGAGCTCGAAGAGGCGGCGGCGCGCGGACGGGGTGACCCGGGCCAGCTCGCGGAGCATGATGGGCGTCAGCTGCGCGTTGCAGGTCGCACCGGTTCCACGCAGCCGCGCGTTCTGGCGCTCGCGGGCGGCGACGACGCGCGCCCGGATCGTCGCCGAGGTCGGCGCGGGGTCGTCGCGCAGGCGGGCGGCGGAGGGGCGGCCGACGTGGATGGTGATGTCCATGCGGTCCAGCAGCGGGCCCGACAGGCGACGGTCGTGGCGGGCGCGCTCCGCCGCCGAGCACCGGCAGCGCTGCGGCTCGAGACCGCACGGGCACGGGTTCGCGGCGGCCACGAGCATGGCGCCCGTCGGGAAGGTGAGCACGCGCTGCGCGCGGACGACCACGACGCGCCCGTCCTCGAGCGGCTGACGCAGGGCCTCGAGCGAGTTGCGGTTGAACTCGCTCAACTCGTCGAGGAAGAGGACGCCGCGGTGGGCGAGCGTGATCTCCCCCGGCGTCGGCGTCGCCCCGCCACCCACGAGCCCGGACGGCGAGATGAGGTGGTGCGGGGCGCGGAACGGCCGTGCCGTGACGAGGCCGTGCCCCTCGTGGAGCCCGGCGATCGAGTGGATCTTGGTGACCTCGACCGCCTCGTCGCGGGTCAGTGGCGGGAGCAGGGTCGGGAGCCGCCGCGCGATCATCGTCTTGCCCGTCCCGGGCGGGCCGTGCATGAACAGGTTGTGGCCTCCGGCCGCCGCGACCTCGATCGCCGGCATCAGCCCGCTGTGGCCGCGGACGTCGGCGAGGTCGACCTCGTCGTCCTCGTCCGGCGGCTCGGGCGCGGGTTCGGCGACGACGGGCGACTGCTCGCCGCGCAGCACGCCGATGGCGTGGACGAGCGACTCGACGCCGAGCGGCTGGATGCCGTCGACCAGCGCCGCCTCGCCCGCGCGCGACGCGGGGAGCATCAGCCGGGTGAGGCCGTGCCGGCGCGCGCCTTCGGCCACCGCCAGCGCGCCGCGGACGGGACTGACCGACCCGTACATCGACAGCTCGCCGATGAACGCGCACCCCTCGAGGGCGCTGAGCTCGATCTGCCCGCTGGCGGCCAGCACGGCGATGGCGAGCGGGAGGTCGAAGTGCGGCCCCTCCTTGCGCAGGTACGCAGGCGCGAGGTTCACCGTGATGCGCTTGTCCGGGAAGGTGAAGCCGGTGTTGATGATCGCGCCGCGGACGCGCTCCCGCGCCTCTCGCACCGACTTGTCCGCCAGGCCGACGATCGTGAACGCGGGCAGTCCCTGGCGCACGTCGGCCTCGACCGCCACCCGGCGGGTCTCCACCCCGTCGATCGCGAAGGACTCCACCCGCGCGAGCATCAGAACGCCCCCTCGAGGTGCTCGAGCTCGAGCAGCGCGCCGTCGGGCGCGACGACCACGCCGACGGCATCGAAGCGCAGCGTCTCGAAGTACGGGCGGTCGGCCTGCTTGAGCCACACCGCCCCCATGCTGCGGACCTGCCGCTGCTTGCGATCGTGCAGGTTGTCGAACGGTCGCCCGGAGCCCGCCCGCCGCGTCTTGACCTCGACGAAGACGAGCAGGCCGCCGTCGCGGACGATCAGGTCCAGCTCACCGAAGCGCGTCCGGTGGTTGCGCGCGATCACCTCGAAGCCGAGCCGTCGGAAGTGCGCGGCGGCATGGTCCTCCCCGATCTGGCCGAGCCGGTGACGGCGGTCTGTGGTCATCCCGCCACTCCACCGAGGACCGGCCTACCGATCTAGACGGACGCGCAACAAATCGCGCGCGCAAGCGTGGAAAGACGCGCGCGGAGCGGGCGCCCGTGGCGGGCGGGGCGGCGCGCGCTTACAGCGCGAGCTGGGCGTAGGCGACCGACTGGAAGGACAGCCGGTGCAGCGGGGAGATGCCGTGGGCCTCGATGGCGGCGCGGTGCTCGGGCGTGGAGTAGCCGACGTGGCCCTCGAACTCCCAGTGGGGATAGCGCTCGGCGGCGCGGTGCATGAAGCGGTCGCGGGAGACCTTGGCGATCACGGAGGCGGCCGCGATGGCGGCGCTGGTGCGGTCGCCGCCCACGACGGGGCGCTGCTCGAAGCCGGTGGCGGGAACCGGGAAGCCGTCGGACAGGCACAGCGTGCCGGGCACCGCGACGCGGCGCAGGCAGTCGCTCAAAGCGGCGAGGTTGGTCTTGTGCAGGCCGCGCGAGTCGATCCCCCGCACGCAGCGCGAGGTCACCGTCACGCGGGCGGCGACGCGCAGGATGCGCGGGTAGAGCTCCTCGCGCATCTCCATCGAGTGCTGCTTGGAGTCGTTGAGGACCGTCAGCGCGCGGCGGTCCGAGAGGGACAAGCGCTCGTAGTCGAACAGCACGGCGGCGGCCACCAAGGGGCCGGCCAGGCAACCGCGGCCGGCCTCGTCGGCGCCGGCCACGAAGCGCACGCCGAGCCCGCGGTCGTAGGCGAAGAGACGCGAGCCGGAGGAGCGCCGCCGGCGGGCGGCTTTTCGCGCGCGTCGCTCGGCCACGGTCTCGACCATAGGTACGTCGTCGGGGCCGGCGGCGGCCTCGCCCGCAAAATGGGGGGAGGCGGGGTTAGAGGAGACCGATGCGGCCGGGAGGCCAGTAGGTGGCGAAGGCGCCACCGATGATCCACTTGTCGGGGACGGGGCCCCAGAACCGGCTGTCGTCGGACTCTCCACGGTTGTCGCCCATCATGAAGTACTCACCGGCGGGAATCGTGATCTCGTCGGGCAGGTCGCAGCCGCCGCCCCCGTTGCAGGGCCGGATGAACGGCTCCTTCTGCTTCTTGCCGTTCAAATAGACGTGGCCATCGAGGATCTTGATGCGATCCCCGGGCCCGGCGACGACGCGCTTGATGAAGTTGTCGCTCTCCTTGCGGGGGACGGCCTGCGGGCACGGCTGGCGCGCCTTGCGCGACACGCCGCAGGTCCCGTCCCCGGCGCCCTCGGGCGGGTGGAAGACGACGACGTCCCCGACCGCCGGCTTGGAGAACGAGTGGCCGATGCGGTTGACGAGCACGCGCTGGCCGACCTGGAGCGTCGGGACCATCGACTCCGACGGGATCCGGTACGGCTTGACGAGGAACTTCTGGATGCCGAGGGCGAGCCCGAGGGCGACGGCCACGATCATCACGAGCTCCAGCAGCGAGCCGGCGGTGGACTGAGGCTTCTTCACGCAGTCGACCCCTTCGGGGTGTATGCCTGATGCTTCGCGATCATCACGAGCGCGGGCGCCCGTCGGCGCTAGGCGGTCTCTTCGGGGGACGGCTCGGCCGGGGCGGTGGCAGCCTCCGGCGGCACGTCGTCGGCAACCGTGACGGCAGCTTCGACGACGGCCTCCTCGACCATCTCCGGCTCGTCGGCGGTGTGGCCCTCGGCGTCCGTCGCTCCGCCCTGCTCGTGCAGCAGGCCCGCCTCGACGACCTCCTCCGGACCGACGTAGCGGCGCTCGCGGACGCGGGCGGACTTGCCGACGCGACCGCGCAGGTAGTAGAGCTTCGCGCGCCGGACGTCACCGCGGGCGGCGACCTCGATGCGCTCGATCTTGGGCGAGTGCAGCGGGAACGTGCGCTCCACGCCGACGCCGAAGGACTGCTTGCGGACCGTGAACGTCTCCCGCACGCCCTCGCCCTGGCGCTTGATGACGACGCCCTCGAAGACCTGGGTGCGGCGACGGGTGCCCTCGACGACCTGGAAGTGGACGCGGAGGCGATCCCCTGCCTGGAAGGACGGGACGCGCCGAAGCTGCTGGCGCTCGAGGCTGTCGATGACGGTGCTCATAGCGAGAAAAAGCGCCCAGGCAGGGCGCGATGGCTCACTCTAGCGACCCCCGCCTTTGCGATTGATCAAGACGCCACTCCGCGATTCGGCGGTGGTGGCCGCTCAACAGGACGTCCGGGACGTCCCACCCGCGGTAGGACGCCGGCCGCGTGTAGTGCGGGTACTCGGGCATCCCTCCCAGCGCCGCGCTGAAGGACTCCTCGTGGGCGGAGCGCTCGTCGCCGAGCGCGCCCGGCAGCCGCCGCAGCACGGCGTCGAGAACGACCATCGCGGCCAGCTCACCGCCGGCCAGGACGTAGCGCCCGATCGAGATCCGGTCGGTGCAGAAGTGCTCGAGGATGCGCTCGTCGAAGCCCTCGTAACGGCCGCACAGCAGCGTCAATTCCGGCTCGGCGGCGAGCTCGACGACGAGCTCCTCGTCGAGCACCCGCCCGCCCGGGGTGAGCGCGATGACGCGGCGCCCGAGGTCGACCGGGTCGCGCCCGTAGCGCTCCCGCAAGGCCCACTCGACCACGTCGACGCGCAGCACCATCCCGGCCCCGCCCCCGAACGGCGTGTCGTCCACCGAGGCGCCCGAGAGCATCGTCGTCGCCCGGTAGTCGACCGCCTCCACCGTCGCCCCCGAGTTGCGCACGTGCCGCTGCTCCCGGAACCAGTCGAACCAGTCGGGAAACAACGTGAAGACGTCAGCCTGCACCGAGGAACTCCAAATCGACATCGACCGTCCCCGCCGCCAGATCGACGGTCCGGACCGCGTCGTCGATGAGCGGGATCAAGATGGTTTCGTCCTTCGATCCTCTCAAGTTCGGATCTTCGGACGACGTCACCCCGACGACGAGCACCTCGCAGGAGGGCAGCGCGCGCACCCGCTCGACGACGCCCACCGACCGGTCCCCGTCGACGACGGCGAGGCCGACGAGATCCTCCGCCCACCACTCCCCGTCCTCCAGCGGGACGTACCCGCGGTCGACGACGAGCGGCGTGCCGCGCAGCGCCTCGACCTGCGCCCGCGACGTGATCCCCTCCACCCGCACGACCGGCTTGGCGGCCGTCCCGAAGAGCTCCGTGATGAGGCCGATGGAGGTCGGCAGCCCGGAGCGCAGATCCGCGGGCCGCGTGACGTGGAAGGCGCCGTCGAGCCCGTGGGCCCGGCCGACCCAGCCGACCTCAGTCGACGATGTCGACGAGGACGCGCTGGTCCTGTCGGGACCCGGCGGCCTTGACGACCGTTCGGAGTGCGGAGGCGGTTCGCCCGCCGCGCCCGATGACGTGTCCGTAGTCATCCTCGTCCACCGCCAGTTCGAGCACGAGCGAGCCGCCGTCCTCGTAGGACTTGACCTCGACCGCCTCCGGCTTGTCCACGAGCGCCTTGGCGAGGTACTCGAGGAGGTCCCGAGGCACGGCCTAGGAGATGCCCTGCGTGCGCAGGAGCTTCTTGACCGTGTTGGACGGCTGCGCGCCGTGGCGGAGCCAGTAGCGGACGCGCTCCTCGTCGATGACGATCGTCGACGGCTCGGTCTGCGCGTTGTAGCGCCCGATCGCCTCGAGGAACTTCCCGTCGCGCGGCGAGCGCGAATCGGCGACGACGACGCGCCACACCGGGTCCTTCTTCCCGCCCACGCGGGTCAGTCTCATTGCAACGGCCATAAGCGACTGGTCAGACTAGCGCCCGCGCATCATGGCGCCGAGGTCGGGCATCTTGCCCTGCTGGAGCCCGCGCATCATCTTGCGCATCTCGCCGAACTGCTTGATCAGCTGCGAGACCTGCTGCACGGAGGTCCCCGATCCGCCCGCGATGCGCTTGCGCCGGCGCCCGTTGACGATGTCCGGCCGGCGCCGCTCCTCGCGGGTCATGGACAGGATGATCGCCTCGATGCGGTCGAACTCCTTCTCGTCGACCTTGAGGTTCTTGAGCTGCTGGCCGGCCAGCCCCGGGATCATCCCCAGCAGCGAGGTCAGCGGCCCCATGCGGCGGATCTTCTTGAGCTGGTCGAGGAAGTCGTCGAGGTCGAACTCGTTGCGGCGCAGCTTGGCCTCGAGCACCTTGGCTTCGTCCTCGCCGACCTGCTGCTCGGCCTTCTCGATGAAGGAGAGGACGTCGCCCATCCCGAGGATCCGCTGCGCCATCCGGTCGGGGTGGAAGGCCTCGAAGTCGCCCAGCTTCTCGCCGGTCGAGGCGAACATGATCGGCTTGCCCGTGACCTGCTTGACCGACAGTGCCGCGCCGCCGCGGGCGTCGCCGTCGAGCTTGGACATGATCACGCCGTCGAACTGCGCGACCTCGGCGAACTGCTCGGCGACGTTGACGGCGTCCTGGCCGGTCATGGCGTCGACGACGAGCAGCACCGTGTGCGGCTTGACCGCCTTCTTGATGTTGCGCAGCTCGTCCATCAGCGCCGCGTCCACGTGCAGACGGCCCGACGTGTCGACGATGAGGACGTCCTTGCCGTCGCGGACGGCCTGGTCGCGCGCCCAGCGGGCGATCTCGACCGGATCCTTGTCCGTCCCCTGCTCGTAGACCGTCGCGCCGGCCTGGGCGCCGACCTTGACCAGCTGCTCGACCGCCGCCGGCCGGTACACGTCGCACGCGGCGACCGCCACCGACGACCCGTTCTGCTCCTTCAACAGCTTGGCGAGCTTGGCCGTCGCCGTCGTCTTGCCCGAGCCCTGCAGGCCGGCCATCAGGATCACGGTCGGCGGCCGCGGCGAGAACGTGATGCCGGCCGCCTGGCCGCCCATCAGCTTGGTCAGCTCCTCGTCGACGATCTTGACGACCTGCTGGCCGGGGTTGAGCTGCTTGGTGACCTCGACGCCGCCGGCGCGCTCCTTCACCGTGGCCGTGAACGCCTTGACGACCTTGAAGTTGACGTCGGCCTCGAGCAGCGCCAGGCGGATCTCGCGCATGGCCTTGGCGATGTCCTCGTCCGTGAGCGCGCCGCGACCGCGCACGCCCGACAGCGCGCCTTGGAGCTTCTCTGACAACGAGTCGAACACGCGCTCGCCATACTAGGTCGCACGCAGGGGCAGAGCGACATACTCGAAGCGATCGAGCGAGACGAGATCGCTCCGGCGTTCCAGCCGATCGTCGACCTGCGGACGGGGCTCGTGGCCGGCTACGAGGCGCTCGCGCGCTTCATGCGCGGCAGCCGGGACGTGGACTCGTGGTTCGACGTGGCGCACCGGTCGGGGCAGGGCCCGCGGCTGGAGGCGCACGCGGTGTCGCTCGCCGTCGCCGTCCCGCGGCGGCCGTGGGGCGCGTTCCTGGCCGTCAACCTCTCCTCCGCGGCGCTGGTCTCCTCGGAGGTGGCCCGCGCGCTGCCCGACCGCCTCGACGGCATCGTGATCGAGCTGACCGCCCAGGGACCGCGCGTGGACGAGACCGCCCTGCGCGGCGCCCGGGCCGACCTGCGCGCCCGCGGCGCCCGCCTGGCCATCGACCTGGCCGCCTCGGACTACGCCGGGCTGCGGGAGCTGATGATGGTCGCGCCGGACATCGTCAAGCTCGATCGGGACCTCGTCCACCGCGTTCGCCTGGATCCGGTGAAGACGGCGCTGGTCAGCGCGCTCGTCTCCTACGCGCGTGAGCTCGGCATCACCCTGTGCGCGGAGGGCGTGGAGGAGCTCGACGACCTCGAGCGCCTCGCCGACCTCGACGTCTCCTACGCGCAGGGCTACGCCAGCGGACGTCCCTCGCGGCCGTGGATCGGGGTCGACCCGGAGGCTGCGCGCGTGTGCACGAGCTCGCTGGCGGCGACGCTCACCGGCGGGACGCGGCCCGACGGCCTCGCCCGCGACGGCCGTCTGCAGTGGCTGGGCTGGAGGCTCTCCGAGGCGCGCGACTTCGCTGATCTCGACGGCGCGGTGGACGCCATCCAGGCCGAGCTCGGCTCCGACGAGCTGTCGATCTCGGTCCTCGACGGGGAGGAGCTGGTCTCCATCGGCCGCGCCGGCCCGAACCGCGACGAGGCCCGCTTCCGCCTCGCCGACTACCCGGAGACGGAGCGGCTGCTGCGCAAGCAGAGCTCGGTCCAGGTCAGCGTCGCCGATCCGGAGGCCGACCCGGCCGAGGTCGAGATGCTGCGGGAGTACGGCTACCGATCGATGCTCATGCTCCCGGTCAGCTGCGCCGGCCGCGCGATCGGCCTGTTCGAGGCCTTCAGCGCGACCGGGCGGCCGTTCAGCCGCTACGAGATCGGGCGGGCGCGGATCATCGCGCTGCAGGTCGGGGCGACGCTGGAGCGCATCAGCCGCACCTGAGTCCTATTCCGGCGGGGGCGGCGGGATCGTCGGCTCGCCGACGCCGCCGATCCCGGGCGTCGCCGCGCCCTCGGCCGCCGCGCTGGCCTCCTTCGCCGCTCGCGAGGCGGCCTCGGCGTCGGCCGCGGCGGCCGCCGCCGCGTCGTCGGCGCCCGTGTTGACCTTGCGCTTGGGCGGTTGCGCCGGCGGCAGGCCGCCCGCGCCGAAACGGCTGACGGCGCCGCCGAGGTTGCCCAGCGCCTGGCTGAACTCGGACGGGATCACGAAGATCTTGTTGGCCTCGCCGCGGGCGAGCTGGGGCAGCATCTGCAGGTACTGGTACGACAGCAGCCGCTCGTCCGGGGCCCCGTCGTGGATGGCCTGGAAGACGGTCTCGATCGCCTTCGCCTCGCCCTCGGCGCGCAGGATCGCCGACGTCCGGGCGCCCTCCGCCTTCAACACGGCCGACTGCTTCTCGCCCTCCGCGGTGAGGATGGAGGACTGCTTGACGCCCTCCGCCGTGAGGATGGTGGCGCGGCGGTCGCGCTCGGCGCGCATCTGCTTCTCCATCGCCTCCTGGACCGTCCGCGGCGGCTCGATCGACTTGAGCTCGACGCGGTTGACGCGGATGCCCCACCGTCCCGTCGCCTCGTCGAGCACGGCGCGCAGCTGCGAGTTGATGGTGTCGCGGGAGGTCAGCGTCTCCTCCAGCGTCATGCCGCCGATGACGTTGCGCAGCGTGGTCACGGTCAGCTGCTCGATCGCCTGCAGCGGGTTGGCGACCTCGTAGGTGGCCGCCTTGGGATCGGTGACGGTGAAGTAGATGACGGTGTCGATCGCCACCACCAGGTTGTCCTCGGTGATGGTCGGCTGGGGCGGGAAGGACACGACCTGCTCGCGCAGGTCGATCAGCGGCCGCATGCGGTCGACGAACGGGACGAGCAGGGCCAGGCCAGGATCGAGCGTGCGCTGGAAGCGGCCGAGCCGCTCCACCACGCCGGCCTTGGCCTGGGGGACGATCTTCACACCGGCAGCGGCGACGAAGAGGACGAACAGCAGGACGATGATGAGTGCGATGACGCCGCCGGTCATGGACGGTCTCCTTATTCGGTGACGAGCGCCGTGGCGCCCTTGATCTCGACGACGGACACACGGTCTCCCGGCTCGAAGACCTGGCCGTCGATGAATGCGCGCGCGGACCAGTGCTCACCCTCGAGCTTGACGAGGCCACCGTCCTGGGTGATGCGCTCCAGCACCAGCACCTCCCGCCCGACGAGGGCGGCGGTCCCGGTCCGGATGCGGGGCAGCTGGCGCCTGTGCGAGCGTGCGATCGGCCGCAGCCCCGCCAGCAGCACCAGCGACGCGACCAGCGCGACGGCCAGGCTGATGCCCAGCCCGGCGCCGAGCGCACTGACCAGGGCGGCCAGCAGCGCACCGCCGGCGAACGGCGCCAGGAAGAACCCCAGCGTCGCGGTCTCCCCGATGCCGAGGATCACCGCCGCGATCAGCCAGTAGACCCAGTCGTCCATGCCCTGAGTATGAACGCTTCGGACGGAGCGTTGCTTACGTCAGCAGCGCCTGCGAGAACGCGTCGGCGTCGAAGGGGCGCAGGTCCTCGAGCGCCTCGCCGATGCCGATCAGCTTGACGGGGATCTTGAGCTCGTTGGCGATCGCCAGCGCGATCCCGCCCTTGGCCGTCCCGTCGAGCTTGGTCAGGACGATCCCGGTGACGTCGACCGCCTCACCGAACAGCTTGGCCTGGCGGAGGCCGTTCTGGCCGGTGGTGGCGTCCACGGTCATCAGCGTCTCGTGCGGGGCGTCGGGCATCTGCTTGGTGATGACGCGGCGGATCTTGACGAGCTCGTCCATCAGGTTGTCCTGGGTGTGGAGGCGGCCGGCCGTGTCGACGATGATCACGTCGGCACCGATCTCGCGGCCGCGGGCGACGGCGTCGAAGGCGACGGCGGCGGGGTCGGAGTCCGGGCGACCCTTGACGAACTCGCAGCCGGCACGCTCGGCCCAGCGCTCGAGCTGCTCGACCGCGGCGGCGCGGAAGGTGTCGGCGGCGCCGATGATGACCGTCTGGCCGAGCTCCTGCCGGAGGTGCCAGGCGAGCTTGCCGATGGTGGTGGTCTTGCCGGTGCCGTTGACGCCGACGACGAGGATGACGGTCGGCGCGGGGCGCAGGTCGATGTGGTCGTCGCCGGTGCGAGCCAGCTGGGCGAGCAGCTCGGCGAGGCGGCCGCTGAGCGCCTCGCCGCCGACGAGCGCGCCCTCCTCCGCCTCCTGCTCGAGCTGGGCGACGACCTGCGCGGTCGTCTTGGCGCCCACGTCGGCGAAGATCAGCGCCTCCTCCAGGCGCTCCCAGGTCGCCTCGTCCAGATCGCCCTGGAAGAGGGTGGCCTGGACCTCGGCCTGCAGCGCCTCGCGCGTCTTGCGCATGTTGGTCCGCAGGCGCCGGAAGAAGCCGGTGCGCTCCTGCTCGGCGGCCGCGGGAGTCATCCCCGCCCGCCCAGCCGCCGGGGCTCCGTTCTCCGTCAAAAAGAGGTCGTACCAGTCCCGGGCCATCGCGGTCCGGCACGATAGGTGCATGGACGCTCGCCGAATCCCCTCGGACTCCCCCGACGCGCTCGCCCTCGTCGCCGCCATGTTCGCCGAGATCGCGACGCTCTACCCGAGTCTGAACGACGACCCCGGGCCCAGCGCGACCCCGGAGGACCTCGCCCCGCCCGGCGGCGCCTTTGTGGCGCTCTACGAGGGGGACCGCGCGGTCGCCGGCGGCGGGGTCAAGCGGCTGGCGGACGGCGTCGGCGAGATCAAGCGCATGTACGTCGTTCCCGACCGCCGCGGGGCGGGGTTGTCGCGGGCGTTGCTGGTCGCGCTGGAGGACGCCGCGCGCGACCTCGGCTACGAGCGCGTCCGGCTCGACACCGGCGTCCACCAACAGGCGGCACTGCACCTTTATCGAAGCACGGGATACTCAGACGTCGATGACTACAACGCCAACCCTTACGCGTCCTACTGGGGAGAGAAGCGACTCCACTGACCCGCGCATCTCCGGCCTGATCATGGTCGGGGCGATGGTCGTCGTCATGTGGGCCGTCGAGGTCATCAATGCCGTCGACCACTACTCGCTGGACCGCTTCGGCATTCGCCCGCGGCAGGGCGACGGGCTCGACGGCATCGTGTTCTCCCCCTTCCTGCACGCGTCGTGGGGACACCTGATCGGCAACACCATCCCGTTCGTGGTGCTCGGCGGCGTGATCGCGCTGAGCGGGCTGGCCCGCGTGGCCGCCGTCACGGTGATGGTGGCCGCGATCGGCGGGGCCGGCGTGTGGCTGTTCGCGCCGTCGAACTCGCTGCACATCGGGGCGTCGGGCGTCGTCTTCGGATACGCCGGCTACCTCGTCGCCCGCGGCCTCTTCACCCGCTCCGTGCTGCACCTCGGCGTCGGCGCGGTGGTCGCGGTCGTGTGGGGCACGACGCTGCTGAGCGGCCTCGTCCCCCACGACGGCATCTCGTGGCAGGGACACCTGTTCGGCGGCCTCGGCGGCATCTTCGCCGCGCGCGTGCTCTCTACCACCGCGACGGAGACTCCTCGAGCTTCACCACGACGTCGTCCTGCCATGTGAAGCTGAGGACGCCCGCGGGCGTCATCGCCACGGTCACCGCCATCGCCCAGGCCGGGCCGTTGACCCAGTCGCCCCCCACGGCCTCCGACGCCCACCACGTGTCCTCGCCGGGGATCGAGGTGCCGCTGGCAGCCGTGTCTCCCTGGGAGACCATCCACACCACGTACTGATGGGACGCGGGGACCTCGAAGGGCGTGAAGGGGCCGCCGACGGCGAGCCCGTCCTGGGAGACCATCAGCGTGTCCTCGAACTGCGACCTCATCATCGTGCGCGCTCCTTTTCGGTCGGTGGCCTGGCGCCCTTGCGTTCATACAGCATTCGGGCCTGGCGCGTCGACGCTGCCGCCTCGGCGTCGCGCGCGGCGGCCCGCTGGGTCTCGGCGAGGGCGAACAGCGCGTCGCCGTGGTCCATCAGGAAGTCCGTTCGCGCGACAAGTGCCACCGCCTCCTGCGCCAGCCGGACGCCGTCGGCGACGGCGCCGCGCCGCGCCTGCAGGCGGGCCTGCGTGCCGCGCCAGAGGGCCTGCGTCGGCCCGTCGGTCGGGTCGGCGCTCTCGCGGCTGCGGTCGCAGAGCGCCTGCGCCTCCTCGGTGTGGCCGCTGATGAGCAGGACTTTCGCGAGCAGCCCGGCGGTGGTGGCCAGGTAGGAATGCTCGCCCATGGCGTCCAGTCGCTCGTACTCGTCGCGCAGCCTCGCCTCCGCGCGGTCGTAGGCCCCGGCGCGCATCTCCACCTCCGCAGCGTGATGGGAGACGGTGGCGTGCAGGGTGCCCAGCTCGCTCAGCGCGGTGTCCGCCGCGGCGATCAGCGCCCGCGCCTGGTCGAAGTCGCCGTCGAGGGCGTGCAGCAGCGCCAGGGGACGCTCGACGGAGGCGACGCTCAGCGGGCTCGCTGCGACTTCAGCGCGAATGGCCTCGCAGCGTGCGATCGCCTCCGGCACGGGCATGGGCCCGAAGGCGGCAGCCGAGGCCGACCAGGTCAGCAGATCGAAGCGGTCCCGGTCGTCGGACGCCAGCGCGAGCGCCCGCCGCCATGCCGCGTCCGCCTCGGCCGCATGGCCGTTCAGCCAGTGGGCAAGCGCACGCAGACGCCACGCGCGCGCGTTGGCCGGGTCGGCCGCAAGGGCGCGGTCGATGACCTCCCGGCCACCGGCCCACTGGCCGGTGTGCACCCTGAGCAACTCCTGTTCGACCTCCGCACGCAGCCGCTCGTCGCCGTCGCGAGCGGCGGCGAGCGCCTGCACGACGGCGTCGCCCGCCGCATCGAAGCGCCCACCGTCGAGCCGGGCCGAGCCGAGGCGCGTGAGCAGGTCGGCCGTCGGGGTCAGGGCGGCCGCGCGTTCGAGGAGATCGATGGCGGCGGGCACGTCGCCGCGCCCGAGCGCGGCGTCGGCGGCGGCGGCGAGGTGCGTCGCCGCACGGGTGGCCAGCCCGGGTTCGGGCGCCAGCGCGTGCGCCTGCTCGAGGTGATGACCGACGACCGCGTCGTCCGTGGTGGCGGCGGCGGCGTCCCGGTGCAGCGCGGCGCGGCGCTGCCGGGCGATGCCCTCGTAGGCGGCGTCGCGGATCAGGGCGTGGGCGAAGCGGAAGGCGTCTCCGCCCGCGGGCCGGATCAACTCGCGGCGGACGAGCGACAGCAGCGCGGGCTGATCCGCCGCGGGCGCCGTGAAGGTGCGACCGATCACGGCGGCGCGCTCCAGCAGCGCGCGCTCCGGGTCGTCCAGCGCGTCGATACGAGCCGCCAGGACCGCCTGGATGGTCGGGGGCAGCGTGTCGTCCCGGCCCATCGCGACGAGTTGCTCGACGAAGAGCGGGTTGCCTTCGGCGAGCGTGACGATCCGCTCGCGGCGCTCGGGGTCCGCCGCCTCGGCGAGGCGAAGCGCGTCTGTGGACGCGAGCGGTTCCAGCGTCAGGAGGGCGCGACCGATCTGCGGCGCGGCCCAGCGCGGTCGCTGCTCGAGCAGCTCGGGCCTGGAGAGGCAGACGAGCGTGATCGCCGCGCCCGCCGAGAACGCGGCGACGTACTCGAGCACGTCGAGCAGCTCGGGCGCGGCCCAGTGGACGTCCTCGACGGCCGCGACCAGCGGCGCGCGTTCCTCCAGCACGTGACGGACGCGCAGGGCGATCTCCTCCGGCGCGCCCATCAGCGCCGCCGCGGGGACGCCCAGATCGGACAGCGGCCGGAAGGTCGACCCCTCTCCGTACGGCTGGCAGCGGCCGACGACGTCAGGGCCGAGCTCACGGACCAGCCGGGACTTGCCGATTCCGGCCGGCCCGAGCACCGTGACCAGCCGGCAGGTGCGCTCGCCGGCGGCCTGCGCGACCTCGGCGCGCAGTGCGGCCAGCTCCCGGTCGCGCCCGACGAGCGGACCGGGCGGCGGCGCGGGCTCGTCGCCGTCCAGCTCGGCGCCGACAAGCCGGCGCACGCCGTCGCCGAACCGGACCTCGCCCGCGTCGGCGCGGTGGCGCAGCGCCACGGCGGCGCCGACCGCGGCGCCGGCCACCTCGTCGCCGAGGACGGCAAGCCCGGAGTCGACGCCGCAGGCGGCGCCGGCGGCAGCGAGCTCCCGGGCCGCGCGCACGGCGCGCAGGCCGTCGTCCTCGCGGATGCGCTCGGCCCCGAACACGGCGAGCACCGTCCCGCCCGTGGTGTCGCGGACGGTGCCGCCGTGGCGCTCGACGATCGTGGTGGCCGCCTCGGCGTGGCGGTCGAGCTCGGCTCGGAGCAGCTCGGGATCGTCCGCACGGGCGGCGAACCCGGCGCAGACGACGGTGACCGGACGGCGCTCGACCCCGACGGTGACGGTCGGCTGCAGCGCCGCGACGACTGCCTCCAGCAGGGCGCAGGCCGATGGCGGCCGCGCGGTCGGGTCCTTGGCCAGGCCCCGCGCGATCGGCGCGTCGAGGGTGGTCGGCAGACCGGCGCGACGGCTCGACACGGGTGGGGGCGGCTCGTGGGCGTGGGCGTAGAGCGCCGCCGACAGGTCCGGGCGGGGGAAGACGACCGCGCCGGCCAGGCACTCGTAGAGGACGGCGGCGAAGGCGTAGACGTCCGCGGCCGGTGACAGCGGTTCGCCGCGCACCTGCTCGGGCGAGGCGTAGTCGGCCGTCCCCATGAAGTGCCCGGGCTCGGTCAGCGACGGCCCCAGGCCCTTGACCAGGCCGAAGTCGGCGAGGTGGGCGCGGCCCTGCTCGTCGATGAGGATGTTGCGCGGCTTGACGTCGCGGTGCACGAGGCCGCCGGCGTGGGCGGCGTCGAGCGCGTCCGCCACCGGCGCCAGCAGGGCGAGCGCCGTGTCGGGCTCCATCCCGTCGCCGATCGCGTCGCGCAGCGTCGTCCCGCGGATCAGCTGCATGGCGATGAACAGTCCCTCGGGCGCCGTCCCCGCCTCGTAGACGGTGACCACGTGCGGGTGCTCGAGCGCGGCCTGCAGCTCGGCCTCGCGGCGGAAGCGCTCCGCCGCCGGGCCGCCCGCCGGCTCGCCGGCCAGGACCTTCAGCGCGACGGGGCGGTCCAGCGAGAGCTGGCGCGCGGCGTAGACCGTGCCCATCCCGCCGCGGCCGAGGACGCCCTCGATGCGGTAGCCCGCCAGCTCGGTCCCCGCGCCGAGCACTCCCGCGTCAGAGCTCGCTGCGCTGGACGGCACCCGTGTCGAAGGCCAGCTCGACCAGCCGCGCCCGCTTTCGGTTGTGCGGGAGGTCCTCGACGCCGAGCTTCTCGAACAGCGCCCGCAGGTGGGACTTCACGGCGTCCTGGCTGAGGAACAGCTCGGCGGCGATCTGGGCGTTGGTGGGCGGGACCGCGAACGGCGCGTGGTCGCGGAACGGGCGGCAGAGCGCGACGAGGACCCGCCGTTGCGCGTCGGAGATGCGGATCTCGCCGGCGCCGTCCTCGGCGGGGACGGTGCCCTGAGTGGGCGGGACGGGGTCGCGGAAGGCGACCAGCGTCTCGCCGAAGCGCAGCACGTCGCCGTCCGTCAGGCGGTGCCGCCCGTGGAGACGGCGCCCGTTGACGAAGGAG
Organism: uncultured Solirubrobacteraceae bacterium; assembly: GCA_964242305.1. GTDB lineage: Bacteria > Actinomycetota > Thermoleophilia > Solirubrobacterales > Solirubrobacteraceae > DATLGB01. Next base: position 23,933 of record CAXTBB010000049.1, read on the forward strand.
CCGTTGCGCGACAGGCCGTCGTCGAGGACGGTCCAGGCCCCGCCGAGGCGCTCGAGCTGGGCGTGGACGCGGGAGACGCCCGTGTCCCACGGCAGGGGAATGGCGCAGTCGGGCTGGCGGCCGACGGCGAGCCGGTCCTCCGCCGGGTCCAGCCGGACCAGCCGCTGGGCGCCGTCCGGGTCGCGGAAGACCACGTAGGGATCGCCGAGGCGGTCGGCCTCGAGGCGCGCCTTGAGATCGAGAGGCGAGCCGGCGTGCGGGGCCAGCGGCGATTCGGGCATCGCGGCCATTCTCGGCGGTGGTCGCCGGGGATGCAAACCGGGGGTGGCGAGAACCACCCCCGGGGGCGGTGGGCGCAGGCCCGGATCGGCGGGAGCCTTCCTCCTGTCGGTCCCACCCATTCACACCACTCAGGAGGTCATCTCATGTTCACACGCTTCACCCGCATCCTCGCCCTGGCCTTCACGGCCGCCGCGGTCGGCGTCCCCGTCGCCCACGCCATGCCGGTCGAGCCGGTCGGCGCCCCCGCCCCGCACAGCGCGACGAGCCAGCCGGCCGTCACGAGCTACGTCGGGAGCGGGTCGGACGCCGCGCAGCGTCAGGCGAGCCCGGCCGTGCGCAGCTCCGACCGTTCCGACGCCGCCCAGATCAGCCCGGCGGACCACGTCGTGCTCCGCGGGCGCCCCGCCTCCCCCGCCCCTGCCCCGTCGCACGTGTCGGCGCCGGCGGACGACGGGATCAAGTGGGGCCTCGCGGGCACGGCGGCGCTGATCGCGCTGTGCGTGGCCGGCGCCGCCGTCGCGCTGCGCCCTCGCTTCACCACCTGAAGCATGCTCATCCCGATGGCGGCCGCACTCCGGTGCGGCCGTCCGTCGTTAAGCGGCGGCTTCGCGCGGGAGGCGGCGGGAGACGACCTTCGAGACGCCGTTGCCGGCCATCGAGACGCCGTAGAGGCAGTCCGCGGCCTCCATCGTGCGCCGCTGGTGCGTGACCACGATGAACTGCGCGCGGTCGGCGTAGCCGCGTAGCAGGGTCAGGAAGCGATCGATGTTGATGTCGTCGAGCGCGGCCTCGACCTCGTCGAGGATGTAGAACGGGCACGGCCGGGCCAGGAAGACGGCGAACAGGAAGGCCAGCGCGGTCATCGACTTCTCGCCGCCGGAGAGCAGGGACAGGCGCTTGGTGGCCTTGCCCGCGGGCGTGATCTCGATCTCGACGCCGAGCTCCTCGTCCTCGTCGCGGGTCTCCTCGACCTCGGCCGCCGCCTCGGCGCTCTCCGCCGTGTCGGCGTCGGCGCCGCCGAGGACCGGGCGCGGGCCGGCGTCCTCGCGAACCAGGCGCAGCCGCCCGCGGCCGCCCGGGAACAGCTGCTGGACGACCTCCTCGAAGTTGGTCGCCGCGGCGGTGAAGGTCTCCTCGAAGGCCTGCTTGATGCGCTGGTCGGTGTCCTTGATGATGCCCTGCAGCTCGCGCATGGCGGCCTCGAGGTCCTCGCGCTGGGTCTCCAGCTCCTCGACGTGGGCGACGGCCTCGTCGTACTCGGCCTTGGCCAGCGGGTTGACGGGCCCGAGCGACTCGCGGCGCTTCTGGAGGCGCTCGATGCGGCCGGCCAGCGCCTGGCGCTCCTCGTCGGGGAGCGGCTCCTCGGCGGCCTCGGCCTCGAGCCCGAGCGTCTCGGCCAGGGCGCGGAGCGTCTGCTCGGCGTCGGCGGCCTGGTCGCGCACCTGCTGGGCGCGGACCTCGGCGCGGGTCACCGTCTCGCCCTGGGCCTTCAGGCGGGCCTGGACCTGCGCCTCCTGCTGCGCGCACGCCCGCAGCTCGCCGGCGAGCTTGTCGCCGGTCTCGCGCTCGGCCTTCAGCGCGGCGTCGAGCGCGGTCACGCGCTCGACGATCGCCTCCGCGGCGGTCTTCAGGGCGGCGGCCAACCGCTCGGCGAGCGGTGCGAGCGCCTCGTCGTCCCCCGCCCGGTCGCGCTCGGCGGCGATGCGGGCGGCGCGCTGCTCGCGCTCGCGCGCGGCGCGCTCGAGGAAGCGGCGCTCGGCGGTGATCGCCGCTGAGATCTGCGCCCGGCGCGTGGCCGTCTCCGCGTCGTCGGGTTCGCGGCGGCGGGCCTCGGCGGCACGGGCGACCTGGCGCTCGGCCTCCTGCGCGTCGGCGTGGGTACGGCGGGCGCTGCGAGCGGCGCGGTCGGCCGCCTCGCGGGCGCTGTCGGACTCGCGCGCGTCTGCGACCGCGGCCTCGACCGCCGCCTTCGCGGCCACCTCGGCCTGCGCGGCCTCCTCCACCTGCGCGACCAGCGCGTCGCGCCGGTTGCGCTCGGCGAGCACGCGGTCCTCGCCCCCGGCGGGGACGCGGCGCAGCTCCCGCGCGCGGCCGTCCCAGACCAGGCCGTCCTTGGTGACCGCGACGCCCGCGAAGTCGGCGGGGATCTCGTCAACCACGTAGACGTCGTGCAGGAGGGTTCGGGCGAGGGCCTCGGCCGCGGCGTCGCTCCAGACGACGGCGGCAATGAGGGGGGTGGGTTCATGCGATTGCGTCCCTGTGGGGGCCGCAAGTGCATGGACCCCGGCCGAACCGTCTCCCTCATTGCCCGCAGTTTGAACCAGGGCGGCGCCGCCATCCGCGCCGGCGCCAGCCACCAGCTCCAGAGCGGCGGGAAGATCGGCGGCGACCGCGGCCCGCAGGCGCGGGCCCAGCACCGCTGCCAGCGCGAGCTCGAACCCCGGCTTGGCCCGCAGCCCGTCCCCCAGCGCGCGGGCGCCGCCGGGCGCGCCGGCCTGGGAGCGCAGGAACTGGTTGACGCCGGCGAGGTCGGCGCCGATGCGGGCGGCCTCGCGGCGGGCGGTGTCGGCCGCGCGCTCGGCGTCGCGGCGGGCGCTGCGCAGTGCCTCGAAGGCCTCGTCGGCGGCGACCCGGGCGGCGTCCGCATCGGCGGCGACCGCCGCGCAGCGGGCCACCTCGGCGGCCGCCGCCTCGCGCTGGGTCGCCAGCGCGGCCAGCTCGGCCTCCAGCCGCACCGCGCGGTCGGCACTCAGCTGCTCCAGCTCACGCTCGAGCGAGGCCACGCGCTCCGCCCCCGCCTCGTCGGGCTCGTCGACGGCGGCCTCGCTCTCGAGGGCTTCGACGAGCGCGCGCCGGCGCTGCGCGCGATCGGTGAGGCGGGTTGCGGCGTCGGCCGCGGACTCCTGCCGGCTCTCGACGCGCTCGCCGGCCGAACGCGCCCGGTGGTACGCCGACGACAGCTCCTCCCGCTCGTTGCCTCGGGCTGCCAGCGCGTTCTCGGCCAGCTCGCGCCGCGCGGCCACCTCGGTGAGCTCGGCTTCGACGGCCGCGGCCACCTGACGGGCAGCGAAGGAATCGGCCTCGGCGGCCGCGAGCGCCGCGCGCGCCGCCCGGGCGTCGTCCCGCGCCAGCGACCAGCGGGCCTCCAGCGACTGCCGCTCCAGCCGGGCGTGCAGTTCCGCAGCCTCGGCCTGCCGCTTCAGCGGCCGCAGCCGCGAGCGCGCCTCCCGCTCGACGTCCAGCGCGCGGTCCAGGTTGTCCGTCGTCCGGTCGAGCTTGAGCTGGGCGCGGCGCCGGCGCTTGCGGTGCTTGCCCAGCCCGGCCGCCTCCTCGATCAGCACGCGGCGGTCGCGCGGCTTGGAGGTGACGATCGCGGTGACGCGGCCCTGGGAGACGACGGAGTGCATCTCCTTGCCCAGGCCGGTGTCCGACATCACCTCGGTCACGTCGGTCAGGCGGCAGCGCGCCCCGTTGATCTTGTACCCGCCCTCCCCCGTGCGATCCAGAGACCGCGAGATCGAGATCTCGCTCATCGGGAAATCGATGCCGTCGGTGTTGTCGAGCACGACCTCGACCTCGGCCTCCGAGCGCGCCTGCACCCCGTGCGCGCCCGCGAAGATGACGTCCTGCATCGACTGCCCGCGGACATTCAGAGGCGACTGCTCGCCCAGCGCCCACAGCACCGCGTCGGTGATGTTGGACTTGCCGGACCCGTTGGGCCCCACGATCACCGACACGCCTGGGCTGAACTCCAGCCGGGTGCGGTCGGGGAACGACTTGAAGCCCTTGAGGGTGAGCGAGCGCAGGTGCATCAGCTGGGCATCTTGTCTAGTGCGGCGGACGCTGCCGCCTGCTCGGCGTCCTTCTTGGACCGTCCCGACCCGCGCGCGACCTCCTCCCCGGCCACGATCGCGGCCATCTCGAAGGTCCGGTCGTGCGGCGGCCCGTCCTCCCCGACCACCTCGTAGGCGACGACCTGGCCGTGCCGGGCCAGCGCCTCCTGCAGGGCCGACTTGAAGTCCCCGGGGTCGTTGAGCGCGCGGTCGAGCTCGGGCGCGAACGCGTCGACGACCGCAGCGGCTGTCGTCTCGAAGCCGTGCGCGAGGTAGCAGGCGGCGATGACCGCCTCGCAGATCTGCGACAGGACGCGCTCGGTGTGGGTGAGCGCCTCGTTGGCGGGCGACTCCTCCGGCGCGAGCTCACGCAGGCGGTCCGGCACCCCCAGGCGTTCGGCGACCTTGCGGCACGAGCGTCCCGACACCGTCTGCGCGCGCACCTTGGTCAGCTGGCCCGCCCCGTACTCGCCCAGCAGCGGCCAGATGTGCGCGGTGATGGCGAGGCCGAGCACCGAGTCCCCCAGGAGGGCGAGGCGATCGTAGGATTCCGCGCGGGAGCTGACCCACGAGGCGTGCGTGAGGGCCTGACGGCGCAGCGGCTCGGGAAGCGCGTCGAACAGATCGCGCAGCAGCACCGCCTAGGCGGGCACGCGCGCCGTGACGAAGTCGAGGGCCAGTCCGACGGAGGTGATGCGGCTGGCCTCCTCGTCGGTCATCGTCACGCCGTAGGTGTCCTCGAGCTCCTGGACGAGCGTGTAGAGGTCCAGCGAGTCGGCGTCGAGGTCCTCCT